>NZ_DFOE01000037.1:0-615841 GCF_002376635.1 Sphingobacterium sp. UBA3549 | reverse complement strand
TTGAGACTTTTTCAGTGCCCTCTTTTTTTAAAATAACCTTTTTTTTTATTGCTTTTTGAAACGCTTCGAAAAGTATAGCCTACGCTTCTACTTCTTCAGGCGCAAATTGATCATATACTTCTCCAAAAGCATCATAGTCTTGATCGCCGTTGGGCTCAAAAACCTGAATATCTTTTGATCTTGCAAAATCAACTATTTCGGTATTGACATTTTGATCTGCAACAACGACCATATCGGTAAAATGCAAAGCACCTTTATAGATAGCCTCATAGCTACCATCACCGTACACCTGCGCATCCTCAGCTTTAAATGAACCCTCTGGCGCCATTTCCGCATACTTCGTACCTAATGTACCTTTAAACTCTTCATTGAACAAAGAGTACATTACTTTTGCATCCTTGAATGTCGGATCGTCTTTATAAGTCGTCTTGACATACGCCGGTACCAACGCAGAGAACCATCCATGACAGTGCACTACATCTGGGGACCAACCTAATTTCTTCACAGTTTCCAACGCTCCTTTACAGAAGAACACCGAACGCTCATTGTTGTCTGCAAAGAACTCGCCATGCTCATCACTAAAAACTTTTTTACGCTGAAAGTAGTCTTCATTATCCAAGAAATACACCTGCATCCGGGCCGCAGGTAATGAAGCAACTTTAATAATTAGCGGATTATCATTATTATCCACAACAATGTTCAGGCCTGAAAGACGAATAACCTCATGTAATCTATTTCTACGCTCATTGATATTCCCAAAACGCGGCATTAAGATCCGGATCTCAAAACCCTTTTCTTGCATCGCTTGCGGAAGTTGACGTGTGATTTCAGAAATTTTAGTTAATTCGAGGAAAGGCGACATCTCGTGAGTAATAAACAATATCTTCGTTTTTGCCATCTCCAGTTATTTTTATTTATTATTTTCGAACAGTAAAATCGGTCTACAAAGGTACGAAAAAAATACTTACTATGCAATTTACTATTAATCATCGTTTTATATTCCCAAAATTATATGCAACTTTGCCCACAAAAACTAAATAGCAAAGTGGAAATTTTCAAAACGAAAGCCTCTCTCCAAGCATACCTGCAAGAAGCACGAAAAACCGATCAAAAAATCGCCCTAATCCCGACCATGGGGGCATTACATGAAGGACATTTATCCTTATTAAATTATGCAAAACCTTTGAGCGACATTCGCGTCTGCAGTATTTTTGTAAATCCTACGCAATTTAATGACCCAAAAGATCTCGAGAAATATCCACGCCCAATCGAGAACGATATCAAACTATTGGAAGCTGTGGGGTGTGATATTCTTTTCTTGCCAACCGTTGACGAAATGTACCCCGACAAACACGAACACTGGCATATCGATTTGGGCGAACTGGATCAAATCTGGGAAGGGGAAAAACGTCCAGGGCATTTTCAGGGCGTCACTCAAGTCGTCTATAAATTATTTACATTAGTACAACCGCATATTGCCTGTTTCGGACAAAAAGACTTTCAGCAGGTCATGGTTATTAAACGCATGATTGAAATGAAGGATCTACCTATTCAATTGGCGATATGCCCCATCATTAGAGATCAAGATGGCCTAGCTTTGAGCTCCAGAAACATGCGATTAAGTGAAGAAGGAAAAACAATAGCGTTGGCCCTTTCACGTTCCTTGACATACGTAAAAGACCACATCAATGATGCTACAGCACTCCGGGAAATAAAAGACCAAGCGCTGAAGATATTAACAGCTACAGATGGACTGAGCGTTGAATACTTTGCCATATGTGAGAGTACCAGCTTAAAGGAGGTCGATCACATCGACTTCAGCAAACAACATGTTGCCCTCGTCACAGCCTGGGTTGAGGGCGTGCGTCTGATCGATAATATGATTCTGAATAATTTGTCAAATTAATTGACAAATCTTTCAAATTCAGTAGAAAGCCCTAACTTTGCGCCATGGTAATAGAAGTAATGAAATCCAAGATTCACCGCGTTAAGGTCACACAAGCGGAATTGAATTATGTGGGTAGTATCACAATAGATGAAGATTTGATGGATGCCGCAAATATCATCGCTAACGAGAAAGTTCAAATCGTAAACAATAACAATGGAGCACGCTTTGAGACATACGTTATCCCTGGCCAACGCGGTTCGGGAACAATTTGTTTGAATGGTGCTGCGGCACGCCTGGTTCAAGTTGGCGATATCGTCATCATCATTTCCTATGCGACCATGGATTTTGAAGAAGCCAAACAATTTCAACCCTGGCTTGTATTTCCAGACGACAACAATCATTTGATTAAATAGTATGGATGTAAGGAAAAGAGAACATTAAGGTATCAAAAATAGGCATACTTAATATTTTTTTAATCCATACAGCTCTATACTGATAAAATAAAATCGTAATTTTGAAGCGTTACCCTAAAAAAGTAACGCTTTTTTATGTACCCAAAAACAACCAGAAGTCCACGTCAGCTTATTGCATTATGCCAATTGGTATTAATGTCACTGATTATTATTTCAGGTGTTGTTTTTATGCACAAAGAGGTAAAATCTACAGGTGAAATTGTCATGCACACCCACCCTTATGATTTTACCAAGAAACAAAAGCCCCAAGAAACAGATGACCAAATCGAATACCTGAATGTCATCTATCACAACACCTACGTACAAACCGAATTTACCGTCCTTGAACTTCCAATTCCCCGCGAAGTAAGACAGGTGCGTTATAATTCCTTTTGTCCGGAAGCGATTACGTCAACTATCGATCATTACCATTTACGTGGTCCCCCCTGCTTAGTATAAAACTAACATCAGAGATTTCGAAAACCGGTAGTCTGGCATGGCAGTACTCGACGCTAATAAACGGAACGTACCGTATGCGTCCAGTAACGCATTGCTAAACCACGGAATGACTATATCTGTACGACGTCTTTGATACAATTTCTTATTGGCCTCCTTTTCGAGAATTGTCGTTGATACCAAGGCGACACCCTTCGTTGGACTACCTTACAGTGGTTTCAATGAACTCCTTGGTACAATAGCCCTATATAAGGACAAGTTATTTTCTTGTTTCCTATCCGTGTTCAATACCTTGAATGCTGTTCATAGCGCGCTATAGACAATGCTATACGAGGCTTGTATTTTTAAAATTTTTATAAAATTACTATGCTAAAGCAATACACTTTATTCGCCTTATTACTGGCGGGTACATCCACTATATATGCCCAATCGAAACTGGAAGGCTATTTATTCAATAAAAACCATGAAGCAGTTCCATCCGGCACACTGACTTTAAAAAACAGCAAGCTTGCGACTACATCTGATACAGCGGGCTACTTCAAGTTGTCTGCTATACCGATGCAAAAAGTAACATTAAATATATCTGCAGTAGGCTACCGCTCAATCAGCAAGCTTATCTCCCTTGATACGCTAAAGGCTCCGTTACATATTCAACTGGAGGAAGACAACCTCAATTTGGATGAGGTTGTTGTTTCTGCTACACGTTACGGCGTCAAACGAAAGGATGCTCCGGTAGTTGTCAATGTAATAGGCCCCAAATTATTTAATGCGACACAATCTGTCGCCATGTCTGAAACACTGAATTATCAGCCGGGCGTACGCGTAGAAAACAATTGCCAGAATTGCGGTTTTTCACAAGTCCGGCTGAATGGTCTCGAAGGTCCCTATTCGCAAATATTGATCAATAGCAGAGGCGTATTCTCCGCATTGAATAGCGTATATGGATTAGACCAGATTCCCACCAGTATGATCGATCGTATTGAGGTCGTACGAAGTGGCGGTTCGGCATTATTTGGCGCCAATGCCATTGCTGGGACAATCAATATTATTACAAAAGATCCGGTAGAAAATGACTGGCAGGTAAAATCAACCAACTCACTCATAGGTGGCAGAAGCTGGGACAATACAGTTGATTTTAACACCTCCACCGTCGCGGAAGACCTCAAGAGAGGTGCGACGTTCTACGGCATGCACCGCAATCGGGAAGCATATGATGCTAATGGAGATGGTTTTTCGGAAATGACCAAACTTCGAAACACTACTTTTGGCACAAAAATATTTTACAAACCGAGTGATCTAGATAAGATAACCGTAGATTTTAGTACAGTGAATGAGTTCCGTCGCGGTGGTGATCAGCTTGATAAAGTACCCCACTTGACGCAAATCACAGAACAATTGGAAACCAGTTCGCTTGTTGGCGGAATTACCTACGATCATTACTCTAGCGATTACAAGCAAAAAATGTCGCTTTACGGCTCTGTACAGAAAACCGTTCGTGACAGCTACTATGGCGGCCTAGGGGGCGGAGCAACACTCGCAGACAGCACATTAGCTGCCAATGCATACGGAAAGACAAATGATATCGCGCTGGTTGCAGGGGGACAGTATACCTACAACTTTGAACGCGATGTATTTACCGCCGGAGCGGAGTTCTCGTACAACGATACCCAAGACGACATACCGGGGTACAAACGAACCATTGATCAGCAAAACAGAGGATTAGGCAGTTATGCCCAATATGAATGGAAGCCTTTAAGTAATTTTAAAACCTTGATCGGAGCCCGATACGATTATACCTATGTCGATGGCAAATACAGTCTTGCAGGTATAGACCGAAACTCAGATCAGCGTTTTGGCAACTTTAGCCCACGGTTGACAATCTTATATGATATCACCAAGGACCTTCAATTTAGAGGGGGCTATGCCCGCGGTTTCCGTGCGCCACAAGCTTTTAACGAGGACATGCATGTCACTTCCATTGGTGGAAATCAAGTATTTGTGTTAATTGGTGAAAATCTAAAAACAGAGTATTCTAATGCGTATACAGGTTCCTTTAGCTACAACAAAAATTTTGGAAATGTACAGACGAGTCTGCTTGTGGAAGGGTTTTATACGGATCTAAACAATCAATTTGTCAATGTCATGGCATCAGAAAAAGACGGATTGATCATCCAGGAGATGCAAAACGGTGAGGGTGCCCGGGTATATGGCTCTAATATTGAGATCAATATTGCACCATCATCTTGGTTTTCTATCCAAACCGGTGGGACCATTCAGCGCTCTCGCTATAAAAGAGATCAACTTATCTACGAGGGAAAGGAAGACGGACAGGATATCCTGACCAAGAAATACGTCCGTACACCCAATATTTATGGCTATATGAATAGCAATTTAAAGGCGACCAAACAATTTGCAGTCGATCTGACCGGAGTCTACACCGGAAAGATGATTGTTCCTCATATCCAAAACGATTTGATGACCTTGAAAGACGCGCGCGACTTCGTCGAATTAAATCTGCGGCTGGGCTATACCTTGCCCATACATAAAGATTTTAGTATTGAAATTTTCGGCGGTATACAAAACATGTTTAATGCTTTTCAGAAAGACTTTGACAAGGGGCCATTGAGGGATTCAGACTATATCTATGGTCCGACTCGTCCACGGACATTTACCTTTGGTTTGCGCGTTGGCCATTTCCATTAAAAAACAATAACTGATCTATGAAGCATTTCAGGAAAATATCCGTTCTGTCGATGATGTTATTTTATCCGCTCTGTCACTTTGGACAAGAGCGGATAAATTGGATCAGCTTCGAACAACTTGATTCTTTACTCGCTGTTGAGCCAAGGGAAACACTGCTTTTCATCCATACCGATTGGTGTAGCTACTGCAGAAAAATGGAGCAAGAAATCTTTACAAACAGAGAAATTATTGAATTAATTAACCAGCGTTACTATGCGGTGAAGTACGATGCCGAATCTACCGAAGAGATTGTTTTCGACAATAGCATATGGAAGCCCCTAAGCAGAAAAAAGAAAGTAGGGAAATACCATCCATTAGCAATACAATTACTGCGGGGCAAACAGCTTATCTTTCCAAGTATTTTAAGACTGGACCTTGAATTTCATTTAAAAAGCATACGACAAAAATACCTGAATTCAAAAGAATTATATGGTTTTTTAGAATAATTTAACATTTGATGTAGCGAAGTTTGTCCAGCCTGCGTTTTGAGTTTTATAATTAATACACACTTTAAGAAATTATGAAAAATATCACAAAATTTTTAATGGCATTTTTGTGTCTTGGTATTCTTTTTACAGCTTGTAATAAAGATAACATTGACTATGATGAATTAAGAAGACAACAAGAAGAAGCCGCCAGACAAGAGAAAGCACGCAAAGAATCCCTATTGAAAATACAAGCTCCTCAATTGGAGCAATATGCTAAAATGAAATGGGGAGCAGATGCAAAATATTCCGATTCTACGGGTATTTGGTACAAAGTTGAATTTTCGCCCACTACTGAAACTCCTTATTCATATACAGGTACAAATGGATATTATGGTCCGGCTGCAAATTCTTGGTCGGCGACTTTTAACTTTAGGGGAGAATTAATGAGTGGGCAAGTCTTTGACAAAAATACGGATGGCATCCCTAAGGTTTATGATGATATCAGAACTGCTATTACGGTATATAATACTGCTTGGGTTCAAGCATTCATCCCTACGATCATAAATATTCAGGGGAAAGATGTAAGATTTGAGGGCTTATTACCTAAAGGCCTTCAGAAAGGAGATAAGATATCCTTTATTTCACCTTCCTACTACACTTTTGACCAAACAGAATACACAGGAAGCGAAAAGGTGACCGTTCCTAAAAATACACCTGTTGTATATACTATTGAACTGAAAGCAGTCGGTCCTGTCAAATAAGAAATATAAACCATATTCAGAAAAAGCCATTTTCTCAATGAGAATGGCTTTTTTTTTAGCAGATCTTAATACAGAAATGTAAATCACTGTATCAATTTGTTAATTATTTAGGCGTAAATATACAAAAAGAAAAAAATCACATACATTTGCTAGGCCAATTTCACAATGAAATGGCTACTTATTGAAAAACTAACAAATAATACCATGAAAAAATTGTTATCACCATTATTTTTAGGAATTACAGCAATCGCTTTCCTTATTATTAGCTGTGCCAAAAGTGATGATGCGCCGATTTACGATGCAGCTGCACAATTTAAAACAGACTCCGTCGCACTTAAAAATTATGTTAGCCAAAAGTATCCCGATGCCCAATACAATAGCGAGACAGGCATTTGGTATGAAATTTTGGCTGAAGGCACAGGAAATTATCAATATAAAATTGTGGATACCTTAAATGCTAAAGCCTTTAAAGTTAATCCAACTGTAAAATATACTGGTCGCTTATTAAATGGCAGTATTTTCGACCAAACTGAAACCGATAAAACGGCTAGCTTTGAGCTCCTTACCAATACCGGTTATGATTATCCTTTCGAGAGCACGCTTATACCAGCTTGGACATTCGCCTTTGCTCCTAAAAAAATAGGTGATGTAGATCTCGGAGGACTGACAGAGAAAGGGCTTCAAAAAGGTTCTAAAATTCATATCATGGCGCCTTCTAAATTCTGTTATGGAAACCGAGCGGTAGGGCCAATTCCTGCCAACTCACCCTTGGACTTCGTGATTGAAGTGGTAGACATTAAATAAAAATATTTTAACTAAATAAGTTCTCTTGTATACAATGGTGTTAGAATCTAAAAATCCTAACACCATTGTTAAAAGGTACAAGTTGGTTACAACTTGATCCCCATTTGCCACCGTTAAGAATTAAATCAGAAAAAATGGAAGTAACTGTGCGGATGTAACAAATAGATCTATTTTAAACACTCATAATCTAGTTGGGATGAAAATGAATTGGGAGCAAAAACCGCATGCGAAATATCTATAATAATAAAAGCTCGAAGTGGGGAACTCCGAGCTTTACCTAACCAATTATTAACCTAAATTATGAAAAGTTCTTTATATATTATTTTTAATATCTTTCGTTGCTTTTGATACATCAAAGGTACTATACATCTGCATTCATGTCAAGAAATTTAACAGCATTTAACGTTGTTAAAATTATGTTAAAACAATTTAGCATAATCTATACCCTTAAAGCTATTCATTCTTCCTATCCCGATTTGCTTATAGCAGATTGCTGCCTTAAGAAGCGGCCCTATTCGATGCAATTGCCCTAGCTTATTTTATATATACCTTAGAAATACCCCAGTATATTGCCACATCGGTAACACACAGGTTACAAACATCGATTTCTCTTGATTAACTTTCCTTTATTCCAATAAGAGCAAGCTTAGTATCAAAAAAAAGAAATAAATTTGTGAGAAGATCCTCCATAAGTAGGTATCTTATTTTTAGAAGATCAATAGCATATGAAAATAGCTTTAGCACAGTTAAATTACCATATCGGTAATTTTGAAGCAAATACTAAAAAGATAATTAGCGCCATCCATCAGGCCAAAGAAGCCGCTGCCGATCTTATTATCTTCGCCGAACTCGCAATTGGCGGATATCCCGCCAAGGACCTGTTAAGAAATAAGGCATTCAGACATCAATGTGATGAAGCTATTCATCAAATCGCTGCACAGTGCCATGATATTGCCTGTATCATCGGAGCACCCGTCAAAAACGGTGATCCTGAAGGTAAAGAACTCTATAATTCTGCTGTATTTATCGAACATGGAATCGTAAAGGATGTTGTTAAAAAAGGTCTTTTGCCTGATTATGATGTATTTGATGAATATCGCTATTTTGAACCTAGTAGAGTTTTCAACTGCATCGAACTGAACGGCGTAAAGATTGCCCTAACAATTTGCGAAGATCTGTGGGACGATGACGAGGGTGGCAATTCGTACGTTGGCGATCCCATGGCAGAACTGAGAAAAGAAAATCCAGACCTACTCATCAACATTGCGGCCTCTCCTTTTTCCTATACGCATTTTGAGGAACGCGTTAAAGTTCTTAGTCAGCAGGTCAAAAAGTCGGGCAGACCGCTGATTTATGTTAATCAAATTGGGGCTCACATGGATATTATATTTGATGGACGCTCCATTGCCTTGAATAATGAAGGTACAACGGTCGCTGAACTAAAAAGCTTTGAAGAGGATCTTCAATTTATAACCTATCATCAACAAAATATAATCTCCACCACAGCCGCTCCTAAGCACCCTAAATCTGAGATGGAGCTTGTGCACGATGCATTAATCCTGGGCCTTCGGGATTATTTTCAAAAATCTGGTTTTAGAAAGGCAGTTTTAGGCCTGTCGGGCGGACTGGATTCGGCCTTGGTTGCTGCTTTAGCCTGCGAGGCTCTCGGGGCCGATAATGTATTGGCCATACTGATGCCATCGGTTTATTCTTCCGACCATTCGATAAAAGATGCCATGGATCTGGTCAACAATACTGGCTGCAAACACCATATCATTCCCATCAAAGATATTGCTAATGCATACGAACATAGCTTGGCCCCTCTTTTTGAGAATCTACAACCCGATACGACTGAAGAAAATATACAGGCACGCGCCCGTGCTGTAATTTTGATGGCCGTTTCCAATAAGTTTGGTCATATCCTGCTCAATACGTCCAATAAAAGTGAAGCTGCTGTAGGATACGGTACGCTCTATGGTGATATGGCAGGTTCCATCTCTGTAATCGGTGATGTTTACAAATCCAAAGCCTATGATTTAGCACGCTATATTAATCGAGAACGGGAAATCATTCCAATCAATACCATTGAAAAAGCACCTTCCGCAGAACTTCGGCCAGATCAAAAAGATTCAGACTCCTTACCGGAATATGAACTATTGGATCAAATCCTCTTTGAACTCATCGAAAATGAGAAAGCAGGATCTGAGGTTGTAGCAATGGGCTTTGAACAATCGTTAGTAGAAAGGATATGTAAATTGGTTAATAATGCTGAATTCAAACGTTTTCAAGCTCCTCCTATCCTGCGGATCAGTCCAAAAGCATTTGGTCCTGGAAGACAGATTCCGCTAGTGGCAAAATATCCTTATTAATTTTACAATTACGATTAAACCATATTTATAGTTTTTTGTCTAAAGTAATAGGTTGTAAAATCAAAAAGGATAATAGCATCCCGGAGGATAAAGAAACAATTGCCATAAAGACCGTCAACTGTAATATTTTTACACTTGAAAGGTATACGATAAGGAATAAAAACAAATTAGTTAAATAAATATAAGTTCAATATAGGCCATGAACCATCATGAGTTGGCCGTTAAATACGGTGATAAAATACTCATGATAGATTCATCACAGTTAATAAACAAACCGAGTGAAACGAGCTCATTTACACCGATGAGATCACACTTATAAATAATTACTACGATGAAAAAGATTCTATTATTTTTGGTGCTTTGCGTTGCACTCGCATCATGTTCGTCTTATCAATACAATACCACACGGGTAGAAAAGATGGATTTTACGCCATTTAAGACGTATGCTTGGTTGCCTCCGGTCGACTCGTTATCAAAGTCTTATTTTGACAATGATATCGCTAAAACAAATATCCTGGACGCAGCAAATGCAGCTTTGGAAGCAAAAGGCCTTCAATATTCCAAAGATAACCCTGATTTGCTATTTCGATACATCACGATTGTCAATAATAAGAGTCGCTTGGTCTATGGTGGCGGCGGTTACTACGGCTGGGGTGGACCCTGGGGTTGGTATCGTCCATGGTTTTCACCATATTACTACGGTGGCGGCTATTACCCAGTTGCAAAAGAGCGCTATCGTTATGGTCATCTAATTATTGAAGCTATTGACCGCAAAACAAATGCAGTGATTTGGCAGGCACGCGGATCGGGAGATGTCGATAACCCAGAAAAAGCAATTAATAACATCAGCAAGGTTGCAAAAGGTGTTATTGAACTGTTTCCTGTGAAGACCTTAAAAAAATAAACGAAGTTTATATATAAAAGAAAAAGACTGGTNNACCAGTCTTTTTCTTTTATATACAACTACCTCTATTACAAAAAGACAGCTACTATCGGCATACATTTTGGACTGCGCATTCCTTATGTATATTCCCCCGCTATGCGAAGAACTCATTATTATATCTTGGTTCTAAATCGATGATCTAACTTTCAAATAAAATGGAACCTCAACACGGTCTTTGGATTTTTTAATAATCAATTCGGCCGCTAAACGTCCCATCATTTCAAAATCAGTCGATATGGTTGTGATACCATTGAGAATAAATTTCTTCAATGGTGTTTCATTATAGGAGATCACACCAACGTCAGTTCCGATGACCAATTTTTTCTGTATCACTTTGTTCAGCAGTTTTACAAGATCATCTTCGATAATGTTAATGTAACACGTTCCCTTCTCTACCTTCTCTTCATCGATATCAGAAACTAATTCGTGATCAAAAGCATATTGCTGACAAAATTTATAAAACCCTTTGATAATAGCCTTTGGAAAATCACTGTAGTCCGGAAAGACCAGTTTTAAGCTTTTGTATTTACTCAAAACTTCATTAGCTTCCTCCAGAGCGGAGTAAATATCCTGTTCATAGTTCTCATAAACCGCAGGAAAATCGCCAGGTACATCTTCGATAAACTTACCCAATAGCATTAGCTTTTCTGAAGGGATTTTCCGGATAATATCCGGGGCCTTATCCCTGCCTTCTTTAAAGTGTGGAAAAAGAACATAATGGTCATAAGTTTTCGTTAGACTCCCTAAAAGTGTATTTAAATACGATAGATCTGAATTATAAACAAACAAATCCAAATTCGCATAGTCACTTAATTCCTTTGCAAAGGAATCATACACAATTTTTTTATGCGCACTGAGTTTATTCAGAAAGATTGCAATCTTAAGTTTCGATTGTACATCTGTTTTATGCACATAATAGCCCTTACCGGGGTTCGAAGCAATAATCTCATTTTTCTTAAGGTATCGGTATGCTTTTTCAACCGTATCACGTGAGATTTCTAAATAGGCACTTAACTCATTAATGGAAGGCAACATATCATCCCGGACCAATATTTCGTTTTTTACGGCATCAATAATCGTATTCGCCAATTGCAAATACTTTGGAGTAGCAGAGAAATCACTAATTTCTAACGTTTTTAAAAATTGATTTACAGAATTGGTCATTGTTAGATTTTAAGAAATATAAAATTAACGATTTGTTCATAACTTTTTTAAAAAAACTTAAAAACTACGGTTTTCAAAATTCTTTTGCGATGCAGCCTATGAAAAAAAATCTATTGTCTTCGAATCGTATAAACATACCCTTATTTTAACAGTGAATTTTTTAGCAATTGAAATCGTTATATATTGAACCGCTTAAAATGTAAATGAAGTTTAATTTAACGGATATTGAACAAACCAATGATTTCTATCCAGCAAATATTGGCGAATCTGGTTCGTTTGGCCTACGGGGTACTTCTGCGCGACGATATCGGCTAAAATTGTAGGGTCGTTCCAACGATCGGCAATGCGCATCATCGCAAAATAAGCCTTTGCTTCGCCAGCACTTTCCATCAGGGTCTCTTCAACAACTAATTTATCTAATGCCTTCTTATAAGCATCAACTTTTTCTGTCGTTGATAAATCATCTCTGCTAACACCTTCTGGGTGCACCGGTGCGAGATTGACCCGACGTCTAATTCCCCAATTTCTGGCAAGGCTAACATTCATCGCCGCATTGTCAAAAGGATACTTTAAATTGCCTGCGTTTCGTGAAAGATACAACTCTACACCATCATTCAACAATGCCTCCGCCTGATCAAACATGCCCAAGTTATTGAGGGCTTCTATCATAAAAAAGTGTACATCAGCATCTCGGTATATGACAATATGGACATTATTTTTATAGATTTCCGAAGCGCTCTCCCGATCTCTCGAAAATTTGCGGATCACCCATGCTCCGTTCTGTAAAAAGTAGGTGTAATTCTCTCCCCGATATTGATCACCCAAGGTATGCCCATCATATCGAATTTGTTCCTGGTACCGACCCATGGCGGCAGCCGTCGGCTTTAAATAATATAAGGAAGGACTTTGATTCGAGAAAAACTGCATCAAGCGATTTGTCTGGTTTCGTTCAAAATCATAGGGTACAATATTCATCAATACTCTTGTCCGTGTTATTGGATCCCTCGTAAATACCTGAACCCACTCCCCATTATAATCGTCATTACTGACTTTAAACTTATTACTACCATTGTCATAGATAAAGCGAATACCGATATCGACCACTTTTGTATATTGTCTCGTCCACAGATACAGCTCCATTAATAATGGTTCAGGCGATGGACAAATCATATTCCAAGTGAGATCTTGCTGATTAGTAGCCACCCCTGGAAATAAAATATTGCCCCAGTTCGCGACATACTTTCCATCAACACCGTCCACACCTATTTCCATCAATGAGACCAGTTTAGGCAACAGTTCATTTAAAGAAATTACGGGAATGGAAGACAGATTGTCTAAATCGATCTTAGAATCATCGAAATAAGCTACCTTACCGTATAATTTCCCTAGCGTCAGATACGTCCATACTTTAAAACGAATTGTTCCAGATATCAATGCATTATAGTGCTCGTCCTCCAATGCTTTTGGGTTTGCTTTTCGATAAGACCTAATTTTTTCCAAATAAGCATTGGCATTTACAATAAGATCATAATAGGTGCGTGGGTTGGCAAAAGTATTGCCCTTTTTTTCCTTGTAGTTGTACAAATCCCACAAATCTTGGGGTGCATTGGCCGTAGGTTCAAGTAGATCGGTTCGTAAGTCACTTAAAAATACAGTTTGATCGGCCAGAGCCTGCATTTTTGCAGCAACTCCCATATAACCTGAATACAGTTCATTGGTTTCTTGACCATAATCTTTTTCCGTCAAAACATCGTTGGTATTCACTTCAAAATATTTGGAACAACTGGTAAGAACCAAGCACACGACGACTATGCTATAGTGTATATAATAACTTTTCATACTTTCTAGAGTTTAAAATTGACGCCTAATTTAAAGGTCCGTGGTAAAGGGATTTTGCCATAGTCTGCACCGGTATAAGCCATGCTATTGCTGTATGCCGTTACAGGATCCAGTCCCAAATATTTACTCCATGTAAATAAATTTTCAGCAACGATATACCATTCCGAATGCGCAAGAATTTTAAGTCGATGATTCCCAAAACGATAAGACAAAGACAAGTTCTCTAAACGCATATAAGAAGCATCTTCAATCCAGCGGCTAGAAAAGCGTGCGTTGTCCATGGGATCACCATACTGTACCTGTGGGATATCAGTTTGTTGGCCATCGGTCTGCCAACGGCGCAGTGCCGCAATGGATTGATTATTGTAACCTGCGAGATCCTCGAGACTTCTACGTACAGCATTATAAATCTTGTTGCCCTTGGTAAAACTCAAGAGACCCTGCAATTGAACCTTCTTATAACGTAAAGTGAAATATGCGCCCCCAAATAATTTCGGCAAACTACTTCCTAGATTGACCTGATCTTCGGCATCTATAATACCATCGTTATTCACGTCCTCAAAGAAAACATCGCCTGGAGCAAACATTCTATTCTTATAATCGTATAAATTCAATTGCTCGGCCTCTCTGGCGCTAGCAATAACGCCATTGGATTGATATCCATAAAAAGAAAAGGGTGCCTTATCCACCTGATGGATGCGAACAACATCATCTTCCTGCTGTAACAGTATTGGATTCACACTCAACAGCTTTTTTACGGTACTGTTTAATGTGGATAAATTACCGCCCAGTGTGAAGGACCAGTCTGTTTTGTCAACGAAAACAAAATTAGCATCCACTTCCAAACCACGATTGTTGATTTGACCCCCATTTAAAAATATCCTGTCGATTCCCGCTATGGGCGACACAGAAAAACTATTTAAAAGATGACTGGCACGGTTGTAATAATATCCCACGTTCATATTTAAACGTTGATTTAGCCCCGAAAAGATTAAATTACCCTGCATATTTTGGTTATCTTCCCATCTAATTTCATTGCTAGGAATGTTACCCACTACAATTCCAGCAAGTTGTCGATATAATTGGCTACTGTAGTACGATTGTCCAATCTTTGATGAAAAGCGGCTGTTACCGGTTTTTGCGTAACCAAATTTTAACACGAGGTTGTTTATCGATTCATTCTCCTTCAGAAAAGACATATTAGAGAGCAGAATTGATAAGTCCGCCGCCGGGAACAGTCCAAACCTTTTGGCATTTTCGCCTGTAACGGAGGTACCGTCAACGCTAAGACTGGCATCTAATTTCAATAAGCTGCGCCAGTTGTAACGGACGAAACCATACATGTTCATCCAATTCCAGTCTTCATCATATCCCCAAAATTTACGTCCTGCGTTACTGACATAATTCAGTGTACGGTAAAAATCGGAACTTGTATTCCTGCCCGCACCGGCATCATACTCCTGACTATTCAGCAGGCCCTGTATACCGATACCAGCATCCAATTGATCGCTGCCCAACTGCTTCGCATAACTTCCATAAAAATTCCATGAAATATTAGCAGACTGCCCAGCGCCCGATCGCGCCGTATTTAAAGCAATTCCATTCTCTAAGGGCAGAATGGTACCGCTAGACAATCCTGGTACAAAGGTTGTCTGCCGGCTATAATTTGTATAGTAACCCAGCAAAGCATTAAATTGAAGATCTTTAGTCGCTCTATAGCGCAAATTAGCTTGCGCAAAAACATCGTAGACATCCGATGTAAAATCGCCGGTTTGTAGAAGAGCTAAGGGATTAGAGACACCAAATTGTCTAACACCATCCAAATCAGTCAATAGGTTGTTGTCTTTATCTTTTGTATAGGGGCTAAGAATCGGCGCTCTATACATTGCGGCCAACATGGGATTGGTGGCTTTTAACATGCCTTGTTCCTGCATTCTTCCCGTGTTATAGGTCAATGCCATAATTGCATTCAAGTCGAATTTCTGTCCTAAAGCAATCGTTGAATTCAAACGCGTGCTGTATCGGGTGTTGTTTGTATTGTCCAATACGCCCTGTTGGTTCAACACGCCAAGCGAGAGATCATATTTTGCAACCGCATCGCCACCTTTGATTCTTAAATGATGATCGGTTACAAAAGCATTTCGATAAATCTGATCTTGCCAATCCGTTTTATTATTGTACAGGTAGTTATAATAATAATTCGGATCATCTTTCAGGAAAGGAAATTGCGCCAGCAGCTCGCCCATATCGTTGTAATTGGTCATCCCAACGGCACCGAGATAGCTCTTGTATTGACTATCATTCAGCACAGGCAGCGTTCTATACTGATGCGCTACTCCAAAATTACCTCGATACTCAATAACCGTTTCCATATCATCGGATGCAGAGGTTTCTAATTTGAGTACTCCATTTGAGCCTAACGAACCGTAACGTGCTGTTTCGGCTCCCTTCAAGAATTGAATACTTTTAATATCATGAAGGTTAAATGGGGCAAAGATACTTCTCGAGTATCCACCAATAATCGGAGAATTATCCATATCTGGTAAATACGGTACATTATCGACGACAATCAGCGGATTGCTATTTGCTTCAAACGAGCGCACTCCCCTAAAATTCAATGCAGCACCTTCTGAAGGCATTCCACCTTTGTTGGCCGTGCGTAACCCTACAATCTGGCCAGTTAGTACTTGTTCAGCGGTGGCTGCGCCCTTAGGATAGTGTTCCGTGGTCAACAACGTCGCATTAGCTGCAGAAAAAGACCCCGAAACTACATTTTCATAATGTTCTCGTCCCTCCGAAATCAACTTTATTTCAATTTGGTTACGCCCCAACACTTCAATACGTGATTCAAAGAATCCGGGACTCCAAATCCGAATAACTGGCGACTCATCTCGTATATTATCGAAAACAAATGTTCCATCCGATTTCGTCTTGGTGGTATGTGTTGAGTTCAAAATACTTACAATAGCCCCCTCTACGGGAGTTTTATCGTACGATTTCACGACCTTTCCCTGAATATTTTGCTGGGCATAACTATGCATGCAGAATAATGAGAATGACAAAGCCATTGACAACTTCCACACATGTTTATTTTTCTTATACATGAGATCTGTAAAATTCATTTGGTTAATAATTATTTACTGTTGGAATCAACGCCCAGTGGTAAGGCTCAATATTTTCTACAGTTCCCTTTCCTAAGCCGGCAAATTCAACTTTAATTTTAAAGGACCGGATTTTATCGCCCTCGATCACTACAGGTCCGACCAGTCCTCCCCAACCATTATACTTGGTTCCAGCTACGGTATTTGTCGCGCGATCATAGTTCCACGGCGTCGACGGTTCCACATTTAAAGACTTTGCCACTAACTTATCGTCTACGTAGATATTCACAAATGGATGGTTTTTGGCCAAAAATCCCATATACAGATTATATTCTCCTGGTGGAACTTCCACGACTTTATAACCTGTTGAACCATCTGGCTTCCGCTCTAACATAATCGGAGTAAAATTGATTGATGCAGGCTTATTGTCAGCTATATCTCCCCGTATGAGAAGGGTTCGGTAGGTAAGCTCGATCCCCAATGTAGGAAAACTTACCTTATCCCTGTCCTTTGGTTCTATAGCGGTCACATTGGCGAGGCCAAACAGGTTTGCCTTTTCATTTTCCGGTACATATTCATAATAATGAAACAACTGCTTTATCATTTGAATATGGACATTATTGGGAATTTTTAATTTGGTCACGTTAAAGATTCTACCGTTACTCATGCGTTTATATTGCGGATCTACCAGTTGTATACCTGGCTTCCATAAGCGATTAAAGGCGGATGTCAGATCCTTTGTGCCATAGTCAGTTATAATTTCATTATAAAAAATAGCCTCTTTGATCCATGTATAGGCGATTAAGGAGTCTTCTCTCAAAAACTT
This sequence comes from Sphingobacterium sp. UBA3549, assembly GCF_002376635.1. Classification (NCBI taxonomy): domain Bacteria; kingdom Pseudomonadati; phylum Bacteroidota; class Sphingobacteriia; order Sphingobacteriales; family Sphingobacteriaceae; genus Sphingobacterium; species Sphingobacterium sp. UBA3549. Next base: position 598,068 of record NZ_DFOE01000037.1, on the reverse strand, counting down.
CTTTCCAAATTGATTATAGAGACGCTGTAAATCATCAAAACAATTTTTAATAACCTGATTAGTAGGAAGGAACATCGTAACATTTGCAAACTCAGAGCGGATGTTCGCCTTTTCAAATATTGGATTTGTAATGGTAAATACGGAGTCGTATAACGTGTTCCCAGTTGGATCTACCCCTATGGGAACACTATTTGACAAATCAAAAATCGTATCATTCATGGCGAGAACGCTATCTCGAATGATCGAATAGTCATTCCCCAGACCACGGAGATAATCATAAATGCTAACGTCCGGCTTCAGCAACAGATCAATTTCATGCACCACCCCGTTTTTACAAAATTGATTGGCCTTAATCAGTTTGGCGTCACCAACATATGCCTGATTATCCTTACGTGAAACCATCAGATACTTCCCATTTAAAGTAATTAATTTTAAACCATCTTTAAGTTTTCCACTGTCATATTTGAGGTTATTAATATGATACTTTAAGATCGAGATTTTATCTTCTGTGGATGATTCAAAGGCTGCCATCTGATCATTAGGTACCGCCCATATGGTTAATTCTTGATCGCGGGTCAGCTCCTCAGCAATCCCATACTCTTCCAGTTTTGAGACAAATAGGCTGTATTGTGGTTGAGTTTTAAGATAAGCTAACAAATCTAATTGGGATATGGATCCTTGTTCCTCGTAGTGCTCATTCCAATTCTTTTTACATCCTGTTACTGCAACAAGCATGAACAGGAGAATTCCTACAACGTTTTTCATGTGTGTATAATTAGATCTCATTTATTTGGGTCAATTAATCGGGTCGAACTGGATGTAATCTAACGTCAGCAACTTACCATCCAGTGATAGTATGCGGAGGGTATGGTCTGTTGTTTCCCTAAATTCCACGGTTCCTAAATCCTGCGTCATCATTTTGTCGGAGCTGGTATTGGACATCACCAACCGGGGATACAGCATTTCATTATCCAATACAAAGGCACAAATTCCTGTATTTGAAGTATATTTAGTACTAGGCCACGTCAATTTGACTTTGTATTTTCCCTTTACAATAGTGGGGCTTCGCATCTGAATCCATCCCGATTCGCCCAATTCTACACGTAAATGATCGTAATTCAGCGGACCCGTATACCAAATACCGTCCGCACTCCTGTTGTTACGATAAATCAATACATTTGACTTGGTCTCTGGTTGCGCCCGCCATGTAATACTCGTCAGCTCGTTGGCCACAAAGATTTTATTGTATTGCGCTCCAAGGCTCGGGTTTCTGTATTGGGTAACATTGGCGGCAATATCTGGGTAGTCTGTAAACTCCCAAATAACCTTGACCTGCTCTGGAACGAAAATTGGCATCCAATGGCTAATATCGTGCAATACACCATTTTTGCAGGGGATATTGATTTCATTAAAATGAATAGCACTGCCGACACGTTCATCGGTATTAATAACCAAACCTTCTCCTCCTTCGCTAATTTTTATCAATTCGTATTGGGCCATGGTTTCCAAATTCATTTTTGTCGCGCCAGCGGGGAATTTACCTAAATCGGCAAAAGAGCGCTGCTGCGCCAATAGGTGGTAAGCCATGTAACGGTTAGCAAGATTGCTTGTCGATTTCAGGTCTGATCCTGATGCGCCCAGTTTATTCAATAGCTCTGCTAGCGTATGAATGCCTTCTTTCAGGTAAACAGCATCACTTACCGCAAATGCCGTATATTTGAATCGCTGTTGGATTGGATTTCCATCCGGGTCTGTGCCTACTGTGTAGACGGTATTTAATCGCTCGTCGTATCCGGTTGCCACGGCCAGATCATGAAATATGCTATATTTTTGATCCTTCAATCGATCCAATATAGTCGCTGTAAGAGGTTCCAAAACATCGTCTACGCTATGGATAATTCCATTAGTTACCTTAATATCGAAAGCATTAAATCGCGATAGCCCATTCAAATAGATCTGATCCAATCCACCATCTTTGAACTCCACAAAAAGATTATCATCGGTAGCATTTAAATCTGAGATTGCCCCACTTTGAAACTGACCGAGGTCAATTGAAACATTTGGAACAAGATGATAACGCACCAAATAGTTAGCATCGTCTTTTGTCATCTGATCAACCGAAGTCAGATTCACTTTTTTGAGATATCGTTCGACACCATCGTTGACTGGAGCAAAGAGCGTGTATATGGTATTAATATTCAATGTATTGTACAAATCTGCTTTCTCGAGGATTTTGACCCATAGATCATATTTTTCGGGCTGATTTTTAAGGTATGAAGCCATGGGTAAATCTTCATACGCTGAATAGGTATTATTTTCGAAATCATCTTTACAGGAGGAGAGTAGGATTGAAAATAATCCAATAAAAAGCAGCACAAGGTTAGAAAGAGGAATAAGATTCTTTTTCATTTTTGCATTAATTTAGGTTTTCATAATACGGGTTCTGCACAAGCAATTTATTATACTTCAATTCATCGGCATGTATTGGCAAATAGTGCGCATTCTCATTGAGCAATAGGGATCTAATCACAGGTGTTGAGGCTCCTGATACGCCGAGTAATACTTGTTCGATCAAATATTCTTTATATTTATATTGATCTCGTTGCGCCACACGTAGTAGATCAAACCAACGTTTTCCTTCTCCCACAAACTCCCGTGCACGCTCATCCATTAATGCTTTCAATATATCCAATTCGGTACTCCCTGCTTCGAGCGGGCGGGAAATTGAGGCCCTTGACCGAATCGTAGTGATCAATTCTACCGCTTGTGGGTAGTAACTTTCTCCTTTCATAATCAATGCTTCGGCCTTCATCAGGTAAATATCCGCCACCCGATAAATGATCCAATTTTGATCACTATAGGGTCTAGGAATCGTTGTATTTCCTTCTGCCCCTAAATATTTCCAAAGCTTGTAGGCAACCGTTTCGTAGGATGCCCCTGCGCCGCGGATATCTTCGGCATTTTCTGTAAATAGCGACACACAATAGTTGGATATGATCCAATTATAGTTGGAGCCATATATTTCCATCAATTTATTTGTTTGATTCTTGGTATAATCAAATTGGATTTCAAAAATCCCCTCGTTGGAATTTCCGGGATTAAAAATACTGAACCAATTATTCTTATTATTGACTGTTCCCTGCAAGAGCCCGTACTTTCCTGACTGCAATATGGCATTACAGGCGATTATCGCCTCATCATATTTTCCCAGCCAGAGGTAGACATCGGCCAGCAGCGCTTGTATAGCCCATTTTGTGGAACGCCCTTTGGTTTCCCAAACCGTTGGCCAGATCTCCTTACCGTTGTTTGACGCAACCGTCAGATCCTGCACAATCTGATCAAAGAGCTGAGCTTTGGACGATTTTGACAATTCGTATGCTTGCTGATCGTCCATATAGGGTTCTAGGATCAATGGTGCCTCGCCAAAACTCCTAACGATGTAGAAATAACTGAGTGCTCGCAAAAAATAAGCCTCCGATAAAAAAGATGCCATAGTCGCTTGATTAAACGCTGGATCTTTTTCAACAACAGCAGGAGCATACTTTATCACCATATTAGCATAATTGATAATCTGATAAAATTCACCCCATTTTGCATAATTGTTTGTCGGCAAAAGCGAGAAACTTTTTAACCTTAAAAGATCGACATCAAAATACCCGCCTAAGCTCAGTGTATTTCCCCGGCCTTCGCCCCATACTAACATTGTTTTAACAGCACCTTGTAATTTTACGTAGGCCGCACCTAATACAGCTTCCACTTCAGCTTTATTGGTCCAGTAAGCATCACTGACCTGTTCATTCTGTGGTTTGAGATCAAGCCATTTCTGACAAGATGCCGCTGGCAACAATAGACACAGCATCATTAATTTATAACATATTTTCATCACTTCCTTTTTTTAAAAGTTTACATTTACCCCCAAAGCAAAGCGTCTTGGACGTGGCGTACTTGCATTATCCTGGCTCAGCATATAAATATTACTTGAGAGGGAGACTTCTGGATCTTGACCAGAATAATCAGTCCACGTAAAGACATCCTGAACGGTCATAAATATTTCACAGCGGGTCAATCCCCATCTTTCGATTACTTTTTTAGGAAGTGCATATTTGAGAGAGATCATTTTTAACCTAACAAAAGATGCATCCTCCACAAAGCGGTCTGACCCTAAGTAATTGTAACCTTCACCATATAGCGCCCGTGGTATATCTGTAACATCTCCCTCTTGGCGCCACCTTCCAAGTACAGCGGTACTTTGGTTCGCTGTACCATACATATTCTCCGTATTGATCCGTACCTGATTGACTACTTTTTGGCCAAATCTACCGTGCAAAAAAGTACTTAGCGCAAAAGCTTTGTAACGCAGGTTTATCCCGCCCCCCATTGTAAATAAGGGCATTGCATTTCCTAAATAAACAATGTCATATTGATTAATCACACCATTCCCGTCGATATCCTGATATTTGGCATCGCCGGCAAATACCCGCCTGTTGCCATTTACCATATAGACAGGTTGCCCCTGTAGGTCGTACATTATTTTTCCGTCCAGGTCTTTGGCATAGGTGTCTTGTTCGTTCTGATATACACCGAGATAATGGTAGCCGTAAAATGAGCCTACTGGATTGCCTTCGATAATTTTATGCGCATATTTGCCATTACCGAAGTTGTAGTTCTCAAATTGCATGTTATCGGGTAGTACAATAACTTCATTTCTATTACGTGACACATTCAGATTAACAGAGAGACCAAAATCCTTGGAGCGGATTGCCTCAGCATTGAAAATCAATTCCCAGCCTTTATTGGCTAATTTGCCAGAATTGTAGTACCGCATTTTACCAAAACCAGTGGATGAAGGTAATGTCACGTCCTTTTGTAGGAGGTCTGTGGTAACCCGATTATATAGCTCACCCGTAAATTGAAGTCTATTTTTAAAGAAAGAGAGATCGACACCAAAATCAGTTTGGGTTATCGTCTCCCATTTAAGATTATCCAATTGAATGGATACTGGTCCCACAGCAGGCATATCAATATAACCTGGCGTGAGCGGCTGAAACGTGCCCAAATAGGTGAAAGCGCCCGAAGGGGCATTTCCACTTTTCCCCCAGCTAAAGCGAAGTTTCGCCGTACTGATAAGGTCTAATTTTTTAATAAATTCTTCGTCCCCGAGATGCCAGGCAGCGCCAATTGAAGGAAACCCTTTCCAGCGATGTTGTGCCGAGAGACTGGAGTTGGCCTCCCAACGGTATGTACCACTGACGATATAACGATCCTTATATGCGTAATGCAAACTGGAAATCGCACCGATATTCCGTGTTTTAGAATTTCCCGACCCCATATTCACGACGGCGCCGCCGGCGGTTGGATCACTTAAAGATGATGATGCGTTGCCTGATGTCTCACTGGCATAGCTAAACTTTCGTGCTTCATTTGTCTGCAATAAGCCCGTAGCAACAATGCTATGCTCTTTTATCTTTTTATTGAATATAAATTTATTCTCGGTGTTTAGGTATAACTCATCTGACAGCATATCCGATCCCCTATTGAAGAACGGATCGGTCCAGATAACTCCGGTAACAGCCTGCGGCAAATATTTTCGATTTTTCGTTGACCTGGTATCAAATCCAACTGTACCAATATATTGAAGCGCTGGAATAATAGTATAGATCCCTCGAAAGACGACCCTTGCTTGCTCGCCGACAGTATTATTGATTGATTCATTCACCATCGCTACTGGATTGAACATTTGGTTCTCCCCAAATGAACCCTGAAAGTTAATCCGTGGTGTAAAATATTGATCTGTATATTGGCCATCCTCCCCGATGACATAAGGACTCATATTGGGCATTTTGGTCATGGCCATACCTCTTGGTGTACTGATATCCTCACCCGTCCAAAAATTCTTCCGATCACTAATGGAATAGGACATATCGGCATTAACATTAAACTTGTTAGAGAATTTATAATTGAGACTCAACAGTGAATTATAGCGATTCAGTTTGGTTCCTTTTGTCGTTCCAACATCATTTAAAAACCCTAGTGACAGCCTGTAGGTGGCTTTATCTCCTCCGCCACTAATCGAAAGAGAATTATCTTCGAAATGTCCCACTTGGGTCACTTGTTCAAGCCAGTTGGTATTTTGATTATACTCATTAAAATAGACCCATGATGGATCATATTTAATTTCGTTCGTATTATAGAGTAAATTGAGGTATGGTAACGCGGAAGTATAGCCCAGATCATTCACTGAATTCCAAATGGCATCCTGTACCAGTGCGACATATTGTCCTCCATTTAACATGGGGATTGTTTCTGCTTCGCGCTTAACATCCAATTTGCTGGACAATGCAAATTGGGTTTTACCCTTACGTCCTTTTTTCGTGGTAAAGAGTAAAACGCCGTTTGCGCCTTTAGAGCCCCAAATCGCTGTAGCCGCGGCGTCTTTTAACACTTCAATGGATTCAATATCGTTAGGAGATATATTCACTAGGCCACCAAAATCTTCGTCGTTAGCGGTGGAAAAATTAAAGTCGCTACCTATGGAGGTAGGATAAGGAACACCATCAACAACGATTAAGGGTTCTGAATTACCATTCAACGAGGATGTCCCTCTAATCCGGATAGAGCTTCTTGCACCGGGGTCTGCGCTAGACACGATATCCACATTCGCCAGCCGACCTTGTAGCCCACTTTCAATAGAAGCAAAAGGCAGTGCTTCCAACTCTTTCATGTCAAAGCGTTCTGTCGCCGAAACCTGATTGCGGTAGTTAATTCCCATGCTATTCTTTGTATTGGCCTTCTCTCCTGTAACGACAACCTCGTCAATCATACGATCGTCTTTAACGAGCTTGATGATTACAGTGCTCTGCCCGTTAAATGGAATTTTTGTGGTCTTATAACCTATACAGGCAGCGACAATAGTTAGTCCTTCACCGGCGGGAACTCCAATGGTGAATTGACCTAAATTGTCTGTTGAAGCGCCCATCAAACTCCGATTATCTTTGTTTTCGATATAGACGGAAGCCGCTGCCAAAGGCGCGTTTGGTCCGCTTTGGACAGTACCGGTCAAGACTTTTGCACGCTGCCCATAAGCAGGCAGTACAAAAGCAATCCAGGTAATGATTAAAAATATATTTAGCTTCATGAATTTTAGTTTATGGTAATGAATCAACGCGAATGAAACCATGCCTATGGCTTTAAAAGTTTGTTGATATGATAGACAGCTCCATCATTAAATACTTGTGGCAGATAGTCTACGATTGAAATGTGCGTCCCATCTGAATCTTCCAAACTCAGTCCCGTCCCGTAATCCATTAGGGTAATTTGCCGATAAAGGTTATACCCTGTTCTTCGTGTGGTATTCCAGGTTCCCTGAACACCGAAACCGGGGAAAGGATAATCGCCAATAGAATTGTCGGATACGGAAACAAAATAAGATTTAAGATATTCTGCCAAGGCTGTCTTCTCTGTTGGAATCAGGCCAGCAGCTAGGCCCGACAAAACTGTGGCATTATCCGGGGCGAACAGAATAAAACGATTGCCAAAAAGAAAGGACAGCGAGCTGCCTGCATCTATCATCCCTGCTTTAGCCAATAACTTCGAAAATTCGGCATATTTATTTAGCGGATTGCTACTTGTTTCAGCACCAATCAGTGTAAACTTAATAGTCCGCGTTTCACCCAGTACCGTTTGCGCTACTTCATAACTTTTCCCATTATACCAATTGCCTGCAAGTGGCAACACAGACACAGGCTCGTTGCTATTGTATGTCGCTGTTGAATATAAGTTGCCATTTTTCGTGAAGATATAGTTGTATGGATTCCGGGTGCGGTAAACTTTGGCAGCAGATAAACTTGTGATATCATCATATACAATATGGTCCGAAACAAAAAGTTCCTGTTGCCGTTGCGACATTGCCACCTTAACACCGTCGTTATTTTGAATTTGGACTTCTTCGTCTCCAAATACAAAGGGGTTACCTTCATTCCAGAAGATATAACTATCGCCATAAAGCGTACTGAGTATTTCTTCATCAGAAGGAATCAACAGTGTGTAACGTATATCTTTGCTCGTGAGTGTTTTGAACATACCCGAGTTATGGAGCATGTACATGAAAATTTTGTATTTTGGATTGACTAACACGGGGCCAGTCACACTATTAAAAGCTTCCGGAATTAACACTTTATTTAACCCATAGAATGTTCCATTAGAGGCAATCGCTTTATCTCCTACATCCGACTGAGTATTGAAAACAATAGGAATTCCATCGACTGTTTTGATATCGGGATTCTTACCGATCTCAGCAGGAAAGACTATATTTCCAGCGTATACGTGGTTACGTAGCATCATTGCCAAAGGCAACATATCTACCTCCTTCATCGACGGATAATATGATTTAAAATATTGATTAAAGAAAGTCGACAATGCTTGGTTATTGGGCGCAAATACATTAAACGCTTTATAGGAAAGATCGCCAAGATTGGCATAGTCTGGAGTACCTGACTCACCATTATATGACCATTCCGAAGCAATCGCAGGTAAAGCACCATGGTGAACTAAAAATAAGGACTCTCCTGCAGCTGCATAATTCATACTCGCCTGTTCATCATACGTGTAAGTTCGAAAACGGTCGTAAACAGCCAAGAAATCCTTGTAGGCTGTACTATGATCCAATCGTTCATAAACAGTAGGTAAGGGCGCAATTACCTGATCGATCACATACACATAACCATTATCTGCAGGAATATCATATTCCGTAACTCCTGCATTCGAGACATTAAAACCAGTTGTTCCTGACCAGCTATCTGCTCCAAAAAAATATTCATAATTCTGCTTTGCATCAATTCCTTTAGTTTGAAAATGGGTCGCAGAAAGAACTGGAACAAACCTGTCTTTATGATATACTTTTTTGACAATTCCATCGGTTACATCCATTTCTTCACTGATGGAATCTTGACTTCTGCTGCGGTGTTTGTAATACAGTCCTGCAAAAGCTGGTTGCAGATTTTGACTCCCCTGCGGTTGATAATTCATCAGTCTATTTTTATCGTACGAATAATAGATCAGATGGTAACCGATCATTTTTTTTAGTTCGTGGATTGGGATTTGATCTATCGAGGCTAGGTTTCTATCCTTCAGATAGCTTAAAAATACAGGGTCGCTGGGCGCAAAGACAGATACAATTGTTTTGCCATTCAATATTTCTTTAAAACCAGCACGTTCAACCGCTTTTAAAAAAATGGTAAATTCTTTGCGATTGTCCAAAACCTCCCACACATTGCCTTTCAGCCAATCTGGTCTCTCATAGTGCGATACAAGTTCCTTTTTGGAGCAGGAATATGTACAGGCTAAAAAGACACTAATAACATAGATGAATAGTCTTTTCATAAAAATTAAATGTGCCAATTTGTTAATAATGGCATTGGTTTATAATTGGAGTTTGATGATCGGGAACTAAACTATATTTATTTCTGAGCAAGCAGGATCAAATAGGCTTCGAGATTGAGGTAACCTTTGAACAACTGCTGAGTACTTAATTGCAGTGCATCCGCACGATTGTTTTTGTCCAGCTTTAACTTTTCCTCCCATTCATCCGGTATTCCATCTCCATCTGAATCCAACGGGATATCTGCGCTCTCATAATAACCTAAACCGCCATTTTCCAAGGGAAGGTCAGATTCCCGATAGGTATAAAATCCCAAAGTTCCTTTACTTTGTAGCTCAGTGACTAAAAAAGCATCTACTTGGTCTCTTTGGGGCAATATGGCACCGACGTTATTGATCAGGTACGTATAGGCATCTTTGGCACTTAATTTTGGTCTCACAGAGGGATAGGCCGTGTAAACGTCGATGGTTTTAAAATTCTCTGCGGCAATGCCCGGGTACCAGATTTCATTCGCTTCAATGCGTTGCCCGTCCAATATGCCATTTTGATTGTTATCAAAGTAATTACCCGACTGATAGAGGTTAAAGTTGCCGTTTCCTCGCGAGAACGGCGTTGTTTTGGTCTTGGGTGTTGACGGCCCACCAACAAAATAATTGTTCAATATGGTCACATTAGACTCCCCGGAGGATTCTCCTCCTAGAATATAGGCATTGGCAGATATTGCATGATCCGGATAGGTTGTATTTGCATTCCCAAAGTTATAGATAACATTGTTCACAAATTCGTTGACTCCTTTGACTTTTGGATTTCTAGTTTTGTTACTATGATAAAGGGATCTGATAATCGATATTTTTCCACTAGTCTGTATCAATCCGCCAGCGGAATGATTATGGCGCTGCAGGCCTTGACCAATAATCGAATTTTGAATGGTGATACTATCCGGTTCATTTCCTTTATTATCCCAATTAATGGAAAATACCTCATCTAAGCCCCAAGAGAAAGACATATGATCGAGCATGATATTTTTTCCATTTGCAATACCAGAAGCATCATCATTTTTTCCTGCCCCTGCATTGGCTCCAAGCCTAATGCGAAGAAAACGTGCTATCGTTTCATTTGATCCTGTAAAAGAGACCTTTCTTCCATAGAGTACAATGCCCTGTCCTGGAGCGGTGTGACCTGCAATTGTCGTATGTGCTGCAATGGATACATTCGATTTGAGGTAAACAATCCCAGCAACCTTGAATAAAACGAAACGTCCTGGTTTGCTGACTGCATCCCGAAAAGAGCCTGGTCCGCTGTCATTCAGATTCGTCACAAAGTAGACGCTTGGCGTGATTGCTGCTCTTGCGCCTTTCGCAAAACGGCCGAAGCCCTCTGCTCCAGGGAAAGCTACTAATGCAGAACCGTCTGCTGTGGCATTGTGCGCTATCCATTCAATCCAGTCCAGCTTTGAAATAAGCCCCTCTTTAGCGCAAGAAATAAATATCATAGCCAAAGCGCCAAAAGAAAATAGACACCTTCTTTTCATAATAATGAATTTTCAAGCCAACTCGCGTTAGCTTTTGGGTTTATAATTGTATCATATTGGTTGATTCAATATTACACAATGCAACCGGTTTCATCATCCTGCACTGTACTGCTATATGTCCAAACGACACATTGATACTCAGAGGCTATCGGTGCTTTTCAAAGGGGGACACTATCCTTTGGCCATCGTTCTTATTTTCTATATCATCTATTAAGGCATTTTTTTAAATCCTTCTTTTTTTATAACCCATGAACCATCTTTTGGAAATCCAGGAAGATCACCTGTGGACGCATCCCAACCTTCAAGCATCATGGCAACGGTTGTTAACACACCGCCATTGCCGGGCAGATAGATTCTGAGCCGTCCATCTTGGTAATTATGACCATTTTTGAGATAGGTATTGGTCTGGGCATTCATAAATAGTGCATCAAGTGCTTTATTGGGAAGATTTAGACGAGCAGCATTCATGGCCGTCATCGGGAAATCCCATCCCCAGGTTTTTTCCCAATGCCATTTCTTCCAAATGACATCCAGCGTATTTTTCATCACATCTTTATTGAGCTTCGCGGATTCAGGAACCATGCCCAATGCACCGAGTACCGCAGGATGGTCTGTCATCCATCGATCGTAAGTATAAGAATCGGGCGCAGTTTCCGTGGCCAGGTAGCAGTTGTCTTTCATTGGTAAGGGAGCTAATTTGTCAATAACTTCATCCCATTTTGCCACCCTTGGTTCTCCCAGACGCTCCTTCCATTGTTGGGCGATACGCAGCGCCCAATCCCAATAAGCAACCTCATAAGTAGGGTTCAGTGTTTCGGAAGCTTTGAATACTTCTTGCGCCGGAATAACTCCCTTTCCGATATTATAGCGACCTGTTACTCGATCATAATGGGCAAAGTCAGCCATAAAATCAGCCGTTGCAAACACCAAGTCCTTGTATTTTTTCAAGACATCCAGGTTCTTTTTGTCCCGGTACGCCAATTCCGTCATGTAAATGATATGAGGCTGTTGCCAGACTAAAAAAGCAGCTACAGATGAGGGACTTTCATGGCCATCGTTGTCAGACATTTTAATCCATCGAACGCCTTGATAGCCTTGCCGCTCGGCCAGTGCCCTGGCCTTTTTAAACGTCCTAAAATAATAGTCTAATGTTTTTTCCATCATGTCTGATCGTCCCCATAATGCAAAATGCACAGCATGCCACCAATGCATTTCCGTGTGTGGTTTTCCATACCAACTATTAAAAGTGAGGCCTGTTTCTTGGGGCGGATTGCTTCCGCCACATTGTACTTTTGTCAGGTATTGAGAGAGTACAACTCTTCTTTCCAATTCATTGGCTCTTGGGTCTGTGCTGCCTGCAAAGTCTACCGCAGCACCACTTTCCCAAAAACGCTTCCAGGTATCGGTACTTTCGGCAGCAGCTTCCGTAAACCCATACCCACATTCGTCATCGTTGTTTGTTTCTGCAAACGCAAATGAAAAATCAAACTCTCCCAGTGTACTAGCGGGTTGGTACACAAAGTAATGCGAAACCTTATTTTTTAGGGTTCCTTGGGAGTAATTCAGTTTTGTAACATAACTTGTGCCCTGCAACTGATGATTTATCACTGCACCATTTACCGCTTGCGCTACGAGGGTTGTTTTATGATCATTCACCTGATCATAGTTGGTACCTTCATCCAGAAATTTTCCGCTTGGGTAAGGATACTGTATAAATATTTTAAGCCTTTGCTGTGCAATCAATGGCGAAGCGACATGTACAGCAATACGGTCACTTCCTTGATATGCGGCCGTTTTTACGGCAATTGGCTCTCCCTCTATGCGAAATTCACTGGTAATAATACCGGTCCAGAGATTTAATTCCTGCCAAATGCCTTCAATATCCTTGACCGTAGCCCGTTGGCCATTTTTTAGATACAGCTCCAAACCCACGTTCCCTAATTGCAGGCGATGTTTGTTTTCTCTAAAATAGTTTACTGCACCGGCATTACGCGCTGGCTCCTTCAGCTGCACACTATATTTTGCACTCCGGCCTTCGTTGTTAAAGTCGTAAGATTGTAAGGTTTCCTCAAATTTATAGTTCTTAGTATTTGGAAAGGCGTCCCAACCCCACTCAGACTGCGTTCCTAAAGAAACTCCGTTTTTGTAATAGATCGGAAAAGATTGCATCCCTGTAGCATCGACCGTATAGGCAAAGGTACCATTCCCCACGGTTAGCGATGCTAAAGTATCCATAACATGATTGGAGACGTTATGCCTTTTAACGACATTTTCTCGATTAATTTTAGTCCCTTGCTGAGCTAACACCAACATAGGATTTAAGGCACTTATAAGGAAAGTGAAAATAATACTAAACTTCTTTTTCATCTATATTGTATTTTTAGATATACGCTACCCCAGTGCACGATTTCTACTAGAAATTTCGGCGTACATTTTAATATTTCTTAATTTATCTATCGGATTAAAGTGAGACTTATCAGACCGATGACCGCATCGTTTGCTACAGCAATAAGCTCTACGGATTGGAGCGTCTTTTTTACGTTTAACGGTAAATCCAATAAGGTAGCCGCTCCGCCTTCAATGGCTCTGCTGCTATATCCTTTGATATCGGTGTAATGCTTCCAGGTTCCTCCCTTATAAAGCTCTCCAGACTTCAAACTGATTCGGTAAGGAATTCGTTCATCGGGGAGTTCAAAAGCGTGGTTGTCATCGAGGTAATCCTGTTCGATAGGCCACCAGTTTATAGGATTGATGAGATCTAACGTATCTAAAGTTCCATCGGTATAATTGACCTTAATCTTGGCGTTGATAAACTGGGATTGCATCGGATTTGTAGAACCGGCGACCAAGAGATACATTTTGCTGGCCTGGCCCGCTAAAGGTATTTTGACGCTTGTCGGATAATTATCCCACTGGCTGACAAAGACAACATTTTTGGAGTCATTTTTTAGCTGAAACGGAATACCTAGGTATGTTAGATCCTTCTGCTCGGCTTTTTTCATGATTCCGCTGTCATCAATATTCGCCGTCGTCAATGGATAACACCAATTGCCTATCCCTTGCCAAGGGAGTTGCAACGTCGGACCTTCTGGTCGCGGCGAAAGATATTGCTGTTGAAATATATCTGTCAAACGGGCATTGTAATAATTTGATAAATTTTGTTTCAAAAAACTCGGTTTATCCTTAATCGTCCAATCGGTATAATCTATTTTTTGAAGATATGTCTTCCCACGCAGATAAAAGTTGTTTGTTCCTTTCGAAAAGATACTACTTGGAAGCTGCAGTTCTTTTGCTTCATTAGATTTTAAATTTAAGGGAGCCTGGAAACTGTTATGCTCAATTTTGAGGTCCTGCGGGTGAACGGAACGATTTTCTACGATTAACCCATAACCTGCACCCTTTTTTACAATCGTTGCTTTCAATGGTGGTAATAACCGAATATCAACGGCTTGCCACCAAATCATCTCTCCCTGCTGAAGCTTCACAAAAAAGGTCCCTAACCGCTCTTGCTGTACGAAAGAAAATTTTTGCCCTATGCTGTTTACAATGAGACCTTGAGGATCGAAGCTTTCCAACAGTTGGGTATTAGCAGCTAAGGGGACTGACCAATGATCGGTGAATGCTTGCTCTACATTTCTGGTTTCTATTCTTTCGAGTTGACCATCACCGATGATCGAAATATCGAAATCTTTGTCAGGGTCAGATTCAATCACGACATATGGCCTATTAATAGCTGAAGATTTTAGCGACCACTTGGCTTCCTTTCCATTGACCTTCACGGCACGTACCGCTGTAAAATCTACTGGAACTTCCAACGTAAGTTTTACTGGCATTGCATAACGCGTGTTAATTTGAAATGTAATAGTGGTGTTATCTTTTTTATAAGCGTAACTCCATTGCGGCAATTCGATCCGCGCATGATTCCATGTCGATGGGAAACCAGGTTTAATAAACAATTGTTTGTCCAATAGACGCGGATGCACGCCAAATAATCCTTCGACTAAGGTACGAGATGCCACACCAATAGGGTCGGCAAAATCACGGTATAATTCGCCTCTAAATGCATCGTAATGGGAAAGCTGCTGAAAGTTGGCTGGACTGATCCCATGGTACATACTTTCCATGAGGTTACTTTTCCAGAGCTGATAAGCATCATCTGCCCGACCAGATTGCCAATAGGCCAATGCTGTCTGTAGATTCTCTGCCAAAGCAACATTATTGATCGACCAAGTGTAGGGCTGCCATGTCGTCGTGGGCAAAGTATACAGGTGCTGTTGCACTTGTCCGTTGACATGAATAGGAATCTTTGGCAAATAATTAGTTACATATTGCAGGTTTTGATAGCTTTCAAAATCATCCAGTATAGCAGCATCTGCAGCGTGATAAATGGTCCATAAACCCGGATTTTCGTGTACAAGCTGATTGCCAAGCGCATCCTGAAATTCTGCGAAATATCCCTTTTCTTTTAGCCAAAGTCGGTTTTTTAATGCCTGTTGAATCTTATTAGCTTCCTGTTGATAGGGATTTGCATCTTCACCGATAACCTTTGCGAGTTTGGCCATCATCTGATACGCACGATACATATAAGCGGTCGTATGCGTGACAGCCCCACCAGAATATTGCAATCCATCGCTGGCCCAGATCGCACAATAGGCATCGTACAGGCCATCATTGTCACGATCAAAATTGCGCTTTTCCCAATTGAGATGCCGGGTCAGGATAGGCCACATCTCTTTGATATAAGCGACATCCCCGGTATAATTAAAATGTGACAATAGTTGATCGATAAAGACCAAGTTCATATCGTAGTGATGGGGGACAGAATTGTTATTGGGATTGCGGGAAATATAGCCACTGGAAAACATGGAGGTGCCCATTTTCTCCAAATGTCGTGCGAGGTGTAATGCGGTATCCATCACTACGGGGCCGGAGCTTGGTTCCATTACCTGCGAATTGGCGTAGCTCGAAAAGTGTTCTTTCGCCCTATCGTGCCAGCCCAACACATCTGCTGTATAAGCTCCCCGCCAGGCATTCAATCGCATACGCCATGCCACAGCACCATGCAGAAAAGTAGGCGATTCCCAAATACCGTCAGCAGCTACCGACAATGCTGCACCCAAATTATTGATAAAGCGATCCGGTGTATTTATTTTGACCCGACCGGCTAAGGAAGCTCTTTTCTGTTCTGCTTGTTCAAAGATCTTCGCTATGGAGCTTTCAGAAAATTCCGTGGCCGAAAGCTTACCCTTAGCGATTTGAATATAATGTGTTTTTTCAGTCAGATCATATTCTCCCACAAGAATAGGGCTGCCCCTATTTTCCAGGTTCGCCAGATTGGAAAGATCATCCAAAACCTTAGCATCTGACACGCGCAGCTTTGAGAGATCGGAAAAACTACCTTGCATAAACTGCGGCTCATTTTTACTGTTTTGATACCTGAGCTCAAAACTATATTTATGTAGTCTATAGTGGTTACGCTCACAATACGCTGGAAGAAGGTAAAACCCTGATTCAGGATCAGCGCCTATGTCGCCATTTCTACTGAATGTTTGTCCGCTCGCTCCCCCATAGATAGCATACAGCTGTACATCAGATTTAACGTTTTTCGGCTGTAGTTTTACGATCATCCCCTCAGCATTGGCCTGCGCCAGGACAGTAATATCAATATAACCCTTTCCTAATAAAGCATCTTGAATACGATAGTGCATCGCTCCAGGTCGATACCTTGTCTCTATGTGATCGGCATCAATCATTTTTTTTCGCAGTTGCTTGTTGCCTAACACAAATTGCAGATTACCGCCCATTCCTGGCATGTATAACGCGAATTCGGGTAGATCTCCTGCTTCAACGCGGGATGCGAGGTTATTACCATAAAGCGCGCGATTAAATCGATATCGCCCATTGACCAGCAGGAAGTCACCCTGATCTTCGGTATAATGTAACGTGCGGTCATTATCTTGCCAATGCTTGGATTGAGCAAGAGTTTTCTGTAAAAATACGGCAATCGAAAAGCAACAAAAAATCAAACACTTTCGTATCATATCAATAATTATTTCATGCATTAGCGATGCTGAGCTTTCTTTTTTAATGAAAAACATGCTACTTCATGGCCAATGGACTTTAAATTTTCTCGTGACGGATAGGTTATGCTAATCGAAAGACCTGATTTCCTTCCCATTAACAATGACATTCTTTAGTGTTACATGCTTTAGGTAATCCACTTTATAGGCTTCTTTTACACCTTCAATTTTACAATTCACCATTGTAAAACCAGTGACAGGTGACGATTCATAAGCCGTGGAGAGCACAGCATACTTGCCGCCACCTTTTACCTGAAGGTTTTCGACCCAGATATTCCGAATCGTCGGAATATGTTTTCCGGGCTTTTCATAAAACATATTAAAACGCACAGCAGCTTCTTTATACTGTCCCACCTGTGTGTTATAAAAAAACACATTTTCGATAGTACCGCCTCTACTTGAACTGGTCTTTATCCGAAGGGCACGATCTAGATTTGGACTATCCATGACATTGTTCAGCGCGTAAATATTTTTAGCTCCGCCGGCAATCTCGCTACCGATAACGACACCGCCATGTCCATCTTTCATTTCACAATTTTCGATGATATGATTCTCCGCAGGTCGACCAATATTGCGGCCATCTTCGTCTCGTCCAGACTTAATGGCAATACAATCATCGCCGGTATCAAAATAGCAATTCCTGATCCATACATTTTTACTTGCTTCGGGATCACAGCCATCATTATTAGGTCCATGACTCACCACTTTCACTCCTTCAATCAACACATTCTCACATAGGACAGGATTGAGATTCCACATCGGAGAATTAATTAACTTCACGTCAGCAATCCAGACATTTTTGCATAGATAAGGTTGTACAAAATTGGGCCGGAGAAAATTTCCGTCGCCAAATACCCTTTTGTGCGGATTGATCTCTTCGGCCATCTGCTGATGCAAAATTGCACGTGCAGGCTTTTGTTCGCCAGGGCGGCCTTCATGCCAACCATATTTTCTCGCACCGCACCAATACCACCAATGATCATTGTCGGCATTTCCATCCAACAATCCTTTTCCCGTAATGGCAATGTTTTCTTCTTTATACGCATAGATGAATGGGGAAAAATTGACACATTCCATACCTTCCCAACGTGTGAATACCATTGGGTAATCTGCGCTATCTCTACTGAACAGTATCGTTGCGCCTTCACTAACGTGAAGATTGACATTGCTTTTCAAATAAATAGCACCGGTCAAGTATACCCCTTTAGGAACCACCACCCGTCCTCCACCTTGCTTATTGCACGTTTCAATTGCTTCTTTAAAAGCTGCTGTATTTTTTGTCTTTCCATCTCCAAGTGCCCCAAAATCGGTGATGGAATAATCTTTATTTCTAAATGAGGGGGCCACAATAATCTTTTTAAGCTGTTCAATTTCTTTTAGGGGCTGCTGGGCACTGCTCCAGGTCGCCTGTTGCGCTTGACCTGCTGCGCAGGCAAAAATTGCGAGGAGCATACTAAGAATCTTTTTCATTGACTTATAATTGTTTCTGGTTATACTTAAATATATGAGTGGGCACCTCCAGCCCACTGGCATCGATGTTTAAGATACAAGGGCACCATTGTGCTGTTACTTACTCAAAGTCTACAAAACGATGGTATATCTTCACAGGATCTCAAAAACGTATGTTGTTGAAGTACCGGCGGCACCACCCTGTGTGGCTCCAAAAAGGAAACGCGGTTCATCTGTTTTTTTATCCATCAGGATCATAGGTCTTTCAAGTCTGCCAAAGCGCTTCAAGTTTGCGGGTGGCGGCGGCTCCTGAATATATGTTGATAAATTTAAATAGGCTACTTGCGGTTCAGACCATTTAACGCCATCCGATGATTTTAAGATCAATCCATATTCGTGATTGTAAAACCCCATATCCCTAGCTAACAAACAATACTGTTCATCCTGTTTCCATACAAAAGCATCTTCAAGCTGCGCATTATGAGGACGATCAGAAAAATCAATTACCGGATGTTCGGATACTTTCATATAGGGTCCCAATGGATGTTCAGCTTTGGCCAATCCATACTTTCGATTTCCTCGAACAGGACCTTTATCCTGTACGTATTCAGCGGTATTCCAAGATTTATAATACAGCCAAAATTTACCATCGTTACCTTTTAGAAATGCTGGGTTTGTGGTACAATGATCATCCCATGCACCTTCCGCTCCGGGCAACAAAATGGGATTATCGCTCCGTTTCCATGGTCCATCCAAGCTTGTAGAAGTTGCCACACCGATCCTCTTCGTATCTGTTTTTCCATTGGAGTTTCCCATATAAAAAAGATAATAGGTATCCGCTATCTTTTTTATCAGAGGATTATGGCAGGTTGTACTATCCCAAAATCCTTCCCGAGGTTGTAGAACAACATCCTTATGTTGGAATGTTTCATAGGGAGAATCAGCAACTGCGTGCCCTATCTCAGAACCTTTGATCCAGCCTCCCATCCCTTTTTCCTTTCGCCAACGTGAATAAAAAAGATGAACCTTACCATCATCCCCCCAGATCGGAGATGAGCACCAAATAAAATAATCCTGTAATTGTAAAGAGCGACCAATCGGTTTCAATGTGAAATAGGACGACGCTATTCCGCCTTTTCGCCCCGATGTAGCTAGAGGGAGCAACGTTGATATCCACAAAAATGCATTTGATTTTAAGAAGAATCTTCTATCCATTTAACACTTCCTTCCCGTGATTTACAATTTGGTTTAATTAGACTCGCAGTGATCGGCGAATCAAGCTGTAAGATAAGAAAACTAGCGAAGGGACCTATCCTGCGCTATCCTGTAACCGAATGCATTTTTACAAAAAAAACCTACCCGTTCAGAACGGGTAGGTTAGGTTGAGTTTGATTATAAAAATTATTAATAGCCTGGATTCTGTGTATATAAGCCCGGACTATTGTCTAGTTCGGATTGTGGCACTGGATAGAGCACATAATTGACTTGGAAATCTGACATCTGCTTTGCGACATCCTCTTTCGTGATCCAAGCCTTCATGACAGATTCCACATTACCGCTGCGGACAAGATCAAACCAACGCAGCCCTTCACCAACAAATTCCCGTCTCCTTTCGTCCATCAGCTGCGATTTAGTGACATTGGTCAGCTCACTTGTCAATCCAGCGCGCTTTCGGATTTGATTGACTACCGCATCTACATCCGTTTGAATAGCCCCAGGGGCGCCATTCAATATACACTCCGCCTTTAGCAACAATAAATCACTATAGCGAAATACAATATAATTAATCGGCCAATCCATTCGATTTGCAGGCACTTTAGTAACATCCACAAATTTCTTAATAAAAGATCTTGTTTCAGCAACATTGCCATAGGTATATCCTTGCTGAATACTGAATGTTCTCCGACTATCGCTTGCATCATACGATTGAAGCAAGTCATCCGATACTGGCCTAATCGTGAGGCCTCCTTGCGTGGCCAGACCGAGTGAATTGAACCAATTGTCAGGCACAAGTACCCAAGGAAATGTAGCCCCAACAACGGGATTAGCACCGCTAGAATATTCAATATTAAAAACCACTTCCTTGTTGCGCTCATTACCATAATCAAAAATGCTATTATAGCTGGTCAGCAAACTAAATTCATTGCTATTGATTACCTCGTTGAACTGCTCCACGGCTTTCGCCCATTCATTGCTGTTTAAACCGGCACCTTCAATACCCAAAGTGGGCCCTGACCGCGTCATGTAAACCAATCCCAGCAACATTTTTGCAGCATATTTATTGACACGACCTTTATCAACAGCCGCATAGGCGCTGGGGGCTGGAAGGGCATTAATAGCCTTATTTAAATCTTCAATAATTAAGGCATATAGCTCCTCCACGTTGCTCCGCCCAATATTCTTAGCTTGACTGGCAGAGACCACCTTGTCAATCAGCGGTACTTTCCCGAAGTATCGAATCAAATCAAAATAAAAAAATGCACGCATAAATCGAGCTTCGCCTTCCATTCTATTACGAAGATTCACATCCGAGATGGCTGTAGCTCCATTCGCCTCAAGTTGTTCTAAATAATTGTTTACACGAAAGATACCGTTAAAATTTGTTTGCCAAGCTTCTATTACATAGGGGTTACTGGCAATGGTTTTATGAAAACTATTGATCCCTTCCCAATCTCGTACCCCACCATCAGAAACGGCGTATAAATTGTCAGATCGTGTCTCCGAAAGATTCATTAAGCGGTCTGGATATCCTCGTGTACTATTATATATGGCATTCAATCCTTGAACAAAATCATTCGTAGTCTTAAAGTACGTATCTGATGTTGCGTTCGAAATGGGCTGCTGGTCCAGATCCATTTTGCAAGATCCCAATAGACCCGCTATCAACAAAAATATACTCAATTTTTTCATTGTTTTAGAAATTTACGTTTAAACCAAATGTTATCGTTTTCGGAATTGCCAAGCCTCCATAATCACCTGCCTCGGGATAATCAGCACTCCCACTTAAATTTGTATTGGCAGATTCTGGATTCACACCGCCGTCATATTTGTCCTTTCCCCAAAGATTCTCCAATGTCACGAATAAACGGACTAAACTAAGTTTGGACTGACTTCCCAATTTCAGGTCTTTTACATTATAACCAAGAGTGACGTTGCGTAGGCGCCAATAATCCGAGGAATACAGCCAATCTGTATTTTTAATCCGCCCAAACGTTGAATAAGCTTTTCCAACACGGCCTTCTCCAGGCTCCTCTTCTGAACACCATCTATCCCGATAAAAACCAAGTGCATTGTCCGATGATCCTTGGCCCGTACGTCCCAATGCCCTTCCTAATAAGGAATAGATATGACCTCCATTCTGGCCTTGGAACATAAAACTCAGGTCAAAATTTTTATATTTAAAGTTGTTGGTTATCCCCCACACATAGCTAGGGTTTGGATGCCCCACAATCACACGGTCATTCGCATCAATCACACCATCCCCGTTGGCGTCCACATACCTTGGATCGCCTGCCTTTTGGCTACCATACAATGCCGCCCCAGCATCAATATCCGCCTGACTTAATATGCCATCTTGTTTCACGACATAAATACTGTACATCGGCTCACCAATCCGCAAAAGGCTATGTTGGATATCAAACGAAGATGGAATTAAAATTTCTTTTTGCTCCCCATCAAGTTTTGTTACCTTATTGGAATTATGACTGATGTTGAAAGAGGTAGACCATGAAAAATCCGATTTTCTGATCTGATGGGAAGTGAACTCAAAATCCCATCCTCGACTTTTCACTTCACCAGCATTATCCAAGTAGGAAGAAAACCCTGTCGCCAGCATGGAAGGGACATTTAATAATAAATCACTGCTTTTGCGCGTATACAAGTCAAACGATCCTGTAAGGCGTGAACCGAAAAGGCCAAAATCCAATCCAATATCATAAGTTCGTGATTTTTCCCATTTGAGATCCGGATTAATGATATTGCTTGGCGCCTGTCCCGAAGCAGATGAGCCATTTAACGAATAATTATAAAATCCCAATAAAGCAATACTGCTGTAATCACCTATATTGTTATTCCCAGATTCACCATAACTTCCACGTAATTTCAGCTCATTGATAAAGGCCATTGGTTTCATAAAATTCTCCTCTGAAAGACGCCAGCCCATGGATAACGATGGAAACCAACCCCATTTGGTATTGGATCCAAAACGCGATGAGCCGTCCCGACGAATACTTCCGGACAGTAAATACTTACCATCATAGGCATATTGGACACGCCCAAAATAAGAGAGCAAGACACTTTGTGTTGCACCTGTTGAAGCCACTGTAGCAACTGCGCCGTTCAACGTTGTTATAGAACTATTGGTATAACCGCCCTGCGAGGTGATGGAAGAAGTTTCAAGTTTATCAAAATTATAAGCTTGTCCCAACAGCGCAGTAACATCATGCTTGTCGATATTAAGGTGATAATTTAAGGTGTTTTCGTTCACAAAGGTCTGCTTTCGGTAAACACTATTGGATCCGTAGGTCGCTTGATTCGGATTATTGGTTCGGTTAGCCAAAGTTCCTCCAACTGTGTAAGGCTGAAATCTATTGCTCCGGCTATCGGTTTGATCCAAATTGACCGTAGTCTTAAAATTGAAGTTATCAAGAATATTGTATTGTCCATAAACTGTTCCCAGTAAACGTGAAATTTTGTTTTCCCCGATATAATAATTCAATTTAGCAATGGGATCATTTGTTGAAGTGCTCCAAGGATATTTTTCATTGTCAAAAACGTTTACTGTTCCTGCAGGATGATCCTGAACCGGTGACATCGAATAAATCTGATGCATGATATTATCCTTTCCTTCCACCCCTGGGTCATTTCCTATCGAATAAGTAGGTGCTAGGTTTAAACCGAATGCGAATTTCTTATTCGGTTTCACTTCAACGTTAGCCCTGGCAGTATAGTTTTTATAATCCAATCCTTTCACAATACCCTGCTGATTGAGATAATTCCCAGAGACATAATAATTGACAAATTCTGTCGCTCCCGACGCTGCAACCTGGTAATTTTGAATCACTCCTTTTCGATACGCTTCGTCCTGCCAGTTAATGAGGTGAAGCCCGGGATGTCCAGGCTCCAGCCAGCGGTCATCATACATATAAGATGTATTATATGTCCCGTCGGCGAGCCCCAATATTTTCCGCCGTTCGGCATTACTTTGGTTTGTCAGCCTTCCTGTACCCGAAGCTTCCCACTGCGCGTTGATCATCTCCACGGCTCTATCTATCCACTCCTCACCATTTAACATATCCAATTTCTTATAAGCCTCGGAAATACCGACATATGAATTGAGACTCAGTTTGGCCTGACCGCTCTTTCCACGCTTTGTGGTGATCAGGACCACGCCATTTGCTGCCCGGGATCCGTAAATAGCAGCCGCAGATGCATCTTTTAAAACCTCTACAGATTCAATATCATTGGGGTTCATATTGTCCAAAGGATTTCCCGAGGCATAGTTTCCGGAGCCATTTTGCGAGGCCGTTGACAATGGGAAACCATCAATGACATACAAGGGCTCACTACCAGCAGTAATAGACCCCGACCCCCTGACCTGTACACTTAACCCCTTTCCGGGAACACCCGTAGATTGCTTGACCCGTACGCCAGACATCTGCCCGATCAAGGCTTGATCAACCCGAGCAATAGGCCGTTCATCGAGATTTTCAGCGTTAAATTTTGAAACGGGTGCAATAAGATTAGTCCGCTTTTGCGTTCCATAGCCAATGACAACGACTTCGTCAAGAGCTTCTTGCTTGGACATCATGTCTACCTGCAAAAAAGAGCGGTTGGATACGATTAAGGTTTTAGATAGGTATTCTATCGAAGTGAAGGTAACTTTATCCCCCGGCTTGGCCACGATACCAAATTCACCATTTTTATTCGTCGTTCCACTACCTTTGCCGTTCACACGGATAGTCACTCCGCTAATAGGCTGACTTTTATCGTCAACAACTTTTCCTTTCAGCAGTTCTTGAGCATACAATACCTGAGTCAATGCCAACTGGATCATTACCACGGTACCATATCGTAAGCTATTTTTCATGGGTTGAAGTTTAAATTGTTACTTGTGATTTATATTGGTAACAGGAAGTTATAGCATCCCTTTAAACTAACTATCCTGAACTTACAGGTTCGCAGGTATCTCCGTTTATTTTAGAAAGCAAAAAGCCCCATTTAAGGGGCTTCTTGTAGTTATACAGGCCTATTATTGTAACAACTTGTTCTCTTTCTATCCGCACTAAAGCTACTGACCACTTTTTATGCTCGCAAAAAATCAATCAGATAAAGACAAGCTCGCACGAACACATCCAATCGTTTTTCATTTAATAACTCCAAATGGTTACGGGCCCAATCAGCCCACTTTCCATGGGCGCCCATTTGCTGGCATCAAAATCTTTATAATTGATATTGACGAAATTGATTTCGTGATAATTTCGCCAGGTAACTTTTTTGCGGTCCAAATAACTAATCCGGTTTGCCATTAAGTTGGCGACTTCAATACGAATCTTGTTTTCGCCATTTACCAATAATGGGGTAATATCCTGTTGAAAAGGAATTGACCATAACACACCCGCGTCCTTTCCGTTAATATATACTCTGGCACTTTCCGCAACACGCCCAAGCTTGAGTAGATATGATTTTGACAAGTCTTTATGGATAGAGAATGTTTTCTCGTAGTTTGCTGTACCCGAAAAATTAACGGCATCTTTATCGCCCCATTCGGTCCACGAAGAGAGCTGATCAAGCTTTTTAGCCTTTGGTAAAACAGGTCCTCCGGCAATAAAATTCACTTTCCAGTCGCGGTCCAATTGAGCCACTTGGTGTAACTCATCCTGATAGCGGAAAGGTTCGCTGGCTTGTTGCTCCGAGGCCAAGACAATCCAAGAATAACCCGATGGAATCTGCGCCCGTATCTTTCCATCAGATGATGGCAACTGATAGGTCCGCCCAGTCTGGGGATCCAATAAAGAATAATATTTCGCTTGTACATTCAGCGCGATATAGCGATCCACGGTCTGTCCGCTGTGATTGACTAAATAATAATAGGTATCCTTACCGGCAACTCTTCTTGAAAACTTTAGCCCGGTTTGATTAATCCGTTCAGGTAATATCTGTTCGGTTTCCAGGGCTGAATTAATATTTGTAGTCAAATAGATTTTTCCTTTTCCAAATGCTGTATACTGATTCGCTTTATCTTTATCGAACCCTAGTGATGCAATTAATTTATTGAACAGCGTGCGGCGTTGTTCTAATTGGCCGTAGCCAGGCACGGTCAGTGGTAATTCTTGGAAAATAATAGTTGCTCCCTGGTTGGCCATTTCCAGTATTTTCTGCAGGGTCACTTCAGAAAAATAATGACAGGCAGGTATATAAATTGCTCGATACGGGATCGCATCCTTTGATGTTTGTAATTTCCGGTCGTTTACTGTAGTTCCCGCCAAAATTTTATCAGTTGCAAAATCAAAGCTATACCCCCGTTTCTGCAGCTGAACACTTTGTTTATAAAATTGCGTTGGATGTAACCACTCGTCAACATCATGAACCTTTAGTGCCTTATCCATTCCTTTGGCATTATTCCAAATATCATAAATGGGCCAATATACCAGCAGTTCATTGTCGGCCCGGCTGGATTGAAGGATGGATTGCACACGCGTAATATATTGATTCAAACCAGTAAGGTGATCCCAGAACGAGTTTTGCGGAACAAAATTAACGGAAGCATAGAACAACCATCCCGGAAAAGGTACATTTTCTGGCGAATAGGTTGTCCCGTGATAGAATACATGATTCACCCCAGCGAGGAATAGTTGTTCGACTTCAGGTTTCGTTTGTGACAAGGAGGTTTTAAAATGTTCCGTAAGCCACGTGAATGTTTCCGAAGAAGTATATTTTTTACCGTATACATTTGTCGCCGATGTCGCAAATTTTGCCATCATGGGATCCGGGTCCACATTACGGATATCAGCAGTATCCCGTCTTAATCCGGGAAGATTGAAACTACTGGATCCAAAGGTTTCACACTCCGCAATATCTGTATCCGCATACAAGTCAATCAGATTTCCTGGAGATCCATGGGCTTGATTTTTTGAAATCGCACGATAGCGATGGGCAAAATCCGTAAATGGGATCAAGAAATTCTGGGCAAGCAGTGCATTCACAACTTCACGATAATCCGATTTAAGGCCTGCTGTTTTAGCTTCATCCTTACCTTTACCCACAAAATCTAGCAGGTTATCTTGAAGTTTGTATCCTTTTATCCGTTCGAATGATTGCAAAAACTCATCCGTCCAATTTGCCCCATATACTTCGTAGCTATCGTTAAAAAAAGCACGCACATGCAATGGTTTATCCTTAAAAGCTTCGGTAAATCTATTGAAATAAGATACGACAGATTGCTGCCCAAGGTGATCGAGCGTATACCCCGCTCCCCCCGGTGCGGCACGTTTGACTTTCTGCCCCGTTCTCCCAGAAAATACCGCTAATAGACGAATATCGGCAGGTGCTTCCCATGTTCCAGTGGTCTTTGAAATATAATCATCCAGTTTAATCTCACTATTGTCGGCTCTAAATGCCCGTAAAGCCTGCAGAAAGAAATAATGCTGTTTAGGATCCTTAGGTTTTAGGGGAAACGTGATCCTTTCACCTTTTTTCAGTTCAAATTCATCCAGGATTAATTTGGTAGCGGCATCCTTTTCTTTGATTTGAGGTCCCCCGAATGGCCACCCCGTACCCAAATTAATGTCTACCCCCATTCCCAAGGCATTGGCCTTATCCGTTGTTACACCCAACATATTCATCCATTGTGGTGAAAGAAAGTTCAGGTAGTTGGATTCAAATCCTTTAGCACCATAAATCGGTGTTACCTCGACGCCACCAAATCCGCTTTTGTCAAATAAGGTTAATTCACGTTCGAGATTAGGCCGGTCCACAGCTGAACCCAGCCACCACCAACGTGTCCAAGGTCTCATTTCTTTGGTAACTGCTGGCCATAGATCCTGCGCTATCGTTCGACCGACAGCCAAAAGATTACAGGCAAGCACTAATGATATATAGATTTTCTTCATGTTAAAATTAACCTAATCCATGTGAAACACCTTTTTCAAATTTATCGACACTGGGGAGTGGTCGGGATTTACGTCCATGATATCATGCATATAATCCCACCATTGCTGAACAATAACTTCCTTACCCAGCTCTTGTGACGAATGTCCTGCTAAATACTGAACCGCAAATAAAGTATCCGTCTCCTCATCCAAAAAAATGCTATAATCAGACACCCCGTTTTCGCGCAATAGGGTTATTAATTCTGGCCAGATCGCATCATGTCTCCGCTTGTATTCCGCAGACATGCCCGGTTTCAATTTCATTTTAAACGCTATTTTCTCCATTTCGTTTATGTACTGAACTATTTTATAATCGCCAAATATTCTTAATTAGCCAATACCTGATGTATGTCAGCTTCGATAATGCTCAAGGTACCTTTCGCCTTGGCGTCATTGCGTGCGATGCCATCATCAAGTTTCTTACCGCCCACTTCTACCTGATTATTTTCTTTCGCAGTAAAAGGTGCATTTTTAAGCTTTATAGTTACCCTTTCACCCTTTGTACGTGGGAAAGAAAGTGTGCAGTAACCTAGCGTAATATCTGTATTTCCCTCAAAAACAAGTTTGTCGTCTATGAAAACCTGTAGCGGATAGGATCTCGACCTAAAATTGTTCAATTTCAAATCAATCTCATCAATATCAGATTTTTCCTGTAAAGTATATGTAATCCATGCGGTACCTAGCTGGCCATCATTGACCCAATCCGACAGCTCATTATCATCGTAGGATTGTCCCACTTTATCTAGGTTAGCTCCAGCTGTCGCTGTGCGGATTTTGAGGCTCTTTTTCAGCTGGACCAAAGTAGCTTTCGCTGGACTCGGCCCCCGTTCTAAGAATGATGGTAAATTTTCATTAGATTCTTTTACAAAATAATTCCCCAACGTTTTGATAGGTTGCACCGTCCACACGGCTGAATCTGATAAAAGTCCATTAGATATCGCCTTCAACACCACCCGCCCAGATTTATCGTACTGCGTACGAAGTAATACGCGATTTATCCCCGCCTCTACCGGCAGCGATCGAACTAAAATATAATTATCAGGTCCCTGAGCAATACCACCGCGCCAATCCATCGGTCCATCTAAGTTGAAATCTATTCTGTTTGATGCCAATGGGCAGCGTACCCCATTCTTGTCAAGCACTTCAACTTCTGCTAATACCATATCATTTCCATCCGCAAATAGGCCATTTTTACCATGTTGTGCCGTTAAACGGATTTTATACGGTTCACCTGCGGTTCTAAGCTCCTTTGTATTCAATAATTTCCCTTCTTTGGTGAATGATTTCGCAGATAAGACCCCAGCCTCAAAATCAACAGCTGGAAAACGGTATAGGAAATTATATAGCTTTTCGGCTTTTCCCTGTACCTTACCGTTTACAGCTAATTCGACCCGATCAGCTGCAGAAACGACCAATACATCTTTTTTCGTTCCAGGAGCATAGTTCCAGTGCCCTACCAGATACAATCCTTTTGGATCTGGAGCAATCCAGCCATCCCACATAACCTGATGAGCATAGTAAGCGTCTTTGGGAATACGCATGGCATCTACTTCGCCACTTCTTCTGTAGTTCTCCTTTCCTCTAAAATGAGTATTGGAATCCGAAAAGATAATATTGACGCCGCCTGAATTTACGCGATCACCAGTACCGGGACGCATCTTCCAATATTCCCACCAACGATGTACAGCTTCAATGACATAACTATCTTGATTCCTATTATAATCACTGGCATCTACGCCTTTATAAAGTGGCCCTTCACCATCCTTGTGAAATGGATAACTCAATTCATCCCAATATTTACGTAAGGCTTCGTCCCGCATATATTCGGTTGCAATCGTGGGGTGGCGTGCACTTTTATTGATATATAGCATTTCACCGCCATATTCAGCTAGCTTACTATCCAACATTTCGCGAGAGCCAATGGCGCGCCCACCAGCTGGATCGTATTGATCGCGGATAGCTTTCATCTCAGCCATATGCTCTTCCGAAATAGACTCGTTTCCACATTCATAAAACAGAACACTGGGATTGTTCCTATAATAAATAATTGCATCACGCATCAGCTCCGTTCGCTGCTCCCAACGTCTACCTTGTGTATCTTTTTCGGCATCTCCTGCGGGTAGCATTTGCATCAATCCCACACGATCACAGGATTCAACATCCTGTTTCCAAGGTGTTACGTGCATCCAACGAACCAAATTGGCATTGCTTCTGACCATCAGCCCATTGCTAAAATCACTTAACCAAGGCGCTACAGACAAACCAACAGCAGGCCATTCATTACTTGTACGCTGTGCATAGCCCTTCATCATCAATACCTGATCATTCAGATATACCATCCCATCTTTAAAAGCCGTTTTTCGAAACCCTGTTTTCGTTTGTACAGCGTCTATAGTTTTGTTGTCCTGTACAATTTTTGTCGTAACCGTATAAAGATAGCCGTAGCCCCAGCTCCAAAAATTAACATGATTCATGGCTGAGTTCATGGTCAATTGCTGGGTTTGATTGGCAGGAAGATTGAACGTTTTTGAAAACGTTTTTACCAATTTTCCTTCAGCATTACGTACTTCGGCAACAAAATCTACCACGCTCGATCTATCGGTTTCATTTTTCACCTCGGAAGAAACGAAAAGATCCAATGTCTTTTTAGGGATGTTTATATTTTTTGCATAGACGTAAACACCCGTAGTCTTTAAATTGGAATACAATGGTAGGGTCTGATAAATTTTGGAAGCAAAGTGGATCCACACATTTTTGGGAATTCCGCCATAGTTTGCATTAAAGTTTTTATCGTTCCATTGATAAGTGCTATTTGTTGCCTTTTCACGATAGCTCCAACTATTGTCTATACGTATGGCCAAAATATTTTCGCCATCTCTATTCATCAGATCTGATAAATCAAATCCGGCGGCCATGACGCCATTTTCATGACGCCCTATAAATTTCCCGTTAAGATAAAATTCTCCACCGAAGCGAATCCCCTCAAATTCCAAAAAGACCTTATCAGAAGTAACTCCCTTGGGAATAGTAAACTTTTTTCGATACCAAACAATAGTTGCCGAAAGGTCATGTATCGCTTTTGCGAAAGCTTCATCTTCATTCCAAGCTTGAGGCAAGGCAACCTGTTGCCATGTACGATCATCGAAGCCTACAGCAGAGGCATCGCTTATATCGCCGATGTGATAACGCCAGTCAGCGTTAAAACTAAAAGTCGTTCTCCCTGCTTGAGCATAGGTACCGAATGAAAGCAGCAGGCAACAAAAGATAAAGAATAACCTTTTCATCTTATCTTGCCAACATTTTATAGACTTCTGTTCCACCTAATAAGAAACAACCCAAACCGTAATCTTCAAAATCCGGCTGACTTGAAAAACTGACCGGCTGACCATCCTTAGGTTCCTTTCCCGTTCCTTGTAAATAGCCCAAAAAACCAGAAGGGTGTACCGCTTCTGCTGTCATTGCTTTCCACGCCTTTTCTACAACAGGTCGATATATTTTAGCATCTAGGAAACCATTATTGATGCCCCAGGCCATACCATAGACAAACAGTGCAGTGCCTGAAGTTTCACGCCCACCAAAATTTGTCGGATCGTGTAGACTGACATTCCAGAATCCATCCGGTCTTTGAATAGGAACAAGTGCTTCCATCATAGCTTTATAATCCGACAAGTACTCGGCACGATGTGCTTCGTTCTCCGGAATCAAAGAGAGTACCCTAACCAAAGCTGCCACAACCCATCCATTGCCACGTGACCAATAGCAATCCTCACCATTCGGCTCCTTGTAAGGAGGAACAAAATCCTTATCGCGCCACCAAAGTTTATCGGCCTTGTTATACAGGCCTCCACCTTCTTGCGTTTTTGAATGATGATACATTTTATACATGTAATCAAAGTAAGTTTGATCCTTCGTCATTACCCCAAGTTTAGCATAAATTGGCATGGCCATTTGTATAGCATCAATCCAGGTCCAATCGTCTACTTTTCCAGATTTGATAATGTAATCAATATTGGCTTTAATCTTTTGGATACGCTCAGGCTTCGCTTCAATTTCATAGAGATCCAGGTAGGTCTGCCCACAAGCTTGGTCATCGGCATTTCGAGTTTCCAAACCGTTGCGCATACCCCAGTCATGTTTATTTCCCCAATCCACAGCATAATTGTAGTATTCGTTATTTTTATCAATCTGATAAAGTGCCATGAGCCCTTCGTAATAAACGGCCCGGGTCCAGATATTGCTCGGCCGCCAACGGTTGGTATAGATCGGTTTACCGGTATCTGTCCATTTGTTCATGAAATAACGATTGGTCAGCTGCAACGACTGAAGTACATCTACAGCGGTTAATTCCTGCTTCTGTTCGACAACTTTCTTCGTCGATGAACATGCTGAAAGGAAAAACGCAATCATCAAAGTGGCCGTATAAATATTAAATAGTTTCATGCTTTGTTTGCTTTATAATTTATTTATCAGGAGAATTTCCCTTTTTTTGTACAAGTTTTTCGTATGGTATCACTCCGACTCTTTTAGCCCAATTTTCATAGACCTGAATCATTTCATGATATATTTTCGGAAAAGTGGTGGACAAGTCTACCGTTTCGCTCCGATCGTTTTCTAAATCATACAGATACCAGCTGTGTTCAGGATAGGAAGACACAAGTTTCCATTTTCCTTTGCGCACAGCTTTGTTGCCCTCATGCTCAAAACAAATTTCCCTATTAACATCCCCTTTTTGTGCTGTCCATAGTGGAAGCAAGGACAATCCTTCCATCGGTTTAATCGTATTACCTGCATAGGTTTTAGGATAGCTTGCTCCTGACCATTGCGCCAAGGTTGGCATGATATCGATCAAATGGGCTGGCCTATCAAACTGTTTTCCTACTGGCAGGAATTTCGGTCCATAAGCGATAAATCCGGTGGCATTCCCACCCTCAAACTCCCAATGCTTGAACTTTTTGAAAGGCGTATTGCTCACTGCAGCACCTTCAACTCCATAAGCTGTAAAAGAGCGTGGGTGACTGGCAGGAAATTCGTTAGCCGCTCTAATTTCTGCTGTAAATCCAGCATTGCTTATCGTTTCATTACTCGCGCCGTTATCAGAGAGAAAGATAAAAACAGTGTTGTCCAATTGCCCCTTCGATCGGAGGAAATCAACCAGTCTGCCAACATTCTGATCCAATTCGTCTACCATCGCCGCGTAGACAGCCATCTTTTCATCCCATTTGACTTTTTCTTCCCAACTGCAATCATTCCAATTTCGCAATGTCGTATCAATTGGTGACAATTTGGTCGTTGGCGGCAATATCCCTAACTGCTGCTGTTTTTGAAAACGCTTTTCACGAATAGCCTCCCATCCTTCCATATATTTACCCCGATACTTTGCAATATCCTGAGGTTTGGCATGTATAGGCCAGTGGGGAGCCTGAAAAGCGAGGTATAGAAAAAAAGGATTCTCTTTTTTAGTTTCTAAATGCTCACCAATGAAAGTCATTGCATAATCTGTATAGGCATCCGAGCTATAGTAATCTTTTGGCGGAACGATCGCCTCATTGTCCAAGGCTATCGTTAATGTTTGATTGGGGCGATAAGGCCGGTTTTCAAAGTAGCTGTTTGCTCCATCAATTAGCCCATAGTAGCGCTGAAATCCACGCTGCCGGGGCCAATTTTCCTTTTCCTGTCCAACATGCCACTTCCCAGCCATATAGGTTCCATAACCTGCGCTTTTCAATAGTTCGGCCAATGTGATCGAATTTCTGTTCAAATAACCCTGATAGGCTGGAAAAGGACGCTTGTTCATCATATCGCCGACTCCCGCCTGATGCGGATATAATCCGGTCAATAGGGAAGCACGCGATGGACAACAACGCGAAGCATTATAAAAATTAGTCATCTTAATCCCTTCCTTTGCCATTTTATCCAGATTTGGAGTCTGAATTTCAGAACCAAAGCAACCCAAATCGGAATAGCCCATATCATCGGCCAGAATCAACACAATATTGGGCCGTTGCTGTGCATGCACTTCAAATAGGGTCAACAGAAAAAAGATCGCCAGAGGAAAGGTAGATTTCTTCATACTACATAAATTTCTTTAATCCGATTTTGGTTTGCTTTTTCAATTGCTCAGCAACGAGTTTAGCATTCAGCAAAGCACCGGCTTTAATTGTATGGGTCGCATCTTTCGGATCAAAAAATTCCGTTTCTACTTTCTTTTTTCCCAATGTTTCATACTGTGCAATCACGAGATCCTGCAATGGTATAAAGAAAGCACCACTCTGCTGGGCAGCTTCCTCAGCCCATATTGCATAATCCGATTTACGAACCTGATTTCCATCCCAAGCATTGCGTGGAATGGGTGAACAGATAATCGCGACCGCTCCTTTATCTTGAATGTTTTTCACAAATCGACGTAAGTAAAAACCATAGCTATAGACTACTTCATGCTGTTTCAGCAATGGATTATACACTTCTTGGTAATCATCACCATTTCCCTTTATCGTTCCTCGAGCGCGTAACGTGTCCACAATGGGACTTGAATCATTATGTCCAAACTGGATAAGTACAAAGTCACCAGGCTGAATGCTATCCAGTACTTTTTGCCAGAGTTTTGGATTATTATAAAATGTTCTTGTGCTTGTTCCCCCGAGTGCACGATTCTTGACATTAATTTTATCGGTTTTAAAATACTCCCCTATAAAACTTCCCCAGCCCCACTGTCCGTTCGAGCCATTTCCCTGTCCGTTTTTTACTGTAGAGTCACCAATAATAAACAAGTTCGGTTTGTGCTGCTTTTCCAAAAAAGACATGCTAATTACAGCGAAAAGGACCGCAGCCCAAGGCAACAATTTCAATTTCATCTTCGTTACTATTTAATATATTGTACTAACTGACTTTTAATCCTACGGAATCCTTCGATAACAGACCATGCATTTTCTCGCGCTCCGTCTTTATTCGTATGTGTATGGTCACCGGGAAAAAAACTGGTTTTTACCAGTTCTGGTCCAAGGCGATCATATTTATCTGCGGTAATACTGTTCAGATCCAGAAAAGGAACGCCTTGTTCTTCGGCAATCTGCTTAGCCCACAAGCCAAAGTCTTTGTCGGCCCGCTTCACTTTACCTTGATCATCCCATTGGTTGCGCGGAATCATGGATAACAAAATCGGTGTTACCCCCTTTTTCTTTGCTTCAATCACAAAGAGACGCAGGTTTTCACCATAAGTGTGCACGGTTTCCCTCTTCCCATTTCCCCAATCTAAAACAACAGAATCTTTACCGATACCCCTTAGCACACCTCGATAGCCTTGCTTGCTGGTATCAGGTTTACTTCCCTCGTTATGACCAAACTGAATCAATAAAAAATCTCCAGGCTTGAACAAAGAATCAACTTTTCTCCATCTTCCCTCTTTAATAAATGTACGTGTACTCCGACCCGCCATCGCATGATTGTCCACACGGACTCGTGTCGTATCCAGTAATTCAGTAAGCAAGGTACCCCAGCCCCAATATTCCTTATTGCTGTTCTTAACTGTCGAATCACCGATAAGATAAATCGTGGGTCTATTTTGCTGCTTTGCAAAGGATATTAAAACAACCGCTACCAATGCCATCCCTATCCATTTTATTGTATGCTTCATTTGCTAACTTATCTATTTCTTTTAATCAAACAATTCCAATCGTACGCGTCTAAATTTCTATTTTGTGCGGGCAGGCTTCACCAACTGAATATTCGGTTTGACCGGACGATCCATACTTACACCAAGGTAATACCCCGTATGTGGCGGTTGATTATAGGCTACATTCTGCCATGCTATACTCAAGCGATATTGTGGATCATGCATGAGTGTATATACACGCTTTTCCGTCGGGATCGTTGTGGTATAGATACGCAGATATTGATTATCATCTGAACGTAGGATCAATTCTTCCCGCCAATCACCGAAGATATCCGCGCTCAGGTTGGGCGTACTTTTAGTTCCATTAATCGATGATGCTCCCATCGCCGTAAAGATTCGTTCTGTTTTTCCATTTTTATATTTTTCAATATAGTTGCTGTTTAAAAGTTCACGGCTCAAATCAGCATCCCACCAAATCAGAAAATTGGTCGATCTCGGAGCCGGTCCTACACGATTACCTTTGGTATCGTACATATCTCGAGATCCCAGCCACCACAGATACGCCCCTTTATGATCGGAATCTATATTTGCAGCAACACCGCGAGGAATATCTTGGTCTATTGCACTTTTAAACAAAATTGCCCCGGTTTTGGCATCCAATAAAGCCACACCAGTCCCTTTCCGCCCACCTTTCAGTTCATGGATTCCAAAAATCTCTAGGCCGGGTCTATCCGGATCCAAATCACTGACATGCAAAGCATCACCATGCCCAAGACCTGTACTATATAGACCTTTTCCATGATCATCAATAACCATCGAACCAAAGACAATTTCATCTTTGCCATCTTGGTCTACATCCGCAACCGTGAGATTGTGATATCCCTGACCAGAATAAGGATCTTTACGCACTTTACTATCGAATACCCAACGGCTTACCAGTTTTTTATCTTTAAAATCCCATGCTGCCAAGGCCGTACGTTCGTAATATCCTCTCGTCATGACAACACTCGGGTGTACGCCATCCAAATAGGCTACACAAGCTAAAAATCGATCACTGCGATTGGCATTGGTATCCCCCCATGAACTTAGCTCTCCACGTTGTGGCAGATAATCAACCGTACTCAGGGCTTTTCCCGTCAATCCATCAAATACCGTTAAGTATTCAGGACCTTTCAATATTCGACCAACTGTCCGCGAATTTAATAGGGTATCACGCCAATCGACCCGTGCATCACCAATAACATTTCCCAGTCCATCTTTAGTACCGTCGGCCGTTTTACAGACTAACTCCGCACGGCCATCACTATCGAGGTCATAAACCATAAATTGGGTGTAATGTGCCCCTTCACGGATATTTTTACCCAAATTAATTTCCCATAAAAAAGTACCGTCCAGTTTGTACGCTTGCAATATAGGTTCGGAAGTTATGCCATTGTGCGCATTGTCGTGTCCAACACCAGTCTGATGAACAATAAGTTCATACGTCCCATCACCATCCAAATCGCCGACGGAAACATCCCCAGGCATATAGCCTTTAGGAGTGCGTAAAGGAATATCCAAGTATTGCTGTACTTTTTGATCTTTTGGTAAGGTCAGTTTAGCCACTTCTTTCTCTTTTCCTCCAGCGACTATATTGAGAATATACGTTACATCTTGATTCAAATCGATATGATCGTCCACGAAGTTAGTTCCCTTCACTAAAGGTGAAGGGTTCAGTTTTTTCAGCTGACCATTCCTTTCCTTTCTATAAATTGCGAAGGCTGTATCAAAATCGTCAGTACCAAGCAAACGCCAGCTTAAGAAAACAGAATTATCGGTCGTTTTTAGGCCGATCATTCCTCGATCCAAAAACTCCATTTTGCGTTGACCTGAAACAGCAAGAGAACCGATCAGCGCTCCTATTAAAAGAATAAGTTTTGTCTTCATCATCGTAGGCCTAATTCACAAAAACATGCTGGTAAAGCATATTATTGCTTTTTATTGTTAACAGTCACCT
This sequence comes from Sphingobacterium sp. UBA3549, assembly GCF_002376635.1. NCBI lineage: Bacteria > Pseudomonadati > Bacteroidota > Sphingobacteriia > Sphingobacteriales > Sphingobacteriaceae > Sphingobacterium > Sphingobacterium sp. UBA3549. The sequence continues at coordinate 560,878 of NZ_DFOE01000037.1, read as the reverse complement.
GATTCAGGACAAAGTTTTTAACATATTCCTTATGAATCACGGGATCTTTGGCGGCGCGGACATGCAGATTTTGAAATGTAAAATCCGACAGTACATATTGCTCCGAGTTGAGTACATCAAATACGATGTCGCAATCTAGGTCAATATTGCGCAAAACAATATTTCTTGCATACGACATTTTAATACCTTTCTCACCCTTCAAATCAAAAAACTGGGTCCAAGGTTTAATAAACAACATGCTATTGACATTTCCCTTTACATTTTCGATCAAAATGTTTTCATATTCCTGGGGTGTATCGGGACGCATTTTTAATTGCAGTAGCTTACGTGCTTTATCTAAGGTATTGTTCCTAAAAATCACATTATAGCTATGAATAGATTCACTGCCGCAAGTCAGTGCACTATGACAAAATCCAAAGAAACAGTTCTCAACAATAATATTTGAATTGGGGCCGTTGTTAGGATCTTTGTCGGACTTAGGCCCTTTACCGCCTTTTAGTGCAATGGCATCATCGTTAACGGATAAGTAACAATCTTTAATCAATACATTACGGCAGACATCCAAATCGATCGCATCGGAACTAGGTGCTTTTACAGGTTCCTTTGGTGCTGAAATATGTAAACCGATCAATTTGAGATTTTCACATTTATAATAATGCGAGGTCCAAAAAGGTGAATTGATCAAGCGAATGCCGGAAACCTGTACATCCTTGCTATTGGACACATAAAGTAAACGTGGACGCATCTCGTCCATATTTGTGCATTGTGGATTAAACTGTCTCCTAAGCCAGAAGGATCGCCAGTAGCGTAACCCGTTTCCATCGAGTGTACCTTTACCCGAAATTGTAAATCCATCCACCTGGTCTGCATTGACAAGCGCCAAAAAATACTTCACTGTTTGCCCTTCCATACGAGTCTCCGCTAGCGCAAAATCCGCAATATCGTCACTTCCTTTCAGTACAGCGCCTTCTTCGAGGTGTAAATGTGTATTCGGTTTAAAAAATAAGGATCCACTCAGGTAGACACCTTTAGGCACTATGACTACACCTCCACCGCTGGTATAGGCCTTATCAATAGCTTGTTGAATTTTGGCCGTTTGCACGATGGTGCTATCTGACGCAACACCAAAATCTGTGATGAGAAATTTCTTTCCGAGCGTTTCGATCTCAGTCGATTTTACAGTCTCGAACCATGTTGAAATTACCGTTCCGTCCGGAAACTTTCCTTGCGCATGTACATTGGACAAAATCGCAATTGATGTAAGCAGATGTAAAAATCGAAAGAATTTTTTCATAATATTAAGTTTTATTAAGTCTTGTTTTCCCGCTTGTCTACAGCTTAATTAAAACGTGCAGACAATACCGTCAAATTGATCAGCGTATTTAAGGATGCCTAAATAAGTAGCTAGTTTTAAAAGTATCAACATTTTTAACAAGAGCCGTCCTGTAGTATCCTGAACAAGCTCAATTACACAGTCAACACATCTTCATTTTCATTGATAATAAACCCAATAACAAGGATTCAAAGCTATTCGTAATATATTTGTTATAGAATTCCCAACACCAACTCCATACCAACTTAACACCAACTCCTAACTGTAACCACTGTGAGTCCACAGTGAGTCCACGTTGAGTCCACCTTTTATGGTGCATTCACTATGCTTTTACCTTTTTAACAATCCGCTTGCAGTTAGGAGTTGGTATGGATTTGGTCATAACCTATCCTTCAGACAGCATATCCAAAACCACCTTGCACTGTCCTGCTTGGTAAAATTAGAAGATCAATGGCAATCCCGAACTTCCAATTCAGACCGTACAATTGAAGGATGTACATCTTAAAAAAACAACATCAACTGCTATTCAAAATAAATACGTCAATGATTTTTCCTTCACGAATAGCGATAAAAGTGAATAAAGCACAACCTTTTTAGGTTCAAGAAACCTAAATAAGCATTATTGAAAAGAATACATACTATTAGGGGTATACCATAAAAAAGGGCTTTTCTAAAAAATAAAAGCCCTTTTTTATGCATTATTCTTTTAATCTGTCAATACATTTACTTTAGGCATCACAAATTGTGTATTTTCTTTTTCGCCCTTCGGGGTACCAAAGTAAAAATAGAGTGTCCGATTAATCTTTTTATCCATTTGATTAAGCTCACCTGCGGGTCCATTCACCGCAGCATTTCCATTGATTCCCAACGCCAGTTTTGTTCCAATAGGAGGAATAGCATCCAAAAAGGAAATATCCCCCGTCGGCAACTGCGGATAACCTTTGGGACCGGAAATTCCGTAGAACTCGAATAATCGCACAAATAAATCTTCCTGATCTGTTGCAACCAAAAACTTCCCTTGCACTGTATTGAATTGTATCCAACTAACATCCGAGAAGTAGCCTTTAAACTCAGGAAATGTCCACGGCCCAATACCTGCTTTTCCGTCATTATACATTTTTTCCCATGTATTTAGTGTGACACCTTGCATCCTATTCTTCCATACGCGATAAGGGCCATTACCAAGCCATTTGGCCCCAATAATATAGTTTTCAGGAAAATTAAAGCTCACTCCAGCATAGGGTACTGCTTTGCCCATATGATAAGCATAATCAAGTTTTAACCACCCGTCTGGGCGCATCGTCCAACGGATAAAACTTAGTTTACCATCAAACATAAACTCAACAGCTTCACTTTTTCCGTCTTTCCAACGTTTAGCACTTTTCAGCTCCGACTGTCCGTCGATAAGCACCGGACCATTATTGAAAGCCAATTTCATGCTATAATCATTGGCCAGATCAACCAATAATCCTGTTTTTTTGGAAATCATAGCTGTTATTCCGTTTGCCTTAAGGATATAATTCGCACTGTCTTCTTTCACTTCAACATCGGTAGAAGATTTCAACGGCAAAATTTCCGCAGTAAGCATTTGATTGGATTTTACACGCCAGGTCCAAGTATAAATTTCCTCCCCATGTGGATCAATCGCAGTCAATATCAGCGCATCATATTGTTTCCAGTCGCTCGGTAAATTCAATTGCAAGTTTCCCTTTTGTGTTGGAGGCAATATGGGACTGTCGACGTGTAGATGTAGCACTGAATCCACACCTGATTCGTCCGCATAGGGTTGTTGATAGGTAATCAGTTTACCCTCAAATCGACAGTTTTTCAGATCAGTAAAATGATAACGATTTTCCACCGAAATCGTTCCGTTGAAGTCAACAGGTAATTTCTTCATCGTAATATGTACAGGTGCATAAATCTCCCGAATGGCATAGAAACTGCCCTCCTTTTCGCGATGTGGCCCAAGAATTCCATCAGGGGCATTTACGCGGTTGACATCAATCGCATTATTGAAATCTGTACGCACAATACCTTCATCTGCAAAATCCCAGATAAATCCGCCGGCACCTAATTTGGCATTCCAGTGCAGCTCCCATATATCCGCCAATCCTGCCGCAGCACCGCCATCATCCTGTGCGTGGAGAAATTCGGTTGGCATATAAATATTTGGTCCTTCCAGAATTTTTTTTGTCGAATAAAAATCTTCATAATGGTTACAGTCGATTCCATTGATTGCATTTCCCGGTCTATGATGTGCATGAATGACTGTTCTCGCCGAAAGATCATATTTCTTGTACTCGTCTACAAGTTCTTTATTATGTCCACCTTCATTGCCGTTGCTCCAAAGTATAATGGAAGGATGGTTAGCATCTCGAATAACCATTTCTCGCACCAACTTTTTACCCACAACGGTACTGTATGCTTTTTGCCAGCCAGCCAATTCATCCAAAACATATAAGCCCAATGAATCGCAATATGCCAAAAAAGATCTATCTGGCGGATAATGCGAACAGCGGACCGCATTCATATTCATTTCTTTGATCAATTTAACATCGTTCAGATCCAATTGCGCGTTTACCGACCGTCCGGTTTCGGGCCACCATACATGACGATTAACACCTTTCATCTTTACTTTTACACCATTGACATAAATGCCGTCTCCCTCACGAACTTCAATTGTTCTGAAACCAAAGCGATCTTGATATTGATATTCTTTATTCTTCCCGTTCCATAGGGTGTACGTGACCTGATATAGGTTTGGTGTCTCGGCGGTCCATAATAAAGGGTTTTCAACTTTCATTTCGACCAATTTCACTGAGTCTTTCGCAGTAATTGGAAACTGTTGAATCGCGATCACATTACCCTTCAGATCTTTGATCTCTACCGATAGTTTATTAGCCTTAGAGAGCCCCTCTAAGTGCACATTGCTTCGAAAAGCTCCGTCTGCCTTTGCATCGATAGCCGTCCAGCTGATGTGTTCCTGTGCTGTCGCTTCAAGGTATACGGGCCTATAAATACCGCCTAAAATCCAATAATCCGCAAGGCGCTCCGCATTGTTAACAGATTTATCGGAAGACATTTTTGACACAGTAGCCTCCAATATATTGGCCTTGCCAAAGGTGATCTTGTCGGTAACATCGTATTTAAACTGATAAAAAGCACCCTGATGGATATCTCCGGCTAGCTTCCCGTTGATCTTGACTTCAGTATCGGTCATTGAACCTTCAAAAACAAGGTTTATTTTTTTCCCTTTCCAATTCTTTGGGACAGTAAATTGATGCCGATAAAGACCTTTCTCATCATGGAAGGTAAAATTCTTGCCATAAGTCACATAATCCCGTCCATAGTTGTATGCCCCGAAACCTTGTTGTTCCCAATGGCTAGGCAAAGCGATCTTATCCCATTTCCCGGCTTTACGCCCCCCCGTCACCCAAAAATCCCAATTAACGGTATGAACGTTGTCAGTTCCCGAAAGATACTGTATTTCTTTCCCAATCTGCGCTGAGGCGATATGTGCCATCATAACGTATATTAAAGCAAAGAGCGTAATTCGAATTTTAAGCATCGGTCTATTCATTTGGGTTAGCAAACTCCTAAAATAAAAAATTCAGGACGCACCAGTGTCCTGAACTTACCTGAATGGTTTCAGATCTAACCCCATACTTTTGGAACAGTACAGCACAGGATGACAAGTTCATTTGGTTTACGTAAACTTGCTGTATTGAATCGGTAGCTTTTCAATTTAATTGGTCTGTACGTATGTTATGATTTAGATGAGATGGTTTAAATCAAAGGAAAACCTATAGCAAAGCATCATATTTTTTATCATAAATTTAGGATTAATTGGTTATTTTAAAGGTTTTCATTCTCCCCGTTTGAAAACCTTTTTTATTACAATCGCTATAATTAAGATGACAACTGTTATTCTCAACTATCTTTTCAATGATAATAGATTGGATAAAACGGTTGGATTTACCGTAAAAGCTGTTCCATGACGAACGCCTTTAGGGAAGCTCACCAGATCAGAGACATCTTCCCAGTTGATACCATCTTTACTACGAACAGCACCATATTTATGATCGCGGTATTTATCGAAATATACATATATATACTCCCCTACTTGCAGCGGCGCAGGGCCCTCCGCCCAATAATCGCCTGTGATTGGTTTAGAGACAGTAGTGGGAAATCCTTTGGCTAAATTCTTTGTTGCCGTGATTCGAATATTTTTTTCCGGTGGATTAGAGTTTTCGTTTTTCAGCACCATCATATATTCCTTATTGGCTTGTTGTATAATGGCCGCGTCGATCACACTAAATTCGGGATCAAAAAATAACTTAGTTTTTGAAAAAGTTTTAAAATCTTTCGTCGTCACGCTATACATCCGGTGGTTTAATCCTTTTTCACTAGCACTAGTCGGTACCTCTTTGTGGCGACCAGGAATTGTCGTGGCCCAAATGATATAATATTCTTTCGTCGCATTGTCGTAAAAAAGTTCGGGAGCCCATGCATTTTTTGCATCTGGTTCATCTACCATGACTGGTATTGCTTTTTGTTGGGTCCAATGCATCAAGTCTATGGAAGAGGAATATCCGATAATTTTGTCCCACCAACCTGTTGTCCATACCAGATGAAAGGTACCATCGGGACCCTGACAAATACTGGGGTCGCGCATCAGTCTATCTTTTCCTACTGTTGGTGTTAAGAAGGGTTTTCCCTGATTCAATGGCTCCCATTTCAAACCATCCAAACTATAAGCTAGATGTAATCCATCAGCGCCATTATCTACAAAATACGAAAAAAGGTATACGGGAGATTGCGCCTTAACCAGGTAAGTTAAAAGAACGAATAGGGTAACTAGAAATTTTTTTTTCATTTTTGCCAAATAGAGATGAATAAAAACTAACATATACTTTTCTGCACAACTAGTGGTTTCATAGGAGTTGAATTGGGCTATTTTGCACGCGATGGAATTCGAATGATGGTTAACGAATAAGGTGGCAATTGCTGGTTTTTAAGCTTTTCCACTGGCACGCTCTTTTGTTCGGGCTTCGCTGTTGTACTCTTCAACTCTCCTGTGAGCTGCGCGACAACAGCAGGCTCAGTTTTTAGGTTGAATTTATCTAGTTCCAATTCCATGTTGACGGCAACAGGCAAAACATTGACCATTTTTATAATGATTGATTGATCTTTAGGATCCTTAACAATAGAAAATGCCACGCGCTTCTGTACCTCAACGGCAGCATTAGAATAGCTGGCTTCCACAGGAACATATTCCGTTCCATTATTACGACCGAATAATTGCTGTACATAATAGGATGGCGTTAAATTCACATCGGTATTGTTGAAATAAATAAGATCGGGGCGCCATTGTGTATAGCCATCTTTGGCTAACAGCGGTGCATAGGAAGCCATCTTAACGATATCACCATTTCTTTCCAATGCAGTGAGATATGCGGCTTCGGCTAATGCCACTTCCAAGGTACTTGCACGTCCTTCGATATGAGCGGCATATTCGCCCAAATAAACCTGCGCTTTATTCCGATCGTATTTATCGTAGAAATCTTGATTATGAATAAACCATCCGGGTGTCTGGTAATAGTGTTCGTCCATAATAGGTACGTTTAATTTATTGGCGATTTTCCAGCCCTCAACATAGTCGGTTCCCTCAAAAAATGGCCCCGCCGTTCCAATAACCTGTATATCGGGATATTTTTCACGGATAGCATTGTAAATCATCGTAAAACGCTCCTCAAAAACATTCGATATTAAATCTTCGTTACCCACGCCAATATATTTGAGATGAAATGGTTCTGGATGTCCAGCTGCTGCACGTACCTTTCCCCAGGTGCTATTTTTATCCCCATTGGCCCATTCGATCAGATTGAGCACTTCCTGGATATAGTCATCCATATCTTCCATTGGAATACCACATTGTTGCCCGCCCAATGGATGACCGTGAGCGCCCGAATTTTGACAGGGTACCCCAGCCGCCACTACCGGGACAGCATAGGCACCTATATCTTCACAAAATTGAAAATACTCATAATATCCTAAACCAACAGTTTGGTGATATCCCCACATATTGCGTTGTGGCACACGGCTTTCTAAAGGTCCTACAGTATTGGACCAATGGTAGATATTTTCGATACCATCGCCATGTGCTAAACAGCCTCCCGGAAAACGAACAAAACGTGGATTCAAAGCTGCAATAGCCTCGGCTAAATCTTTACGTAATCCATTTTTGCGTCCTTTGAAGGTGTTTTGAGGGAATAAGGAAATCAGGTCCAAATCCAATTGTTGTCGATCTGTAAATACAAATTCCAATACGGCATCCTTACAGGTCGCATTGGCTGTCAATACCAATTGATATTTTTTCCAGTTTTTGCTGTCAACAACAAGGGATTTTTCATCAAGGATCTTTCCATCTTGTGTACTTATCCGGATTTTTAGTTGACGCCCTTTACCCGCAGTGCCCCGTCCAAAAAATGAAAGATCATAGCGTTCGTTTTTATGCAGAGCAATCCCATCGTAGCCTATATTTCTTAGTATACCCGCGCATTGTAACCTCGCATAATGCTTATTATTGGGATGAATGGGATTGATACTGTCGATATGAAATTGTCCCGATCCATCCATACTCCAAGCTGTTTTCTCGTTCCAATTTTTGTCATGCCCTTGTTTATCGCTCAATTTATATTCAAAATCTCTATTTTGAATCAATTCCGCATAGAGACCTCCGTCTGCTGCATAATTAATATCTTCAAAAAATACACCTACCAACATATCGCTGATGGACTTGCTTTGTCCGATCTTTGGGGTTAACTTAACATCCAAGGGTTTTAAGCCTGCAAAGCGTACATCATCGTCAACACTTCGTTCGGACCATTGCTTTTGCTTAAGCAGAGCAAGATCATAGTGTTTAATCAATTCTTTAATTATAGACCATGTAACTTTCAGCTTCGTTCCACGTAAACTTTCGCCATTAATGGAAATAATCTCACGGTCCAACAAACTGTTTTTTACAAGCGAAATCATTGATTTATCCAAATCATTTAATTCGACATAATAGTCTTGCCTGCCCCAATTAAAAAAATCAGTTGTAAAAGTATAGGCATATGGCCCATTATTTTCAGGACTTAATTGCCACGCACAGGACCACCCCCCGCCATTTCGAGGAAACAACACCGGATTTATCATCCGTTTTTCTGATCCCCAACGTCCATAATCTGATTTTACAAATGCGAGTTCTGTTCCAATAGCGTCCCATTGTTTCCCGTCCAAACTCCAGGCATATAATAACCCTTCTCTACCAGCATTCTTATCTTTTGCATAAGCAAAGAGATAGGCTGAATCCGGTTCAGAAATCGTGCTGCTATAGGCATATGCGGGCGTAATGAAAATCCAAAACAGACAAAAAAAGCAAATTGCTTTTGCAAGAAAAAAAGAGCAGGCTCTTAATGTGAAAATAGCTCGTTCCATTGGTTATAATTAATCAGAAATAATTATAAATGTAAATATTACATTTATAAAACACAAATCGAATGGTCAAATGATCGATCTGTCATTGACATGTTACGATGATATCGGCTTCTCGCAATCCGCAAAAAATAAAGAAAAAGGCCTGCACAAAGCAGACCCTTAACGTTTAAATCAATAATCCAAATCTATGCCGGGCTTACCGCAATTTAAATGGCAAATACCAATTGTTCATATCCATCAGCTTGCTGCGTACTGCTCCAGCTTTCGGGTTATTTGCTTTCAGCAATTTCTCATAGACTTTATCGGCTAGGAAAGCTGGATCATGACGGCGTTTTGCTATACGCATCAGATCGGACCAACGTTCGCCTTCGAAGGCTAACTCAAGAGCAGATTCTTCGATAATCTTATCTTCCAGATCAGCTTGCGGCACATTAAAAGCGGTCATCACGCTTCCGTAACCACTTACTGTACCTGGCCCATATTCAATGCCTGCGAATTGCCAACGCGGCATGGTAGCCCGTCCACGGATTCCCGAATTCCGATACCACACCCCACGTACGATACTCGCATTGTCGCGTGCATCAAAATAATAGGGCGAGGATTCGGCAAAAGTGGTCCTATTCGTCCCAAATCCTTCATGGGTTATCTCCGACTCCAATTCAAAAAAATTGCCAGGTATAATACCACCGTCTTTCGTAAAAGCGCCATAATAGAAGGTACTGATTAGCCCCCAGTTTGCCAATGCATAGGCCAAACGGCCCTGACCATCACGATTAGCAGCTTCTGCAAAGCGAAGATGCGCCCCTGCGGCTCGATTGATATTCCAACGACCGCCCTTATTCAGCAAGCCCAATACATCTCCTGAATTGTCCGTAAATTTTGTAATCACAGGATCACCATTTGCAGCAACTTCATAAGATAGCTTACTCCGGGGGTCCCAGGGAATACCCGCATTATTGGTCTGTGAATTCCATAAATCGATCACCTTTTGGGAGGGCTTAAGCGCATATTTTCCTGACTTAGCAAATAGCTCTATAAAAGGATTTCCAGGAGCAAAAGAGTTATGGTATGGAATAGACCAGTTCCATTCGGAATTCCATTCCCGTACCGTGTTCGATAGCGCAAACATACTTCGCCACCCGGCTGTTAGGGAATTGACCAAAGATGAACCCTCCTGGGCTCTTGCAAAACTTACATTAAAGTAGCTCCAGCCAATACGATTGAAATTGAACAGATAATCAATATTACTGTTATTGTCTTCGGCAGACAGCAATCTTTTATAAGTCTTTGCCGCTTCATAATAGTTTCCTTTCCAAAGATAGAGTTCGCCGAGGACATGGGCCTTGCTGATGAACCCCTTCTGTGTGCTCGCGCCATCTGTCGTAAAAACCAATGTGCTGCCTGTCGGATAGGCATAAGGGTCTTGATATGGCAAATCTTTTGTGTCATTGATCAGAGAATCGACCAAATGATCAAAAGTTGTTTTCGGATAGTTCTCCAAACTTTTAATCTCGTCAACACTTTCTATTGTATTTTTGATATAGGGAACATCTCCAAAGTGGATCCCTAATTGTAAATACAACCATGCACGCAGCATCGCGAGGTCAGAATAACGCTGATTAAATTCGGTATTGCTCAGCTTACCCTGCCGCTCCATCACCTTGAAGTTCTTCAAGGCATCATTGCAATTGAAGATAATTTTATAAAAAGCAGATGGATCGGCATAAGGATTATCTTCCGCTACTTCATGATTGGAAACTTGCTGCAAATAGGGATTTGCATTTTGTGTTACATCTATGAGATCGGCCCTTAATTCGTTCAGGACAATATAACGTTCACCTAGCCCAGCTACTTGTCCATAAATCCCGAGCACCACCGCATCAGCATCGGCAAGCGTATTGTACATTTTTGAACTGTCCAATTTATCTTCGGGAGAGAAATCCAATGCTTTCTTACAAGATGTAAAAGAAAGGCTACAGGCCAATATGGCCCAAAGCGAATATTTCGAATATTTTCTGTATGTGATAAACATAGTATATTAAATTTTTATAGACCGATCCTCAATCCCAGCTGCACAGAGCGAACGATGGGTTCCAGCGTCACATCAACCCCTTGATGAAACACATCAGCAGACTGCGCGAATTCAGGATCATAACCCAAATATTTACTTAAAGTCAACACGTTATTGGCAGTACCATATAGACGGACGTATTTGATGATACGTTTATTGACTGGAATACCGTACTCAACGGAAAGCTGACGAAGCCGAACATATGAGCCGTCTTCTATCCATCGGTTTGAAAATCGACTATTTCCCATTGGATCGTTGAGCGCGACACGAGGTACATCGGTTTCCTGGCCCTCCGCCCGCCATCTATTTTGTAATAGTTCTGTCTGATTGTAAAATGTACTTCCCGACTCTAGTTGCGCCCGTGTATAGTTATAAATATCATTGCCTAAGCTGAACGTCACCAATGCACCGAATTTCCAGTTTTTATAGGTCAGGCTGTTATTTAATCCGCCCACCAGATCTGGATTAGGATCACTTAAGATCATTCGATCACGATCATCAATGATCTTATCACCATTACGGTCGGTAAATCGAGCATCTCCTGCCTGGAAAGGTATTTTATTGCCTGTTGCATCTAAAATCGCCAGTCCGGAAGCGGCAGCTTCAGCACTGGTACGGTAAATACCGTTGAACTGGTACCCATAAAAGGCATTTGGTGCGCCGCCTTTCTCGCTCACAAAAGTTCCACCGGCATACTGTGTATACGATGTTTCGGGAAGATCTGTGATCGTGCTTTTATAGTGACTTAGTGTCAATGATGCATCCCATTTGACCGGACCCGTCAGCATACGTCCAAATAACGTAAAATCAATACCGCGTGTACGCATTGCGCCATTATTATAGAGGTAGTAACTAATTCCAGACACAGTATTCCCCGAATTATAGGCTAGCATATCACTTGTCTTGTTTTGGTAGATATCTACGCCTAAATTGATGCGTTCATTCAACAACGAAAGATCTGTCCCAACATTTATTTTTTCAACTTTCTCCCATTTTAGATAAGGATTGGCTACACCATCGCGCACAAGCCCCTGGACACCTAAGAAGTTCTGGGAAATGTAATTCTGCCGCGCGTCATAATTGCCAATATCATCGTTGCCTGTAATTCCATAACTCGCCCGAAGTTTCCATAATGACACCGTACTATTTTCTTTCAAAAAATCCTCATTGGACAATAACCAGGCAGCTCCAACGGCCGGAAACACTGCATACACCTTATCTGCAAGCTTCAAGCCTCCTTTTGCTTTATCTCCAAAGCGGGAAGATCCATCCATTGATATGGATGCATTTAAGATATAGGTATTTTTCCAGCTAAAATTACCTAAAGCATAGGCCGTCATATTTGCCCATTTACCAATATGTCCGCCATAGACACGGGATGCCGGTGTCGAATTACCAATACTGACCAGCTGATCGGTGGCCGAATTATAGCCTAATGCATAATCTTGTTCCGAATCATGCTTATGGTACCGGAATCCACCACTAGCTTCCAAACGGGCTTGAGTTCCCCAATCCTGATTGTATTGTAGACGCAAATCATTTGAAATTGAATAGTAACGAGCCACCTGCGCGCCCAGGCGACTGTAAACTTCCATATTATTTATCGTATCCTTCGCGACTCCTTTTTTAGGAATAAAGAAATCCTCTTGCGCTTTGTCATAGGTTACAGTAGACAAATTACTTAACTTAAAATTTGAATTGAACGCATAGTTGAACACCAAAGAGCCCAAGAATCGATATGCCTTTTTATTATTAATCCCATTTTGTGTAAGTTGCATCGGATTAGAATAGCCGAAATAATCAGCTTCGGCATAATTCGGTGAGATGCTACCATCTGGAGCAATATCATGCGTATTTAGAAATGGAGACTTAATCAATGAAAGAAACAGCGGGTTGGTCTTCGGTGATAACCCCTGATCCTTCAAGTTTTGCTGCCCATAACCTATGGAGATATTCGTCTGAGCAGTAAATTTCCTGGTCAAGTTCATATCGCCATTAAAACGTGCCGTGTAGCGACTTTGCTTTGTATTGTCTAAAACACCTTGTTCATTATTGTAACCTACTGACAAGGCATAGCGTGCAATGTTATCTCCGCCTGTCACGCGAAGAAAATAATTTTGGTCGACCGTATTATTAAGCACTTCTTTTTGCCAATCCGTTTCATTATGATACTTCGCATATTCATCGAATTTTGGGTTATCATTATTGAAAGGCATATTGGCAATTTCCTCACCGCTGTACGTACTCGTTGCCAACAAGTCATTCAAATAACTTCGATAGGCATAAGATTTCATGACAGGAATAGTTTTCGGACGGAAATTATAGCTTGTTGTTGCCTGCAAATCAATCTGTGTGGCCAACTCTTTTGAATGGTTGGTGTTAATGACCACGACTCCATTGGAGGATCTGGCGCCATAAATATTCGCGGAGACTGCGTCCTTCAACACCGTGACATCTTGAATATCACGCACATCAATATGCTGCAAGGCATTATTGAGATGTCCTGTGGTTATAGAAGGACTCAAATGTTCCGCATGATATACAATACCATCAACAATATACAAGGGCTGATTATTGGAATATAATGATTGCAGCCCTCTAATATGGAGATTTCCACCAATTGATGGTGTTCCTGAATGTCGCGTTACTTGCACTCCGGCCAGCTTACCCTGCAGGTAGCTATTGACCGTTTCAGAATTCTGTTCCCAGGCATTGAGTTCCAATTTATCGACTGCGCCAGTATTGTTTAAAACTCCATTATCACCAAATACTGTCTCTGTTTTTTTATAGAAAGAACGGTACCCCTCAGGGTATAAGACCACCTTCATGGTTCCATCTAGCAGCACTGGTACCTGTTTGGCGATATATCCATCCAACGAGACTTCAACGATTGCATTGGAAACCGGTAGTTCCAAACGGAAATTCCCTTTACTATCTGTCAATTTCGCTACGCTAATGCCATATGTGATACGGGCACCTGCAATAGGTTTATTGGTTTGGCTGTCATAAACCGTACCTTTAACAGAATAAGCAGCGGTACCTTGACCTTGTGGTTGTATATTGCGGGCGGCAGTATCTTGTTGCGCCCAAGTGCTGTGCGCTCCCAACGTGGAAATAAACAAGATAATACCCAATTTATAATATATTTTGATCGAACTCATTTCGTTTTGCTTTGTTATTGAATAATCGGGACGAATCGGAGATATTCTAAAATAATAGGACCAGTACCATTGCTCATCACAAGCAAAGGCAGATTCCCATATTGGTCTTGCGTCACCACACCTAAATAAACTTCTCCGTGATTGAGCGGCTGTACATCAAATGTCATTCGCGTATCGTTTCCTCCCAAGTTATTGACGACTGAGCGTTTGTATACATCGGCCTCATTAACCGAGATAAGTTTTGGATCAAAAAAGTAGACATATTGGATAAACGCTGCTGTTTGCGGATCACCAGCCAATCCCATAATTGCTCGTCCGTATACTTTATATTTAGCTACATTCATACCTGTAGCGCGATACTTTACATAAAAGGAAGTTACTTTATGATCATACACCTCAATATCATTGTAAAGGTTTCCCTCATTATCACGTTTGTCCCTGAAAAATGTATTTGAGCGCTTATCAGCCTGCTTGTAACCGATCGGCCTAGTCCCCAATACTTTGATCTCTTTGATCTGATCCGCTAGTGCAAACTCGAGTCGCTTCACACGATAAACGACCCCATTACTAGCCTTTGTCCTCGAGATGATATGGGCAGGATCAAGGCTAAATTTTGTTCCAGCTATCGAAATAAGATTATTTGTCAATTGATCCATCCCCAACTCTCCCGCTACAATAAAATCGCGTAATAGTGCCTTTTTGGCAAAGAAAGCAGTGGTACTGTCGGGGCGGTGTGTATTCCCCTCCTCATAAGCTGTCGCATAGAATGGTTTTAGCTTGGCATACTCGGTCTCAAAATTTTCATCGTCCACTACGAAATAGGTATGTTTTCTATTTTCAGTCGTCATATTGCGACGTACCTCCGTGTACCAGACCGGACTGTACCTATAATATAGGATATCACCTTCGGTAGACACTGTATCAAAGGAATTCAAGGCCTCAATTTGTTTGGTGTCTGCAAAAAAAGTGTGTACAAGATTAAAAATATTCTGAAGAGGTTTTAAGGGACGACCTACCACATGGTATAGTCCATTGCTCGCCACTAGATTGCTCTGGAGCGGTTCGACACCGTCAAATGTACCATGTGTAAACTCCACATATTTATTTCGGAAGTTTAATGCCTTTACAGTATCGGCTCCTGAATTCACATTATAAACCGAATTGATAATATGGTAGCCAACAAAACTCTTGATCACCGCTGTATCAGAAAAATTGTATTGATCCTGTATTGCTGCAATTGCTTCATTCGTCGGCACAATCAAGGTGTAATTTTTCGATGCTTTCAACGATTCACCATAACCTGACTTGTTGAGGAGGTTCATAAAAGTTGAAAACTCAGGATGGTGTGCAACAATTTCATACAAGTTTCTTTGCGCATCGGCATCTTTTCCACCAAAATGATTCTCCCAATTTTTGGAACAAGAAGTCAGTAAAAATAAAGCCAATAAGGCTAGATAAATTTTGTAAATTATAGCTTTAATCATGGTGTATCTTATTATTTTGGTCTATAAAAAAGCTCGCCTGTAAGCTGATGGAATCTCGGATAATTTTGCTCGAGATCATCAGCAGGGATAAATTGGATCATGTCCAGATAGACCGTATTATTAGCACATTTTTTATCTTTGATCGCTTCAAAACGGAAGATATGTCGATCAGTAGTCTCCACATTGATAATACCAGCCAAACGCCCCACGTTCAAAGGAGCTTCGCCGCCAGATTTTGCTTTGAGTCCACCGGTAATATTATTTGGATTAAAATCGCCTACAGTTGCCATGTAACGCTTATACCCTTGTGCCAGCATCAGATTATCCGCGTTTGCATTCGCGAGGTCGCTTACACCTGATGCGGTGAGACTTTGATTCAATATGATCGTATTGGGAAGGATCTGTTCATCCCCTTTTCCAGGATTGAATGTCGCCTGAATCTCAGGTGCATCCCCATGCTGGGCATAACAAATCCACACTTTATAGCGGCCTTTTACGAGATATGGCGTCTTAAATTCTATCCATTTTGCCCGCGCACTATTGTTTGCACATAGCGAAAGACTCAAAAGATCACCATTTGCATAGGGACGCTTCGTTTCTAAAGCTTTGTAATAGTAATATCCGTTCGTACCAATGGTTGAAACCGTTAAACTATTAAAGGCAAAAGAATTGGCTATCGTTGCACCATTGGCTACCAATGCCTTATTGCTATTCAAATAGGTACTTCCCAATGCATTTGTTAACTCTGGAGAAGTGGCAATATCAAAATAAACAGGCACCTGTTGACGAACTTTGATCTTAAAGGTTTGTTTTGCTTCATGCAGGACGCCATTGGACGCCAGCACATCACTCTGTACCCTGTTGATTTCGGCGCCGGCTTCATGAACGCCATTAAATACATCGTCATTCAATAAAATTTGTGCACCTACTAATTTTGTCGAGATAATTTCTTTTGGAGCCAAAGTATAAATTGTATTTGCAGCAACGATATCTTCCAAAAACTTGATGTCGTTGCTTAAATGATAGGCTACATATAGCCACAAACTATCTTTATGGTTTTTCACATCACCAGTTTGCGAATAAGCCGATTTCATTTCCGCATAGCTTGTGATCCCTTGTAACCGCAGAACAGAGTCCGACTCCACAATTGCGGTCTGAAAACGCTTTCCATCCGCCACAGATTCTCCTCGTTGATAAGATAACGTATCATAAAAACCCGTCTCTTTTAAAGCCTCGGCGAAAATGGAATAACGGGGATTTGTTCCTATCAATTCAGCAAGGCTCTGTGCTGGTGGAACTAATACCTTATCAATGGAGTGGATGATACCGTTACCACAGCTAATATTGGATCTGATAATTCTGGCCGATTTATTAATTCGATAGACTCCATTTTGCACATCTGTGTATAAAAATTCACCCAGTAAACTTGCTGTTTTTATTTTACCATCGGTAAACCGCGTACTGCCTACCGTATCTCGAACCACATGGTATTTGACAAAATCCAATAGCTGCTCATCGGTAAAATCACTCAATGCTGCTTTTCCATTCGCCTTGATCCAAGTGTTGATACTTTCATTATTGGGCGCAAAAAGTGTGTAAGTACCGTAGGCGCCAAGATAACCAGCTGTTTTCGAACGGTATAATATTTCGGTCAATAAGGAAAAATCAGTTTCATGTGCCTCCAAATAGCCCGTAATATTAACTTCATCTGAGGTAGAAATTCGATATTTTTCTTTTTGACAGGCAAATGTAACCGCTATAACCAAGACAAACCATGTCCCGATCAGCCAATACTGTTTTCTAAAATTTCTTTTCATCATGATCTATTTTAGGTAAAATGGGTTTTGCTTCAACCGTGGATCTTTGAAGAGTTCGGTCTCTAGGATGGGAAGATAATGGCTATCCACATCGCGTACTTTATTAATAGCAGATTGACGAACGTTAGCATCAACAACTTTAGTCACCAGATCCACGAGCACATTGATATTGGCGTAATTATCCTTTTTGGCCAGGCGTAAAAGGTCAAACCAACGTTTACCTTCGAATGTCAGTTCCCGAGCACGTTCAGCAAAGACAAACAAAATAATTCCGTCCAAATCGGTCGCTTCGATATTCGGATTTGTAGCTTGTAGGGCTTTACGTTTAGTTCGCAAATCCTCAATAAGTGTCAATGCTTCTACACCGCGACCCAATTCAGCTAATGCTTCTGCACGCATCAACATGACATCGGATATCCGATAGAGTTGAAAATTATAGTAACTAGGTGATTCTGTGCCGTATTTTCGCATATCTCCTGATACTCCATATAGAATCCCTTCACCACGGCTGTCAGACAAATCGATATCAACGGTCTCATTTGCCGGAAAAATTTCGTTATTCAGGATATCGACATTGGCGGTATAGGGGCGGCGCGCAATCGCACCAAGATTATACAGAAGATTTTCTTTCGAGTTTTTATGACTCAGCTCCAAGATGGTTTCCATCGTACCTCCATCAAAGAGCTCGGGAAGAGCAGCTCCAATTAAATTGTATCGACCGGTTTCCAAAATTTTTGACGTTTGTTCTTCTACTTTATCGTATTTCTCCATCCATAGATAGAGATCAGCCAACATGGCCCGTACAGCCGGCCTGGTCACCCGGCCCGCATTTGTTGCATTATAAACGGTACTGCTTACATGGTATTCGGGGACCCAGTCTAATGCCTGCAAGAGATCTTTCTCGATTTGTTTGAGTACCTCATCTGCACTGGATTGTCCTACAGAAACCACATCTGTATCTTTTGCCGTGCCTTTTAGTTTTAATGGGATATCCCGGAAAGTACGTACTAAATAGAAATACAAAAAACTGCGAACAGCCAATGCTTCTCCCAAGTCGGTATTGTATTCGGCATCTGAAAAAGTAGGATCTGCCTGTTTTGCCTGACCTGCGTAATCGATCAAAAGATTACAATTGTTTATCGCCGTATAGACAGCACTCCAATCTGCAATCACATTGGTGCTTAAAATATTATAATTTTTTACTAAACGGTTGTCATCGCTTGCATAAGTGGTCAAGGCTACCAGATCGGCACGCAGTTCGCCCCAAGTAAACAACTGCTGTTCCACAGCACCCGAATTAAGGGAAGAATAAATCCCAATTAAGGCGGCATGGACATCTTCCTTTGTTTTCCAAAATTCTGCCCTGGTGATTCCATCCTGCGGCTGTAAATCCAGCCATTTATTACAAGAATTGAGTAAAATGCTACCTGCAGCAATTAAACTCCATAAGATTGTTGCTTTCATAACCTTGTTTTAAAAACGTGCTGTAATGCCTAGTGTAATTGTTTTTAATGGTGGTGTCATTGAATTATCCATTAAGACAGTGAATGCATCCTTTAACTTTACGGCCACATCAGGATCTTGACCGGTATACTTCGTTAACGTAAAAATATTTTCTACTGTCACATAAGCTCCCAGCCCCTCGATATGAAGCCGTTGTAAGAATTCTTTCGCAAAATCATATTTCAGAGTGACTGTGCGAAGCCGTAAAAATGAGGCGTCTTCGACATATCGGCTTGATCCTAAAGAATTATATCCAGTGCCAAACAAAGCTCGCGGAATATCGGTTACGTCGCCCTCTTTACGCCATCTGCGCAATACAGCTGTACTTTGGTTGTTATACCCAAGCATATCTGTCGTATTCATTTTAGTTCCATTAATAATTTGAGACCCTTGTCGATAGTTAAAAAAAGCGCTTAATTTCAATCGTTTATTATATCCCACATTAAATCCAAATCCGCCAGTAAGCTTCGGATTGCTATTGCCCAAATAGACAATATCCTTTTGGTCAATTACACCATCATGGTTGATGTCTTCATACATAGCATCTCCTGCCTGGAATACATAATCGACCGTAGGGTAATTAAAACGCATATAAATTGTCTCTCCATCGGGACTCGAAATGGCATTCCCTTGTGCATCTTTTGCAATGGTTGCTTCTTGATCCTTGTAAACGCCCAAATAGCGGAAGCCATAGAAAGATCCATACGGATTATTCTCCTGGAAATAGGTGAAAAACGCTTTATTCCTTAATGATGATTTGGCATTTTCGCGGGGATAAAGCGGTGATATCTCCCGGATCACATTCTGATTATGTGCTATATTAAAAGTAAAACTCACATCCCACTTTTTACTGCGAATGGGCACCACGGTGAGATTTGCCTCCCAACCGTCATTGTCCATCGTTCCTACATTCATTGACAACCCACTGTACCCGGTGTAGGTCGGAATCTGGATATTGTCCATCATCAGATCTGTGGTTCTATTTTTATAAATCTCCCCGCCAAACATCAAACGGTAGTCGAACAGCTCTACATCCATACCCAAATTCTGCTGTGTCACGGTTTCCCATTTCAAATCCGACAATTCTATATTTTTCGAATAGACCCCGTTCTCATCCAAATAGGCATAGTCATTGGTGCTGTATACATTGATATAAGTATAATCACGGCGAGGAGCATTGCCGCTGCGTCCCCAGCTCGCCCTTAGCTTGATATCTTTGATGGCTTTAACATCTTTCAAGAAATTTTCCCTTCCGATCTGCCAAGCGGCCGAGAATGCAGGAAATAGTCCATACCGATTATCAGGGCCAAATTTTGAGTTGCCATCACCACGCAGACTTGCGGCAAAAACATATTTCTTGTTGAGCATATAGTTCGCCTGCATCAAAGCTCCGACTGAACGAGATTGCGACGAAACTGATTGGGCATATCCTGTCAGAGTCCGCGACGGTACACTTGGATCCTGCAGATAAGAAGATGCCGTATTTGTCGAGCTAAGTCCTTGTATTGTATAGCGATAATCTGAAGTCAGGAAAGATAGATTGGCCGTGAGCTGGTGGTTTTCACCTAGTACGGGCGTAAATAGAAGTCGGGTATTTGTGCTGAGTGAAAATTCGTCCAAATCCGAGTCCGATGCCCTATTCACCGTATTTTCTGTAAACGGCCGACCTGTTGCCAACTGAGGTAGAAAGAGTTTGGTTTTGTTGTTTTTAATATTCAAAGCTAGCGTACTCACAAAGCGTAATGTATTCGGTATTAACTTATAATCCACATTAAACCGCGTTTGTAAGATATCTCCCAATTGTTTGGCGATCGAATTGTTAACCATGGATAGGGGATTATAGGTGCCAGGATAATAACCTTGGGCCGAGGTAGAGGGATTAAAAAGATTACCTGTTGGATTACCGTACTCATCATATTCCCAAATGGCCTGATTGGGCATTTTGCGATAGGCAATATCCCGCACATTGGAATGATATAGATTATCGTTGTCAACGTGACTATAAGAAACGTCCGCCTGAAAGCCGATTCGCTCAGAAACGACATAATCTAGATTGATCCGGGCAGATAGACGGTTTAAACCTGTAGCAATCGTTGTTCCTTCTTGATTAAAGTAACCTATTGAGGCCAAATAACGTGCCTTTTCGCCCCCCCCACGCACCTGGAGATTATGATCTTGAAAATAGCCCAATTGAGTAATGGCATCTACCCAGTTGGAATTATTACTGTAGTTGTGATAGATATAGGTATTGTTTGGATCATACTGGAACTGCTGGGCATTGTCTGTCGTAGAAAAAACCTTACCTGCGTTGTAGAATTCTTCGGATAATAAGGTCGAGTACTGATCACCATTCAATAACGGAATCGATTCGGGTTGCTTTGAAACAGATCCTTTGAAGGTATATCCCAATGTTGGAGCGCTTACAGTACCGCGTTTAGTTGTAATAACCAATACTCCATTTGCTCCACGCGATCCCCAAACAGCAGTTGCGGCAGCATCTTTCAATACCGAGATATCCTGAATATCAGATGGGGCTATATTTAAAAGTTGCCCATACGCATTATCATCAGAGGTTGCGAAGTTAAAATCGTCTGGAATAGTTATGTCATAAGGCATCCCATCAACCACAATTAATGGATCTGTTGCTCCGTTTAACGAAGATGTTCCTCGGATGCGGATCTGCATCCCAGCTCCGGGATCTCCTGATACCGTTGTGATATCCACACCCGGCAGCCTTCCCTGCAAGGCTTGATCGACAGATACAGATTGCATTTCGGACAGCTCATCCATACTGATGGTTGAAATTGCAGCTGTATTTCGTTCTTTCGAAATCCCCATGCCAGTTCCGTCATTGACAGGTTTGGACTTCGAGATAACAACCTCATCAATCACATTATTTGTCGATTCCATCTGCACATTGATCGTTTTCCTATCCCCTACGGTGATAGTGCCTGAAGATTTATACCCCGTGTATGAAACCGCTAGTTTCAAGCCTTGCGTCCTAGCTCTAAGACTATAGTTACCCTCAACATCTGTAGTCGTTCCTACAATTGTGCGGTTATCATTATCTTTTAACACAACTGTTGCACCCACGATCGGCTGTTTAGTTCCTTTTTCCGTCACCTTACCGGTCAGCAGAACCCCATTTGTCTGCGCATATGTCTTTCGGCTACAGAAAAGCAACAACGCCATACAGCCTATTAATATTAAATTCGTTATCTGTTTCATCATCAATTCGTTTAGATTACAGGCCATGCTTTAAATACCCTTTGAGAGAATGAATCAATACGCGCTGCCCCAGCTGATTGCTTTGGTCGACATCAGCATCGATGGTACGGTTTAGATTATCGACCACCTGCAACTTATTTATTTGATTGACAGACACCTGCATGGATTGCGCGTCACCTTCAACATTTTTACAAAGCGACTGGAAGTACCCTGTTTTTTTACCGTCGATAGCAAATGAATTGCGCGTAATATGGTATTGAATAAATCGCGTTACTTTGTCAATGTCTGCTTGCGCCGTTGGGGCTATCGAACTCGGTAAATCACCATTTGCAACGGCACTCGCTATTGCTGCATTATTCGGGATTAACATGGTATAGTTTAACCCTAGTTCCACTCCTTTTATAACGCCATCCGTGGCAGAATACAGTGCATTTGCAGTTAGATATTTATAGAATGAATTAAATGGAGAGGCGGCTTGATCAGCTCCCAACTTTTTGAGAAAGAAGCCGATATTGGTATTAGAAGAAGTCAATCCTCCATTGAGATAGACTGCAACTCCATTTAATGGTCCTGAGAGTTGATTTCCTATATTAATGGAGTCCACAGGAATTTGCTGTGGTCCGGATTCGATATCCATTGTTCCGCTGGAGGACATCTTCATCTGTGAAAATTTCACATATTCGCCTGCATAACTTTCCAGGATTCCGTTTCCAGACAAATCAGGGATAGGATCATTTCCTAAGGGAATAATATGAGACATCAGCACCTCCCGCATTTCTGGAGTACCATTTCCACCATTAAACCGAATTGGATCTGAGGTATTATAAGAATCATAGTCAAACCCCATTTCATATAACTTCTTATCTGATACTAAGATCAGCATATAACGGATCGTTGGGATTTTCAGCGTTAGATTCATGCTCATACGCTCCAATGCGCGACGCATAAAACTATACTTAGGATCCAATAACACATTGCCATATACGGAATGGAAAACATTGGCGGCCTGACAGGCATCTGTACCATAAAATGTCCCATTACTCAACATTTTCATTTCTTTGATATTTGCGGTTGTCACTTTAGAAAATTCACCGACAAAGTTTTGTGCTTGAGCAAATTGGGATGGCCAAACCTGTGTATTGTACAAATGAGAATTTACAAATTCCGTCAAGACAGTAGGATTGGTATAAAAAAGATCTTTTAATGTTGTCCCTTGAGGGTAATATTTTAATAATACACGTTTAGCATAATTACTAACCGCCTCATTGTTCGGCACTGTGATCGAAATATTATTGGTTTGTGCGTCGTTGGGATCTTCCTTCGCATAATTTTCATTGTTGACTGTCAAGCCAATTCCAGTATAACTCTTAACAAATACAGAATCTTTTTCGCCTGTTAGGACCTCATTTTTTCGCGTAATCTCTGCATTGTACGTATAGGTGCTGAAGAAATCTAGAATTGATTTAAAGGCTGAATAACTCTTATTGTCACGAAGGTACTGATCGATACTTTTGTCGGCGACCAAAACTTTATCGACGACATGGATATAGCCATTCTCTGCAGCGATATTACTTCGTTTAGGATCAATTTGAGCAGCTCCGATATTCAATCCCGTGTAGACACTCGTTGGATAAAATGATTGGTAATCCATAGCTCCTAAACCACGTTGGCTCATGTAATCCTTAAAAAAATAACTAATATGTTTATTATTGTTGTCGGAAATGGCATAAGCTATATTAGGGCCACGATTTGTTGAGATAAACCGTCTAATTTTTCCGTTCCCTACATCTTCTTTCTCGACAAAGTCATAGTACACAGACCGGCGTCGGAAAGCAAAACCCTGTTGCCAGCCTTTTGCTGAAAAATAATCGTTCAACTTCTCCAGCCGCTCACCATCATAAATCATCGAAGAACGCACAATCTTCTCGGCCAGTTGTGCATCAATCTTTGATACATTACTAATACCATTTTCCTGCATAAACTGATCAAAAGCTTGATCTGTGGGAGCAAAAACCGTCCATGATCCTGCAGTTCCAAGTGTATTCTTATAACCTGACAATTCAATACAGCTCAAATACGTTTTAAAATCGCCCATCGAATCGAGCTGTTGGTAAATTGGGCTTGCAAGCCAATCTGGTCTTCCATAATAGGCGTCAAAGGCTTCTTTCCGACACGAAACTATCGTCGTCAATAGTGCAATCCAAAACAGGTTAAATTTGGATGATAACATAGCAAATGTATTAGGTCAGCAATTGGGTTAATAACGAATTACGGCAAATTCTAGATCAGAGAGCTCAAACAATAAGTTTTATGACGCGAAAGTTTGTCTTTTTGCGGTTCATAATTGGTGTAACAAATATATATCTAAAACAAATTTTTGCCAACCTGCTCTATCCTGCTTGGATACGTCATTCTGCCATTAAAAAAGCCGAACAAATATGTTGTTCGGCTTTAATACGATATTATAGAAAACTAATTGCCATCTGGCTTTATAACACTATTGATCAAACTTGGAGGCCAATACCAAGTCTTAAAATCATCGGGGTGGTATGGATCAAACCCGTTAAAATCTACCATATTACCGGAAATAACAAGCTTATTTTCTTTAATTCCCATTAATACCATTTTTGCAATCTCATAAGCACCATACGGGTTAAAATGGGTATTATCAGCCAATGCATTTTCCTGATTTGGGAAAGTAGAAGCGGGATAGTGAACAAATGCTTTCTTGGAACCTTCAACGCCCAATGCTTCATAAAATATACTGGTCTTGTTATTAAGGTCGATCAAAGGGACTTGAAGTTCTGCCGCAACTTTACGTGCAGCATCTGGAAAGTCTCCTAAAGTATGAACTAAATTTCCCTGTTGATCAAATAAACGTCGTGCTGTCGAAGTGAGAATAACGGGAATACCACCCTTTGCTCTAAATTCATTGACAAAATAACGCAATCTTTCACTGTAACCTTTATATGCTCCAGCAGCTTCTCCCTTTTGCTTTTGATCATTGTGCCCAAATTCGATAAATAGATAATCTCCCTTTTTGGCTACAGATAAAATTTTCTCCAATCTTCTTGAGGATAAAAACGAACTTAATGCTAACCCAGATTCGGCATGATTAGCAATAGCAACGCCTGCATCGAAAAAGCGGGGAATCATCTGTCCCCAAGAAGCCCATGGCTCATCTTCTTGATTCACGACCGTAGAATTTCCTGCTAAAAAGACCGTTGTGACATTGCTCATCGCTTCAATGCGAATAGCCGAAATACAATTCGTTTGCTGAAACTCCAAAGTCAACTTATCATCCCAGTCTAACTTTTGCTGCTCCCGGGGCTTCTTCAATTCCACCCTTCCGCCTGATGAGATCTTGGGATCTTTGAGATGTACAATGAACGTTTTCTGTACGCATTTATTTGGCACTACTTCCTGATTTTCTATTTGTAACCGACGCGATTCTGACCGCACCGTGCTCTGGTAGGGTTTATCGCTTAAGCCATCGTAACTAATCGTAATTTTGTAATTCCCTTCAGGAACTTTCACAGAAAAGTAGAATGGTTTATCGCTAAAAAGATGTTTACTCTTTCGATCGATTCTTACATTTTTCTCTGTAAAAAACTCAAAGCCATACCCTTTGGCCTCCGTATACGGGAGGGCTTCCTTTAGCGCAATTACAGCCCGCTGTTTTTTAGTATCACCAAAGCTAAATTCCTTCACAATCTGTTCGGCGAACAATACCTGACAGAACAGTACAAAAAAAACAACCGTTGCAACTTTCTTCATCTTTAAATTTTATAATTTGGAATCTCAAATTTAATTTCCCCAGTTCTTCCTGCTCGCCAACTGTTCAGGACTTTACTCCCCGTTTGGAATCCCTTTTTAATATTGTTAAAGTGGCGAGAAACTCTTACTGGTTATTTGTTCATACGCTAGAAAATAAAAAGTAGGCCAGACAACAAAGTGCCTGACCTTTCACGATAACCAATAAAAAAAAACTAGATTCTTATTTGCACAAACTACCTTTTATATATGCGTTTGCTGTTTGGCCCTAAAATAGCGCAACTCGATCATGTCATTTGGCATAGCCTGCGTATTCCAATGCTCATGAATGACCAGGGCAGCTCCTAGTGCCGTAGCCTGTGCCATTGACGCTCCAAAAACCTCACTATTTGGAAAAGCTTGGGCCAATAGCGTCATGTATATTATATTTTTACTAAATCCGCCATCAACGAATATGCGTTGAACACCGTTGTTCTGTAACACCAAAGAGGTTGCTTTGATCTGTGCTTTTACCAAATGCATCATAAAAACATGATAAGCTTCGGTATAATCATTAAAATGGCTCAAATCAATGGATGAAAAAGCCGACAGCTCATCCGATATATCTAACGCTTGATATTTTTCTATAATATTCCATTGCAGCCCAATTTGCTTGAACCTGCCCGTTGAAACCTGAAAGAAATTTGCAATACGTTTGACTTGTTCTTCATGTTCATAACCCGCAAATAGGCGTGATGCTTTAACTGGTTTACCGGTGTAAGTCATATATTGTAAGCAGTCTTCATTCAGCTCTTCTTTAGTCAACGGTTGTTCGTTAAATGGGTTGAATGAAATGCACCAGGTACCCGTTGAAATCAACACAAAAGGTTCATGAAAATTCAACAAGTATGGGATGAGAGCCGAAGAACTATCATGCAGCCCACTGCCAACAAGATAACCACTGCCAGGAAATGTTGCCCTGAACAATTGGTCACCCTGCACAATAGGTGCCATTTTTTGGATAATGCCTGTATCAAGCACCCACTGATGGTAATTATTTTGGTTAAAATCCCAAAGTGCGGTATGACAACCTATACTTGTCATATCAGAATATGCTTGGCCTGAAATCAAATAACTCAGGTATTGCGGAAGATGCAATGCCCATTTCACCTCCTTATATATTGCCGGTTTTAATTTAAATATACGATAGATCTGCAATCCAGAATTTAGACTTCCCAAACTCGGAGAAGAGGTTTCCAACGCTAAGGTATCTTTTCCGCCATACTGTGCATAAAAAGAATCCAACAATTTCTTTGGATATTCTTTCAAATAGTTATATAATGGCGTTAAAGGCCGACCATCTTTATCAATATAGACGAAACTTGCGCCATAGGACGTAAAATTAATCGCTTTAATTTCAAACTCGCCTTTTCGAAATACCTCGTGCAAGGAATCGAAAACGGACAAACGTAAACTCTCCAGGTTTTCGCAACTATCACCATCTTCATCAGTAGTTTCTAAAAAACGGGCAGACCTTTCGAAAACAATCTGATACTGCTCATTAAAGAGAAATAACTTTTTGTTGGTCTTTCCAACGTCGAATATGGCGACTACTGGTATTGGTTTTCCCCTCATTCCTTTTCCCTCGTTACAAACCGGTAGCGACGGAATTCTTTCCGCGTTCTTCGATAAGTTTGGCCCGTAAATTTTCTTCATTAAATAATTGAACGGGATTCAGCGCCGCTCCACTTCTACGTCTTGCTTCTGCAACAAGCGGTCTGACATCGGTACGGAATGCATCCTGCAGGATTTCCTGTGCCTTCACGATATCGTTTGCTTGCTGCGCCTGTTTCAATGCCTTTCGATCGACCAACAATGCTTGAGCATAAGCAATCTTAATGGCCTCCACTGACTGTAAAAGATCTACCAGTGGATCTTTCAGATTATGCGAGGCATCAATCATCCAGCCCAATCCGCTGGCATGATCAATACCTTTCACATCCATACCATCGATCAGTTCATTAAAGATCAAGAACAGTTGATATGGCTTGATACTACCTGCTGTCAGGTCATCATCTGCATACTTACTATCATTAAAATGGAATCCACCTAATTTGCCTTCCATCAACAATAAAGAGACAATTTGTTCAATGTTTGCATTTGGCAGATGGTGTCCCAAATCAACCAGGGTATATGCTTTGGGACCTAACTTATTGGCCAACAGCAGAGATTGCCCCCAATCGCCAATCGTCATGGAGTAGAAATGGGGTTCAAATGCTTTGTACTCAACAAAAAGTTTCCAGTCTTCGGGTAGATGTTTATATATTTCTTGTAGGCTTGATAAGGTATTTTGAAAAGCCTCTCTAAAATTCAATTGTCCTGGGAAAGATGATCCGTCAGCCAACCAAACTGTTAAGGCTTTAGAACCGACCGCTTTACCATAATTGATAACTTCGATGTTATGATCTACTGCTTGCTGACGAACGCCTGGATCGACATGATGTAATGAACCAAATTTATAACTATGCTCCTGACCTGATTGATCTTGAAACGTATTGGAGTTTACTGCGTCAAATCCAATTTCTAGGGAAGATGCCAATGCTTTAATCTTTTCTGCATCTGATGGAATATCCCAAGGAATATGCATCGAAATTGCTCCACTCGATTTGTTGAGCGCATGCAGCAAGCCAACATCCTCTAGCTTTTGCTCTAAAGTACCGGGTTCACCTGCGCCAGAAAAGCGACCAAAACGCGTTCCACCTGTACCTAATGCCCAGCTTGGTATGGCAATTTGAAACTTTTGAAGTTTATTCAGCATTTTATCTAACTGTGGAATATCTGCCGACACGTAGTCAAATGCCCTTCTATGCTTATCTATTAATTGGTTATTGTGCTGATCTATAATTTTCTTATCCAGAATCATAATTTAATGGTTATTGTGTAAAAATGTGAGGTGTCGCGTCCATATTTCCCTTTCTGAACGCGACACCTAAGATATAAAAATTAGCGTACAAACGCCATTGCAACACCTCCGTCAACGTTTAAAACATTCCCTGTAGATTTGCTCAACAGTCCGCCCACAAAGGCGAAACAAGCGTTCGCAATATCCTCCGGAAGAATGATCTGATTCAATAAAGTTCGCTTTGCATAATAGGCCGGCAATTCGGCTACCGTGATACCATAAGCCTTAGCACGACCTTCGGCCCATCCGCCGGCCCAAATATTACTGTCTGAAATAACGGCGTCCGGGTTAACCACGTTCACGCGTACGCCTGCCGGACCTAATTCGGCAGCACATAAACGGCTTAAATGCAATTGTGCGCCTTTTGCACTTCCATATCCTGTATTATTTGGACCACTGACCAAGGCATTTTTACTGACAATATTGATGATATCACCGCCGATTGCTTGGCCTTTTAATAATGAAGTCACTCCTTGAGTAACAAGGAATTGACCTTTTACCAGTACGTTATATAATAAGTCCCAATCGTTCTCCGTATGATCTTCGATTGTTTTCGAAATCGACAATCCGGCGTTGTTGACCACAATATCAATACCACCAAATGCTAGCGTAGCATCTTTCAAAGCATCTTTGATCGAATTCGCATTGGTTACGTCGAGGCTCGTAGCGATGACTGCATCTTTTCCAAACTCGGCTACAAACTCGGCTTTGCTTGACTCCAAACGTTCTGTGTTGATATCATTTAACACGATAACAGCCCCCTCTTGTGCCATCTTTTTTGCAATCGCTTTACCGATACCACCCCCACTTCCAGTGACCAAAGCAATTTTCCCTGACAGAGCTTTTGGCTTTGGCATACGCTGAAGCTTGGCTTCTTCCAATAACCAATATTCAATATCGAATGCTTCCTGACGGGGCAAAGCGGTGTACTCACTCACTGCTTCTGCTCCTTTCATAACATTGATTGCATTGGTATAGAACTCTGCTGCTACGCGTGCTGTCTGTTTGTCTTTCGCAAATGCGAACATTCCTACTCCAGGGTATAGAACAATTACCGGATTTTTATCCCGCACTGCTGGGCTATTTTCATGTCTGCAGCTTTCATAATATTGCGCGTACATCTCACGGTATTCGTCAAATAAGGGTGTTAACTTTGCTTTTAACTCCTCCACGTTGTCTAAATCTTGTGATTTATCCAAATTCAATACCAATGGCTGAATTTTCGTCCTTAAGAAGTGATCCGGACAGCTGGTACCAAGCGGAGCCAAACGTTCTAAATCATTTGAATTGATAAATTCCAATACGCGCTCATCATCTGTAAAATGCCCGATCATGTGGCGCTCACTGGAACAAAAACCTCTTAAAACAGGAGCGAGTTTGGCTGCTTGTGCATTTCTTTCTTCCTTGCTGAGACTAGTTACTTGCTGCCCCCCGAATACAGGCGCTTTTTTACCATAGTTTTGCTCAAGATATTCCGCACAAGCTTCGATGACGTCCAAGGAATTGATATAACAGTCATAAGCCGTATCTCCCCAAGTAAATAAGCCATGTGAGCCCAACATAATACCGCGGATACCTGGGTTTTCTTCTAAACAAGCACGCAACTGCAAACCTAGGTCAAACCCTGGGCGTTGCCACTCCACCCATCCTATTGTTCCATTAAACAATTCTTGGGTTATTTTCTTTCCATCTTTTGCCGCAGCAATGGCAATTGCAGCGTCTGGATGGAGGTGATCTATATGTTTAAACGGCAGAAACCCATGTAAAGGTGTATCGATAGAAGGGGCTTTTGATGCTAAATCATAGATACAATGGTTAAATAACTCAACCATTTCATCTTCATGTTCAAGACCACGATAGACATTTTCCAAATTGCGAAGACGTTGTAAATAAAGCGCTGCAAGACCTGACTTTTTCAACGTTCCGATATCTCCACCAGACCCTTTAATCCACATTACCTCTACTTCTTCTCCCGTCAAGGGATCTTTTTCCACTACTTTACAAGATGTATTCCCTCCACCATAATTTGTAATTCTTAAATCTGCACCTAGAATATTTGAACGATATAATAACAAAGCTACTTCATCACCCCTTAGTGCCTGAGCTTTCTCATCGTCCCATAAATAATTGACATGTTTGTACGTTTTCACTGCTTCTATATTTAAATATTAATTTTCTAATGTCTTCGCAAACCCTACAATGCAAATAGAGATGATAATGGTTAGAATTCCTCCTATGATTGAACGATACGTCGAACGATCGACACCTTTCCATTCCTTGAGCACTACGCCCCATGCATTGGAAATAAGAATGATAAAGGCCATGTGTAGGATCCAAGAGCTAGCGCCGTTTCCAAGACGGCTTTCTCCCATACCGTAAAAGAAAAACTGTAAATACCAGGTGGTTCCTGCTAAAGCACATAAAAGGAAATTCTTGCCTCTCGGTGCTTTTGATTTCGTATAATCCGAAAACGTTTTGTTTTTAATCAACAAATAAAGGCACCATAGGAAGTTTGTTGTAAACCCGCCCCAAAGTATCACAATGTAGGTGACATTATTCTGGTAAAGAAATTCGCCTTGGTTTGGATTAACAGACTTCCATAATGTATTTGCCACATCGGCCATGGGTTTTCCGGCTTCAATCCCGAAATTGAAACAAGCACTTAATATCCCTGAAACAATAGCTACTACAATTCCTAAACCAAAATTATAATCGGATTTGCTCGCTGTGGATAGGGAGGTTATATGTTTCTCTTTAGAAACACCTGCCTTACCACATAGATATACACCAAGCACACAGACTAAAAGACCAAGGAGAATACAAATACCGGATTGGGTTGTAAAAAAATAATCTATGCCATGCTTGCCTTCTGCTTTATTAAAAAAATAATAAATGCTGGGCATTAAAGAACCAAACACCATACTCAGGCCCAAAATAATACTGCTACCCAGAGATACTCCAAGATAGCGTACACCAAGACCATACGTTAAACCGCCGATGCCCCAAAGCAAACCAAACAAAAATGTGTAACCTAATATCGTGTTATTCGCACTTTTAATAATCTCAATAAAATTGGGTATCGTCAACATCGCCGCTATGGGCGGAACAATAATCCACGAAAAAAGTCCGCCTAGAATCCACATGGATTCCCAGGACCATCCTTTTACTTTCTTGTACGGCACATAAAAACTTCCAGAAGCGAATCCGCCTATGAAATGAAATATAACTCCGAAAACTGCATTCATATAAACGTTATTTAGGTTCTTAGCAACTAAGATAATTCTTTGGTTTTTCAGAACTGTTATGCACTGTTATGAACGACCCGATTTTGTATAAAAAAAAACAAAAGTGGCTATCCAAGAAGATTGGATAGCCACTTTATTAATATTTTAGACATCGTGTGTATTGACCTAGGAGTCAAGGCATCAAACGGCTATTTTCTTATTTTTCAGCGCTCGATTTAATGGTTACAATGGGTTAATACGCGATGTTGTTTCGCTAACAATTTCGAAGCGGCTATTGCAATAGGTTGATAATTGCCGCTTCTCTTTCTTTTGGAAAAACTTTCAGCTCCAATAATTTACCGTCCTTTAATCTTCCTTCAACGGTAGTCTGCCCCGGCGCATGTAGTTTAAAATCCACATTCCAATCTTTGGGCCAAGCTGGAAAAAGATAAATTTTATCATCTGTTACCTGCAAAAGCATTTCCTGCAAGCCGATCATGCCCGAACCACCCCAGTTATGATCCGGAACCCAATCAAACCCTGGCCCCCAAAAGGTGGGGAATCGCCGTTCTGCATTTTTTAGTTTCGAGAGGGTCAATTGCTTCGCTTCGTCGGTCAACCCAAGGCGTGCAGCAAAGATATTATGCTGCTTCCAGCCAACATGGCTTTTGAATTTAAGCACATCGGGATCATAGGTGTACGTATTGAGGGCAATATCGATATCTGCTTTACCGATACCATAAATTCCCCAAGGATATATAGGATAGAGCTGCGGGGATTCGGTATTGTTGATCCGGGCCCATAGCTGCGCTGGCGCCAACATCTTTTTGCCCCCGATTTCACGCTGTGGCAAAGGTGGGATTCTGGTTAAAAACCCCTGAAAATAACCACGCGACTCAGCGTTGATATACCCCTTGGGCAATGCCAGCAATCCCTTGGTTACCTGCTGTAAAGCAGCAATTGTACTTGCCGAATTATAGGCCATTTTATAGGTTTCCGCAGAAGAGCCAGGATATAGTACAAGATGACCTGCATCATCCAATACCTTGCTACCCCGTTGCCGAGCCCGGTATTGATAATGCTCATCAAAAAAACGCAGACAACTTTCTATCAACGGAATATAAGTCTGAATATCGGACTTATTATAACGTTCTGTTTCCAGTATCATCATGCAGAACTCCAGCACCGTATCCCACTCGTATTCCAGCCAGGCATTATATTCGAGGCCCTTATCAAAATCTTTGGGCCGTTTCCAATTGTATTCAGCGGGATTGGGTAAACCAAAATTTTCGATCTGTTCTGTAAAACTGGCACCAGCGTGCCCCCAATAAAATTTGGATCGCCATTCGGCATTCTTCAAAAGGCGTTGATAAAACTTAAACTGCGCCGGCATTAGATCAAAATCACCGCTCTTCAATAATGGCCAATACACTAAGCGCTGATTTTGTGCGGTATGGGTACCTCCACCCCAATTCCGAAAATCCGGTGTGAACGTAAACGTACTATCGATCGTGACAGGATCGTAGGTAAATAAACCGCCATTAAATTTTGTTGGATAATCTCCGTAAGCATTACAAGCTAGCATAAATCGAAACAACTGATAGTTTCGGCCGACTTGCCAAGCTTCATTATGGGGATCTTTTAAGCCAGGCTGGATAACGATATGACTTCTATCCCAAAAAGATTTCCACCAGGATTCCGTCGCCCGTTTGAGCGACACAAAGCTAGGTTTGGGCGTAGCCAGATCTTCCAGTTCTGCTTTCCAGTGCTTTAGGTCTGCTTGCTGTCCTACGTGAAGCGTAACTTGAAGTGCATGATTGGTTTTTGCGGCTTTACTTTTGAGTACCCAAGCTTGATATGGTGTATTCATATAGGTTCCGGCACGCTCACCGGCGTATACAAAATCTTCTCCTTTTAAAAGTCCCCCTGAAATTAGGCTTTTCAGGGGATTATATAATGAATCTTTGATTGTTGTCAAGCCTTGTTGGTCTACGACAAGATCAAATGCAGTGGTATCTTGATTTTGATGATAAAAAATAACATGGTTTGCTGTTGCGGCAATCTGATCTTTAGGCGTCACTACCGGTTTTGGAGGTGCCCATTTCCAAGAGTTTGCATTGTTTTCCTTTTTCTTTGGAAAAAGATCCTGAAAGCGCCAGTTTTCGTAAGCCGCTTCCACCTTAACCTTCCGGTTGCTGCTCACTTCAAGATGGACATTAGGATTGAAAACATCCACCCAAACCAATATTTCAGCCTTCACTCCTCTGTTCTCCCCTTTCAGAACAATGTGTCCCTTTTCCAACTGCAATTCCTGTTGAAATTTTCCGTCCAAAAACGGGTTGGGATAGAGACGAAGTCGAATACGGCCAAGCTTCAACAGGGTATTGTTCTCGTCAAATGCCCCGGTCTTCCCTAAATACACAAGTAGTTCACCGTTCTCCATCCAAACGTTCAATCCAATATCTCCACCTCCTACAGGCATGGATTCAGATGAATTCTTGCTTTGCCTGGACCAAGTTACATTGTAGTCCTTCCAGTTGAACTCCTGCGCCCAGGCTGGATTTAAGAAGGTTGCTACTAGAAATAGGACGCCTATAATACGTTTTTCAATCATCATTTCTATTTACCAATCATCCGTACGGAAAGAGCTTAAGGGCAAGCCATTGGCTCCAAACACATCTCCGACAACGAAATTTTTAAAACCATAACGCACAGCCACTGGTTCACTAACTTTTGGCGACACGAGCACAATACTCTTTCCCTTAAAAACAGCCTCTGCAGGATAAAAAACCTGATCTTTACCCGCAATTTCAAAAGTCTCCACTTTTTTACCATATGATGTTAGCCCCAATGGTGCATCCTTAAAAGAAAGTATCGCTGTACTGCCTTTAATTTCCAACGTTTCATATAGGGGGCTTTTGAGATTTAACGTCTCAAAACCATAGCTATCATGCAGTGCAAGGTAGGCCAATCGTTCGCCACTTTGCTGTTTATGTGATGGGTGGATGCAATTCTGTTCGCCCAAATCCAAGGTGACGGCCATTGCAGAATACGGAATTTTATCCAAAGATTTACGTTGTGCATCGCGTAGATAGGCCGAATTGTATTTTCCCCCAACATGATAAGGCGGCAATGAAGCATAATCAAATGGTGCAATTTGCATAAAATAAAACGGAAGTTTATTATTTCCCCATAACGCACGGAATTTTTCAACCATCCGGGGGAATAGTATTTCATATTGCTCTGGACGATCGTAGTTAGATTCTCCTTGGTACCAAATCATGCCACGGATACCGTATCCTGCAATAGGATGGATCATACCATTGTACAACATGGTCGGAATACGGTTTTTATCTTTCAGTCCCTCTTCTTCTTTAGGGATCTGCAGACCTTTCTGATCTGCCAACCAGGATGCCTCCATCCAGGCTTCAATAGTTGAACCACCATAGCTGCTATGAATCAAACCAACAGGCACCCCTAAAGTTTTGCGCAATTGCCGTCCGAAATAGTAGGCCGTTGCACTAAAACCGACCACGGATTGCGGTTCAGCTTTCTTCCAAACACTTGGTTTACTGTCAGCTGCGGGCTGAATCTGTGGATTGCGAGGCACGGTATAGATACGCAGTTGATCGTCTTTGGAATCCATCATCGTTTCGGTGCTACCGAGGATCGGTTGCCCTGGATAGCCTTTTAAAGGCATTTCCATGTTCGACTGGCCCGAACATAACCAAACTTCACCAATTAAAATATCATGGAGTTCAATGCTATTCTTTTCTGAGACCTTGATCTGATAAGAACCGCCTGCTACAGGTGTTTGTACTACAATTTTCCATTTGCCAAGTTTATCTGCTTTCGCTTGATATTTCTGCCCATTCCAGGAGGTCTGTACGGTTATTGTTGCCTGCGGTTCTGCCCAGCCCCAAAAAGGGACTTTGCTTTGTTGCTGCAGCACCATTCCATCGGTAAAGAGCGCCGATAAACGGACTTCCGCCTGGCTCTCCAATTGTGCCAATAGGAATACGATCATAAAAAAATAAGTTTTCATCTTCATACGATTTATCCCATTAAAATACTGGCATCCAAACGCTCATATCACCAAATGCACGGTTTCCCCAAGCAAAATAGGGTACCAGACGCACAGGGATAGTTTCAGGCTTTCCATCGGAAGTTTTACGGTATAGTGAATTCCATTTCGTGCTATTTGTACGATAGGCTTTTCCTTCCAACAAGACAATATCCTGCCCTAAGATATTTTCATTTTTCGGCACAAACTGTTCACCCTGTTTCATTTTCAGATCAAAGATATTGACATCCGCAGCCACATCCTGCTTCTCTAGGCAATACACGATCGGTCCACGCATGACTGCAACCTGGTTACGCGTTTCCTCAACAAGTGGATTTGACTCCATCAGAGCAACCTCCATCGGCAGTTTGACGGTAACGCGATCACCTTTCTTCCACAATCCAGCTAATATGGCATAGCCTTTCTCCATCGGTGCTTCGATTTTCGTTTCGTTTTTCCATATTTCAACCTTCCCAGCCCAACCCGGCACCCGGAGTTTCAGGGTATAACTGGAAGGAAATTCTTTTAGGATAAAGGTGGCGGATCCTTCCCATGGGTAGCTGGATTCTTGTACAATGTAAATATGTTTGCCTTGGTATGTTGTATTCAATTCATTTCCGCCATACAAGTTGACTGCAACAGCATCTTTGGATAGTCCGTAAGCATAGTTGGCTACTTCTGCAATCGTACGAACGATATTGGGTGGACAACAATTAGACAACGAGATATAAGGAACTCGCTTTTTGGACCAGCGCTGCTGGAAAGGGAGATCGGATGAATAACTCAATGGATTGGTGTACAAAAATTTGTCACCATCTAAACTGATCCCAGACAGCACACTGTTATAGAGTGCCAGTTCCAATACATCGATGTATTTTGCATCGCCCGTGAAATTTGCCATGCGCCAATTCCACAACATATTGCCAATATTTGCGCAGCTCTCATTATGCGCCGTTAAGTTGGGCAATTGATAATCCCGCCCAAATGCCTGATGGATTTTCTGTACCTCACTAGGATTATAGGAAGTTCCGTCAGGTGAGGTACCATCATACAGCGATCCCAGACCGCCTGTAATGTACATCTTGTGCTTCG
Organism: Sphingobacterium sp. UBA3549; assembly: GCF_002376635.1. NCBI lineage: Bacteria > Pseudomonadati > Bacteroidota > Sphingobacteriia > Sphingobacteriales > Sphingobacteriaceae > Sphingobacterium > Sphingobacterium sp. UBA3549. The sequence continues at coordinate 523,705 of NZ_DFOE01000037.1, read as the reverse complement.
TGACATCGTCCCAAATTTCAAAAAGGCGGTTGCTCAACGTTGTATCTGCAATTTCAGCGCATAAATCTGCTACACCTGCATAAAGATAGCTCGCCCTTACGGCATGTCCCGTAGCTTTATGTTGCTGACGGAATGGAATGCGATCTTGGTTATCATCCGTTCCATCTTCGATTTCACCTTTAATATCAATTAAATGCTTGGCTAATTCTAAATATTTTGGGTCTTTGGTCGTCCGATAAAGCTCGACGGTCCCCATATAATGAGAGGGACAGATTGCATTTCGGGCTAAAGTTGGATTGGACTTTTTATAAAACCCATACAGATAATCCGCTGCCTTTATTGCAATATCCAATAGTTCCCGTTGTCCCGTTGTCCGGTAATGTATGCATCCGGCCGTCATTAAATGTCCAATATTATAAGACTCAAAGCTCAAACGATCTTGAAATTCAATATTTTTTCCCGAACGTTCCTGATCAATTGTCGCTTTCGTATAGATGTAGCCATCAGTACGTTGTGCTTTTCGGATCACAGGAGTCACTTCATCTATCATCCGAAGCAGCTTTTTATCTTTTGTCTGGGCATATAGTGCACAGACTGCTTCTAATGTTTTGTAGAAGTCGCCGTCATGAAAAGATGGTCCGCTATGCTCACCCTTTTCCAATCCCGCGGCGATTTCAAAATTACGATAAGCATGGCTAATGGAGGCATCGGTATAAACGTGCCAGAGTTGCGGTACCATCTGCTCATAACACGATTTGGTACGATCCGCCCAAAAGCCTTTCGTCCATTTCACGTCGCCCATATCAACTGCGTTTTGAACAGCTTGGGGACTCGACCCCGTATTGGTAATAGACTTTTCCTGGGCCTGGACTTGACAGGCCGTCGCGAAGAAGAGCCCCAGGATCATTAGTTTGTGCTTCGTATTCATGATTTCTTTATTTTGCATCTAACCACAGTAAGTCAACTTTCCCTTGTAATCCGGAAGGTAATAAGCCTTTGAGGAACTTGTCTGACGCTGTTGTCTGTATTTTCTTTTCTACTGTTGTATTCTCTTTTTCATAAAGGAAACGGTTCCCCCATATATTATAGACCTTGACCTGTACTTTATTATCACCTTGCCGGATAAAATCAGTTACATCGATCTGATAAGGTTTTGTCCAGACAACCCCAGCATATTGTCCATTGACAAAGATTTCTGCCATAGATTCAATGGCCGAAAATTGTAAATGAGCGCGTTGCTTTTCAGCTATTTTTTGGATATGAATGGTCGTTTGATAACTTCCTGCTCCAGCATGATATTTAATGTCATCGTCTGCACTGGCTGTCCAAAACTGAGGCTCTTGCTGTTTAATTGCTTGCTTGCCGGATAACCCATCAGCCGTAAATGACCAGGGTCCTGTCAAAGCTGTTTTTCCGGAGTATTGATAGGTCGGTATATCTATTTTTTTATCGCTGGTCAATACAAAGCTAGATTGATACGCATCAAACGAAAGTTCGATAACGGTCCTATCGTTGATCACTTTAAACGGTAAAACCGCTAGTTTGTCGCTTACAGGATCGTAACGGTAGGCATATTTTTCTTTTGTCCGTAAAGATAAAGTTGCCTTTTGCGCTAAACTATCTTGATTGGCTACAAAAAGCAAATCACCACCATCGAAACGGCGATGGTTCCAAGAAATATGTGGATTGTGCCCTTCGTTAATCAGCACATCGGGAGCAATATTGAGAGGACTAAAATCTTTGGATTTATAGTTTCCAACAAGTACGCGACCTTTGCCGATCTGCTTCGTTTGTAATGTTGTATTTGTGAATGGCTCTAGCCCAGTGAATAACTCATCAAGCAAAATGCGATACTGTTGTACTTTGTCATCGGTCAGTTTGCCCCGCCATGTCTGTGGAATATCTTGGAAGAGCACCGTAGCCCCTTGATTGACAAGACTCCTGATGCGTTCTAGCGTACGAAGGGAATATTGGCTACCATTCGGATTTAATGCTGTTTCTCCAGGCATCACAAGTAAAGCATAAGCAATATGATTCGCAAAAATCACCTTACCGTCCTGTACGCTAGTCTGATTCCAAAGCGCATCGGGATTGAAGGAATCGTAGGCATAGCCGCGTAGTGGATCGACCCAATCTTCGGGTCTATACATATTGGCTCCTGTAGTCACACCTGCAACTTTTTGTAAGGGTAGGCCGACATTGGCCAACAAAGAATCTGTCCGATGAACACGGGCTTCACCAATAATACCGGGTAAGAAATCGATCAAAGCACTTGGGAGTACAGACCTTCTTGGAATCTCCTCCCCAATAAACACAGCCACATCTCGTACGGGTACTCCATATTGAAGTAGCTGCTGTGAACGGATTGCATAATTAACCCATTCCTTACCAGGCTTCCACCACGTTTGATCGCGCTGAAAATAGGTTCCGATACCGTCCATGGTCATACCAGGTTTACGGTCCATCCAGGGATTATGCACATACACATGGTAGACCAGATTGTTGATGCCCAAGGCGTAATTTCGGTCCTGAAGACTTTTCAGAAGCCGCGGATGTTCATCCCATTGTGCACGGATCTGGGTAAAAGCCTCCGACATGGTAACGCGCTTACCATAAATATGGCTTCCCGAAATGGCATCCAAGATATCCGCTGGTTTATCGTGCGAAGGGCTTCGGAACCAAAATTCGCCCATTGGACGGTCGGTTGAAGCAAAATGTGCCAAACCATCACCGACCATCACAGGAGCAGTGGCTTCTGCTGTAAATTCAACACCGTATTCATCCGCTTTTCGACGTAATGTCGCATAGCCATTCTCTTGTAACAGTTCGCTGATGGTCTGTCTGTAATCTTGCAAAAAGGCTTCGGAATCTTCCACACTATTCACAAAACAACCTGCTAAAACCGGGAGATAGTTAGTCAGGTCATAGCCCCGGCGTTTTAAAAACTCATCCGGAAAACTACGGGTCCAGTTTTGACTACCACATTCCCAAGAATCAATATGAAATACCGTGAGAACTTCTTTAGACAAGTGTGGATCTACATGCTTTTTGGCTGCTCCAAACCACTGATCAAATTGAAAAGCGACAGTAGCTGCGTCCAACTTATCACATTCTAGGCCCTTTCCTGCACCAGCAGTTTCATTTTTATGGCCAGTAGAGGTATGTCCCACCCGTAATATTTTCCACCTTCCTGCAGGTAATGTCAGGTCGACACGACCCGCTTGATCCGGCTTAGGCAAACGGATAAGCTGTTGCTGTCCAATAATAGCTTTCGGCACAACAGCGCTTGGGTCGGACTTTTTGCCAACACGCCATATTTCACCTGTCTTGCCTTCGATCTGATGAACCTGCGCTTCTTCAAACAGACTGATACCATTCAATTTTAGGGAAGGCTTCCATTTACCAGAATCAAGGTCTTCGGCTCCGGGCTCACTTCCTGTGGGATCGTATACGAAGCGAAAATATTTCGCTTTGGTGTAGGGAATCAGATGTGTTACACCATTATCCCAATCCAACCAGCCCATTCTTGGGGATTCTAATTGTGTAATCTTCCGAAAATTTAAGCCATCATCGCTGGCCCAAACTTGCAGACGATTCGCTTGGTAATTGGATGCTGTCCATTCAATTTTCAATGAATTGCAAGGGAAGGGCCGCTCAAAAGCATATTGAATCCATCCTGGCGCAGCTGCTGCAAAATTTTGTTTGTTGCCCCTTTCAGCCAATCGTTTTAGATCTTCGCCATAGCTATTGGTTACCTGTACCAGCTCTGTAAAGCTCTTTCGCGGCGAGTGGGTCAATGGCATCGCAAATAAAGCGATATCTTCGTAATAGCCTTGTTGCGTTTGGGGTTGTGGCAATTGAATACCAGGTGATCGCCCGCCCTTGCTATTGACTACGGTATCTGCATAAACCAATTTTTGCATCGATTTTTCTGGACTAATCCATGGTCCACCAGCGGTCGCAAATCCATCATTAGGTAACAAAGCGATCTTTAATCCATATTTTTTTGCCTCGGCAACGATGTATCCAAACATATCCCACCATTCGGGTGTCAAAGACTCTGTTGGCGGATTGAAAAGCGGCGGATTGGTTTTGCCCTTGATCGGTGCTAGATAGGCTCCTGCGATCTTATTTTCAGCCATCGCTTTCAAATCTGCTGCAATCCCTTCCTTGGAATAACTGGCATGCATAAAGTACCAAAACACCCAAGGTTTTGCCTGTTCAAACGAACGCTGATCCAAAGGAACTAATGCCGTTGGAATACCTTTAATCTGTGCACTGCTGTTCAAACAGCCAAAAAGAAGACTTGTCCCTAATAGCAACTTAATCCTCGTCATATCTTATCTTGTTCTTTAAAGCTATCCAAAAAGGTTGGACAGCCTATTTCTTTCACTTTTAAATTTATCTCCCTTATCACGTCATTTCAACTAGTCGACACCTACAGGGTTTAACTTTACTTACTGGATATCTTCCTGCTAATCTTCATTTATTTAATTAGATTTTACAAAATCCTCGATCGATTGATTCAAATCTGTCGGAATCAAATAAAAGGAATAATTGTAGTCTTGTGCTGGAATCTGATATTTTTCCAACGGTTGCGACACATCTGTCCAAGTATCATTTCCACCGACCCCCATCTGTTTTAAATCGACATTTAAGGTAATTTTATCTTCCTTTTTCAATTTAAACCAGTGCTTTGCTTCGACAATCGCTTTTTGTGAATAAGGCCATGCACTCATATGCAATGGCTGTTTGCCGACAACCAAAAGACCCGAATTTCTATTTTTGAGGTGCATCCAACGTACATCCATCCGATTTCCATTCTCCTGCGGATAAAGGTAGTGCTCCATCAATTGATCGATATTCATGTGATAAACACCAAGATCAAATCCATAAGCACGATCAGGGTAGTTTTCCATTGGCCCTAGGCCATAATATTGGATATCGTCAAATGTCGGATTGATCCCCATTTGAAGTCCTACTTTTGGGATATTAGGCAGTCCAGCTTTTACCTTCAGCTGGTAGTTTACTGACACAATACCTGGATTTTTCACCGTATAGATCAATTTTACCTGTGCAGAATCAGCTGCAAGGGCATACAGTGTCTGTATTTCATACCCTTGATCTTTTTCCTGCGCGTTTACCGACACTACTTTTGGTGTGCCATACCAGTATTTTAGTTTTTTCTCCGGTTTCCAGCCCCGGCGGTCATTGTCCGTAGCCGGCCGCGTAAAGTTTGGGCGAATGGCATCTTTGATTATTTCCTGTCCCTTGTAATTAAACGCAGTCAAACTTCCAGTCGATTTGTCAAAGCTAACCTGAAAGTTTTTGCCTGCGATCTGATACTTATCGGCAGTTTCTGTTTTGATCAATTGACCTCCTTTGTATGATAAAGGTCGTAGGACATTGGATTGTTCCTGCAAGCGTACTTGCGATGAAGAGACCACAAATCCAACTGGAGCCCATGCAGTCGCTTCGCGTAGACGGAATTGGATATCAAGCTGATATTCCTGATCTGCGGCACGCTTGAAAGGTAAATATTTGGCAAAGCTTACCTGCGCAGAATCGCCTGCGGCCAGATTCATGGCCGATATCGGCACTTCTTTTACCAGCAGCCCATTTCTGCGGAATAATAAGACAGCATCATAATGGTTGAGGTTGAGCACTGCTGATCTATTTTTGACTTGTACCGTGGCCTTTTCTGGATCAACCAAAGTGACCTCTGCAGGCTGATAGATGCGCTTATTTTCGTACATCGCCGCTTTTGGACGTCCCCAAGCGTCGGTAATGCCATTCAGGCTAAAAGCTCCATTATGCACCTTTTCACCAAAATCGCCACCATAAGCCAGCACTTTACCATAAACGGAATCTTTGCGAATCAAGGCCTGATCCTTATAGTCCCAGATAAAACCACCAATCAAACGTGGATGGGCACGAAAAATATCCCAAAAATCACGAATGTTACCAGTCGAATTGCCCATGGAATGGGTATATTCAACAAAGAGGATCGGGCGATGGTCACCATTGTCCTGATTTAAGAGTAATGATGGAGTGAAAATGCCTGGATAAAATCGAGAGACCATGTTCACGTAATACTGATCCTTTACATTTTGAATCCGATGCGCGTGATCGTTGGATTTTGGATAACGAGAATCTGAAGGGTCAATATAGCCCGGCAACTGATGGCTCCCCATAGCTGGTTCGTAATGTACAGGACGTGTGATGTCGAAATCATGGATCCAGGCAGCCATCGCGGCTGTATTCGGACCTCTTCCAGATTCATTTCCCAACGACCAGATGATAATGGAAGGATGATTCTTGTCCCGTTCCACCATGCGTGTGACACGTTCCTGAAGTGCCGCCAGCCAGGAGGGATCGTTCATGAGTTTTCCACCAAGTCCATGGGTCTCCATATTAGCTTCATCCATCACCATAATACCATAACGGTCACAGAGCTCATAGATATAGGGATCATTCGGATAATGAGAAGTCCGGATCGCATTAAAATTAAATTGTTTGATTTGGCGAATATCCGCTTCCATATCTTCCCGTGTCAATGCCTTCCCCCGTTCAGGATGGTGATCATGACGGTTGACACCATAGAGGTAGGTCGTTTTACCATTGATCAGAAGTTTGCTATCGTTTGGAGAGAAAGCGATGCTCCGAAATCCTACTTGACAGGTCTTCGCTTCGAGCAAACGATTTTCTTTGTCGTAAAGCGTCAGTACCAAACGGTAGAGATTAGGTTCTTCCGGGGACCATTTCTTTGGATTTTTGAGCCTTGTTTCCATTAGTCCAAACTTCACATTGTCCAATCTCGGATAGATTTCATCAACGATAGCCGAAGCATCTTTTTCTAATGGTCTGTCGAGAATAGGTTTATTCTTGCTATCATACAGCTGTGCTTTTAGCGTAAAACCGTTGATGCTGTCGCCCGAAAAATTATCAACTTTTGGACGAAGCGAGAATTTGGCATCTTGATAATCAGCATCTAAAGTTGCCTGCCAATGAAAATCAGCAATACGAACTTTTGGCTCGGCCATCAAAAATACCTCGCGGTGAATACCGCTCATGCGCCAATGATCTTGATCTTCTAGATAGGAAGCATCGCTCCAACGCAAGACTTGGATAGAGATGCGATTTTTACCTTTTTTAAGATAGGGTGTGGCATTAAATTCAGATGGCAAGCAGGAGTCTTCCGCATAACCTACGTATTTGTCATTAATCCACAACTGATAGGCAGAGATAACCCCTCCAAAATGTAAGGTAATATTCATTCCATCCCAAGATCCGGGCAATTCGAATGTCTTTTGATACGATCCTACACCATTGTAATCTTTGGGAATGCGCGGCGGATCAATTGGGCTAAATGGATAGACTGCCGAACGGTAAATGGGAATATCATAACCTTTCATCTCCCAATTGGAAGGAACCTGGATTTTGTCCCATCCGCTGACCTCGGATAAATGAAAATCTTGCGGTGCATCGGCCGGTTTAAAGGCAAATTTAAAATCCCATTCTCCATTCAAAAAAAGCATCCGTTTGTTTGTTACCCTTTCATTCTTCAAGGCTTCTTCAATCGTGGCATAAGAGTATCCTGTCGCACGTGAGGGGTCTCTATTGATGGAAGTAATCATCGGATTTTCCCAAGGCGCGGCAATATGACCATTCGGCACCGGTGGGATGACCGCCGGTTTACCGTCAACCGTTTGTGCCTGTACTGAAATCGCAGACATCGACAGCAACAGGGCAACACTCAGCTTGGATACGACTATTTTTTTATATAACCTAGTATTTGTAATCGACTTCATATGCTATTCCTTTTTCCAAAACGAGTTCATAGTCGTTTCCTGAGATATGTTTTACTTGACCTTGTTTCACGCGTGGAACAACCTTGCTCCGCAGTTTTAATGTCCCTGTTCCAACAGGTGATTTTACCTTGATCTTGTTTTTCGACACGTAAAGTTCAATCTCACCCTTTAGTGTTGGTATTTTTCCCTCCATCCATGCTAAGGATGCCAAATAGGGCTTGATTTCGTACTGCGAATAACCCGCAGCCGTTGGTTGTACACCAAGATAATACTTGCCCAGCAAATAGATCGGGCTTGCTCCCCACGAATGACAAAGGCTCTTACCAAAATCTCTTCCATACATCGCATAGTGCTCGGCTCCTTTTTTCGCTGGATTAAATTCTTCCCAGAAGGTCGTCGCACCCAGTTTTAGCATACCGCCCCAATAGTCCTTCATTTCTTTCATCACATAGTCCTTTTCACCAAGTTCACACAAAGCTTCAAGTTCGTAGTAACGCATATAAGGTGTAGTAATCTGTTGTACCTGATCATTTAACAAGACATTAGCCTTCACGCCTGCCTGTTGCTGTTCGTTCAGATAATTAAAAAAAATCGCAAACATATTGGTGTAGCGTGTCACGTTATCGGTTTGCTTACCATCAATACGACTATGTGCAAAGGCTTTTTTCTGATCGTTCCAGTAATACGCAAATAGCTTATCTTTGAGTTGTTGAGCTTCTTGTTGATAGTGTTGGTTGTCTTTCGGCTCGCCAACCAAATCGGCACACATCGCCATGGTTTCGAGACTGCGGCACAGTAATAATTGTTCAAAGCTCACTTCCCCTTGCTTGCTGAGACCTTCTGCCCAGTCAATAAATACCCAATCGCCAGCTAAACCTTTCATCAAACCATCGCTATTTCTTCTATTCAAACAAAACTGCATCAGACTTTTCATACGTGGATAGATGCCTGCTATAAATTCCTTATCACCGGTATAACGGTAATAATCTGCGATACTCAAAAACCAATAGAAAGTATAATCCATAATGGTGTTGATATGGCTGATTGTAGGCTCCTTACCCCGTAAGGCTAAAATGGTTCTTTTGACGGCTTCGGAATCAAATCCCAAATAGTAATTCATCGCATACGATTGATAGGCGTCACCGCTCCAGATCCAGCGATCACGTTTGATACCGTCAATGAAAAACTCACGTGTGGTTAATTCCATGGTATATTTGGCTACATCCCATATCTTGTTTAATTCGTTATCGGAACTACGAAAGAATCCGCGATCTGCAACTGGTAGGTATTCGTATTGCATGGATACCTGATCGAACATCACGGTTCCTTCCGGTTCTAAGTAAACAAAGCGGAAGGCTTTGGATAGATCGAGGGTACTGTCCTGTGGCTGTTGGTTTTGTACCTCAAGTAAATCAATGGTCTCGCTGGTTTTCGTCGAAAGTGCTTCTTCACGGGATTCGCCATAATAGATGTTCAGGTGACCTGTCCCCACAAGCTTATGCAGGGTAAGAAAACCAAATGTATTTTTTCCGAAATCGACCAAGATACCTTTGCCTTGTTTTTCTTGCGAAAGTGACTGTTGTGGTTTCACAGGCAATTTAAACGCAGATGGCCGAGTTGTTGGTCCGTTAAAGTTCCATTTACCAGCCTTCACATAGCTTGTACCAGATTGATCAGACGCTTTACCTGTCTCATCAATCCATTCCTTATCTTCATAGGTTGCGTTCCAATCGCTATCTGTCGTTACGTTTTTTCCTGCAACATACAGTGCGGGAACATTCCCCTGATTGTAAACTTTAATATTAATTTTTTGCTTTCCTTTTTGAAGCATCACTTTAGTAGGTGCACCGGGAAGCATTTTTCCATTGATCTTGACATTATATTTGCCTTCGGCATAAATACTGATTTCTTCATCAGCAGGCAAATCAAATTCTTTACTGAACTCGACAAGAACATAGTGACTATCCATCTTCCAAAACGGAGGAAAGAAGGTTCCTCTGTCCGTACGACGATTTTGCATGTTGTTGCTCAACCACACTTCATAATCTCCAGGATACCAGATCCAGGTACTTACCTGTTGTGCAAATGCTGTCGTTCTTGCAATTAAACAACCTATAATTAAAATAATTTTATTCATATTCGAATCATTGTTAATCAATTCACTAACACCAAAACCAATGTTAACTTCGGCGGTACATGTGTTTTTCACTAGTAAAACACGCGCTATATTTTTTTAATTGCTCACTAAAATACACGCTGAGACACAACTTAGGCTTTTGCCGGTTTATATCCTTTCAGTGCAAACCATAAAATAACGAGATAACAAACCAAGGGTACACTATAGCCAATCTGTGTATTATCATGTACCGCATCAATAATATTTCCCGTTACAAATGGAAATACCGCGCCTCCGACAATGGACATAATTAGCCAAGAAGAAGCCTGTTTCGTCTCATTCCCTAGTCCAGCAATACCTAGTGAGAAGATCGTTGGAAACATAATTGACATAAAGAAGCCAAGTCCACCTAGTGCATACAAAATGATCATACCTGTACCTGAAATGGCTACAGTTGCCAATATAGCGCAACAAACAGCATAAATAGCCAATAAACGCTGCGCGGTCGTATAACGCAACAATAGGGTACCGACGAAACGTCCGCCCATAAAGAGCAAACCATATACACCTAGGAAATACCCCGCAGTTTTCTCATCGACACCTGCTCCCTGCTGTGCCATACGAATAAAAAAACTGGTTACACAAACCTGTGCTCCAACATAGAAAAACTGCGCGATCACAGAAAAACTCAAATGCTTGTGTCGAAGTACAGCAAATAAGCCAGTCTTTTTCTCTTTATCTCCTTCGACTTTATCACCTTGTATTTCAGGCAGTTTTATAAATAAAAAGATGAGCGCTACAACAACTAGGATTAATCCTAATATCAAATAAGGCATTTTTACTGCAGATGCCTCATGGAGCAGGTATGCTAAGCGACTGCTCTCCGTCATAGCCGCCAGTTCATTTTCTGAATAGCTCGTACCCGACAAAATAAAGGTCGTACCTATCACTGGTGCCACCACTGCTGCCAACCCATTAAAAGAGGCCGCCAAATTAAGGCGGTGGGTTGCCGCTTCGGGCTTACCCAAAACTGCTGCGTAAGGATTCGCCGCTGTTTCTAATAAAGCTAGGCCACAACCAATAATAAATAAAGCCAGTAAAAAGAGTTCATACATCCGGTGATCTGCCGCAGGGATAAATAAAAATGCGCCGACGGAAAAAGTCAGCAGTCCGATAATAATAGACAACTTATATCCCCACCTGCGTAATATATAACCTGCCGGTAGAGCCATAATAAAGTAAGCGAAGAATATTGATGTATCTACCAGTGCTGACTGGCTGTTATCCAACTGACAGGCTTTCTTCAAATGCGGAATCAGAATGCCATTTAAATTATGAGCCATACCCCATAAAAAAAACAGACTGACAATCAGAACGAAAGCAAGCAGGTAGCGCTTATTAGACAATGTCTCGGTTGATTTGATCGATGATTTTGTACCAATTTCCATGTCCCTATCAGTTAAGTTGACGCTTCCTTGCATTTTGCCAGCAGGATATGGTCTGCAACCAGTACGACTTCAGCATGTTGATTGATAATTTCCACATGTTCAACTACGGTACCGAACTCTGGATTTTTCGCAGCGGATTTTTCCGAAATAGTCACTTCAGCACGAATGGTATCGCCAATAAACACAGGCTTGACAAAACGAAGGCGATCGTAGCCTTTGGAAAATGCTTCCGGATTAATAACTGAGGCCGTCAGTCCGATACCAATCGCAAAGATCATTGTTCCGTGCGCGATGCGCTGTCCAAAAGGTTGGGTCTTGCACCATTCCGCATCGAGATGATGTGGAAAAAAGTCGCCTGTATGTCCAGCATGAACAACAAAATCTGTTTCGGTAATCGTACGGCCCAATGTCGTCCGTTTGTCGTTTAATATATAGTCTTCAAAAAAAATCGATTCAAAATGCATATTGTTTAATTTATGTTTATAACCTCTAGTTCCTGCTCGCTGATCTCCAATCTTTATTTTCTAGTCTCTACGATAGGTACACCGCCCTGAGCACTGCTTTTATAAGCAGCCTCCACGACGGCCATGGTCTCGATAACATCCTCCACCGCCGCCGGTAACACAGCAATTTCGCCCAGTTTAAAGCGCATCAAGCTACCCATGCTACCGATAAAGGCATCGGGGAACCAAGTCCCTTCGATCGGGAATTGTACCCACTGCGGCTTACTACCGTCTGTCGGTTTGATGCAATATTCAAATACATCGGGCACGCCGTGCGGATAATCCATCAATAAGCCCATCGTAGCTTTGATCGCTCCTTTAGTCCCTTCCCATTTGATGTAACTTTCTTCGTTGTGCGGTCCAAATTCATGGTCGTGATTGGTATTAACCACCGCGTGCATAGTATCCCCATAATCAAATAACAAGGTTGTCCGGCTCGAAGATAGCTCTTTGGCTGGATGCTTCAAGGTCTTGGCATAAACCGATGCCGGTGTACCCAAAAAGGAACGGATCAGGTCTATATAATGCACGCTATGGTACAGTATTTCCAAACGCGGATGCACCATCACGTGTGGAAAAAGCTGCCAAGGGGTATGCACGGCTACGCGCACCTCCATATCGTAGAGTTCGCCGATGTAGCCCTGATCGATCAGCCAACGAGCCGCATTGACAAAAGGCGCCTGACGCAACTGACAGTTGATCGCAGCCACCAAACCCTTGCGCTGGCAGACCTCCAAGATTGCCTGGCTATCGGCATAGTAATCGCCCATCGGCTTTTGGATCAATACCGCTGCTCCATCGGGCAAAGTCTCCAAGGTTTCGATATAGATATCCGGCATAGTCGTCATATCGTACACCGCATTTTCGGGTGCTTGCGCGACGGCATCCGCCACCGTATCGTACACATTCGGAATACCGAAATCCTGTGCCAATGCTTCTGCTTTCGCCCTTGTACGATTGACAATACCATGCACATGAAAGCCGGCCTTACGATAAGCAGGGAGATGTGCATCTTTTACTATACCGCCTGCGCCTATTATAATAATGGGCAAAGACGTTTGGGGTAATAGGGTTTTATATTGAATGTCTATCCTATCCATGTATTTAGTTTTTTCTGTGCTTTAGTCAATAATGAAAGACTACTCTCCTCGGAATTAATCGCTGCTATGACGGTCTCATCAATGATATGTGCAATCTGCGGCCAGTTGGCCAAGCGCGGTAATGTACGTGCAGTATCATGCAATTCAGCCAATTTATTATAAAAGGGTATCATCTGATTGATTTCGGAATCATACCAGGTGGAGTAACGACAGCCTACTCCTCCTTCGACAGTAAGCAGCTTATCTTGTTGGCGTCCGACTGCAAAACGTATAAAGTCATAAGCCAACTGCTTATGACGGCTACCTTCTGGGATTGCATACAACCAATACACATTTAATGAAGGAGACATTCCCCCTTCTGCTGAAGGAATGGCTGCTACATCTACCTTACCTTGCACTGCCGACGCCGCATCAATTTGTGCCCAGGATGCAAATCCAAACCAATTGACCATCATGGCTACTTCTCCCCGCGCAAAGGCGGCACCGGCCTGCACGGATTCATAATTGGCCGATTCGGGGTGCAATCCCCTACTCTCTTTAAATAACCCTCTATAAAAATCCAATGCTTCTACAGCCAATGGCTGATCCAGCTTAACAGGTATCTCTCGTTGCTGCAAATCGCCTCCACGGGACCAAAGTTGAATACAGAAATCGAATACTGCATTGTGTCCATCCGGATAACCGGCAAACACGGTTCCGTACAGGTTATCTTCCGGACGGGTAAAAAATGTGGCAACGGTTAAAAAATCAGTCCAGGTTGTTGGAACAGCCAAAGGCTTTCCGTAAAGCGCGTGAAAACGGCTCTGCTCCTGTGGGTCATCGAACAGATCTTTCCGGAAGACCAGGCATTCAGGACCATCATGAAAAGGCAAACCAAACACCTGTCCATCAAAACGTTGTAAAGCCTGTAAACTTTCGGGCCATGCACACTCCACTTCTTCGGGTGGATATTGATCAAGCATAAGATCGAGATTAGCTAAACCTTTCGTATCGTAAGCACGTGCGATCCAATCGGTATTGATATGGACAATATCCCAGTCACCATTATAAAGGCCTTGGTTCTCAAAGAAGGCTGCTGTCAATTCCTCTAAATCTAATGGAACAAACTCTATCTCCATATCCGATGGATATAGCTCCTGATAAGCCGCCCAACATTTCTCCATGGCACGCTCAAAGGGGTCGAATTTCCGGACAGCAAAACGTAACTTATCCATACAGTTCCTCCAGTATTTTAGCGGTGTGCTCACCTAATTTGGGCGAACCTTTTGTCGCAGTCAAACGCTCGCCATCGATACGAATCGGACAACGGGTGGTCTCATAATGGAAGCCGTCGCCCATCGTTACTTCTTGTAGCATTTCTAGCACTTTAAAAGCATCGTGCTCGGTCAAACGGCGCCAATCCAATACATCGGCACACCAGATGTCTGCTGCTTCCAGTATTGCTAACCAATGCGCCGTAGATGCTGTTGCCAAGTGTTCCGTTAATATCGCTTTAATGGTATCTCTTTCGCGGAAAGCCTGTTCACCGTCCGCGAAGCCTTCCAGCGCTGTGCAATCTAATAATTTGGTAAGAAAAGGAATAGAGCCCATAGCAAGTGCCAGAAAACCATCTTGGGTACGATAAACGCCATATGGCGCAGCCAAATATGCATGTGCATTGCTCACCTCGCTACGTTGGGGTAACAATTTACCATCACGAAAATAGGTTGTGACAGCCTCAAATTGTATATCTACAGCAGAATCCAACATACTAACATGCACGTGTGCCCCCATTTGGTGTATCGCACGACGATACAGGCAAGCCAAGACGGCACTACATAGATTCGAGCCGGCAAACATGTCCACAATGGAAAGTCCCATGGCCACTGGACCATTATTTGCGTCGCCACTCAACCAGGTCATCCCGGTAAGTGATTGCAATAATAAATCTTGTCCAGGTCGTTTCACCCAAGGTCCTTCTTTTCCATACCCTGAAATTTCTCCATAGATCACCGTCGGATTGATCTCTCGGACACTTGCATAGTCAAAGCCCAAACGTTCCATGACACCTGGACGAAAATTGTGCAGCACCACATCTGCCCGCGCGATTAAATCACGTATGATCTGTTTGTGGGATTCACTTTTTAAGTCCAACACCAGACTTTCTTTATTCCGATTAATGGCATGAAACACCGTTGAAGTACCATTGAGTATGGTATCCGAGGTATATAATTGCCTGCAAATATCACCCGTCTCTGGTTTTTCTATTTTTATCACCCGCGCACCTAAGTCGGCTAGCCGTAAACTTGCTAATGGGCCGGATAAAAATTGACTAAAGTCGACTACGGTATAGCCTGCTAATGGTAACATATTAATTTTCTAAATAATCGTGAACAATTGATGCGGTATGCTGGCCCACTTTTGGTGCAGGTTTGTCCGCATATAAACGCTTTCCATCAATCTGGTAAACACTACGGGTGGTGGTTAGCGCGGTACCGTCTTGTAAACTGACTTCCTGCAACATCCCTGTCTCCTTAAAACCTTGCTCCTCAAAAAAACGATGGTAATCGTTGACTGCACCACACCAGATCCCTTCCGATTCCAAACGGGATACCCATTCGCTAGTGGTCTTCTGGCACAATACCGTAGCAAAGGCCTCCAATATTTCATCACGTCGCGAAAACCAGGTTGAAGCATCTTGATAAGGCTCACTAGACAGACCTATTGTTTCTGCAATATGTCCCACATTGCCCATAGCCAAAGCTAGATAACTATCTAGTGTCTTATAAAGTCCATAGGGTGCACTTAAATAAGCATGGCCTGCGCCTCGAACAGCCGAGCGCTGTGGCAACTTACGTCCATCATTGACATGTGTGGTCAGCATTTCAAACTGCATATCCAACACAGATTCAAGCAAACTGACTTCAACAAGAGCGCCCTGTTGGGTACGGGCATGTTTCAACAATGCCGCCAATATACCTTGTGTCAGATGTGTCGCGCAATACATATCGACCACAGCCAATCCAAAAGGTACTGGTCCATCCTGCGCACAGCCCGATAGCCAAGAAAGTCCCGACAGCGACTGCACCAGCAAATCCTGACCCGGTTTTTTGGACCATGGCCCTTCATTACCGTAGCCCGTTACTGTGGCATAGATCATCTTTGGATTGATTTTCCGTACGCTCTCATAATCCAAACCGATCTTTTCCATCACCCCCGGACGGAAGTTATGTGTCATTACATCCGCCTGACGGATTAATTTCTTAATATTTTCCAGATCATTTTCGTCTTTCAAATTGGCCGCATACGATTCTTTATTTCTATTAATGGTATGAAACACCAGGCTGCTCTCATCTACAAAAATATTTTTAATCGCAATCTGTCGTCCGCCTTCTCCGGCGCCAGGACGCTCGATTTTGACAACTCGGGCACCGAGATCAGCCAACCGCAGGCCAGCGGTTGGCCCGGCCATAAATTGTGAAAACTCGAGAACTAAAAGTCCTTCCAGTGGTTTATTATCCATTGTCTTCTTTGTCCACTAATGATTCCCGATACATCTTGTTCATCTTTTCTAATACGGCAACTTCATCCCCGCCCTGTCTGAGATAGTCAACTACAATATCACCGGCGTGATCCTGAAAATACAGATGACCATCATACCGCGGGCGCAGATAGGCACGCTCCAATGTAGGCAGGGTATTTTTAAAATAGTCGGCCGTATAGGCGTTGACTTGCTCATCTTCCCAAGCACCTAAATGTCCCGGCTGACCACCATTTTCGACATATAATGTTGCCTGAATTTCTGGTGACGCAACAAATTGGGCGTAATCCATACCCACAGCAATATGTTTGCTCTGAGAGGATACTGCTAATCCCGCACCACCCAGTGTGCTAATCATTGGCGTACCGTTTAACGACACTAAATCATGAAAATGCAATACTTTACGGGCATAACCAGTTCGCGCATAATTGGAATAACCATACGCAAATGGACAATAGGCAATTTCATCCCGCTGCGTCATTTCTTCGAACACTTTGAAGGGATTTTTCTCATAAAATCCAGCATCCAATTCATCCGCAAGTGATTTGAATAATTTTAAGACCTGTACTCCGACGGCTTCGCTGATTACTTTTTCGTCGTTTTGGCAGGGTTCTTCACCCAAAGAACAACAAAGACCATAAAAGTGCATCAAAGAATCAATCGGCAACAGTGAAAATCCAACCCGTCCTGCTTTAGCTAAGGCCAAGACTTCTTCAAAGGTACGCGGGAGCGGCACACCTAGCGAACGTAAAATATCTGGGCGACTTGCAGCCACTGGTGTCGCCGCATCTGTAGCCAAGGCCCATTGCTTGCCTAGAAAGTTGTAGCTTTCATAAGACTTCCCAACACTATTCGCCTGTTGACCGGCCAAAAACTCCGTGGACAGATAATCATCAAATGAAGCCAGCATCCCCTTAGCAGCGGCATGTCCAGTCCACGGATGATCGATCACCAACAGGTCATATTCCTTGGCTAAATCCGTTACCGACTTATCAGCGAATTCCTGCAAAGAACGTTTTGTCCAAACAATCTCTACTTCCGGATGTAATTCTTCATAACGTTGTGCCGTTGCAACCATTGGCACAAAACCTCGCGAATGCCCCCAGGTAATCCCCTTTAACCGGATTTTCTCTGTCATTGTATTTATGTATTATTTTATGTAGTCTTGTTGAGATCCTTATCAACCATTTGATTACCAAACATCAAGTTATTCTAATCTCCAAAAACAGTAAAACATAACATTGTAGTTGTAGCTATTTTTATCCTGTTCTTCTTGATTATCCAGGCAAGATAATATAGCATAAGCAGCGCAATACTATAATCTAATGTTGGTATTAAATATGTTTATAATCTTTTTCCCTTCTAATGCTTTTTCGCAATGAAAAAAGCGGTTTATAATATTCAAATATAAATACAATATTTGAATATAAAAATTTAACCTGTTTTTTTTGGATCGCTAAAAACGCCTCTTCAAATACTTTTTTTATCTTTATCCCAATCATTTGTTAGCAAAATATTTTATGACATTAAATAGCTCCGATAAATATAAAGCGCCAGCACTCGAAAAGGGATTGCAGATCCTGGAATTTCTGGCCTTGCAACCAACGGCGCAATCACAATCCGAGATCGCCCTTGGCTTAAATCGAAGTCCCAATGAGATCTATCGGATGCTTGCATCGCTGGAGTCCAATGGCTATATTCATCGTGATCAGATTTCATCCAAATATTCGCTTTCCCTGAAGTTATACTATCTATCGCATCGCCACTCTTTTGTAGAGAAATTACGGGCCACCTCATTATTGCCAATGCAAGAGAGCTCCAATGAAATTAAGGATCCATGTCATCTCTGTGTGATCTACGATAACCAAGTCATGGTAATTTCCTACGCCAAAGGATCATCCCCCATCAGCATCGTGGTTGAAGAAGGAAAGCTGTACAATACTTCACAAACGGCTTCTGGCAAGCTTCTTTTAAGTTTTTCAGATGCTGAAAAAAGAAAATCCATTTTAGGAGCTGATCCCTATTACAAAAGCTTGAAGAAAACAGAGCGTCAACAGTTTGACAGCGATTTGGAAGATATTAGAATGAAAGGATTTTATGAGATGCCCAGTGCTTACGCAGAGGGCATTATCGATATTTCCGTCCCTATAGGAACCAACGAAACAGGTATAATCGCCTGCCTCACTGTTTCAAAACTCATCCGACGTCAAACTGAGCATACTGTATCCACGGAGGACATTGTAACAAGCCTAGAAAAATGCCGATCACAAATTGAATCCAATCTCGGATTAAGGTGAAAAAGTCATTTCAACACCGTGTACAACAATAGCATTACGACAAATAAAATTGTCCAAGCGATCTTAACCAGGTTACTTGGCTTGTCCATCTTAATCTCGACCATATGCTGATGTGCTATTTCGTAAGCTGATTTTGGAAGGAGCAACGATACACCAATTCCAATAAGCAGCAATAGAACAAACAAACTGAATGAAAGCATCAAGTAATGCGGCCAAAAAGTATAGACATCTTTAGGAAATATCCAAAGATAACATATTCCTGTGCCCAAACTTAGTAGCGCTCCTAAGGTTAAAATGGTATTAATAGCTGCTCGATTAGTCCGTTTCCATAACACAGCCATCAGGAAAGCGACCGCTAAAGGGGGCGCGATAAATCCAAGGATAGATTGGAACACATCAAAAAGATTAAGTCCTTTAATTTGATCGATCGCCAGTGCGACGAAAACCGAAGTTAAACAGCCCACAATCACCGTATATCGGCCTATCTGCGTAATCTGCTGATTGTTTGCTTTTGGTCGAATATGCTTGAGGTAAATGTCCATGGTGAACACCGTACTCAAGGAATTAAGCGACGAACCAATGGTGCCCACCAATACAGCAATTAACACCACGATTACCAATCCATTCAGGCCTGTAGGAAACAGGTTAGTCACCATCGTCATATAAGCAAGTGATGGGTCTTTAAGTCCCGGAAATAAAACCGAACAGATGATACCGGTGAGGATAAACAACGGCAAGGAAAGTATCTTGAGCCAAGCGATAAAGTTAATTCCTAGTTGCCCCTGTTCGAGATTCTTGGCTCCCAAAACTGATTGTACCATGGCTTGATCCGTACAGAAAAAAGCGATCGCTGCCACTGGATATCCTAAGGCGATGGCATACCAGGGGTAATCTGGATCACTCGCAGGTCTGATCAATGACCAATAGCTAGTCGGAGTCTGCTGTGCCAAAGCACTTAACCCTCCGATTTTGGACAATCCCAGAAAAGTTAAAAAGGCCGACACGGCGATCAGCAAGATCATCTGAAAGATATTGATTTTAGCAACTGTCTTTAATCCACCCGTATACGCAAACAGACCAGCTAGGGAGACTAAAACAGTAACCGATTGCCACATTGGAATACCTAAAATCTGCCGCACTAAAAATCCGCCAGCAAATAGTCCCAACGACAACCATGAAATAAGCATTTTTACCAATGAATACCAAGCCAGAATAGTCTGCGTATTTGGACCGAACCGCTTGCCCATAAACTCGGGTAAGGTACGTACTCCAGTAGCAATATAGCGGGGTGCGAAAACCACCGCTAACAAAAATAAATAGATAAAAGCATACCAATCAAAATTGACTGCAACTATACCTGTTGTATAACCTACTGTAGCGAATGCGAGCAGCATAGATGGCCCAACATTGGTCGCCCACATATTGAAGCCAATACTGTACCAGCTTAAGGATTTGCTGGCTAGGAAGTGTTCTGCCCCTTCTACCTTTTTACGAGATGACAAGAGGCCGATTGTCAGTAATACTAACAAATAGGCTACGACGATGCAATAGTCGTAAATGGTTAACTTGTCTAAGATACTGTTCATCTTCCTAAGCTCAAGTCGACACCATATCTTTCCAGCAGTTCCTTTGGACGGACAGGCTTTCCTGTTGTCAATGATTCATCCATAGCTTGCAATAAAGCTATTGTCCCAATACCTTCTTTCATATCTGGATAGGCTTCCTCTCCAGTACGTATGGCTTTTGCAAAATGCTCTAGGTAATTTTGATACTCACCAGCGTGATGGCTTTTTCCTTCAAAACGGAAATAGTGTTTTAGTTTATGCTCCCAAGTCAACATGCGCTCTTCACCGGTTTTATCGGTAATCGCATAACGAAGGTCCATATAGTCAGCCTGGCTCGCCCCTTCTGTCCCTCTTAGAATACAGCTCATTTCGCTATCTCGTGTGACAGGCTGCACCGGCCCCGTATACGCCCCGCTCACACGGGCGACCCGGCCATCTTCGGCTTTAAAAATAAAATGCATCGTATCAACATTTTGAAGCCCACCTTTTTTCCCATTAGCACTCAACATGCCATAGCCCATCACCTCTTCAATATTGGGGAGGTACCAGCGGATGAAATCAACTGGATGGCTCAATCCTCCATAAAGCCATTTGAAAGAAGACTGCAAAGACCAAGGTTTATCCAAAAACCAGCGGTGATCAGCGTGATAATAACCTTCGATCGTAATTAAGTCACCAATAAGTCCAGCGTCAAAATCTTCTCTTTGCTTTTTTACCGGTTCAAAAAAACGGGAACTCTGTCCGACAAAAACACGTTTATTTTTCTGAGTTGCGCGTTCCAATAAAGCGTTGGCATCAGCAAGATTATCGATAAAAGGTTTGGTACAGATGACGTGTTTGTCATGTGCCAATGCTAGCTCGATGTGCTTCGCATGTAGATGATCCGGAGTATATATCGCAATGGCTTCAATATTCTCGTCATCCAGCATGGCCTGATAGTCATTGGTATAAGCATGAAAGTCAAACTCTTTCATCCGCTTGCGCCCAAGCTCTTCATTCAGATCGCAAATCTTGACCAATTCGATGTGAGGGCTTTGCAATGCGGCTGACATCGTACTGCGCCCCTCACCTAATCCTAAAATCCCTAATTTTAACTGCTGTATATTTTCCATTTTACTGTTTATAAAAAATCCATGTTTCATTTTTTCGTGTTCCGGGAATACCTTCCTGATAGGAACTCATGAGTTTGTTCCACTCCACAACTCGTGGATTATCCTTGGTTGTCAACAGATCAATTGTTTTAAAATCCTGTCCTTTTGGAAAAGAAATATATAACATCAGCTGACGCCCATTGCGATAGACGAGCACTTCGTCAAATCCAGCGTTACAGAAACCTGCCGCAACCTCGGGCCATTCTTTAAATTGTGTTTTATGTGCGTTGTAATAGGCCTCCTGTTCTTTCTTATCATCGATCAATTGGGCGGTCAGTAGCACAAAATCGGTATCAATCTCTTTTTTACCAGCACAGCGGCTTCGGTCAAAGTCGTAGAACAGATCGGTAAACAATTTGTATTCAACCTCAGGATAATGAGCAATCCACGCACTCGCTAATTTTTTACCAATCTCATCACTGGTCATGACGAGCGTGTAATCGTTCCATCGATATATCTGTTCAGCACCCACTCCTTCTTTTGCCAAAAATCCTTTGATTGCTTGTGTTGTCAATTTCTGTTGCGGATCATAGATCTGGAAAAAAACAGGTTTGGTAAAAGGAATATAGGCGTTGAAAGATGCATTTTTAGGAATTGATCGTTTTTCAGACAACAAATAGGTATAACGCAGACCGATGCCTGCTTCGTCTTTGACCCAGGCATCCGCATCGGGGCCATTTTTTATCCACTCAACACTCGGCCCATTGGCATTTTGCAATATTTTATTAGATGGGAACCAGTTGTTACTCACATTCATATAGGCAGAACCCTCATCGGTATAGAGATAAAACCAATGCTCAGGAATATGCGCATAAGGTGACACATAGATGCTATCGATATAATTTTCCTGAATTTTTGTTCCGGGTTGTGCCGATAAGGTGTAAATACCAGCTACATCATACATGTATTTACCATAACGTGTGATCTTATTTTTTAAAACACGATTATTTCGCATGGCATTGACTGTAGGTGTCCAGCCCCAGCCCAAGCTAATTCCTGTGTACGGAAGATCCAGCAATTCATTGTTCGTAATAGCTACATTGCGGACAAATCCGGCGCCAATCCCCACCGTTCCCCAATCCTCATTTCCAATATCTTGGATTAGATTGTTGCTGACGACAACACCATCGGTCAAGATACGCTCGTTGTTGGGCTGAAAAGGCAAATGTGCTTCCATTTGTTCGTCTGAGAACTGACCGAGCAATATTCCGGATCCGCCAATATCCTGAAATAGATTTCCATTTAAACTATCTTTTAAATTGCCCGCCCGATAGTCTATGCCTGTCGCGGCCAAATGGGCAAAATCGCAGGCAGAAATTTTCGTAAACGCGGTATGACTAAGTAGAACCGCAGCTTGCGGCCGACCCAACCAAGCCTGATTTTCCAGCCCAGCTTTATCAACAGTCCCCGGCTTAGCTAATTTATACGCATCCAAAAAATACATACCTGCCTGTAAAGCAACATGACCGTAATAATGAGGTCTTAACCAGGCACTATGCTGAAATTTCAACCCTTCGATATACACATGGCTAACAGGCGTCTCTAATGTACCTTGCATTGTCAGAATTGTCTCCAGGTAAGGAGCCACAACATCTAACTGGTCTAAATTTTCATCAGGTCTTTTGTAATAATATACCTGATGATTTTCTTCATCTAAATACCATTCTCCAGGTTGATCCAAGAATTCAAGCGCATTCACTAAGCGAAAAGCAGAGTTGCCATGTTCTTTGGATAGCCATGGCTTTGGCCAAGGATGTTCGTTCTGAATTTTCCCTTCCGGTTCATGAAAAAATAGTGTGATACTATCTCTAGTAACAATCGTCTCACGAATGCGAAGCTGTGCTATTGCCCACCATTGATGGATAAAAAATTCCATTCCGGCTTTATAGTGAAATTTTTCAGGAAATACGTTAGGAATAATAGCAGCCTGCTTCTTAAAATCCCAATTAATAATCCGTGGCAAATGGGCATCATCATGACTTTCTGCACGAATCGCCTTACGTGAGCCAACCCACAATTGGCGGAAAGAAAGGTATTTGCCACCGACCTGGGGTGCATTTGCCACCATAACATATTTGGCAATAGCAGGATCCAATCGCTTGTCATTTTTTACGGGCTGCCAACCTTCAATAGTAACCCCTCCGGACAATATAGCTTCTCTGCCCAGTGATTTTATCCATGTGGGACTTTGGGCAGTCCCACTATCTTCAGGTCGGATAAAAATTGTTTGGGAAGGCACATACTGTCCGTCTTGAATCCAGATTGTGATGCCCTTATGCATGCGTGGATCGTTTAATCGTCGCCATTCCCTAGCCTCACGCAGGGCATCCTCCAAACATGAAAATGGAGCTCCCCGAGTGCCATCCCGTTGTTCCTTGTTGCTTTGTTTACCCACATAGATCTCTCCTCCCTGAGCTGAGAACGCAGCTAGCGAAAAAAATATAAAGACCCATATGAGAATTGTCTGCTTCATCTGAAAATAATTTTAAAATATCATACTACTTCGTTTCACCTTGGCTTATGGCCTCAGAACAATGCTATCAACAGCCATTGTTCTGAAGAAATTCGCCTGGGTTGCTAATGGCGTCCATCTGTCCCTGAGGAATTGGCCGAAGGGCATCAACACCATTCGTACAGCTGTTTACCTTAGGACTGAATAACGAACCTGAATTAAATTTCACCAAAAAACGATAAAAACTATATCTCGCTGTACCTAGATCGATATTTGTTGATCGCCCAAAACCGAACGGATAATTATGGTGCAAGGCGTATCCGCTATTTTTTGAATAATTCCTAATGCTTTTCCTTTAAATGTTTTTCTGTTGGGACGATGCAACCCTCTTAGATCGGCTTGAAACCCATTGTCAGTCCCGAGTACTTTTGCATCTCCCTTTACAATGAACTCAATTTCTTGATCATTGTGCAACACGGACTGTCCTGCTTGGTCCACCAATTCCGCAGTCACAAAATAAAGGTCTCGGGATTCCCCTGTGGCATATTTTTCATGTTCTAAGGAGACTTTTACCCGCTTAGCTTCTCCCGCTGTACGCATACTTGCTTCCTGAACAATCTTACCGTCTCGCTTTTTAACAACTTTCAGTTCCCCCTTTTCAAAAGGCACCTTCCAGCTGGCGTGCAGACGATCTGCTGTTTTAGCTGAAGTTCCCAGACTTTTGCCGTTCAGGAACAACTCGACATCGTCAGCTTTATTATAATAAGCCCATACGTCCACAGTATCACCTGTTTTCCAGTTCCAATGCGGTAAAAGGTGAAGGACATCCTGGTTTGTCCATTCAGACTGATACATGTAGTACACATCTTTGGGAATACCGGCAAGATCGACAATACCATAATAAGAGCTCCTTGCAGGATAAGGGTAAGGAACGGGTTCGCCAAGATAATCAAAACCGGTCCAGACAAATGTTCCAGCCAAAAAAGGACGACTCTTGACCGCTAGCCAAGCTTTCTCATGACTTGTGCCCCAATAGGCAGCAACATTATCATAGGCCGAAACTGTAAAATCGGGATTACCGTTAACGACATATTTGTCCTTTGATGATGCTGGCCACAACTGAATCGTATCGTGCAATTTGTCATACACCCCTCTAGTCTGTAAGGCAGAAACAGTTTCTGATGCCAACAGCGGTATATTTTTGAATTCTACAGGTAATTTATCATAATCTTCATGTTTGTAGTTGAAGCCCAGTACATCCAAAGCCTCTGCCTGTGCGATAAAGTTCTTTACATAATTATTTTCGGTCAAGGCGGCAGTAACGGGGCGTGTTGGATCCAAAGATTTTACCAATTTGGCCATTTCTTGCGTTAAGGTAATACCCGTGGAGTCAAATTGTTCTCGGATTTCATTTCCGATGCTCCATAGGATAACCGAAGCATGATTGCGATCTCGACGCACCCATGCTTCAATACCCTTGAGGTGTTCCGTAGGAAAGTCAATGTGGTAGTCGAACTTATTTTTTCGCTTTTTCCACATGTCAAATGCTTCATTGTAAACCAAAATTCCCATTTCGTCGCAGAGATCAAGTAACTCGTCTGCGGGTGGATTGTGTGCAGTTCGAATGGCATTTGCACCCATTTCTTTCATCATGACAAGCTGTCTTTTCGCAGCAGACTTATTAAAAGCGGCTCCTAAAGCACCCAAATCATGATGCATACATACTCCTAAAATTTTCAAGGCCTCGCCGTTTAAGTAGAAGCCAGTTTTCGCATCAAAGCGAATTGTCCGGAATCCGATTCTCTTTTCAATTTGATCTTCGACTGTATTATTTTTAGTTAAAAGAGTGAGTTGCACACGATATAAATTTGGCGACGCTAGGCTCCACAATTGTGGCTTTTCCACTTGAAGTGATGCATCAATATATCCATCTTTCTCAACCCCTGTCTTTTTTAACAGTATATTTCCTTTGGGATCCCATACAGTAATTTGATATTTATTCCCTGCAACGCCTTTAGGTCGCGCCAACTTATTCAATTTAGAACGCACTTTAAGCTGTCCCAATACACCCTGTATTTCCGGCGTAGTGATAAAAGTTTCTTGTTCGTCGAGGTGTACTTCGCTGCTTTTTAGGAGATAAACATCACGGTAGATTCCGGAACCTGAATACCACCGGGAGTTTGGCTGTTTACTATTGTCCACACGAATAGCAATGCGATTGGGTTGATTTCCAAATTTAATATGCGGAGTCAGGTCCAGTGTAAAAGAGAGGTAACCATTGGGCTTTTTCCCAAAATAAACACCATTAATCCATATTTCTGCATAACGGTAAACTCCGCCAAAGTACAACTGTATATTTTTACCCTGATCTGCGGTCGGCAACTTAAACTCCTTACTATACCAGCCAATTCCGCCAGGCAATGCTCCTCCTGCATTACCTGCTGGGTAACTAGCATCAAAATCAGCTTTGATACTCCAATCATGAGGCAATTCAACCGATTCCCAAGCTTGGGCATCTCCGTCGTTCAAGCGATAGCCCAGCTGATCCTGCAACGTAAAATTCCAATTGTCATTAAAGCTGATTTTTGAACGTCCTTGTCCGTATACAAGCTGAAGTTGAAATAAAAAGAGAATAGAAATAAAATAATATAAATTCATAAGTAAATGGTTATTTATAAGCACTGCTTTCATTGCAGTCAATGATGGCTTCGTGCTTGCGTCTTTATTCGTTAGTCTATATGGAGGTATTTAAACTTCCCTCGGGTTTATCCATTAGGAATAGTTTTTTGAAAAGTGACCTAGGCCTGAGGGGCTATTCTTGCTCATGGCTTAAGTCTTTAAAACGCACCGTACTTGTACCTAAATCTTTCGAAGTTGCCAAGGCGATACCGCGGTTACCTTTGCCGTCCACTGCACAATAAAAATGATAAACAACACCCTCCGCTTTCAATACAAATGATTTGTGCGCATATTGCTGATCAAAACTTTCACTTGATTCAATCAGATTTGCACCATCCCAATCTGTCCAGTGGATTAGATCCTTGGATGCCGCAAATCGATTGAATGCCCCTTTACGGTCTTTCCAGAAAGCGCCAAAATAAAACATGACCCAAGTATTGTGGATCCGCTGAATCATAGGGTCTCCCGTAATTCCTACCGGATGGTGAACCACAGGGTTCGGCTGGAACCTCTTCCAGTTTTCCAGATCATCTGACACAGCCATACCAATACGTTCATACCATCGTGTTGCTTTATTATTGGGTAATGAATCGCCTACGGCATTGTAATACATGACGAAGCGATGGCCCGTCTGTTTATCAGTATCTTCAATCACATAGCTTTTGAATAGCTTATGCCGATTTTCCCACCAGGAAACATCCGGATCCGTACTGGTCAACACGGGCTTGGACAACCGTTGCCATTCCACAGGTTGTGTTGGTTTTTTAGTTGTATAAGCCATCCCAATCGCCAGCGGCTCAGGTTCGTAACCAGGTGTGGAACCACCGAAATAGGACATCCAGTATTTTCCAGCGTAGCTGTTGAGCTTATACTTCCCGCCCCATTTTGTATCCACCAAGGCATTATATCCTGCTCGCTGCTTAGCATCCCAGCTGCCATCTGGTGCCACGGAGAGTTGTTTCCCCCAGGTCTTCCAGTTCAAAAGATCCGAGCTCTGCGCCAGCCAGGTCTCATAACCACTTCCATCAAACACAATGTAGGTCATATACCAATATTTCCCCTCCTTATAAATGGTCGGACAATCCATCAATTCACCTTTATGCGCAGGTACTAAAACAAGTCCATACTTATAGGGGGTCTTTACTTCTTCATAAATTTTTGTCATTTCCGCACTGGAAACTGCCGGAGTTTGAGCCTTTAATTTAGGACCGGCCAAAGCAATGGATAGCAATAGCATTAATCTTTTCATCTGTCTACTCTTTTTCTTCGTTAGTACAATCTGAACTATTTACGTTGTTGTCTAATGGTATTTCAATGGGTTTATAACTGGCTAAAATAATCACGATATCAGCTTTCATTGAGTAATTGTATATTTTCCTGAGCCCAATTTGAATTCAACATGGTCTTCTTTTACATTGACAGTTTGGGCCTCCATGGCCTTTCCATTGACCTGATAAGTTCCCTTTGGCAAAACCAATATACATTGGCTATTGACAGGTATCTCTACTTGATAATTTCCTTTAGATTGTTCTCGGTTAAAATAAATTTTTCCATATGGACTTCTAAAACTTATCTCACAGTCTTTCAGTGCATCCATCATTTTGGGCTCGATTCGAAAGTGTTTAAATGCGGTCGATGCTGCATCTTGCTGTATTCCGCCCAAGCCGGTATGAAACCACTCCATCAGGTGGCCAAGCATAAAATGATTATTGGAGACGTTTGGAAGACCCGCCCAAGACTCGGTCAGTGCCGTGGCACCTTTTCGCAGCTGATATCCATATCCGGGCCGGTCATCACGATGGTGCATGGCATAAATCAGATCATCACGGTTGTTGGAGTGTAACACCTGTAGCAGGTAACGATGACCGATATCTCCTGCCGTCAACGCCGTATCATTTTGGCAAACGGTTGTTGTTAGTTTTTCAAAAACTGCCTGTTGGGCCTCCTGAGGTACCAGTCCAACATACAGTGGCATGGCCAACGCTGTCTGACTACCGGAGCCATAGCTATGTTCCTGAGGTCGATAAAATTGTTGATTGAAGGCACTGAAAACGGCCTGCCGTAACGTTTCAAATTTTTCGGCATCTTCTTTTTGTCCAAGTAGCATAGCGATGTCTACCATGAGTTTCAAGTCATAGTAATAGATTGCCGTAGCCGTAATCCCGGGAGTAGTCAGCTGGGAAACACCGGGACGCTCCGGTCCCAAATCATACCAGTCACCCAAACCCTGTGTTAAAATGTGTCCCTTCGCTTTTGTACCCAAATAATCGATATAACGGGTCATCATGGCATAATTATCGGCAAGAAAAGACTTGTTTCCATACCAGCGATAGGCATACCAGCCCAAGATAATCGAGCTGCTTCCCCACTCGGGTGAGTCCCTGAACATATCGCCGCCCCAGTCAAACTGCACATATTCGGGCGCTATTTCAGGAACTAGACCATCCTTTGTCTGAGATTGCCGCATATCCCGCAGCGACTTGGCAAACAGGCGTTCAGCATCAAAGTTAAATTGTACCGACGGCCCCATTAAATGTAGCTGCTCCAGCCAGCCCAATTTTTCGCGGTGTGGACAATCGGTAAAGACACTGACCATATTACTCTTAATAGCCCAATTGATCAATCCATGGATCTGATTAAATAGCGTATCGGAGCTTTGAAAGCTTCCTACCTGCGCTGTACTATTCCGGATATGGGCCAACTGTATCGCATCCATCCGAACCGCTTTGCTGCCGGCAGGATGCAACTGAACTTCAGCATAGCGAAATCCATAATACGTAAAACGTGGCTGCCAGGATACCGTCCCATCTTTTGCAAAAATATATTGATAATAATAAGGGCTTCCTGAATGCTTTTGACTGGGGCGTCCATCCGCCGTCAACAATTCGGCCGGATACACCCGTACGGTATCTCCCGCTTGTCCGGTCATTTGCATAGTGACAATGCCCGACGCATTCTGTCCAAAATCATAGGTGATCCGTTTCCCCCCCTCAGCTCGCTGAAATCCAACAGGTGGGAAGCGCTGCATAATTTTTACCGGATCAATATCCTGAGCCCGTAGATGTGGTCCATCCGTTATGAGCGCTTGCTGCCAGTTCCTGTCATCGTAAACAGGGGCTGACCAATAATCAGGTAAAATCCGTGCATCGTAATCCTCGCCCCCATACATGCTGGAAAAAGTAATGGGTGACCGGTGTGTTTTCCAGCCTGCATCACTAACGATGATTTCTTGCGTCCCGTCCGTATAGGTATTGACGATCTTAAGTTTGAGCTTTGGCAGACCAAAAGCAACTTTATGTTTTTGAAATCGGCCTTTAATTGGTGGAATATAATAAAACCCATTTCCTAATAGGGCAGCGATTGTATTCTTTCCCTGTTGCCAGGCTTGGGTAAGATCATAAACCACATAACAGGCTTCTTTGTCATATTTTGTCCACCCCGGCTGTAGCACTGCATCATCTACCCGCTTGCCATTCAATAGCAACTCATAATGTCCCAGGCCAGCCACATAAGCAATCGAAGAACTGATCTTCTTTTTCACCTGAACTGATTTCCGGAAAACCGGAAGGTCATAACTTTTATCCAGGCGGAGCTTGCTGGAGCTTAGTGGCAGTGGATTGACCAATGAATCCGGTAATATATCTTTTGCAATCCACTTTGCACTGCCCCAATCTTGGGCTTGCAATAACCCTGTGTGGAACCGTTGCACCGCACTTGTGGCTGTCTCCTTTTTATTATCACGAACGTGTATTCTGATGTAATAACTTGTACCCGTAGCTAGAGGATTTCCCTGGTATAACAAATTTAGGGATTGCTCTGTCGCTACCCATTGGGAATCCCAAAGCAAATCCTGCTTTGCAAAACGAGTGCTTTTACTGACCTCGATACGATAAGCCTGTTGTTGCACATCAAATTTATCGCTGTGCAGTTGCCAGCTAAATGAAGGCTTTAATGTATTTATACCCAATGGGTTTTCGCGTCCTTCTATCAAAACACGCGTTACTGATAACTTAGCCATACCCACTACGGGCATAGCTAGCAATAACAGGAAAATGCTTCCTAAAACGATTCCCTGTTTTACAATATTCTTCATTCTTTTTCTTTTTTCCCCGACTGTATTCATAACCAACTATTAGGGCGATTCCGTGATGACACGTACGCGATCTTGTATCAGCCCCAAAACATTGGTTGTTGAGATACTGGTATCTTTACACACAAAAACACTATTTTTAATCTTGATATTTTTAGCATCTTTAATCGACAGATACCGGTCTCCGCGTCCAAAAACACGATCAATAGATACGTTTTCCAAAACAGACTCTGGAATACCTTCGATCTTAATACAATTTTTAGCCGCATCAATATATATATCCTTTATTTGGATATCCGAGAAACGTGGTGTCAGAGCGTTCTTTTGAACTTCGAAATCACGGCTAGCCTGATTGCCCACATGTTGGGCTTGTCCAAGCATATCCCAGCGTAAAGCTGATTCCACCTCCTGCATCCGGATACGCTCAAAGTGAATATCAGATCCGCCACCACCGCGTGGCCTTCTGGTCTTAAAACGGATGCCAACATTGGTTTTTCCAAACACACAATCATGGACATACACCTGCTTGGCCATGCCGGCAGTCTCACTACCGATCGTAAATCCACCATGACCTTTTTCGGAAAAGCAATAGCGGACAACTATATTTTCCGAAGGTCTATTCACCCGTAGTCCGTCGAACCCACGTCCTGCTTTCACGGCAATACAATCGTCTCCAGTATTTAGGGTGCAGTACTCCACAAGCACGCGGTTGCATGATTCAATATCGATCCCATCCCCACGTGGTATACCCGTAGAATGGATGCGAACTCCACGGATCACGACATCCTCACAATAAGTGGGCACGATATTCCAAAAAGCAGTACGCTCGAGCGATACACCTTCAATCCAGACACTTTTGCAGTTAATAGGCGCAATGAGTGCCGGTGGGAAGATGAAATCTGCGGTCTTTCCATCGTAGATCCGCTGCTCAACAGGCGTATTACTATCGACAATATTTTCAATGACGTCATGCGTCATGGTTTTATTCCGGACGCTGCCTTCACCGGGGCCAATAATTCTACCTGATCCCGTGATGGCAATGTTTTCTGCCCCATTGGCATAAATACAAGCCCCCAAGCTATATAATTCTACTCCTTCGTGCCGTGTAAACACCGCAGGCAGAAAATCATTGATTTCATGCTTAAATTCCAAAACGGAACCTTCATCCAATTTTAGATTAATATAGGACTTTAGCGTAATCCGTCCTGTATGGTGATGTCCTTTCAGTACTAACGTACCTCCCCCCTGTGCCGCAAGCTGATCGAGCTTAGCCTGTATATTTTCAGCAGGCCCTGCAGTATCATGTCGCATCGGAAATGTCGGCCGCTGGACCTTCCATGCCGTAAAAGGGGATTGTACCTTCTGTGGCTCAAGAGGCATCTCTCCCGCTCCTACCTGATCGGCACGTAACAGGGTCTTATCCAGTTGCTTTTTAACCGAAAGACTTCGACATCCCTGCATGCCCATTACTACCACTACAAGCGATATTATCCAGTTTAATTTCATTGAAACACCTGTTTTACGTAGCGTGTATTTGCACCAAAATTTTCTTTGACGGCACGTGGTGATAGATTAGCGTCACGGGATCGCTCGATCACGAGCCAACCGCGCCAGCCCATACGGTCCAAGGTTCGTTTTACCAAAGGCATATGCAGTCGTTTGTTATTTTCGAGCCATACACCATCTTCATCCGTACAATGAATCTGACAGATCCGCTTCTTTCCTAAAATAGTCACCTCCTGAATCAGATCACGCCCTTCTTTCAACGGATTGGAAAAATTAAAATAGATCTGTATATGTTTGGACCCAATTTCCTTTAAAAGATCAACCTCAGCTTTTGCATCCAATGCTGTTTCAATCCCGATGATCACACCGGCTTTTTTTGCCATCTCACCTACTATACGAAGACGCTCCACAATAGCAGGTCGCAGTTCGGGATATTTAACCAAGTCGCACGTCACGCCCAAAGGCAAGAAAGCGACTTTAACCCCCATATTCTGGCAAGCTTCCAAACAATCCCCTACCATCTGCTGATAAGTCGGCCGCGTAGCAAAAGACTGTGCATAAAAGCCGGTCATGGCCAACGAACAGATCGTTATTCCGGTTTCCTTTGCTTTGTCAAGAAAAGCCTTCCGTTGTGCTGGATCGCCCAACTTACTATCAAAAGTAATCCGGTTGCCCAGTCCGCCCATATCTACCTCCAACCCGTCTGCTCCTATTTCTTTTGCCAGGTCAAAGGCACTTAGCTTTTGCCGCTTTAAGATCATCAGATCAATTACGGCGACGTTGTAACGTCGCTTAGGTGCAGCAAAGACAGCAGAAGGCAGGGCTGCTACGGCAATTAAAGCCAAGGTATCGCGTATAAATTTTTTTCGGTTCATCATAGTTCAATCTGATATGATTTTAACAATGCTTTCAACTGTTCCATCCCACGAATCGCGTTCTTTGGTAAGTTTTCCCCCTTCTTTCCAAAACTGTATAATAACTCCTCCGGCTCGATCTGAATACCGGTTTCCACGATGATATCGGCAGCTTTAGTCTGATCTAAATGAAAATGATCCAGTAGGAATTTGTAGAGTGCCTGCCTTTTGTTGTAGCCAAAATCATGACCTTCTTCGGGAAAATGTGCGTGTTGCACCTGATTTTGCTGACCATAATAACCATAGATATGCTGCAGATATGGAAAATCGTTAATAGCGGTCTCCTTCGTCCAATCCTGTCCATCGGAGATGATCAGTTGTGGTTTGGGCGCTGTCATCGCAGCCAGTTCAACATTATTGGTCCCACCGCAGACAAAATGTACGGGGATTCCACTTTCACAGGGACATCCACCAAAGAAATAAGAAGACATTGCAACGACAGGAGCGACCAACGTGAAGCGATCGTCTAAAGCAGCCATTAAAATACTGTGGCTACCACCACCCGATCCGCCACTGATTCCTATTCGGCTTCGATCGACATTAGGCAAGCTCATTACATATTCCATAATTCGTGCTGCTCCCCAGGTCTGCATCAACATGGCTTCGCTGCTGCGATGATCTGTCGAAGCAAACTGCAATAGGGATTCTCCCCAGGCAAATAGGTCATAGCTTACTGCCATACATCCTAGTCGAGCTAAGGTGATAAATCTCTTTTGCGCATCCGAACGATACCGCTGATTTGGCCAATGGCCATCAGGAGATAACATCACAGGGATATTTTTCTTTTGCTTGAGCGGCGAATAGATACTACCATTGATATATACTCCCGGGATAATTTCTAAGGCAAAATTCTCAACTTGGTAATCCGCATAGCGACGTGCCTTGCCCAATCGGATCGGTTGATTCGGTATACTTTTCAGCTTATCCCAGTACATCGCTTGTCTCACCGCAACACGCAATTGATCTTTTCTCTTTTCCCAACTTGCCTGATCCGTATATTTTTTGGACAGTAAGTTTAGAAAGTCCCAACCTTCCTGTGGTTTCCAGCGGTAATACTCGTATGATTTTAATTTATAGATATTGGGCTTGGCTTCCTCCTGCAGTTTAAAACCCAAGGGATACAGCAAATTGACTTCTGTGCCCACAAGATCTGCCCTAAACTTCCAGGGTGCGTAATCCACCATAATGTCTTTGACATTACGTGGATCATATTTGATCTTGACCTGATACCGTTTTTGCATCAAGGCAAGCACTTTTTCCAGGGGTTGCTTAAATTTATGCTCATAATTGAGTAAGCTGTCCTGCCCCTTGACAACAAGCGAAACCACAAACAGACATGCGGTGAAAACAAGCTTAATCTTCTTCTTTGACATATGCATTAGGGTCTGGTTTTTTATATCCTTTTTTTGTTGGCCAGATGCCATCCTCAATCGGGATTAATTTCACTTTCTTCGGATCTACGACGACATGTTTCATTTTCTTTCTACGCCAGGTATAGCCAAAATGCAATAGCCCATCTTTGGTTTGAATCACTGCGGGATAAGAATACTGACTGATTGGCGAATCCTCAAGTATAAGTGCGGCCTGCCACTGCTTGCCATCTTTGGAAAAAGCAACATTCAATGGTGTACGTGCCCCTTTGGCTAAGTTACCTTCCGGAAGCACGTGGTTATACACCAACACATGCCGTCCGTCTTTTAGCGTTACGGCATCCGTCCCCGAATTATTGTTTGGGAGCGCCGTTTTTTCCAGTGGGGTCCAATGTTCGCCCCAGTCCTTAGACCAAGATGTTACGACCGCACGGTTGCGTGTGCGCGCCAATATTTGCAACCGACCATTTCCGTGGTCAAGTATGCTCGGTTGTATGGCATCCAGATTATCTGCACCACGGGCGATAGGGCCTATTTTACGCCAAGTCTTACCAAAATCCGAACTCGCCTCAAAATGTACATTCCAGCCATTTCCTTCTGTACTGGAAGGACTCAGCAAGGTGCCATTTTGCAAAAGAACAGGCTTATTTTTCACCGGTCCAATAAAGCCCTCGGGCAACTTCTCGGCAGCAGACCAAGTCTTACCGCCATCTTTGGACCGTTTGAGCATCCCCCACCATTCCGATGGCTTGGGTCCAATTTTATAGAATAGCAAGAGATCTCCGTTGGGTATTTGATATAAAACTGGGTTCCAGGTTGGCAAGCGCTTGCCGTCTGGCTGTACACCATCCGCTGCCGACACTGGCGCTAACCAGTTACCGTTTTCAAGTCTACTCACATAGATTTCCACATCGGGATGACGTTCTTTCGTTCCACCAAAAAAGGCATATACCAGGCCTTGATCCGTCTCTGCCATCGTAGCAGAATGGCAGGACGGAAAAGATGCTGTATCATAAATAAACTCATCTTTTATTACGCCTTTTTGCCATTCTTTTAATGTCGGATTTTGTCCGTAAGAACACAAGGAATATAAAAACAATAGGGCTGTTGCTAATTTAATTTTTATCTTCATAAATGTATTTTTAATATTATACATGTATACTAAATACTGCTTATAGTTTAATTTTGAATTGGTAATCTCCTGATCCTATTGCGAGCCAAACACCTGATTTTTCCTGTCGTAGGATCTGAATATCTTTATCGTTTTTTATTTTTTGATTATTTTCCAGGATCGTGGACAGTTCTGTCGTAGGCAGATAGATCTCTGCTCTGGTATTGGCCGGAATAGAAATCTTCCATTCGAAAGTCGATTTGCTTTTGCTCCAATTGGATTGAATGGTTCCATAAACACTTTTATAGCTTGCATCCACATGATCCAATCCTGCTACGACCTGCGGTTTCATGACAACAGTCTGAAAGGCATGCTCTTTTGATTTGATGCCCGCCAAATCCTCATAGAGCCATACCAAGAGATCGCCCAACATCATCACATGATTTTGTGAATTCATCTTGGGATGGGCTGTATTGCCATTCCACAACTCCCAAATTGTTGTGGCCCCATTTTCGACCATATAACCCCAGGAAGGATAGGTCTTATTGGTTGCAATTTTATAGGCAAGATCCACACGGCCGATTTTGGTCAGCGTGCGCATAATCCATTGTGTTCCGATAAGTCCTGTACTCAGGTGCCCGTGATTTTCTTTTTCCACAATCTCCACGATCCGGTTGCTAAGCTTTTCTTTGTTCGTATCTTCGAGTAAGCCGAAAGATAACGCCAATATATTATCAGTCAATGAATTGCCACCATAATATCCTGCTTCGTGATAGAACGCAGCATTAAATGCTACTTTCATCTTCGCTGCGCGATCCAAAAAGTTAGCCTGATCTTGTCCATTGCCGACGAGGATGCTAAATCGGGCCATCGTCTGCAACAAATGATAGTAATAGGAAGTTGCGATCAATGCACTCGGATATTTTTTATCGGCAATCTTACCTCTTCCAGCTTCAATGGTTACCGGTGGGAAGCACCAATCACCATAACTATCCTTGGTAATAATACCATCCGTTCCTGTATAACGTAACTGCATATAATCCATCCATTTTTTCATGGCCGGATAATGTTTTTTCAAGATTCGCAGATCGCCAGCCTGCTGATAAAGCATATCGGCGACCAATAGGTAAGTTCCAGGCCAGCTGATATTATCACTATAGTAGCGCCAAAATGCTGGTGCAACATCCGGTAATGCGCCATCCTCCTTTTGGGACAGCCGAATATCTTCGAGCCATTTAGTATAAAAATTAGCGTTATCAAAGAGAAAGTTCTCACCGTATGCACTCACTGGACGATCACCCAACCAGGGCTGACGCTCATTGCGTTGTGGACAATCTACCGGTATACCTTTGTAGTTTGAAGCAATCCCCCACCATGCATTCTGATGGATCTGATTGATGAGTGTGTTGGAAGACACAAAAGTTCCCGCATTGGGTATATCGTCGTAGACAAAGCGGCCAACAAAATTACTTTTTGAAGCTATACCCGGATAGCCGCTGACTTCGACATAACGAAATCCATGATAGGTAAATCGCGGCTCCCAGGTTTCCTTTCCGCCACCTTTTAATACATAATGGTCCGTTGCTTTCGCGTCACGTAAATTGGTCGTAAATAATTCACCTTCTTCCGTCAAAGATTCTGCAAAACGCAGTGTCACTGCTGTTCCACGCCTACCGGACACCTTCATCTTTACCCAACCCGAGAAATTTTGTCCAAAATCAAGGATGTATTTTCCTTCGGACTTTTTGACGATCGAAATTGGTGCAATATCTTGCATCACCTTCATACCTTCCGACTGCGCTTCGTAATTGCCACCGGGCTCTTGCACAAAAGCAGCCTTCAACCATGTTTTATCGTTAAAACCTGGATTTGCCCAGCCCGTTAGTTCTTTTCTGGCATCATAATCCTCACCATCATATTCGTTATTTGCCGTTATGGGTCCTTCGGTCGTTCCTTTCCACGAATCATCGGTCTTAATGACCTCTGTAGAGCCATCCGTATAAGTCAGCATAAGCTGCATTTGCAATTTTGGGAATCCAAAGGTTTTTACTTTATAAGGTTTTGCTTGACGCATGGCATAAAACCGTCCATTTCCCAAGATCACCCCGATCGCATGCTTACCTGCCGAAAGTGATTGTGTTACATCCAAAACATTATACTTAATGTTCTTGGTATAATCCGTAGGCACTGGAGCCAGTACTTGATCACCTATCTTCTTGCCGTCAATATATAATTCATAAAGTCCTAGCCCCATCACATAGGCTGTAGCCTGCTTAATCTGTTTGGTTGTTGTAAATTCCTTTCTGAAATAACGGGCAGACAATTGACCAGTCTTTTCATTGTCTGATGGGAAATACTGATCAAAACCAATCCAGCGTCCTGTCCAATCTTTGTAATGCAGCAGTCCCATAGTCCAACCAGCCGGCTCAGACCAGCTACTTTCACCCTTATTCGTATACACTTTTACTTTCCAGAACACTTCCATGCGGCTCTGTAGAGCGCTGCCTTCATAAATAACATACGTGGAATTATTCGAAACCTGTTTCCCAGAATCCCAAAAATCGCCGATATTCTGATCCAGTTTTTCTTGTGAGGAAGCGACAAGTACCTGATAGGCTTCTTGTCGGATAGACCGCTCACTGCCCTGCAATTGCCAGCTCAGTCTTGGAGCAATGACATCTATACCGATCGGATTCGAACGTAATTCAGTCCGCAGGTTTGCAACAGTGATCTGCGCTGTAGCCTGATGCCACAAGATCGACAAGAACATGGATAAAAAGGATGCAAGAGTATTAGCTTTCATTAGTTTTCAAAATCAAAATAAAGTACCATATGCAAAGCCCGAGCTGGCTCCTTCTCAAAATCATAGTAGACGTGCTTCATACCCATCGGCCCGGTCGTTTCTGGCTTTTGTGTTTTCGTGCCGATGGCTGAAATACCATTCATAAAAGAAATATCGCCTTTCGGAAAAGTAGGTTCCATGTTTTTCCATTCGGTATCTTGCTGTTCTTTTGGCGTATATAAACGCAGAAACACATCCTCCCGATCGGTAAACACGCGGAAACTTTGATCCTTTCCGATAAATTTGGTCCAATACATATTGGCATGGTACCCTTTAAATTCGGGATATTCGAATGGCGATTCGCCCGTTGCGGTGTTATTGTACTTCTTTTTCCACACGCCAAACTGATTCCCTTTCATCCGGTTTTTCCAAACCCGATAAGGGCCCATTCCCCGATATTCAACACCTTCGATTTGATCTTCTGGAAAATCGAAATTCACTCCGACAAAACGTGTAAAATAACTTTCAGGAAAATATTGAACATGCATTTTCAACTGTCCCGAAGCAAGGATTTCCCAACGCAAGGTATTGTAACTATCTTTTTTATCAAAAGTAGATGCGATAATCACCTTTCCATCCTCACGGTCCAATTTGAAATTCTTATAATTTGTCGCCGCTTCCTGCAAAACCGGTCCGTTTTTGAAAGGAATTACTCCTTTGGCATTTTGAACCTGCTCCAGCAATCCGCTTGTCTTATTGATCTGATAGCTAATACCATTCGCTTTCACCAAATAGGCATTCGCGGTCTCCTGTACGGCAATATCCCCTGTTCCATTTGGTTTCAGGAGGCTACTTGCCACCTGATTCGGCAATGTAATCGGAAAGCTCCAGGTGAAGAGTTCCTGTTGATACACATCTTTTGCGGTAATATATAAGACATCAAAGTCCTCCCAACCTGTAGGGAAATCAACTTTTAAAATCCCTTTATCACCGGGGCGGATATTGGGAGCGACAATCGTTCCTTTTTTTGTTTCCTTAACCTCATCATAACCGCCCAACTTTTTGAGTTCGTACGAAAAGGTACACTGGTTAACATTGGTAAATGCGTATCTATTTTCAATATGGAATGCCCCATCAAATCCCTTGGTCATTTCCCGCTTTTCAAAGAAAATAGGACTCCATACCTCTTTTATCGTAAAGAAGCTTCCTTCTTTTTCGCCATGTGGGCCAATAATACCATCCGGACCACGATTTCCATCAGTATCTATAATACCGCCTTTATCCGTCCTGACGATTCCCTGATCACGAAAATCCCAAAGAAAACCACCCGCAGCAAGGGGATTGGCAAGCATCGCTTTCCAATAATCCTCCAATCCGGCACCATGCCCGCCATCGTACATGCCATGCAAAAACTCCGTCGGCATAATGATATTGTGCCCATGATCATAGGTACCAATACCATAGTTATATTCCCGGTAATGGGTTGTTTCAAAACCATCATGTACGGCCCAAGGATAAATCACAGCACGTTTTTGAATATCCTCTTCTGCGAAGATGGGATCAAAATCTGGATTATGTCCACCTTCATTCCCATTTGCCCAGAAAACAACGGAAGGATTATTTTCAGATACGACCATCATCTCCCGTAATAATTTAGTACCGACTTCCTTATCGTAGTGTCCGTGCCAGCCCGCTATCTCGTTCATGACATATAAACCCAATGAATCACAGACAGCCAGAAAATGATTGTCTGGTGGATAATGGGCCATTCGGACAGCGTTCATATTCATTTCCTTCATGAGCTTCACATCGGCAATGCTAACTTCTTTACTCGTCGTCCGTCCGGATTCCGGAACGAACGCATGCCGATTGACCCCTTTGAATCGGACCTTTACGCCATTGACATAAACGCCATCACGTTCTTTGACTTCTATAGTCCGAAAACCAAATTTTTGCTCCAGCTGGTGCTGTACCTTACCATTTTTCGACAAGGTGAATTGCGCTGTATATAAGTTCGGAAATTCGGCAGACCATAATTGCGGGTTTGAAAATTGCCCCTCGAGCCAATTGTTTTTGTCTGACAGCTTTGCTTTCAGCTGTTTTCCAAATTTCTTTCCTTTTGCATCAAGCAGTTGAACCGTAATTTCGTCCGCTTCTCCCGCTGTCGCTATTTTTGCCCGGAATGTACCATCGGCCTTTGCGTCCAATGAAACACGTTCAATATGATGCTGGGGCAGGGCCTCCAAATAGACCGGTCTAAAAATGCCGCCGAAAATCCAGAAGTCACCTTCCCGTTCCGCCGCATTCACTGACTTGTTTGCCGAATGCTTAGCAACATGGACTTCCAATAGATTTTCTTTCCCAAATTTCACTAGTTTTGTAATATCATATTTGAAAACATAATATGATCCTTGATGGATAGCGCCAGCCAGCTTGCCATTGATCTTGACTTCGGTATCGGTCATCGAACCTTCAAAAACTATCTGAACCTGCTTATCTTTCCAGGCATCGGATACATTAAATCTATATTTATAGTGACCGACCTCTTTGCCTTTATCAGCCTCTTTATTGAAACCGTAATTATATTTCCCAAAACCCTGTTGTTCCCAGTTGGAGGGAACTGGTATTTTAGTCCATTTCCCAGCGTTCAAGCCTTCGGTCACATAAAAATCCCATAACACACCATCATCCTTTCCCGTTCCAGAGAGGTATTGGCTCGCTGTTTTTTGGGCAGATACCTGCAATCCCATAGTCCCAAAAAAAAGTAAGGATAACGCTATTTTTGTTTTCAAGTTCATGATCGCTAAAGACTATTTCAATTTAATATGTTGTAGTGGATTATTTGTTCTAAAGGGTGCCGCGGGAAAACCTGCAGCATTCACCAGAT
This sequence comes from Sphingobacterium sp. UBA3549, assembly GCF_002376635.1. Taxonomy (NCBI): domain Bacteria; kingdom Pseudomonadati; phylum Bacteroidota; class Sphingobacteriia; order Sphingobacteriales; family Sphingobacteriaceae; genus Sphingobacterium; species Sphingobacterium sp. UBA3549. The sequence continues at coordinate 482,403 of NZ_DFOE01000037.1, read as the reverse complement.
TAGGCTGGGCAGCTTCGTCCCATCCGAACCGGACCTGATGGACCTGTTGTACCTGTTCACTTTCAAGTACGACTGTCTGTCCGTTGATAGCAGCCTGCGCTGGATAAAAGATGCCATCCTCACCCGCAACTTCAAATGATGTTAAGGGCTTGCCGTCTACGGACTTTAATCCATCAGCATGTTTCAATTTTACCCTTGCTTGTTTGCCTTGATATTTTACGGACTCTAGTTCAGGGCCATCGGCTACAATATTTTTATGATAGACATATTTTAAAGCCTTAAGGGCATGACGACGACCGATTTCCCATTTATAACTTGGATGGAGATCGTGTGGATCATCGACCAAATCTGTCGTAATGATACGTGCTGTATGCGGCAATTGTAAAACCAGATCTTGGGCTTCCCGAAATTCTGGCAACACCGTTCTCGGCATACGGACATGGCCTTTTTCATCCAGAGAATAATAAAAAGGTGCGATCTCGGTAAAATAAAACGGTAATTTGGGATTCTCCCAAAGAGTCCGCCAATTTTCGATCAGCGCCTTCATTTTATAGCTATAACTAATATTCTCTTTTAGAAAGGTATTGGATTCACCCTGGTACCAAATAAATCCTTTTAAGGTATAAGGCGCTAATGGTGCAATCATCGTATGAAAGAATTTACCGGGATCGCCTTCTTTCTTTTTATCTTTCAGATAAGGTGAACTTGTCCAATATTCTTCGGAGAACCAGGGCTCGATTCTGCTGCCGCTCACAGCTGATGAAATAATGCCTACAGGAACACCTAATTCTTGCTGTAGCGTTTTCCCGAAGAAATAGGCCGGTGCAGAAAATTGACGCAGTGCCGAATCCCGGGCTACAGCCCAGCCCTCATATTGGCCATCCGGCTTGGCCAGAAATTTTCGGCGTACTAAAAAAATTCGGATATTGGGATTGTTTGCTTCGGAAACTTCGCTTTTAGGGAAATAGGTAGCTCTCAACGGAGCTTTAACTTTCTCAATTTTACGCATTTGGTATTCCATATTCGATTGGCCCGAGCACAACCATACTTCACCGACCAAAACATCTTTAAGTTCGATCGTATTGTTTCCCCTGATGGTCAACGTCTGTCCAACCGCATTAGCCGGCATGGCTTTTAGTTCAACTTTCCAACGACCGTTTTGATCGGCTTCTGTCGTCTTCAACTGGTTTTGAAAAGCTACGCTTACCTGCTCGCCAGGGCTCGCTGAACCAAAAATGGCGACCGGCTGGTTGCGTTGCAAAACCATGTGATTCGCAAAAATATTCGGCAATATGACATTCGCCCTTGCCGAAAAACCGGCTACCAATAAAGCTATATGTACAATAAACCGTCTCATTTATTTCAGCTTTTGAGCTTTCAGCGAAGTAATCTGATAAATGGCTTCTTTGACCGAAGCACCTGCATTTTCAACATCAAAATCTTGGTCTGTTTCCGTATCCGCATTGGGAAATCTTCTGACATCGCCCGTACGGAACGACACCTTGCTCACGTTGCTTACCGGTTGGAAAAATAACTTTGTCCCTTTATCTTCTCCATTGATGGCAACTTGATAAGAGCGGGTGCTCACATCGAAAGTCAACGCAAAATGATACATCTTTCCCATCTCATATTTCGTCAACGATGCATTTCGGTACCCGGCTTTATTTTTAATAATGCCATCTTTATCCATAATAATTCTAGCAGCTGCCAAGCCACTATCATTCACCAACTCAATCTGTAAAGAGCCATGATCATTTTGCTGTGGCGTCACCGTAAATTCAATGGTCCCTTTTTGGGCCGATTGAATGACGCGATCTGCCTTTGCATAGTCGAAAGGATCTTTATCTCGCAAAACCAACGCTGTACCTTCGACCTTGGCAGTTGCCCACAGCGGACTATAAATATTCCAGTTGTTATAGGCTTGTCCTGCATTTTTCGCAAAATCATCGTTCACGGCCTCTTCTACGGTAGACTTGATCGGAACAGGTACAACAGCAGTCCAAATATCTTCTTTGTTCATACTGTAGGTCAACCACATGTTACGATCGGGAACCTTGCCATTTCCTTCGACGATACCACGAACATATTGCGGTCCATATGACTTATAGTTACCGCCATAACGCATTGTGGTGATCTCCCCGTTAACCAATAACAAATCCGTGTAATTCAATCCATCATTACTGGTCGATACGGCCAAGGGCCATCTGAATTCCGATGGGTTATACACTGTTGCATAGCGCCCGTCGGATGTTTTTTGTCCCCAGATCTTCGCATTGCTGTTCACAAACCCGGGGGCGCGCAATGGTGAGTACTGCCAGGTTTTTCCATTGTCCTTGCTCATCGATGTCAATGCATGCTTCCATAAACCGACGACCCTTCCATCATTGAGATGATAAAAGGAAAATGCTTTTACCGGACGCTGCAAAGGAATTAATGGATCGTTTCGGTCGGACTCTTCCACCCATTGCTGCATCATAAGTGGTGTGCCGAGCAACTCGTCACAAGCTTGTACGAAAGCCTTGTCTTTGCTCTTTTTATAAAAGGGATATTTGGCACCCTTCTCATCAAAAGAGGCATTGAAGTGAATAAAATAAATAGGTCCGAAGCTACCATCTTTGTGAATTTCCCGGACTACACGCCCAAGACCATTTCCATCATTTGGATCGTCCTTGGCATCCAGTGCTACACCGTAATATGCGAGCGTCAGCAGTTTATCATTCTTTGCATGATAAAAACCCATACGTTGGTGCATGATTGCATATAAATCTCTCCCGGCCTTATCCGTACGTCCCGGCTTGGTAAAACCTTCCGGAACGAGATAGGTCGGGAATAAATCTGTCGGATTAGACCAATTTCGGCCATCTTTTGATGTCAGCAACAAGGTTTTTCCTTCTGCAATATGCTCCCCCACAGGATTGCTGAGAAACTGTAGGTAATAAGTATTGTTCCAATACGCTAAAAAAGGCTGGTGGTTATAGGTAAAACTATGCCCTCCGGCCAAATCAGGAAACTCTCTATTGGCTCGAAATACCTGGATATTGTGCGTACCCACAGCAGGGGTCAGCTGTCCATGATGGTAATCTACATTGGATAATGTCTTTCCTATATACTTTACTGTATCTTGTTGTGCTACCGCCTGGTTCATAACAGAAGACAGCGATAGCCCCACTAATACTAATTTGATACACATACTATTTCTTTTTGGCTTCAACCCGAAGCAAATTTTTTAAATCTTTATTGGATGCTTTGAAGATCGTTCCATGTTTATGCCCTTCCGGAACGGAAATCTTGTCGTTGATTTTTTCGAAGACCTTAAAATCTTTGGTGGACACAGCCTCATAGCTTTTGCTACCATATGAATCGAAATAGATTAACCATTGATCCTTGACTTTAAGCACCGCAGGTCCCTCACTTAAATAGGGCGAGAAAGGCTCAGAGATCTGCTGAAATGGCCCCAACGGATTTTTTGCAAAGGCCACCTTTAGATTTCGATTGGGCCGCGTATTATCCTTTAATACAAGCACATAATCTTTTTGCTTTTTTTTGACAATGACGGCATCAATGATACTAAAGCCCGGATCACTAAATAATTTCGTCTCCGTAAAGGATTTAAAATCCTTTGTTGTCGTATAGTACATGCGGTGATTGTTTTTCTCTTCTTCTACGCCTTTTGCAAAACGATAAGGAATGGTGGAAGCCCAAATAATAATAAACCGGTCTTCTATATCATCATAAAATAACTCTGGCGCCCAAACATTGACGGTGGTTGCTTCTTGTTGCATCACTGGAACGATCTGTTGATTTTCCCAATGGATCAAGTCTTTTGAACGTGCATAGCCGATTCCTTCATTTCCCTGCCACCCAATGGTCCATACCAGATGATAAATACCTTGTTTATCCCGTATCATCGACGGATCGCGCATGATTTTCTGTTTTCCTAATTCTGGTTTTAAATAAACCCCATTAATTGCATTCCAATGGTAGCCATCTTTGCTATACAGATAGCGCAAACCTTCATTGGCGGGTTCGTGGAACGAGGTAAATAGGTAAACATCCCGCTGACAGGAAGCCAAGATCGATGCCACACTAAATAAAATAAACAATTTGACCAAATTCCTCATTAAATGCTATCTAAGATCAATACCCAGTCGTTTCCATCCTTTTGTCCTCCCGCAGGCACAAAAGTTTGTACACCTTTATTTTCAAACTCCCCGATCACTTTGATCGACCCATTTCGGGGATCAAACCAGGACGCTTTTACTTTGTCCCCATTGATTTTTCCCATATTAATTTTCATTTCCCTACCGTTGTAATTGTAGATAAATGCGTAATCCGCTGTTCGTGTCGCTAGTAAACGATTGTATTTCTCACCATTATCCGCAATTAAAGACTGATCGGGAACACGATCAAAATAATTGTCTCTGGAAAGCATAAGTTCCTTCAAAAATTTCATCTGAGTAGCCCCCGGCGCATGAATTGCCGAATTCCATAGCTCATCCGAACCATACGCCGATGTCGAGTCTTGTTTTCCATGCATCTGCATCACTGAGTTCTGTCCATAAGTATAGCCAAACGCCCCCGCAAATACAGACCAGTAGCCGTATCTTCTGACGTCAGCATCTTTCCAGCGCGGCTGCTTAATATCGTGTAATCCCTGAGGAATACCTTCATAAGAAGGTTCTCCGTCGATCGTTGGTTTAATGGGCTTTACATTCCAGTCGGCTGACATAAACTTCCAGTTATCCTCGCCATAATGTTTCTGTTCATTCGCGGAAGTGTCCTGAGCGTAGGTACGATGTCCAGATTGCACCATATTGAAATCTAGCCAAGGCCTATCGTGAAACCAATCCGAAGAAGCCGTTCGTCCTCTAGGATGAAAAGTCATTAAATGCGTATGATCAATGGATTTTATTGTTTGGCCAATTTTCTCCCATACTTCCATCTTATCTGATCCTTTGATGTCTCCACCATTTAACCAAATGATATTTGGGCGATCTTTCCAACGCTCCGCAAGAAATGTGGCGTACTTTCCTGCCTGCTCTACCGATACTTTTCCTTCCTTCACTGGTGACCCCCAAATCGGGACCAAAGCAACGTAGAGTCCCTTTTCAGCTGCCTTATCAATAATGTAATCGACATGATCCCAATAATCATACGCTGTTGCATTATCCGGATTGTTCCCTTCGGTCACCAGCGGTCTGGAAATATCTTTGTTGACCACCGAAGAGTCCCCATAACTATTTACAGAAGGAACGGTATGCAGCACCATGGCCTGAATGACATTGAAACCTTTTTGTTTTCGATCTTCTAGGTATTGATCAGCTTCAGAACGGTTTAGTTTATTAAATAATAACCAGCCTGTATCGCCCAACCAAAAGAAGGGCTCTCCATCTTCTGTCATCATGTACCTACCATTTTCCGATATCTTCAATAGTGACAGGTGCTTCGTCTCTTTATTGGATGCACACGAAAAGAGTGCTCCTGCAACTGCAAATAATATAAGTTTCTTACGAATCGACATATTTTTATTTCTTATTTAGCCAAATTATTTCTGGCTCTTTGGTATAATTGCTCAAATGAATATGCTTCCCGAGATTGATCTTCTCTATTTTGATAATCGTTCCGTTTTTCGGATTAATGCGTGTCATTTCAAAACCGCCTTTATAATCGGATAGATCAATATCTTCTGCATCGGATTTTTCCTTATAAATGATCAGACCTTGGCTACCTTTTAGCAACCAGGCGCCATTGATTTCTGTTGCTTTCATCGCTGATGCTGCACGGTAGAAATCGTTGTTTCCTATCTTAGGTAAGTTTGCCATAGAACCACCGGCCATAAAGGAGGCCCATGCCATCGTTGGGTAGTTGTCAGCAAAGTATAACACTGCTTTATCCGGATATTTTGTGCGGTATTCGGATACGGCTTTATAAACGGCCTCCATCGATGTTTTCTTTGGTTTCAACAATCGTGCATGTTGACGCGGTGCCAGATTTTGCCCTCCTTGTGGCGCATAGGTCTTTCCGTCGGCTTGGTAGTGCCAGTAGCGGATATCAATGACCTGGATTTCTTTGGCACGTTCGGTATCCGCCAAAATAGCATCCTGTACGTCTTTCGTAGCACTTAAACCAATCATTGGATTTTTACCCGTCTCAGCCTTCCATTCTTTGATCACATCGATCCAAAACTGAACGAAATGCAACGGTCCGGTATATTCGGCGCTGATCATCTGAATAACTCCCGAGTTGTCTTTAAAATTATTTAAACATTGACGGATGTATGCGCGGTGTAATGAACGACGAACAGGGTTATCGATATCGTAGAACTGTTCTGCCATGAAAATTCGTTTATTACCCGCATAAGGAACAGGTTCTGGAAATCCGACATTATTGATATTATTAGCTGCACGCCATGGGAAGTCCGCGTAATGTGCACCAGCTTCGATAATATTATGTTGAAAATAATTTTGATGCAGCAATACCAAACCTTTTTGGTCTGCTAGATCTGCATATTGTTTCAAGCGTCCCCAATAAAATTCGTTGTACTTTGTTAAATCATACTTAGACAAGCCGTCATAAGCTAAGCCCTGGCCACTACGCGCAAATGGCAGTTCATAAAACGGAGGCCACACCTCCCCATTGATCCGACGAATACGCTCGTGGTCATCACGTCTCCGATCGTACCAAAGCCCGTAATTATGATCAATGGCGATAATATTATCTTTTTTTAATGCATCCGTCATCTCTTCAAGATCGTCCGTCAACCCCGTGCCAACCTCTCCAGGCACATAGCGCGTGATATGTGGTTTAGCTTTTTCAGCACCATGCGGTCTAGCGCTACCATTCCACCACGGAACATCCGATTTGGCCCCTACGAGTACTTCATCACCACGTACCAACCAACCGTTTACGACACGCATATCGGCTTGTTTTTTTGCTAGGGTGATCTCTTTATAGCCGATTTGATCGATGGTTTTTACATTTGCGGTCGTATTTAAGGGATAACGATCACCGGCTTCTGCAATAAAGTCAACCAGTTTCGTCATTGGATTTTCAGACTGACGCGTCAACTCCATGGCAACACTGACGGGCGGACTACTGGATGCTTCGGTCAAAACTGGCAACAGTACTGTGCGTTCATCAGCCGCTAGGCCAATTCTTTCCCGTAACTGCGCATAATACAAGCTTTTGGGCTTGATATATTCATTCGATTGCTCCCAATAGCCATTTCCCTGAAATTGAGACCAAATCCCAAAAGCCCAGTTCTGTGCCGTTGGGGGTTGATAACACTCTACAAGTCCAGCTGTCGACTGCCAAAATACAGAATTTGCTGCCGACCAGCCAGCTCCCTGGCCATCTTGACCTCGGTTTTTATAGCTTAGTGCCTGCGCATCTATATCTGCATTATCAAAAAGAACTCCCGACGCCCAGCTGTCTATCCCACCACTGAAACTGAAAGGCTCTACTGCCTGACATTGGACAAAAGCATTTGGCCCTGCTGCCAGATAGCCCACTGCGAAATCATGATATCCCTGCTCAGAATAGAGCCGCTGAAATAAGGTCTGTTGTCCTTTTGTGAAAAAAGTATATCTTCTTTGGCCACCAATTTCTGAAACCGGGTCCCGGGAAATACAATCCTCAACAGTTAATTTTTGGGTACTTGCTAAAGCGTAAACGGCTGATCCTGCGAAATGCTGGAACTGCATGCGACGCACCCATACATTTTCCGCATTTTCAATAGTAATCGCCATCCAGCGATGGTCTTCGTCTTTCGGGTTATTCGCATCGAAAGCAGATTTAAGTGTGATATTTTCTATACCGACATTTTCGATTCTTCCTTTCCAATTATATTGCTCAACAGTCGCTTGGCCATAGCGTCTGTCCAATGCTGTTGTGATTGGTGCATCAATCTCGATACCATTACCTTTCACTGCGACAATCGTTCTATCCCAAGTAACATCGCGTTGCCCGGGTTTCCAACCTAGCGAAGTAATGCCACCACCAAAATGATCAGTACCCAGCTGATTAATCCAATCTTGCGTGGAAGGTCTTGTAATCCTAATTTTATCGCCAGCTTTATAGGAAGCTGCATGATCAATATCCAATACCCGCGCGTTGACAGGGACGTAAGTACTTGTTACGTTTGTCTTTTTTGCAAACGTGATATCGTCTTTTCCGAGAATACGGATGAGTGTTTCTCTTGTTGTTCCTTCACCAATGATGACAGTTCCATTTGTTGTGAAACCACTACCACGCAGAATAACACCTGAGGCATGCAATGTCAGGGATCCCGAAACCTCATAAGTCCCGGCTTCTAAAAGTACCACTCCCCGCAGCCCATCTTTACCCAACGGTAGCATTGACACATAGTTGATAGCAGCTTGAATACGCTGTGTAGCATCACCTGTTTTTAGAGGAACAACAACAGCAATCTGCCCGGTAGGAATAGCTTCATTGCCTCCTTTGTATCCCGCGTAAGAAAAATCAGGAATCTGATTTCCAAGCGAATCTGCATGGTACACAAACTTGGCCTCATCCCATACTAGAGGACTATATGCCTTCATTTGTTGTGCATGTGCAGTAAAAGCAATGCAGGTGAAAGCATAGAATGCGATACAAGAAAAGAGCGAAATTCTTTTTATCATGATTATTTTTTATTTTTTGGCACGACGGCATCTATTGCAACCACCCCATTTAAATAATTCTCAATATTGGCGTAGCCGTTTTTCGCTATCTTTCTAGAATCACTTGGATCATTTGGATTCAACCCCATACTTTTTTCTACATTATCTGGAATGCCATCGTTGTCCGAATCTTGGTAAGGCATCCCCTGATAAGTCGGATATCCGCCTACTTGTGCAATATGGGATATAATCCCTTGTTTGTAGGAGTCTTCTGGAAGGCGTCGTTTAACATATGCAGACACAAATCCATGTTGCGCTTTTGTTGTATCATAATACACTTTATTCTCTGACACTTGCCTAATAATCCGTTCATCAACAGCGTCCTGTTTTGGTAGAAATGCACCTACATTTTTAAGAACATAGTTGTAAGCATCCTGAGCAGATAGTGCGGTAACGGGAGCCATTGGAAACGCCTTATCCACACGGATTTCTTTTTCACGATCACCAACATTCGGTAGATCTTCAATCTGGATGCCTCCGGCCCAGTTATTTTTAGTGACCTCTGGGAAACCTTCTACCACATTTCCATGTGCATATACTTTCCCATACTGATCTTTAAAGGCTTTATCTCTTCCAGATTCTGGCTTTAAGATACGGTACGCAATCGGCTTATCTTTGGGTGTAATTGGCCCCGGCTTATAGTAATTATTGATAAAGTTGAATAAGGATTTATTATCTCCGCCATCAGCACTTCTATTCCACCAGTTCCAAATCACATTATTAACAAATCCAAAGTCACCATACATTCCTATGGAAGGATTCCGACTGATATTTGACGCCCATAGGTTACGCATAAAGGTACTGTTTAAACCACCTATTGTACTTCCGAAAGCGTGGTTGTACGCATCCAGAGCTTCAGAAAAAATAGAATTCTGGATCGTAATATTGACAGTGGGTAATTTGAGATTTTTACCTTCACGGTCGTATACATGTCGGTAGATAGACATATTTTCATCCAGACCCCAGCTTGCAGACACGTGGTCAATCATAATATTGCCAACCACATTGCCTCCTACAGCATCATCACGTCTCGTTACATCGGTTTCACCGCGGCGGAAACGTAAAAACCTTAAAATGACATCGTGCGTATCAATCAGAAAAGATTCTCCGGCCACACATACCCCATCCCCTGGCGCTGTCTGTCCGGCAATCGTAATATAAGGCGCTCTGACAACAATTGGCTTTTCAAGTTGAATAATACCAGCGACATTAAATACAACGATACGGGAACCACCGGCCTCACAGGCTTCTCTCAACGTTCCAGGACCAGTGTCCGCAAGACTTGTCACGACAAAAACTTTTCCTCCTCGTCCACCAGCGGTATAAGCGCCTCCACCTTCAGCACCAGGAAATGCTTTAATCTTTGCCTGCGGTAAGTCACCCGGTTTTGCAGCCCAAGGGATATAAGGCTTCCCTTCCTCCTTTATAATTTTTTGTGCTTCTGCCCAGACTTTTTCTAAACGTATGATTTCTGCATTGTCCCGTTCTGCAGCCAATTTTTTCAGGGAATCTGGAATAACCGGATATTGGCCCAATGCCGCTAAGGGGCTTATTAGCCCCAATAGCAACACAGTATTTCGATTCAGTAACGATGTCATAGCTTTATTTAGCAGCTAATTTATTCAGATAGATTTCGATGTTCGCGTAACCTGATGCTGTAATCTTCGCTGAATCACTCGGATCATTTGGATTGAGCCCCATTTCTTTCTCAACTGTATCTGGAATACCATCATTGTCCGAATCTTTGTACGGTGTACCTTTATATACTGGATATCCACCAACTTGAGATATGTCGGTAATAATACCAATTTTGTACGAATCCTTTGGTAATCTTCGATGTTCAAAATCTTTTTCCGGCAATTTCACATTGCTTAATAATTTGACTGGTTTACCATTTTTCACATCACCAACAACCCGTGTGTCGATAGGGTCTCTTTTAGGCAAGGTGGCTCCTGCATGTTCGAGAACAAAGCCGTAAGTTTCCTTCGCAGTCATTACCGGGAAACTAGCATGTGGGAATGGTTCCTTAACGCTCATTGCAGCGAAATAAGGCTGAGCTTCAGCATAAGTCATCGCATCCCCTTTTTTATTTTCCAGTTGCACACCACCATCCCAGTTGTTAGCCGTTACTTTCTCGTTTCCTTCTACAATATTACCTTTGACATGCGCCCGGCCGAATACGACATAAGGCAATTTACTTCTACCCGATTCAGGCTTCAAGATGCGATAACTTACAGGCTGATTTAAAGGTGTCGCTGGTCCTGGTTTAAAGTAATTGTTAACAATGTTGTATGTAGCTTGATAGTCTCCACCATCAATTGATCGATGTACCCAATTGTACACAACATTGTTGTAGAAATTGAACAGACCATTCCACCCAATAGATGGGTTACGAGCCGCATTATTTGCCCAAAGATTGCGCATGAATGTGCAGTTCTCACCACCTAAAGTACTACCAAATGCATGGTTCCATGTATCTAAAGCTTCAGAGAAAATAGAATTTTGGATGGTAATATTTACAGTACCACGTTTTTCTTCTGCTTTTCCAGTACTATCATTATACATGTGGCGGTACATGGACATATTTTCGTCCAAGCCCCAGCTTGCCGAAACGTGGTCGATCATAATATTTCCGACAGGATTACCACCGATGGCGTCATCCCGACGGCCAACGTAAGTTTCGCCCCGTCTAAATCTCATATGTCGGATCAGGACATCGTGTGTATTGATCCAAACAGATTCACCGGCCACACAGACACCATCACCTGGCGCAGATTGTCCGGCGATAGTCACATACGGCGCACGAATAATCAATGGCGTTTTTAGGCGGATGATACCAGAAACGTTAAATACGATAATGCGAGGACCACCTTTTTCACAGGCCTCCCGCAATGAACCAGGACCATTATCTTCTAAGCTAGTCACTACATATACCTGGCCGCCACGACCACCAAAAGTAAATTTACCACCACCTTCCGCTTCCGGGAAAGCCAAAATCTTAGCTTGTGGGAGATCGTCCGGTCGTCCCGCCCATGGAATATAAGGTTTACCTTGTTTTGCGTATTCTTCTATGACAGGTAAAGCTTTTTGCCATGCTTCGTCAGATTGCTGATATGCTTTTTTCATTAGGTCATCTGTAAACTTCTTAACGTCTTCTGGTATTTTGGGATATTGACAAAAGGCAATGCATGTGAAAAGGCTCAACAAAGCTGTTAGCGTTATTTTATGTAACATGTTTATCTAGTTAGTAGGGTTTATAATTTCTATTTCAAATATATGTCAACTGTACATTTATCAAAAGCAATGTCTGTCACAATACGCATACATTGCTTTTAGATTCTGTATGTGGAAAACTATTTTAAAGGATCAAAAGTTCCTGCTCCATTCATGCTATCCCAACCACTAGTTTGTTGTAAATAAGGTGAAGTAGACAAGATTGTTTGATTTAATCCAAAGAAGTAATATTCCGTATACCATCTAAATTTCCAGGGGATATTTGTCGGATCTAAATCATCTTTTTCGGCAATTACAAAATAATTATCATACAGGTAATCGAGGTATTGATCCTGGTTAGCTATTCCAGCAGGATAAGTTGAGGGTTGGCGTTCAACGACAGGAACACTTGAGCCATTTCGAACCAACGGATCTGAAGCACCGGTATAATCCATGCCATTGTTTTTCACTGTAATTAATAAGCCTGTTCTTCTTGTTCCATTTAATGGTTTTACACCAATACGTTGGGCGGTAGGTGAATCCTCTTCAAAAAGCTTCCAACGTCTAAGGTCATAAAATCGTTTACCTTCATACGCTAATTCTAATTTACGTTCATTAAGCACTGCGCCGAAAAGTTTATTTCGGTCTCCGCTGATACTACTTAAACCATAAGATCCATCCTTATTTTCCAAACCTGCACGTGCCCTGATATCAGTAATACCTTTCAAACCTTCCACCAATTTGTCCGCACCAATAGCGGATTCAGCTAAATTCAATAGCACTTCAGCAAAGCGCATTTCTATGTAGTCTGTACCACTTTGCTGAAATCCGGCTGCGGCATTTGATGTACCCGACGCTGCAGGATCAGATCCTTTACGCAAATAGATGCCACTTGCGTTAGAACCTCTTGTTTCCGTAGATACATACGCACCCTTATCATTTTTCCAATAGTAAGTCCATTGGCGATAATTTGTTCCATTTGCATAGGGAAATAAGGCACCGTTATATACGAAAGTTTTTGAAAACCTCGGATCTCTGTTTTTATAAAATTTCTTGGAGTCGTATGGATAGGTAGAGGTTGGATCATCAATATTTTTACCATCCAGCATAGGAAAGGCATCAAATATCTGCTTAGTTGGTGAAATCGATCCTGCACCGGAAAGCTCTCTAGGGCGAATTGCTTGCTCCCAACCATTATTTTTTACAGCAGTGGATGTTGCTGCCGCATTATTAAACCCATAAACAATTACTGCTTCAGGATTGTCTACTTCTTTCAAAAACATGTCTCCCCAGGCTTTACCATTAGCCTCTCCCCCAGTCCTGAACAACCCAAAGCCATTCTGTTCTAATAAGGTTTTGGCTTCAGTATTTGCGGAATATGCTGCTTCCCAACGATCTCGCGAATCGTTTGGATTAAATTGTGGGCTTGCATAAGTTAATAAAACACGTCCTTTCAAAGCCGCTGCTGCGCCACTAGTAATCCGCCCCCAATTTCCAGCGTCCCACTTTCCTGGCAATAGACTTTTTGCTAAATCCAAATCCTTCACAATCTGGGCAATACACTCTGATGTAGCACTACGCGGAATAGAATTTGCTTCATTGTTACCTACAATTGGCACTTGCGGCTCTAATATTAAAGGAACACCGCCATACATCCTGACGAGTTGAAAATATTGAAAGGCGCGCCAAAAATAGAGCTGCCCCTTCATCTTATTACGGGTAGCCTCATCAATACCATAAAGATCAATTTTGCTTAGAAAAAGGTTAATTTCCTTCATTCGGGTCCACACGTTATTCGCAATGTTGGCGCCCATCCGTTGACCAAAATACTTATTTGCATGGTTATTGATAAAAGAAATGGCATTCCACTGTTTATTAAAATCAGTCTCGCCAGCTAATTCATCAGTTGTCTGCGTGAACACATTATTATAGGTACCGTTTTCCGCGGCGTCCATTGTAGCCACAAAAGACTGGGAATTATTTGCTGGCAAAAATAATCCGTAGACGTAATCCACATACGCCTGAGCCAATACCGGATCCTTAAAGACGTCATCGCCATTTACTGCTGTAAAGTCTTTTTTATCCTCCAAAAACTTGTCCTTACAGCTCTGATTTGTCAAAGCTAAACAAGCCAGCATCATCGTTAAAATCGTTAACTTTCTCATCGTAATCTTATAAAGTCAGGTTAATACCAAAAGAATATGTCCTCAAATTCGGATAGACATCCCAAGCCGATCCATTTCCATCTTTATAACTATATGGATTATAGATAGACATTGGATTCATTGCGCTTAAGTAAACTCTAGCGTTCGATACCCGCAAATACTGCGTCATTCTTTGAGGCAACTTATAGCCTATATTAAAGCTTGCCATCCGCATGCGAAAGGCCGAAACAGTCCAGAAACTGGAAGGCTGATTGTAAATACTGGACCATTGCGGATTCGGCATAGTACCGGTGGGATTTAAAACAGGATCATATACATTTCCCCAAATGTCAGGAAGATTGGTATACACACGAGAAATATCATTATTGAGCTTGTTACGCTCTGTGATCTCCGAATAACCTCCGAACGAACCTGTAATAACAGACTCTGCCGTAAATCCCTTATAACCGATTCTTAATGTAGTGCCTAATGTATAATGATTATCCTTACGTTTAGCCAACTGGATCAGGTCATTATCGTTAATGATACCATCAGGCCCTGCGAAAGTACCATCTGACTGAAGGGGCCCCCTCACGTCCCGATAATATAGCATTCCCGGTCTTAATTTATCGACAGACTGATCAAATACTTGTGTAATGTTATACTGACTTACATAGTTATCAATATCTGCTTGTGTCTTAAACATTCCTAAGTAATCGTATCCCCAAGCCCCAAGGTCAGAAGAGGCATTAGGTCTGGGTTTCCAAGGATATAACATATCAATATCATTGAAATTACCCTGAATGACCCTTCCATCGGACCAAGAAAAACGTGTACTAACGCCGTAGTTAAAATTATTAACTTTATCTTGCCAGCCTAATTCGAACTCTATTCCATAATTATTCTCTCTCCCAAAATTTTCTGCAGCAACTGATCCTCCAACTGTAATCGGAATATTACCTGTACGTTCGATCAATGCATCATGACCTTTGTAATAGAATCCTTCGATTGTGGCCGATAGACGGCTACGTAAAAAACGAGCATCAATACCAACATTATTTTTATACTCTGCACTCCAAGTAGCGTCGCGATTGGGGCTTTTCTCCATTTTCATACCAGTCGTCGCCCCGCCATTCCCGCCAAATACGGCACCTTTACCAGTCTGATAGCTATAGCGTTGTAGCCAATTCCACAGTGGAATTTTATCGCTGCCCAATTTTCCATGCGAAAATCTCAATTTTAAGAAATCTACCCCATCAACTTTAAAGAACTCTTCTTCACTGATTACCCAACCTGCAGAGATGTTATAAAAATTCGCCCAATAGTTTTCTGGAGCAAATTTTGTAGATGCGTCCGAACGAAACAATACCTCTGCCAAATACTTTTCTCCAAACCGATAGTTGATACGACCGACATAACCTAGCGTGCCTGACTCGTAAGCGGCAGTACGTCCATCCACGGCTCCAAACGCTGTACCGAATTGTCCATTGGTGTTTGCAAGTGGATCGTCTTTCCAAACGTCTTCCTGTGAACTCTTTGCTTCTCCTTTTTCTATGGAGAACAAGCCTGAAAACGTGTGTTGTTTCCATTTCTTATCATATAGTGCAGTAAAATTAGCCTGATAATTGTTACCATTCGCATTGGAAAAATAAACACGATTACCATTGCTGAAAGTTGCCGCAATGGGATTGGTACCGAGGTCGTAAATATGTCTATTATCTCCACCATTGGTAAATGTATATGTTTGATATTTCGTTCCGATCTGCGTGCCACGGGAACTTGTAAAGTTTCTAGCATAAGATCCTCTAATGACCAAACCTTTTAACCACGGTGCCTGATATTCCCCACTTAGGTTAACGCCAAATTGTCTAGAATCTGAGGTTGCTAAATTATTTAACCGCTCTAACTCAAAGAAATGATAAGCAGATAAATCTCCTGATGTTCCGGGCAATCGTGCAGGGAGCCCATTTACATAAGCAGGAACATACGGAGCGGCCAATAATAAGTTCCTATAATCGTTATCATCATTTTCACCACCAATTTTATTAAAGGTTTTTTGTAAATCTCCCACGTTTCCAAAAACCTGTATCGCCACCTTGAAATTACTGGCTACTTGAATATCGCTACCTGCTCTAAAGTTCCAACGGTCATAGTCTAAAGTGGATAGATTACCATTCTGTTTGTTATAAGCAACGTTCGCAAAATAGGTAGCTTTATCTGCTCCACCAGAAATATTTAAGGAATGTTTGGTCAAATAGCTGGATTTCCATGCATCATCCAACCAATTGTAAGAATGGTCTTTAAAATAATCCAATTCATCCTGTGAGAAAAATGCTTTTTCAAAACCAGGCCTTGAGGGATCGGTATTATTCCCGTTCGGTCCATTCATAATATTAAAGTACATCCCAAATTGATAGGCATTCATGACTTTTGTTCGATAGGCCTCATCATTGATGGCATAAGAACCGTTATAACTGATTCTTGGCGCACCGATCTTACCTCTTTTTGTTGTGATCAGAATGACACCATCGGCAGCACGTACCCCGTACACTGCGGCAGCACCATCCTTCAACACAGAGATACTTTCTATTTCAGAGGGATCCAAGTTATTGAATTGCGTTGCATCAGGTTGATTTTGTCCATTAACCTGAACTACTCCATCGATAACATACAATGGTTCAGAAGTCCCGCCATCTTTTCCGGCCGCCATACTTCTTCTTACACCTATGGTAGCTTTCGAGCCAGGTCTTGATACGCCCCCACTAACATTTACTCCCAAAAGTCGCCCCGCTAATCCAGCGGCCACGTTCGTCGTAGGCAAATCTTCTATCTCTTCCGCTTTTATTGCCACAACCGATCCTGTCAAATGTGCTTTTTTCTGTGTGGTATAACCAACCGTAACAACCTCATCGAGCTCCTGACTTTCAGCTTCCATGCGTATATTTAACACACTTTGGTTGCCAACCGGTATTTCCAATCTTTTATAGCCAACAAAATTGAGCACCAAAATCTCATTCCCAACGGGCAAGTTCAGCCTAAAAGTACCTCCCTCGTCTGTTGAAGTCGCAGTTTTAGATCCTTTGATGGATATCGTTACTCCCGCCAAAGGTTTTCCATTTTGATCAACCACCTTTCCTGTTATATTTTTAAAAAAAAGCAGATTGAGTTCACTTGGATTCGCACCATAAGAGAAGCATGGAATGGCCCCACCTGTCATTATTCCAATGGCGAGCAGCTTTGCCAACCGAATAGAAGATTTCCTTGGGAATATAAAGTAATTCATAATTTAGGTCCTTGTTTATTGGTTTGTTTTTTTGAGTCTCGCGGCCCACTTGTCACCTTCCTCTTTTAAATTATAGCCGTGAGACGCTAAATAGTTATTGATTTTGCCTTTGTATTTACCGAACCAGGCATGTTTTTTTTCCGAAGATTCGGCCTGCATGGCAAAATCTCGAGCTTCATAAAGTAAACTGTCAATCATATGTACTTCATCTTTTGAAAGACTAGGAATCATATCTTGATAGGCCTTCACGGTGTTCGGATAAACATGATAGGTCATGCCGTTTTTAACTGCTTCAACTTCTGCCGGTGTTAAAACTTGTTTTAACCGGATCACGAAAGCTTGATTTAAATTGGAAGTTTCCTGAAGCGTCTCCTGTGCGATCTGTTCTTTTAGACTCTTATCCGTATTCTCCTTAATTTTCAAATCGCGAAGCGAATAACAGGCATTCAAAAGATAATATTGATCACGAATAATGTGAACCGCTCTCTCTTGCTTGGCTTGATCTGCTAGCGCTAGTTTAGCTACAATTTTTGCAGACCGATCTGTAATAGTTTTCCAATAGGCGTCCTCTGTTTGACTAAATGTCATAGACACGCTTAAAAATAAAATTGTGAATAATGTAAAACGTTTCATAGGCATGAAATGGTTTATCCCTTTTTTGGTTATTAAATATTAAATTAAATAAAGCCCCTTAACTTTATTTCCGTTATAATTGCTCAAAATAAACGTCAAAACGACACAAAATTTCAAGTGCTCAATATAACTGAAAATTTCATCGGCAACCGTCATGTACTATCCTGACCTGCTTGCTATTTGACCTCTAGATTATCCACAACAACACCTTTAGAATCAAGACTATACAGCTTAATAAAATAGGTCCCAGCATTGATCATTGTCTTTGTATCAGTATTGATATAATTCCATTTTCCGGAACGCGTAGGTTCCAATGATACAAGAGTTTTAGGCACCAACACATGCTTATTTTTGTCTAAAATTTCATAGTAAGCACGACGAACTTCCTTAAATGGATTATGATACTTCACCAATAATGAATACACATCCGCTGCACCGACCTGAAACTCCCAAGCGATATAACTCTCACTAGCATTAAATACTAAACGTCTTTGGCCGGCAAACTCAATTTCGGAAACACCTTCCCGCCAAAGGGTTTGATAGGCTTTATAGTTTTTGACCTCCTTCAAGTCATACACTGGAAGAAGCCCACTTTGCTGCTGAAAGACCACAATATCTCCGCCGCGCTCAGTTTTCAGCAAAATTTCCTCGCCTACCTTTAGCACCCTACGGAATACGGCAAAATATTTTCCCGTATTCAATTGTACACTGTCTTTGGTCTCTTCAAAATTGTCCGGTTTCTCATTTCCTAGATAGAAAGCAGTGGTAGGTTCTTTAAAACGTAGATGATAGGTGCTATTGCTATCAAGCTCAAAATAATCTGAGCCAAACAAGGATGGTGGCAAGGAAAAAAACGATGTTACGCTAGGGCCATCCTTTTTCAATACACTGCCTATATCCAGCCAACTATGGAGTTTTATATTCTGACGCGCTAAATCTAGATTATAATGATCTTGACCGCTTGAATCTGAAACTATGGCAATACCCTTCTTTGAGGCAATAGCAATGGCGTGCATTACTGCTTGTCCAGCATAAACGCGTGGGAAATTGATAACAATCTTTCCGTCAGCAACCCTAACAGTATAGTTTTTTCTGACTACGCGCTGGAATCCCGCATTTTTATAAATATCAAACTTATGCTCAACAAGTTGGCCATTGATAGCAATATCGAAAACTCGATCGCCATTGCCTGACGAAAACTTACCATACCAAGGTTCGGCGAAATATAATTCAACTAAATATTCTCCATTAGGTACGTCAAATTGATAGCCCAACTTCTCAAGCCCATATCGGAAGCTCTGAAAAAGAGGCCAGTCTTTAGTTCCTTTAATTGGATCAAAAATAACGCGTTGACTGGCAAAATAAGTGTTCATCCCTTCAAAACTATCCGCCCAAGATTTACTGCCCCAGCCCAATTTCGACCGATACGGTTGGTCAGCTTTCCACTCTACCCCGTATTCATCTGTATAATTATCGCCACCGCAATTAACACGGTAGAGATAATGATATCCAAGATCTGGTTTTAGCATCTTGGATGAGCCTACGGAAAAGTCTCGAAAATGTGGACTTTCGGGAAAATTATGTAGTATAATGGTGTCACGGCTAACGATCTTTCCCCCTATTCGTCCCTCGGCGTACAATATATTATACCTCACCTCAACACCATTAAATTCAATATGCTTTCCAAAACCAGGATGTTGCTTTTTTCCAAGTGACAGGGATCCTAAATCATTGAAAAGTTCGACTTCCTCACAATTCGAAAAAATACGAATGTTGTCTTTCACTCCAGGGGCCAACCACCGATTTGGCCAAGAATGCATTGCGATATAAACCATTGGATGCTTCTTTTTACCATAATGCGACAGATACATGTAATAAGCATCCGTAGGCTCTCCCCAGGGGGTTAATAAACCTTTATAATTAACCGGGCCAATCCTGTCAATATCACGATTTCCTTCTCCCCCCTGAATACGCCCCGGATTATCATGTGAGTTCCAAAGCCATAAATAATGACCAATCGCTTTGGCTTTAACAGAATCTGCTAAACGAACTTTTGTTTGTAGTATATCGACAAAGCGCTCTTCGTTGTAGTTACTCTCGTTAGGAAGATAGGGTGGTTCGGCATGTAAGCCCAAGCTCCTCCAAGCGCCGTACTCCCCTACAAGCTGCTGCTTTTTAAGATCCTCTCCATAGGTGTTTTGATTTCCCCCGTAAGTGCCTGTCCAATTTTGCGGAACATCCCAATCGGTACCACTACCGCCATTACATGTAGTCACCAGTCGTTGTATAGATGCTGTAGGATCTAATTTCCGAATTAGTGCTGTACATTCCCATGCAAAATCTTCGGGTAGTGTACTCTCATTTTCAAGGCCCCACAAAATTACTGAAGGGCTATTTCTACGTTCTCGTACCCATTCTGTTAACAATTTTTTGAAATTTTCTCGAAATGCAGGTGTGTCAAACCAAATATGGGCAGCAAGCTGTGTCCACAATAAAATGCCATGACGATCCCATGCGTGTTGATAGCGCAGGTTATGGGGTTGATGTGCATCACGAAATGAATTGAATCCGAGCGTTCTAATTTGTCTAATCCGGGCATCAATCTCCTCTTTATCAAAGGCATGTGATTGCCCCAACTTATGTTCATACTCCGCAATGCCATTAATAAATATAGGCTTTCCATTAACCAAGAGACGTGGGTCGCCAGAGGGCTTTAAACCTTTTGACCAACGAACAGACCTAACTCCATAACGTGTTTCAACCTCATCGGTAATCTGTCCACCAATTTTGATCTGCATTTTTATGCGATATAGGTAGGGTGAATCCACAGACCATAATTGCGGATTGGCCAAAACCAGATCTTTCAGCCGAATTTCCTTTGTTGTGTTTACTTTTATCTGCTCTTTCGATGTAGATTGAAGAATTGATATCCCTTTCTGATCCAACACTTCGGTTACAATCTCCACATCTTTATTTCTCTGGCTTTTATTACTTATTTCGACGGCTTGATGCACAATAGCCTTTTTATGATCGGCAGTCTCATCGTTCCAATAATGCTCACCAAAAGGCGTAATAGAGACTTCATTTTTCATCAATAGGCTCACTGGCCTAAAAATTCCCATTGGCTGCGATCCTTCAGAAAATCCCCTTTCCGTCGAACAGCCCCCATCTACCCAGGGTAGATCCATAATATGTGCCGGATGGTCTGCTCGAACAGCTAAAAGATTGGGCGTACCATCCAATTTAATTGCATCAGTGACATCCAGTGTAAATGTGGTTCTTCCACCCGCATGGTATCCCACGCGCATACCATTTAACCAAACGGTCGCATAGGAGCCCACCCCTTCGAAGAATAAATAGAACCTATTTTTGTTCTTTTGCTGTTTGATCGAGAAATTTTTTCGATACCAAGAATAACCATGTAAATTGCCATGAAGCAATCTACGATAACCCTCGTAGCCATCCCAATTATGAGGAACATCCACTTTCCGCCAGTCCTTATCTGTCTTAAAAGACACATTGTGAAATCCATTGTATCTTGCGGAATCTTTCTGATGCATTATGGTTTCCCATCCAAAATCCAATGTGATCGTTTTACGGAGTTTTTGGGCATACGAAAATGATCCGCACAATAGCATACAAACGCAATAAAACAGTTTTCTGAACAACGTCAATCTAATCTTCATTATTTCTTTAACTTCAATTCTTTATCAAAGGCATAAGATTCGCCTTTCTTTGTTTTAATCTTTATTTCGTGACGACCATAACGCAAATGGAGTTCTTCTCCTGAAAGCGATTCAACGGCCACCCCTAATAACTGACCGTCTTTCCATTCCATATTGATCTGAAATGCGCCTCGCGCTTTGATTCCTTGGACTTTTCCTGTTCCGATTTCCGCCGGTAATGCCGGTAATAGCTCAATTCCATCCGTGTGGCTCTGGAGTAACATTTCTATAATTCCCGATGCCCCACCGAAATTCCCATCGATCTGAAACGGTGGATGGGCATCAAATAGGTTTGGATAAGAACCACCTCCATTATCCGCCGGCCGCAATAGCATTTTTACCATGTGATAAGCATGCTGAGCGTCTTTTAATCTCGCCCAAAAATTAATTTTCCATGCTAAGCTCCAACCTGTCCCTTCATCTCCCCGTAACACCAACGAGCGCTTTGCAGCTTCAACCAGCTGTGGTGTACCAATCAGATTGATTTCATTTCCCGGGAATAAACCCCACAAATGGGATACATGTCGATGTTTATTCTGCGGATCGTCCATATCTACCAACCACTCCTGCAGTTGTCCATATTGCCCGATTTGGTTAGGTGCAATCTGATTCCGCATGTTGCTAATCGAATCCCGTAAAAGATTATCGCTATCCAGTATCTTGGAGCTTTGGTTGAAAATATCAAATAAGGAGCGAATAATCTGATGATCCATAGTAGGCCCCTTGACCAACCCTCCATTCTCGGGGGAGTTTGAAGGTGAGCTGACCAACCATCCCGTTACTTTGTCCTTGACAAGAAAGTCCTTAAAAAATAAGGTAGCATCCTTAATAATTGAATAATATTCTTTTAAAAAGTGTAAATCTTGTGTGTAAAGATAATGTTCCCAAAGATGTCTCACCAACCAAGCTCCACCTGTTGGCCATATACCATGGTTGGAATTATTAATGGGAGCTGTACCCCGCCATAAATCCGTATTGTGATGTAAAACCCAACCCCGGGCAGCATAATATTCTTTGGCCGTTTCTGCACCCGCCACATGCAAATCTTGAATCATTTGGAATAAAGGATCCTGCAATTCAGAGAGATTTAAAACCTCGGTCGGCCAATAGTTCATCTCCAAATTTATGTTAGTCGTATATTTGCTCCCCCATGATGGTTCTAAAGATGAATTCCAAATGCCCTGAAGATTCATAGGTTGGCTACCTGTTCGAGAAGCTGCAATTTGGAGATATCGGGCGTATTGCACATAAAGCGCGAGCAGCCCAGGGTCATCCAACATTACTGCCCTTCTTAATCTTCTATCTGTTGGAATAGTATCGAGCTGGCTGCTATCGTAAAGTTCTATTGCAAAGCGACGGTACAAATTCTGGTAATCTTTTTGATGGATTTGATACAATTTATCAAAGTCCGACTTCCATAAATTTTTGGATCTATCCAATGCGACAGTAGCATACTGATCGTTCAGTTCTCGATAAGATTTAAAATTGGTTGATGCAGTTAGATAAATCTGGACCTCATCGGCTTGTTTAACAACAAGATCATTACCTTCATAAAATACCCGACCACCTTTCAATTTGAGCTTTACGAAGGCTGTTCCTCGCATCGAACCATTTTTGACCCATACCTCCATACCGATGGAGGAGTCCATCATGTGATCAAGTTTGGCACGCTGATGTTTGGTATTCAAGCGTAATCTAAAAGTGATTTTTCCCTTCTGATCTGCCTGTAATCTTAAGCCGATAAAATTGTTGGGATAACTTGCAAAATAAGTTCTTTTATAGTGAATTCCATGAGCATCATAATTGACACGAACTTCACCTTTATCCATATCGAGTATCCGGCTGTAGCGCTTTGCCTCTTTGTGATCGAATTGCAAATTTAACGTACCAAAAGGCTGATAAGATGCCTGATAACTTCCTATTTTGGGACTGTTTGGATCTTGAATATAGTATTTCCACTCTCCATTAAGCGAGATTAGTTTTCCGGTGGAACTTTTTAATCCTATTGACTGCTTTGTGTCCTTATAACCAGCTACACCTCCTTTTCCTTCTAAATTGATCACCTGAATTGCGATACTATTTCTCCCTTCTTTCAGTAGCCCTTTAGGTATTTGATAAAGTCTTCTGGTATCATCCCCCACCGACTGACCAACGAGCTTACCATTGATATACGTATAATCGATGGTCCTGATCTTATTTAAATCCAACGCCCAGACCTCTGACAGCTGATTTTTTGAAAGGTGAAATTCATAACGAAACCAAACGGCACCATCCAAACCCTCCAGTCCTAGACTCTCCCAACCCTCATAATGCGGAGCCCTTATAAGCGGCCATTTACTATCGTCAAAAACGAACTCAAAAGGCCCATGCTTTTGCTCGCGAATTTTCCCAATTTTTTCCAGCCAAGCATCAGGATCTTCTGATTCACTTTTAAGCCCCATAAATTCCCGCATCGCTAAAGATTCCGCACCTCTCTGTTGCCCTTGATCAAGCAACTCCCGTATGTTTTGAAGATACTTTGATGCGCCTTTTTTATTATAATTTCGTGGTCCATCCGTCCACAATGTCTCCTCATTAAACTGCAATTCTTCCTCCTCGACTCCCCCATAAACCATGGCTCCGAGTCGACCATTGCCAATAGGTAAAGCCTCCTCCCATTGTTTGGCAGGATGATCAAACCACACACGTGTTTGTGCAAAAGCGAAGCCCAAGGGCCATATCGAAAAAAAAGACAATAAAATATACAGATACAAACGCATTATTTAGCTTCCAAAGGGTTTACATTTGACGTTAACTGACCGTTTCTATAATTACCACGGAGTATTTGTTTTACACGAGCTAGATTATTACCGTGAACATAGATAGCTTCATTCGCTGATCCGACTAAATCCAAAAAGAGTGCTGTACCTAACAATGGAAAGCAACTCTGCACATTCACTGATTTACAATTTTCAAGCTCGATAAGCGATCTTTCAGCCACCGGTGTTGTGTTTTTTATATTCAATAGATTCAGTTCTTTACCGTTCTTGACGGATAATAGCGCACCCTGTGTGATCGCGACGTTTACATTACTCAATGTCAATCCATTCACATTGAGCGCTGAAAAACCTGTGGTTCCCTGCATGTTAATATCCGAAAACACGACATTTTCAATTGGCATTTCTGCTAAGCCTCGCATATAACCAATGCGATTTGTTGTACCAGATAAATTGTTGATAAAGATGTTCCTGAATTTAGGCGTACGTTCACTAACAGGCCCCGGTTCACTTTTAGCATATTCCATATCTAGTACAATAGCCTGATCTCGAATATCACGCATGACAATATTGGAGACTTGAATATTTTCTACAATCCCACCTCTACCTCTTGCGGTTTTTAAACGTATACCACGATCTGTTCCGTCGAAAATACAATTGGAAATAACAATATTTTTCACACCACCTGACATTTCACTCCCAATAACTACCCCACCATGTCCGCGAAGCATCGTACAGTTTGTAATGGTATAATTCTCTGCGGGGATATTGATTTTCCTTCCCGAACGATCCTTTCCAGATTTTATGGTAATGCAATCATCCCCTACACTAATGTGGCAATTGGCAATGCGAACATTGGAGCAAGATTCTGGATTGATACCATCTGTATTAGGCGAAGGAGGGTTATCTATTGTAACGCCTTCTACGGTAACGTTATCACAATATTGTGGATTAATTGTCCAAAACGGCGAATTTTGAATTTTAATATCTCTGATCTGTACATTTTTACAGTTTAAGAACTGTATAAAAGGCGGGCGTAAAAATCCTCTCTCAATCCATCCCGGAAGGTCCGGAGCCAAAACATCTTTATTGAGGCGTTTAAACTCTTTTTGCCATTTGCTATCTTCTGTCTGCTTCTTAACATCAACCTCTGAATAGCCCCACCATTTTTTACCGTGTCCGTCAATGAGCCCACGTCCTTGGATACTGATATTCTCTAGATTATTACCGTAAAATAATGGCGAAAAGTTTGTAACAACAGTTCCTTCCCAACGAGATTCAACCATAGGTAAATACTCATCAAAATTATCGCTAAAATGTAACTCCGCTCCAGCATCGATATAAATCGTAATATTACTTTTAAGATGAATGGGCCCGGTGACGTATTTTCCAGCTGGAAAATAAATCGTCCCCCCGCCTCTATTGGACGCTGTTGTAATAGCTTTTTTGATAGCCAATGTATTACTTCCCGTGCTGTCCTTCCGACCACCAAAATCCATGACGTTAAGCCAAGTTTGTGCCTGCAAACCCAACATGAATAAACAGAGTAATACAGTTATTATTCCATGACGATAGCTCTTTCTGATCATATTACTTTAAGTTAATCTTACAATTTTTTAAATCCTTTTGTTGCATTGACTTTACACCGTCCACATAGATGATCAGTCCCTTGCCTTTGTGATATTTCTCGCCAGTGACATCCCAGTAAATAGCAATGTTCTTATTGTGATACGTTAACTGGGTGAGTGAAAAGTAGTCCCATTGATCTTTCGAAATCAACGGTTTTATCTCAAGAATAGGATTAGTTTGTGGTTTTATTCCAATTAGATCCTGAATAATGATATCCGCAAATGTAGAATGGTTATAAAACTTACTTCTCGGATGATCTCCCTTCAACCATTCGCCAGTTTTCTCATCTTGATATTCACCGATGTAGGGTTTACCATTCATAACATGGGATTTGGCATATTTATGGATTTGCTCGTATAAATCGTTTGCGTCAACTGCTTTATTCCTTTTATAATCGCTTAAATAATTAGCCATCCCCCTGATGGTCTGTGAACTTGTAAAAGGCCAAATTGCACCATCCCATTCACAGCTATGTCCAGTTCCACGGGTTCGAAATGTCGGTTCACGCCGCTCAGCCGTTGTTGTTCCCCAAGGTGCATTAAATCCTGCGGTATCGGGTAGCTGCAGCCAAGCTTTTCCATAAGCTGTTCTATCCGGAGGTAAATGAAAGTACCATGGGATAAAACCGATTGCTTCCCGCGTGGGGTGTAGCTCCCCTTTTTCCATCTTTGTTTTAAAAAATTGATCTTCTTTGTCCCAAAGCGAATCCAATATCAATTGGCGTAAAGTCTGTGCATAGGAATTGTATTTTTTCTCTAATTTTGGATTAGACACCAATTTGGCAATTGTCGCAATCGCTACAGCGTTTCCATACATATAGCTATTGATTGACGGACGCATATTATGAACCTTACGTCCACCCGACACCGACTCTTCCATACCATCTTGAACGTCAAATTGCCAAAAGAGTCCATTTTTAGTCTTTCTTTCTTTTTCCCACTTTTTAAAATCCAAATCCAAATCCAATAGACGGTCTTTTAGATATTGATTATCAGGATTAACTTTACAATAAGCTAGTAAGGCATCAGGTAGCCAAGAACTGAATTGATGAAACCTTGGCTTCGATTGATTCTTGTCTGCATGATAAAGCCAAAAGTCGATGTATTCTTTTAGAAATGCATTGTCACGAATCCACCTTCCTTCATACAAATGGTGTCCGAGCGCACAACTGATTGAATTGTATTTTCCAGCATGCTTCACTGGCTCAATAAATTCGGTCACCAAGGTGCCTTCCGGACTAGATTTGATATGTTTTCGGTAAGACCACCATCGAAAATAATAGGTTTGCTCGATTTCCTTATCCGGACAGTCAAATAAAGGAATATTAGCCATCATCCAGTCATAGGCATCCTTATTCGGAATATTATTGATTACTGCTTCGTTATCGTTTTTGTTAAACTCTTGAACATAGCTGTGAACTTTATCTTCTAATTTCTGCTGTGCCTTTACACATGATAGCGCACAGAAAAGAAGCGCAAGAATAGATTTTATAATTTTCATTCCTTATTTAATATCAAAAAAGTTGAAGTAGATGTATTGTGTTCTCGTAAAATACCCACTTCGTTTAAGTTGTTTATCCTGTACTATCCTGAAGGACATGGTTGTATTTACAATTTGGTTTCCCGATAATAGCCAAACAAGTCGTCTAGATCATCTCCTTGATTGTCCACGTCTGCATTATATGAATTAGAGAGTTGCTCATGATCCACTATACCCAAAATAAGCACCTCTCCTTTTGGAATCTTCAGCTCATTGACCCCTGGAGGAAAGGAATAGGTATGAATATCCACCATCGGCATGTATTGTATTCGTATAGCATTACGTATTCTTGCCTCTGCTTGACCAAAATCATTTGCACTTGCATCAATTTCCAGTATAGGTTTAGGCGCAAAAACTTTGTCATTACTATTAAAATAACCAATCAATATCTTCACTGCTTTATTATTCTTAAAGCGAAGATGTGTTCCCTGAAGCTTTTGCTTTTCGGTATTAATCTGTACCGCTTGCAGTCCTTCCAATTCGTTGGCCAGATGGGTAACAACTAACTCCTGATCTGCATACAATTTTGCGCCCTTTTTCAATGGAATAAGTTGCTGATCATCCAAAAACGTAATCTCTTCTGACTTTAATACCGCTTTGGCATGTGTATAGACATCCGAAATTGTAGCTAAAGAATCTATCGCATGTTTAAAATTATTCAACTCCGCTTCAAATACAGGAAGCATCTCTTTCCAGTGAATGAACGAAGCATCAGCTCCGCGCATGGGTATCTTACGTTGTTTAGTCTGCATGCTATTTGCATATAAATAGGCCTGATTTGTGATCTGCGTAAGTTTTCGATATTCCGTCACACTTTGCTCCAAATCTGGCAGCGCTTTCCGAAGCGCGCCAAGATCATGGGAATACTTGTATTGAAGCAGCTGAAGAGCTGCCTTAACCTTATAGCTATAATGATTGGCCAACAATTGATGAATCCGTATATCAGTAAGCCAGCGATTAAATTCTGCAACATTTTTCATTGGTTTTCCTAACTCCTTAATCAGCGCAGCTGCACGATCTCCATGTTTCACAATTTCTTCCGACACTTGCAGAGGTGTCTCCCCAACATGGCCTTCCTTGTGGTAATCTCTCTCGACATAATCAATAATCATTTCTCCTTCAGGAGCTTCAGATTCATAAAGAAGAGTAAACAGACCATAACGATAAGGATTTATCAATTGCGTCATCAGCATTCCGAGTGAAGACGTCTGTCTATTACCATCTGTAATACCAAATCGCCTAAGTATTTTAGGCGATATCTCACCAATTTCTTCGATAGCCAATAGTAAATTCAGTGCATCCTTCTCGGGAATACCATAATATCGGGAAAGTTCATTCGACCAATAAGATTGCTCTTGTGACAAATCTCGATTTTCATTCCAAGCATATCGTGACCATGCCTTGTACCACATCCAGTCGCGATCTACCTGAAGCAATCTATTATTTACCTTGTCTGCTGCATATGGCCAGTCCCAGTAAGATGCCTGGGGGTAGATATGAATACCGTTTGAATGATGAACTTCATGCATAGCTTTGACCGATCTCTGGATAAAATCAGGTGAGCCATATCTAAATGGTTCCAAGTTGGCTAAAATATGAACATTCTGAATATGGACTGTACCAATGGCACTTAAAGAGCGATGTAACTCGGCCCACTTCCCTCTTGGAGTATAGGTGGTCAGCGCCTCACCATTATATTTAGCCATAGTATAGAGGTTTTTATAAATTGGTAATGCAGCTTTCATAACAGCTGGTGCATCAGTGTCGTGGGCTCTTAAAATAATAGGTGGCTCGCCATTAGTACCTGATGCATGTAATCCGTCCTTTACTCCCGGAATGATGGTATTGGTAAACCAGTTAATATCATCTTGACCGACTCCCTCCATTGCCTCGCCCAACGTGATTAGTAATCCGACGTTTGGATACTTAGCCACAAAAGCAGCAATACTTTTGCGGGTGTAATCAGAAATTAGCGGTGTAATAGCACGATTGCGCTCTTGAGTTTTTAACCCATGACGATCGGCAAAAGGCTTCGGCAGGATGATGTTATAAAACATCTGGATAATCCAAATCCCCCTTTTATTAGCTTCTTTTGTCAAAAAAGTATAGATCTCCTCGTTTTTATCAAATGTTGTCTCATCTACTTCAAGCGCATAAGAATAATCTTTTAATTTCACCAATGAAGAAAAAGGGTGCCCATTCCATAAATACAAAGCATTGTACCTGTTTTCAACCATCATATCCAAATACTTCAACCACAATTTTTTATCATAAAACCATGGAAAAGATTCAGGTGTATAAGGATATTCGTAAATATCATGCCCCGGCAAATACGCAGTTTTTTGAAGGCCAATGCTTGTGCCACGCATAACCATTTTTGGTCCATCGGCCAAAAAGAATGGCCCAGCGTTCAGCCAATGCCTATCTGCCAGCAACGCCATACAGCCATACAAAACCCCCGATTCATCCGTACCGATCAAAGTGATCGGATCTGTTTTGCTCTTTCGAAATAGAACAAAATGTTCTTTTTCAATCAATTTACTCCTGATTGAGTCTGGTAAAGATTTTCTTTGTACTGCCGTACTTACCTCAATATCGAGATCGTCGGTAACACTTGATTTAATCAATTCTTTTTGTAACAGGTCAACTGCATATTGAAACCGTTCTTGATTTACAATTCCTTCCATCGTGTAACGAACGGTACTACTTTTATTTCCGGCATAAAGTTCAGCAAGTATTGAAAAGACAAAAAGAAACATGCATAATAGTCTTTTGCACATAATTGGTTATTTATAATTCACTAATAAATGTTAATTTTACATATAAAATTTCAAACATTAAAATTCGTATCTCGTTTTTTACAAAGGAGATGCTTTACAAATGCAGATTTCTCTATTATTAACTAGAATATTTTAGTATTTTAGAGCATACTCAACAATAATTCATTGAAAAAATATTTGCTATTTCTAGATACAGAAACGTCTGGCCTACCGAAAAAATGGAATAAAAGGTACACAGAAATCGATAATTGGCCACATGTACTGCAATTGGCCTGGATCATTTTTGACGAAGCCCAAAATGAGATCAAACGGAGCAATAAATATATCTACGAACCACTCATTCCGATCAGTCCGGCATCAGAGCAAATCCATGGGTTGACGCCCCCTTTCTTAAGGCAATATGGTGAGAAGAAAAAAGAAGTGTTGCGCAAGCTCAGTCATGACATCAAAAAATATAAACCTCAGATTGTTGGACATTTCCTTTCCTTTGATTTACAAGTATTATCTGCGGAATTCTACCGATCGAACCTTGCGCTTCCGTTTGGTGAAATAGATTATTTTTGTACACTTTTACATAGCAAAAGGTATGTTAGAAATCCAAATATGGTACATCTTCCACTGTCGCTGTTACATGAATCCCTATTCTTGTCTCCACCGGAACATTTACACGATGCAGAAAAGGACGCTGAGATAACAGCTAAATGTTATTTTGAAATGATTCAACGAAAGGATCTAACTCATCAAGATATCCTTAACCAGCAAATAGAATTTCATAACATCTTTTAATTTTTTCCTAATGAAAAATTCCGAGATTATCCTTTCTACACTAAAATCTACCCCTCCATTTCAGGCACTGCCCGAATCCCTGCAGCTCAGTATTGTTGATATATTCAATGAGTACCGCTTCTCCAAAGACACGCTTGTTTATCGACAAAGCATTACAGACATGGATGGGGTAGACTTAATCTATGAAGGTGAATATGAAACATTTTTCTTGGACGATTTAGACAACAAAAGATTAATAGAAATTCACCATAAACCCTATTGTTTTGGCGGAATATCCGTGCTTTTAAATAGAACAAAAGCATTAAAATCCGTAATTGCCAAAAAAGGTACAATTATCTATCGGTTACCTAGGAAAAACTTTATCGAGCTTTGTAACGCTAATGAAGAATTTTTTCATTTTTTCACTAATTCTTTTGGAAGAAGAATGTTGGATGAAGAATTTTCCCATTTTGTCAAATCTCCAGCTTCCTTTGAAGAAAGCTATTTTGCTGCAGATCAATTATATTCAAGAAAGATCGAACACATCACCTACAAAGATATTGTTGCTTGCTCCCCTCAAACGCCCATCTATGAAGTTGCGAAGACTATGGCGAATCAAAAGGTGAGCTGCCTGTTCATAAAAGATGATAACAGCATTATTGGTTATGTAACCGATATGACCTTGCGCGATAATGTAGTTGCTAAACAGGTGCCAGTCGACCACGAAATTATGGAAGTCATGGGCAACCCTATTGTTAGCATTTCAGATCAATCTTATCTTTATGAAGCAGTATTAAAAATGTTCCGGACAAAATCCAGATATCTGCTGGTTGAAAAAGAAGGTAACTACGTTGGATTTTTAAGCCGGAACAGATTATTAAGCGAACAGGGCCAATCTCCACTTGTTTTTATTCAATCTGTCAAGCTTGCAGAAACACTCAATGAATTGCGTGAAAAATGGAACAACGTTCCCGAGATTATCCATCAGTTGCTTGGCAGAGGCGTAAATGCTGAAATTGCCAATCAGGTAATCACAACCGTAGCAGACAGTATTGCACTAAAGGTCATCGAAAAAGTCATCGGAGAAATGGGCGAACCGCCTGCTAAATTTGTATTTATGGTGACTGGCAGTGAAGGGAGAAAAGAGCAAACATTAATGACGGATCAGGATAATGCCATTATCTATGAAGATAAGGCAAACGAACAGCGTGAACTCGTCCGAGAATATTTTTTAAATTTTGCTACCCGGGTGTCAGATCATCTAAATACAATAGGTTTTAGCTACTGTACGGGCGGATATATGGCCAGCAATCCCGAGTGGACACACTCCCTATCCCATTGGAAAAACAACTACAAAAAATGGATTGAAGAAAGTATTCCTGAAAACGCGATTAAGTTTTCAACTTTTTTCGACTGCAGACGCTTGTATGGCGATCAAGGCATTATTAATCAGCTTAAAGAATTTCTCAATATTGAATTACAGCGGCCAAATGATCGCTTTTTTACCTTTATAGCAAAAAATGCCCTTCAATATGAGCCACCGCTAACATTTTTTAAAGCGATAAAAACCCAAACTATAGGATCATCCGAAGTATTCAATATAAAAAAAGCAATGACGCCTATTGTTGACTTGGTCCGCGTATACGCGCTCAAAAACCGAATTTATGAAGAAAACACTGGTGGTAGGCTCAAACAGCTATTAGAATTAGGAATATTCACACAAGAACAATATGAAGAATTACATCAATCCTATTATTATCTGATGTCGATTCGTCTGAAAAATCAAGCAAATCAGATTAGAATAGCCAAACTGAGTCCAAACAATTATGTACCGATGGACAGCCTGACAAATATTGAAAAAGCAACCATCAAAGAGATATTTAAAACGATCACTAACTTTCAGTTGGGAATCAAAGTAAAATTTACCAGCAACCTCTTCGGTTAACAGGTCGAATTAACACCAAATTGTTAAAAATCTCTTTCCGAAAGTTCAATTTTATATCCCTATGTCCATAAGGAAAACAAGGAAGCCATCAGTAAACTGATGGCTTCCTTAACGCATATTCAACTTATTTCTAGATGGTTTTGCTGCCTATTTCGTAGGCAGTCTAATCAGCGTAAAGGAGTATGGTGCAAAAGTTTGAACAAGTTTTTTCCCATTATAAACAACAGTACTTTCCTTTGGACGAATATTTAATGGTTCTTCCAAACTATTACTGACATTTAGGTCGGGATTCGCCAGCGTAACAAGCTGTGCCGTGGCCGTTAGCTTCTTCTTGGAAACTACATCAAGATTAACTTTTTTCGGCTGACTATTGTAATTGACAACTTTCACAATCAATTCCTTTGAAGACTCGTCATAAACTGCAGATGCATACAAACTATCTTTACCCGAAACGGATTCACCATCACGCATAATCGGAATAATAGCTGTGCCCCTGTTGGTTGCATACAACTTTTGAACCTGGTAGCTAGGTGTACCATATACCTGCAGATTATCAACCCAAATTAGATCCGGAGACCATTGCCACCCATCAACATGACCAAACAATGGCGCATAAGATGCCATTTCAACCACATCACCATTTCGTTCAAGACCAGTCATGAATGCAGCTTCAGAAAGAGCTGCCTCCCACGTACTTTTTCCAGGACCATTTGGTCGTGTCGTATGTGAAGCGTATTCACCCGCAAAAATCTTTGCGCCGTTTCGGTTGTAATTGTCATAACGGCTCGCACTTGAAAGAAACCAGGATGGTGGGCGATAATAATGTTCATCGATGATATCGATATTCATGGCACGCAACTTATCATCTAAGAAATCAAAGCGATCCCCCTCTGGATCAGTACCTGAACTCGCTATAATTTTGATCTCTGGATGCTTTTCGTTCAATGCCTTCTTAAAGATGGCCAGACGTTCAATATATTGAGGACCCCAATTTTCATTGCCTACGCCTAACATTTTGAGATGAAATGGCTCAGGGTGCCCCATTTCTGCACGCAATTTACCCCATTTTGTAGCAGTAGATCCGTTGGCAAATTCAATCAGATCCAAGGCATCCTGAACATACTCATCTAACTCATCTAATGGTACAACTTCGCCTGTATTAAACTGACACGCCATCCCACAATTAAGGATAGGCACCGCAGTGGCGCCGATATCTTCTGCCAATAAAAAATATTCGAAGAAACCTAAGCCAAAAGTTTGGAAATAATCTGGCGTTAAACGATGTTTAAATTCAGTATTCCAACGGTTAATAATCAGTTCTCGTTCACTAATTGGACCAACCGTTTTTTTCCATTGAAATCGATTGGCCAAATCTCTACCTTCCACAATACAACCTCCCGGAAACCGGATAAAACCAGGTTTCATATCCGCAAGCATTTGAACCATGTCTTTGCGTAATCCCTTTCGTCTCCCTTTCCAAGTGTCGACGGGAAACAAAGACAACATATCGACGTCTAAAGTGCCCTCACCTGTAAACCAAACATTTAATTTAGCCTTTTCTGTTGTTTGGTCAACAGGAAATTTAACCGCAGCTTCCGACCACGATGCGACGGGATCAAGAGGAAGTTCAGCGGCCCCGATTACCTTATTTTGAGGATCAAGCAGTTCAACGTGGATTGTCATTCCTTTCGCAGTACTTTGGTACTGTAAAGAAAACTCATATGCTCCTCCCGCTTTTACCCCCATTCCCCTAAAGCCTTCATTTTGCAATCCTAATTTTAGATTGCCCGCATTATTTAATCTTAAATAACGTTTATTACCCTTCCGCTTACTGTCATTCACCAGCAAATAAGTCCCCTCAACACCATTTTCGAGCTTCTTCCAGCCCATCCAAGGTTCATCAAATTCAAAGGATCTATTCTTCACCAATTCAGCATAGATTCCCCCATCAGCGCCCAAGTTAATGTCTTCAAAAAACACGCCCCACATATGTGGCGATATTTTCCCCGAGGGCTTATCTAACTGAATATTTAATGCTATTGGTGACTGCGCCGCAGCTGAAAAGCCTAAACCCGCTAGCGCTACCATCAACGATACAACTTTCTTCATCTATATAATTATTTGATCATTAATGTTTAATTAATGAGTTTTAAAACTATCTTAGGTTAATTCCAATACGATTACTGAAAAAGCAGGAATATCTACTTCAACGGTACCATTAACAACCTTCGCCTTATTGTACACGGCAGGTGTAATCGTTGTCGGTTTGTCGAACGAATTAAAATCGCGCAGATGCTCAGCGGTAAGTATTCTACCAGTTACTTTTCCGGCTTTCAACGAGCCCAAATCCACCTGCACCTTATTTTTCTTTTTTGGGTCAATATTCACAAGGGAAATATGTGTACGGCCTTGTTTGTCCTCTGAGGCTGAAACCGAAACCGCAGGGATTTTCTCTTGATTAAATTCAAAATCAGTCGATTGCAGCGATATAGGAATTAACTTAGCGTCCTGATGTACCTTATACATTTCCATGACATGGTACGTAGGCGTCAAAATCATATTCTTCCCTTCCGTAAGAATAACCGCTTGTAATACATTTACTGCCTGGGCTAAATTGGCCATCTTAACCCGACGAGCATGATTATTAAAGATATTCAATGTCATACCAGCAATCATAGCATCACGCATGGTGTTCTGTTGGTAGAGAAAGCCAGGGTTCGTCCCTGGTTCGACCTCATACCAGCCCCCCCACTCGTCTACGATTAGATCTATCAGTCCTTTTGGATCGTATTTGTCCATGATGGCAATATTCTTCTCCACTAGTTCATTCATAAACCAAGCTGATTTCATGGTCTTGAAATACTCCTCTTCCGAATATTTCGTTGCAGAGCCTTTCTTATCCCAGTTGATGACCGCATAGTGATGTAATCCCATACCTTTCATCAAACCACTTGGAATTTTCTTCATGAGTGTTTCGGTCCAATTGTAATCTGCACTATTGGCTCCAGAAGCAATTCGATATAGACCACTCCCATTCGTCCAATCCGACATGAAAGTCGCGTATTTGCGGTAGATATCAGTATAATAATCGGCAGTCATATTTCCACCACAGCCCCAAGCTTCATTTCCTACACCCCAAAATTTAACCTTCCAAGGTTCCTGCCGTCCATTTTTACGTCTCCAATCTGACATGGGGCTTTCTCCTTTAAAGTTTACATATTGAACCCAATCAGCAAGCTCCTGCACCTCACCACTACCAACATTACCAGCTAGATAAGGTTCTGCCCCAAGCAATTCACACATATTTAGAAAATCATGCGTTCCGAATGAATTATCCTCTGTCACGCCACCCCACCAGTTATTAACCATAGCAGGACGTTGGGCTTTGGGGCCAACTCCATCCTTCCAATGATACGTATCGGCAAAACATCCACCGGGCCAACGTAGATTGGGGATGTTCAAATTTTTGAGGGCTTCGATAACATCTTTCCGAACGCCATCAGCATGGGGAATCGAGTCATTTTTTTCACCAACATAAAATCCATCATAAATGCAGCGGCCCAAATGTTCAGCAAAATGACCATATATATGTCGACTTATAATCTGCTCTTGCTGCGGAGTTTGCAATTTGACACTACTCTGTCCATGGAGTAGCCCATTGACCAGCGCGAATACAACGCCTAATGTAAATCTTAGCTTCATCCTATATTGACTTTACTCTTTCACGATAAATTTATAAGTCGTTTTGGAGCTATATTGCTCTCCAGGCTTTAATACTGTCGATGCAAAATTGGGATGATTCGGTGCATCTGGAAAATGTTGCGTTTCCAAACAGAATGCCGAACGGAATGGATAGACTTTTCCTGCTTTCCCTTTAGGGTCTGTATCCTTCATAAAATTGCCACTGTAAAACTGCAAACCAGGTTCGGTCGTATAGACTTCCATTGCAATACCAGTCTTGCTTGTATACACCTGAGCAACCTTTTGGAAACCATCTTTCTTATCAAGTTCAAAATTATGATCATAGCCCTTTCCGATCTTTAGCTGCGCATTTTCATCCTCAATCCGAGCACCAATACGTGCCGGCTTCTTAAAATCGAATGCTGTACCCGCTACCGGCAAACTCTTTCCTGTTGGAATTAAGCTGTCGTCAACTTCTGTAATCGTCTTTGCATCAATCTGAAGTTCGTGATCCAAAATCGAAGAATCACCGGCCCCATTAAGATTAAAGTAAGCGTGGTTGGTAAGGTTCAATACGGTCTCCTTATCCGTTGTTGCTTGATAGTCTATAGCCAACCCATTGTCGTCCAAGGTGTAAGTTACCTCCATCTTGACTGTCCCCGGATAACCAGCTTCTTTATCGGGTGAAGTATAGGCCAATGTAATGGATGTTTCCGTGCTACTAACGACATCCCACACTTTATTATACACACCATTTGTACCACCATGAAGGGAATTTTCGCCATCATTCTTTTCCAGAGAGTACACCTCTCCATTCAGCTTAAACGAAGCTTTACCAATCCGATTACCATACCGTCCTACAATAGCCCCATAAAAATTATTATAGTTTTCCTTGTATTCATTAGCTGAATCGTAACCCAAAATCACATCTGTCATTTGACCATCCTTATTAGGAACATTTAAACTCACCAAGCGTGCACCATAATTTGTCAAGGTAATGGCAAGTTTGTCATTCTTAAGCTGGAATAGTTTAACCTCTTTACCATCAATCTGGCTGTCAAAAGCCTGGTTGGAAGAAGAATCAGCCAATGTCGATGCTGGCTTATTTTGAGTTGACGGGGACTGACAGCCATAAGCTAATGAAGCACAGGTCAACAAACCAATAATAATTTTCTTATTCATCTGCAATTAAGTTTTGTTCCATCGTTTTGATGGAGGCTTCCTAATTTCAATTAGGAATGGTTCATAATCATTTATTTAATCAAACAGCGTTAATGCTACCAAAAACGCACATAAATAGCAGTGACCAATAATAAAGTCACGACAATTAATGCCAATACGGATGGTTCTACTTTGAACATCGATCGATCCAAGACGAAAGCTTTTGGATTAACCTTCGGTCCGAATAAGCTAACGGCAATCATAGCGATCATAGTAAATACAAAAGCTAACCCCATACAGATCTGGAACGGAATTTCATATACACCAGCTTTATTCAGATACGCAGTATAGATCCATGTCTCTGGTCCAAAAACTTTCGTTGCAAACTCGTTGAAGAATATAGACAACGCAAATCCAGTGATCAGTCCAGTGATAGCCGCCGCTCCGGTGGTTCTTTTCCAAAACATACCCAACAAAAACATCGCAAAAACCCCAGGACTAATAAAACCGGTATATTTTTGAATGAATGTAAATCCTCCGGCCCCGCCGATGCCCAGCGCATCATTCCACGTAAACAGCACAGAAAGTAAAATAGAGATAACGATCGTTATCTTTCCTACCCAGACCATTTTAGCTTCACTCGCATCTTTATTGATATATTTTTTAAAAATATCCAATGTGAAGATTGTTGCGATACTATTTGCTTTTCCTGCTAATCCAGCAACAATAGCAGCTGTTAAGGCAGCTAATGCAAGTCCTTTCATACCATTTGGCAAATAGCCCAAAATTGCTGAATATGCATTATCGGCATGAAACACGCCCCCAGGGGCCATTTCTTGTTGTAATGCCCCATTTTTATAGAGCACATAAGCAGCTATGCCTGGAAGCATGACAATAATTGGCATAAACAATTTTAGAAATCCCGCAAAGAGAATTCCGGTTCGCGCAGTCTTCAAATCAGCACCCAAAGCGCGTTGGGTGATATATTGATTGCAACCCCAGTAATTTAAATTGACTATCCAGATTCCCGCAAGGTACATCCCTATTCCAGGTAACATCAGATATTTATTAATATCTTCCTGACTGGCGCCTGGTCCGGGTTTATCAACAAAAAGGTTGAAATGCTCCGGAGAGTCTTCCATCAGTTTATTAAATCCAGCTAACGCATCTTTTCCTAAACCAAAATGTTCGCTGACTAAAGTCAACGCTACATAGGTCGTAGCTATACCACCAATAATCAACACAACAACCTGAATAACATCCGTAAAACCAATAACACGCATTCCACCTAGGGTAATAATCACCGCAAATACAGCTAAAGCGACTGTTATCGTATGAAAGCTATCTCCGCCACCGGCCATACTCGAAATGGCAATTGCCCCTAAATACAAAATCGATGTCAGGTTGACAAAAACATATAAAAACAACCAGAAAATTGCCATGATAAGACTTGTCGTTTCATTGTATCGATTATTCAAAAACTGGGGCATGGTGAAAATCTTATTTTTCAAATAGACCGGTATAAACCAAACCGCCACAATAATTAGCGCTACCGCCGCAATAAGCTCATATGCCGCCACAGCAATACCAACCTCAAAGCCGTTACCGCTCATCCCGATAAATTGTTCAGCCGAGATGTTTGACGCAATCAATGAAGAGCCTATGGCCCACCAGGTAAGTGATCCTTCCGCCAAAAAGTAGTCCTTGCTACTGCTCAAACTATTGGTCTTTTTACGATAAATCCAGTAGCCATAGCCAGCTACGATAAAGAAGTAAATTACAAAGATGATGTAATCTACCGTTGCAAATTTTTCCATATTTCCCAAATTGGTTATTATAAATAAGCCATTTATGCCTTCACGAGAGAAGCACATAAATGGCTTAAGTTATTATTTACTGAGTAAATAATAAAGTTCATTCCATTTTAATTGATCTTCGAGTTTCGCTAGTGTAGTCTCCTCATCGATCAAAACATATTCCAGTCCGGCAATACGCGCAAAATCTTCGAGATATTCAGGCGTCAAGCTCAAACTGTAAGCGGTATGGTGAGCACCTCCAGCTACAATCCAGGCGCTGCAACCTGTTTTCATATCAGGAAGCGGTTTCCATAACACGCGTGCGACGGGAAGCTTTGGTAAATCCTCTTCCACGGAAACACCTTGTACCTTATTAACGATCAAACGAAAGCGCGTTCCCATATCGACCAATGAAGCATTCAGTGCATTTCCGCTCTGACCGTTGAACACCAAACGGGCAGGGTCCGCCTTGCCACCAATCCCTAGCGGATGCACTTCGATACGCGGTTTTCCGGTTGCTAATGCCGGGTCTACTTCTAACATATGTGAACCAAGTACCATTGGATTCTGTGGATCAAAATGATAAGTATAGTCTTCCATAAATGCAGTGGTTCCTGGTAATCCTGCTCCCATCACTTTACATGCACGCACCAAAGCTGGAGTCTTCCAATCTCCTTCACCTGCAAAACCATATCCCTCAGCCATTAATCGCTGTACTGCCAAGCCCGGAAGTTGCACCATACCATGCAGATCCTCAAAAGTATCCGTGAAACCTTTAAAGTTTCCTTGTTCCAAAAACTTCCTTAAACCAATTTCGATTTTAGCGGCCTCGATTAAGTTCGTATGAAACGCTCCGCCAGCTTTCACATTTTCGGCCAACTCATAAGCCGATTCGTACTCCGCCAGCAAGGCTTCAATTTCCGCTTCAGTACTGGCGTTGATAACCTCTACTAAATCACCGATGGCGTAAGTATTTACCGAAAAGCCAAATCTCGACTCCGCTTCCACTTTATCGCCGTCTGTAACCGCCACATAGCGCATATTGTCACCAAATCGTGCAAATTTTGCGCCCTGCCAGTCATGCCACCCAGCTGCCGCGCGAGCCCAAATATTGATCCGTTCAAGCACCTCCGCATCTTGCCAATGGCCAGTCACGACTTTACGCGCTATCTTTAAGCGGCTAACGATATGTCCAAATTCGCGATCTCCATGAGCACTTTGATTGAGATTCATAAAATCCATATCGATACTATTCCATGGAATATCCTGGTTGTACTGCGTATGCAGATGTAACAATGGCTTTTGTAATGCCTTTAAACCTCTAATCCACATCTTTGCTGGGGAAAATGTATGCATCCATGTGATGACGCCTATACAATTTTCTGCACTATTGGCGGCAGCCAATGTGGTATATATCTCATCCGTATTCTTTACGATCGGTTTATATTTTACTCCTACCGGAATCACTTTTTGCGTATGAAGGTAATTGGCTATCTCTTCTGCATGTAGAGCAACTTGTCTTAAAGTCTCCTCTCCATACAGGTCTTGGCTCCCCACGACAAACCAGACCTCTAGTTCTTTTAAATTGATATTCATGTTAAATTGTAGTTTTTCTATAGATTTTTTATTACTCAAACATTATTGACCATAATAGGAATTAGCACCATGCTTCCGTTCATAATGCTTTTTAACCAAAGCAGCTTTTAATCGAGCGGCTTTGGGATTGATCTGTTCTGTCAGCCAGGCCATTTTAGCAACCTGTTCCAGCACCGCACTGTTATACACAGATTTTGCTCCAGTTTTACCCCAGGCAAATGGAGCATGGTTGCCAACGAGAATCATTTCCACTTCTTTATAGTCTAGCTTTTTCTCACTAAAATGATTGATAATCTGAAAGCCTGTTTCATGTTCATAGTTTCCTGCAATCATTTCATCGCTCATCGGTGGAGCACATGGAATATCTTTTGTCAGGTGATCGGCGTGTGTGGTACCAAAAATAGGAATATCCCGCTGCGCTTGTGCCCATGCCGTGGCATAGGTTGAGTGTGTATGGGTTATACCTCCAATCTCTTCCCAGTGTTTGTAGAGCAGCGCATGCGTCTTTGTATCGGACGACGGGCGGAGATCACCTTCAATGATTCGACCGTCAAAATCTACAATTACCATATGCTCTGGCGAAAGTTCTTCATAGGGAACGCCACTAGGTTTAATAGCAAATACACCATGCTGACGATCGACCACACTCACATTTCCAAATGTAAAAAGCACTAAGCCCAATTGGGGCAATTGCATATTGCAATGATATGCTTCCTCTTTAATTGAATTATACATGATTAAATTTGAATGGTTAAACAGTAAGGGCACGCAATTCTTTTCCTTCTACGAAAGCACCCAAAGCACGGTAACGTTCGTAGCGTTTAGCATACATTGGCACCCATTTTTCCTCTGGTATGTAGGTTTGTTCAAAGCCTTGCCCCATCGCTTTCATCGCATCTTCGACCCGGTCATATAAACCCGCTGCCGTGGCGGCAAACATCGCTGCGCCGATAGCGCACGTCTGCTCACTTTTATGGATACGAATCGGCATATTCATTACATTTGCCATCATTTGCATAATAAAAGGTGATTTTTTTGCGACACCGCCCAAACCAATCAAACCTTTCACAGGAATACCCTGAGCGACAAAACGGTCCACAATCGCCTTTGCTCCGAAACATGTTGCTTCGACAATCGCCCTGAAAATACGTGGAGCATCAGTTCCGAGGTGTAAGCCCGTAATCGCACCTTGCAAGGATTGATCTGCATCGGGTGTGCGGCGACCATTGAGCCAGTCAATTGCTAATTCAGACGCTTCTGTTACCGGAAGCAACGCAGCCTGCTCACTTAACCGAAACAATAGCTTATCTTCCAATGTGGCGATCAACTGTTCACGGTTGTCCTCAGACATACCTTCAACCTCTTGTATTAAATTCTTCGTTGGCCACAATAACACTTGCTTCAGCCATGCGTAAGCATCACCAAATGCAGACTGTCCTGCCTCCATGCCAATCATTCCCGGAATAATCGAACCATCTACCTGACCACAGATCCCCTTCACCAAAGTATGCTGTACTTCCTCCTTTGGGGCAACTAGCATGTCGCAAGTAGATGTTCCCATCACCTTACTTAAATAATACGGTTCAATTTGCCCCCCAACCGCACCCATATGACAGTCAAAAGCACCTACACCGACAACGACCGACGTCGTCAGCCCCAATCGTTGTGCCCATTCTTCCGAAAGTTGACCAGCAGCTTTATCGGCCGTATAGGTTTCGGAAAACAGTCGGTCTACTATACCGTCCAACAAGGGGTCTAGCGACGAAAAAAAGGAATTAGGTGGCAATCCACCAAATTCTTCAGCCCAAAGCGATTTGTGACCAGCCGAACAGACACCACGTTTCATAGCAGCTACATCTGTTCCTCCAGTTAATAAAAAAGGAATGTAATCGCAATGCTCCACCCAGCTGTATGTAGCGGCACGCACCTTTTCATCAGCCCTAAAAACATGAAGCAATTTGGCCCAGAACCATTCCGAAGAATAGACGCCCCCCACATACTTCAGATAATCGACTGAATTATTTTGATTATAAAGGTTAATCTCCTTGGCCTCCTGAACGGCCGTATGATCTTTCCATAAGACGAACATGGCATTGGGGTTTTGCTCAAACTCTGGCAGTAAAGCTAACGGAATGCCCTTTTCATTTACGGCAACTGGAGTAGACCCCGTTGTATCAACGGAAATCGCTCTTACGGTTTCACCTATATTGCTTAATCCCGATTTGCTTAAGCAATCTTTTATGGTCGCTTCCAATCCTTCGATGTAATCCAAAGGGTGTTGCCTGAACTGACTTAAAGCAGCATCACAATACTCACCTCTTTTCCAACGCGGGTAGTAAAATACCGAAGAAGCGATTTCCTCGCCATTGTTAGCATCGACCAATACCGAACGGACCGAATCACTTCCATAGTCCACCCCAATGACATGCGATTTATTCATTTTTGCTGAATTTGGTTTATAACTTATATTATAATTGTTCTTAACGTCTTACTTTTCAATTTTCCATCTCTAAAGTTAGCATTGAAAAAAATAATTAGTGTCAAATAAACATTTAATTTTTTAAATATGAAAGAAAATTTTCATATTTAAAAAATTGATCTAACTTCATAGCAGCAAATTATGATTGACCCTACATCCTGATATAGGCATATAATACGGTTTAAAGGAGTATATCAGCCAATTATTGTACTTATTTTTAGCTATTTACTTTTTTACATAGTTTTGCCCATGGAATTGGTGGGGTGAAGTCAGATAAAAC
Source organism: Sphingobacterium sp. UBA3549 (assembly GCF_002376635.1). Lineage (NCBI taxonomy): Bacteria > Pseudomonadati > Bacteroidota > Sphingobacteriia > Sphingobacteriales > Sphingobacteriaceae > Sphingobacterium > Sphingobacterium sp. UBA3549. The sequence continues at coordinate 438,317 of NZ_DFOE01000037.1, read as the reverse complement.
GATAAAACGATAGACAATGGAATATTATAAAAAAGATTCAGGGATCCTTTTGGCTGTAGACTGTATCATATTTGGATTTAACGGCGAATCCCTAGAAGTACTTTTAATTAAACGCGATTTCGAACCAGAAAGAAATAAATGGAGCCTAATGGGAGGTTTCGTTCAATCCAATGAAAGTCCTGAAGAAGCTGCAAGCAGAGTGCTGAGACAGCTAACAGGACTTGAAAATGTATATATGGAGCAATGTAGTGTATTTGGGGAGCCTACCCGCGAACCTAACGATCGCGTTGTCAGCATCTGTTACTTTGCCCTGATTGATACGCAGCAATACAAACATATCCTCAGTGATGATTACGAAGCAAAATGGTTTCCTTTGCAAGAGCGCCCGGCACTTATCTTCGACCACGACCAGATGATTACTTCAGCGCAGCACCGCCTACGCATGAAAGCAGCGTTATATCCCATATTATTTGAATTGCTACCCGAGAAATTTACCATTCCCCAAATTGCTGCGCTCTATGAAGGCGTGTATAATATCGAGCTGGATAAGCGCAATTTCAGCCGAAAGCTGCTATCTTCAGATCTTATCATCAAACTCCAAGAAAAGGATAAAGAAAACTCGAAGAAAGGTGCCTATTTTTTTAAATTGAATACGGCTATTTATAAGGAAAAGATCATGTCCTTTCTTCGTTATTTACCGAGCTGGTCTATCGAACCCTAAAAATAAAGCAGGAAAATCTAACCTGACAATAGGAATATATTCACTTTCAATTTTCGTTTTTTCAATTATTCCTTATATTTATCACAGGTATATCCTAGCTTTACATCTAGGAAAAGCTAAATGATGCATTTTATAACTATAAACAACATGAGCAAATTGAGATTAGCATTTATATTCTTTACAATTTTATTTATTTCATCATATACTACACTACAGGCACAAAATCCTGCATCGGCTCCCCCGACTAAAGCAGCGCAACAGGATAATGCCTTCAAGTATAGTCCCGATGGATTAAAAAAAGGAAGTTTGTCCAATCAATTTGACCACCTTAACTATATTTCGAAAAACAACTATGATTTCAAGATGGTGCGTAAAACCAATCTTGACATTGTCAAAAGGAATGTGATTGATACTGTAGCAAAACTTCACAAAGAAATCAGCTCATTGAAATCTTCTTCAAGCAATTATTCTTCGAACACAAAAAATTTGCAAGATTCTATCCAGGTCTTAAACGATCAGCTGGCGCAAGAGAAGGAAAAGACAGAAAGTTTATCTTTCTTGGGAATCAGTACATCGAAAGCTTTTTACAATACCGTTGTTTGGACGATCATTGGGATATTGGCAGTAGCGACATTTATCTTTCTATTTTCCTATCGAAAAGCGAAAGTGGATACAGTGGAATTCCAAAAGACAGCGGAGCAATCCCAGGAAGAATTTGCAACTTTTCGCAAAAAGGCTATGGAAAAAGAACAACTGCTTAAGCGCCAGCTACAAGACGAATTAAACAAAAAAATCTAGTACTCCTTTTCCTAAAATTAGGAGATATATCTTGATCGACCTGTAGCGAATCCATGAACCATTCGATGACAGGTCGATTTTATTTAGCGGTGTAGGTTAAAGAAGAAAAACTATATTTGCATCGATCGAAATTGAAACAGACAGAATTACAATAGATAACATTTTGACCTACATTAATAAATTTATAATTTAATTACAAATTCTATTTGTTTTTAAATACGAATAACCTTATTTTTGCTGACCAAAAAAGAGGCCTTTTATGTCTCTTATATAAAATTGATTAATAAATATTTAGTCCCTATAATATGCCCAAGATTGGTAAAATAGCGCAGATTATCGGCCCAGTTGTTGACGTCAACTTCGCCGACAGTGAAAATCTACCTAAAATTTACGATGCATTGTACATTCAAAAAGAAAATGGACAACGTGTTGTATTAGAAGTTCAACAACACTTAGGTCAGGATCGTGTACGTACAATTGCCATGGACGCAACTGAAGGTTTAGTTCGCGGAATGGAAGTCGTCGATACTGGTGCTCCTATCAAAATGCCTGTTGGTGAAGAAATCAAAGGTCGTGTATTCAATGTAGTTGGTGATGCCATTGACGGGATCCAAAATTTGAATAAGGAGAATGGTCGTCCTATTCACAACGTACCACCTAAATTCGAAGATTTATCAACTGAATCCGAAGTACTTTTTACTGGTATCAAAGTTATTGACCTTTTAGAGCCATATGCTAAAGGTGGTAAAATTGGTTTATTCGGTGGTGCCGGTGTAGGTAAAACTGTATTAATCCAAGAATTAATCAACAATATCGCAAAAGGTCACGGTGGTCTTTCTGTATTCGCCGGTGTAGGTGAACGTACTCGGGAAGGTAATGACTTGTTGCGCGAGATGTTAGAATCTGGTATCATCAAATATGGTGAGCATTTTATGGAAGGCATGGAAAAAGGCGAATGGCCTTTAGACACTGTAGACCACGAATTGATGAAAGATTCAAAATGTACATTCGTATTCGGTCAAATGAACGAGCCTCCTGGTGCACGTGCACGTGTTGCTTTATCAGGCCTTACAGTAGCGGAATACTTCCGTGACGGTGATGGCGAAGGTCAGGGCCGTGACGTATTATTCTTCATTGATAACATCTTCCGTTTTACACAAGCAGGTTCTGAAGTATCAGCCCTATTGGGTCGTATGCCATCAGCCGTAGGTTATCAACCAACGTTGGCAACGGAAATGGGTTTAATGCAAGAGCGTATCACATCAACTAAAAACGGATCTATCACTTCTGTACAAGCCGTATATGTACCTGCCGATGACTTAACTGACCCTGCTCCAGCGACAACTTTCGCCCACTTGGATGCAACCACAGTATTGTCTCGTAAAATTGCTGAGTTAGGTATCTACCCTGCCGTGGATCCATTAGATTCTACATCGCGTATCCTTTCTCCAGCCGTTTTAGGTAACGAACACTACAATACCGCTCAACGTGTAAAAGAAATTCTTCAACGTTATAAAGAATTGCAAGATATCATCGCTATCTTAGGTATGGATGAATTATCTGAAGAAGATAAATTAACAGTACACCGTGCACGTCGTGTACAACGCTTCTTATCACAACCTTTCCATGTTGCAGAGCAGTTTACAGGTTTAAAAGGCGTATTGGTAGATATCAAAGATACCATCAAAGGATTCAATATGATTATTGACGGTGAAGTAGATGAGTATCCTGAAGCTGCCTTCAACTTAGTAGGTAACATTGATGATGCTATCGAAAAAGGTAAAAAATTATTAGCAGAAGCAGTTTAATTTAGATTATATCTAAGAATAATGAAATTAACAATTATCACTCCTGACAAATTAGCATTCGAAGGCGAAGTAACGGCTGTTACTGTACCTGGCTCTGCAGGCTCTTTCCAAATTTTGAAAGACCACGCTGCCATCGTTTCTACTTTGGAAGATGGAAAAGTAATTATTCAACAAGGTAAAGGTGAACAAGAAGTGTTCATTAAAGGTGGTGTTGTCGAAGCAAAAGACAATGTCATTACCGTGCTTGCTGAAGGAATTATCGGAGATTAAATCAAATCGATTTTATAAAATTTAAAAGCTTCCGATATTTCTATCGGAAGCTTTTTTTTTAAAGTTTTTTTGACGTTTTCATCATTTTAAGAAGAAAATTGACCGTTGTCACAAAAAATTATTTTTCACAACAGTAGACCGATATTAAATATGGTATACGACTAACAAAATATAAAACTGACAAAACCTACTATTTTATCAAAAAAAATTGCAAAAAGAATTTAATATAAAATTTTATTCTAAATTTAAAATTAGCAGTTTGCCTATTGCCAATTATTGTAATTCCTGCTACCTTGAGGAAATGAAAATCGAAAGTTTTTATAGAAACTTGAGATCGCATGATTTACCACCAAAACACCACGAAGGGAATTATTATACTGAGGTAAATTCAGGGTTATGAAATACTACGATAAAAATACATTGATCTATTTGAATGGAGCTTTTGTAAAAGCTTCCGAAGCGGCGTTGGATCCGTTTGCGCAGTCACTGCATTATGGGTATGCTGTATTCGATGGATTACGCGCATATAATACCCACAATGGCCCCCGTATCTTTAAAGCTGATAAGCATTTCGACCGTTTGAAGAAATCATGTGAAGGAGTTAATATTCCTTATCGTTGGAGTAATAGAGAGCTGATCGAAATTTGTTATGAGCTTCTGGCCACCAACAACCTCAGAGAAGCCTATATACGTCCATTGGTATTGACCGGTTCAAATATGCACTTAACCTCATCAACCGAAGCAACCATCATGATTGCAGCCTGGGAATGGGGGCCATATCTTGGTCAAAACTTATTACGGGTATGTATTTCGGATATCAAAAGACCTAATCCAAAATCGTTTAAAATTGACTCGAAAATCTCTGGGCAATATGTTAACTCTATTCTTGCCACAACGGAAGCCATCAAAAGAGGGTATGACGAAGCTTTAATGCTCGATCATGAAGGCTATGTTGCCCAAGCATCCAGTGAAAACATTTTTATTGAAAAAGATTTCAAAATCTATACACCGCCCACGAAGAACATCTTCCCGGGCATTACACGCCAAACGGTGAAAAATATCTGTAAAAAGTTAAATTTCGAAGTTATCGAAAAGCAACTGACTGTTGAAGATATTTATACCGCAGACAGCGCCTTCTTATGTGGGACTGCCGCAGAAATCATCGGAATCAAACAAGTCGATGATGTCATCTATCAAGAAGCTTGGGAACATAGCATAGGGGCATCAATCCAAAGACGTTATAAAAATTTAGTATTAGAGAACGAAAATTATGAAGTCATCATCTAACGGCGAAAATGCAATGAACAAATACAGCCGTACATTTACACAAGACGAAACGCAACCTGCTGCAAAAGCCATGCTTTACGGTATCGGTCTTACAGATGCCGACATGGACAAAGCACAGGTCGGTATTGCCAGCATGGGATATGATGGTAATACGTGTAATATGCACTTAAATGATTTGGCACAAATCGTCAAAAAGGGCGTTTGGAACAATAATTTAGTAGGCCTGACCTTCGGAACCATTGGCGTCAGCGACGGGATGAGTAATGGTACAGATGGCATGCGTTATTCATTGGTAAGCCGGGATGTGATCGCTGACAGTATCGAAACAATCTGCGGTGGGCAATATTATGATGGCTTGATCTCTATTCCTGGCTGTGATAAAAACATGCCCGGCGCTATTATGGCAATGGCTCGTCTGGACCGTCCTTCTTTAATGGTATATGGTGGAACAATCGCTCCTGGCCACTATAAAGGGGAAGAATTAAACATTGTATCTGCATTTGAAGCATTGGGACAACGCATCTGCGGAAATCTATCCGATGAAGACTATGAAGGGATTATCAAACATACCTGTCCCGGTGCAGGTGCCTGTGGCGGGATGTATACAGCAAATACCATGGCTTCTGCTATTGAAGCATTAGGCATGAGCTTGCCTTACTCGTCTTCCAATCCAGCAATATCGGAAGAGAAGAAAAATGAATGCCTCGAGGCAGGTAAACACATCCGTACCCTACTTGAGAAAGATATCAAGCCTTCTGATATCATGACACGCAAGGCATTTGAAAATGCTTTACGCACCATTGTTATCTTGGGGGGAAGCACGAATGCTGTTCTTCACTTTATTGCTATAGGTAAAGCGATAGGCGTAGACATCACCCAAGATGACTTTCAACGCATGAGCGATGAAACGCCTGTGTTAGCCGACTTTAAACCATCCGGCAAATACTTGATGCAAGATCTCCAACAATATGGTGGAACTCCTGCTGTCATGAAGTATCTCTTAGACCAAGGCTTACTCCACGGCGACTGCATTACTGTAACAGGAAAAACCATTGCCGAAAACTTGGCTGATGTTAAATCAATCATGGAATATGATCAACCGATTATCAAACCATTAAGCGATCCTATTAAAGCCACAGGACACTTACAGATTCTTTACGGAAATCTTGCTGAAAAAGGTTCTGTAGCAAAAATCTCCGGTAAGGAAGGTGAAAAATTCACCGGCCCTGCACGCGTATTCGACGGCGAACATGATTTAGTAGCAGGTATTGCATCGGGACGAATCAAGCCTGGCGATGTTGTCGTAATCAAAAATGAAGGTCCTGTAGGGGCACCAGGCATGCCTGAAATGCTCAAACCGACCTCATTGATTATCGGCGCGGGCTTGGGTAAATCTGTTGCTTTGATTACTGATGGCCGCTTCTCTGGTGGAACGCATGGTTTTGTCGTAGGGCATATCACACCGGAATCTTACAAAGGTGGGCTGATCGGCCTTGTACATGATGATGATATCATCGAGATTGACGCGGTCAATAACAGCATCAATGTCATCCTTTCGGATGAGGAGATCGCACAACGCCGCACAGCTTGGGTACAACCGGCATTGAAAGTTAGCAAAGGCGTATTATATAAATATGCTAAAACAGTTGCAGATGCCTCAGAAGGTTGTGTAACCGATCTATAGAAATCAAGAAATGGAGACGTTGAGCTCTAACGTCTCCTGATCGAATAGCTAAATACTAAAAAGACTGAATAATCAACAAAAAAAAATCAACGTAATGAGTACACTGGAAATAACAGAAAATAAGGCTACCGCAGCGCAACAAACTCCGACACAAATTTCGGGATCTAAAGCTGTACTGGAAGCCTTATTGAGCGAAGGAGTTGATACCGTATTTGGTTATCCTGGAGGCGCAATTATGCCCATCTATGATGCCCTTTATGATTATACGGATCGTCTGAAGCATATTTTAGTGCGCCATGAACAAGGTGGAATCCACGCGGCGCAAGGTTATGCAAGATCTTCAGGTCGTACCGGTGTCGTCTTTGCGACAAGTGGTCCTGGAGCAACAAACTTAGTTACTGGATTGGCTGACGCCATGATTGACAGTAACCCGATCGTCTGTGTCACAGGTCAGGTCTTCGCTTCACTATTAGGAACTGATGCATTTCAGGAAACTGATGTCATCAATATCACGGCACCGGTTACAAAGTGGAACTATCAAGTTACCGACGCCACTGAAATTCCAGCTGCACTTGCAAAAGCATTTTACATTGCCAGCACTGGCCGTCCCGGGCCGGTACTGATCGATATCACGAAAAACGCGCAATTGCAATTGTTTGATTATTATGGTTACGAAAAGTGCAACCATGTACGCAGCTACCGACCTGCACCACAAGTACGAAAAGAATATGTCGAACAAGCGGCAGCCCTAATCAACAATGCCAAGAAACCATTTGTTCTTTGGGGACAAGGAATTATTTTAGGAAAAGCCGAGGAGGAATTTAAAACATTTATCGAAAAGGCCGGTATCCCATCTGCGAGCACTGTTATGGGTTTGAGTGCCCTACCAACAGACCATAAACTTCATGTCGGCATGCTTGGTATGCATGGTAACTATGCGCCAAACGTAATGACCAATGAATGCGATGTGTTGATTGCTATCGGTATGCGATTCGACGACCGCGTAACGGGTCGTTTGGATAAATACGCCAAACAGGCAAAAGTAATCCATTTGGATATAGACCCCGCCGAGATTGACAAAAATGTACAGACAACCGTACCTGTATGGGGCGACTGTAAAGAATCACTCCCGATGCTGACGGAATTGATAAATGCAACAGACCATTCTGCTTGGTTAGCGCAATTCCGCGAACTTGAAAAAGAAGAAATCAAGGAAGTTATCCAGGATGAACTTCATCCGCAAACAGATATTATGACGATGGGTGAAGTAATCAATGTGTTGAATGAATTGACGGGAGGTGATGCAATCATCACAACCGATGTTGGTCAACATCAAATGGTAACTTGTCGCTATGCTAAATTTAATAACAGCAAATCAAATGTAACCTCAGGAGGTTTGGGAACCATGGGTTTTGGACTTCCAGCAGCTATCGGTGCTTGGTATGGCGCTCCAGAAAAAACCGTTGTGGCCATCATCGGCGACGGTGGTATACAGATGACCATCCAAGAGTTGGGAACGATCATGCAATTTGGTGCAAAAGTCAAAATTATGATTCTCAACAATGAATTCCTGGGCATGGTGCGTCAATGGCAGCAATTATTCCACGACAGGCGCTATTCATTCGTGAATATCACGAGTCCTGATTTTGTTGCTGTAGCGAAAGGCTATTACATCGACGGTCAGAAGATTTCGGAAAGAAAAGATCTTCGTAATGCCCTGAAAACAATGATTGATCATGACGGAGCTTATCTATTGGAAGTGATGGTCGGTAAGGAAAATAATGTATTCCCAATGGTTGCGCAAGGAACATCGGTATCTGAGATACGCTTAAAGTAGAATTTAACATGGAAAAACAAGAATATACCATCACCCTATATACAGAGAATTCTATCGGTCTTATCGGTCGGATTTCAACGATTTTTTCGAGAAGAAAAATCAATATCGAAAGTTTGAACACTTCCCCTTCTGAAGTGGAAGGGATACATCGTTTTACCATTGTGATCACAGAAGCGGAGGATGTTCTGCGTAAGCTTTGCCGTCAGCTGGAAAAACAAATTGACATCCTCAAAGCCTATTACAACACCAATGATGAAGTGATCTGGCAAGAACAGGCATTATATAAAGTGCCTGCGGATGTTGTGAATGAAAAAGTTTACGTCGAGCGGTTGTTACGCCAATACGGTGCGAATGTCGTTGTGATCCGCAACGATTATATTGTATTTGAAACGGCCGGTCACCGCGAAGAGATTGATAAGTTAACCGAAGAGCTGACAAAATATGGCTTGATCGAATTTGTACGTGGAGCTCGTATTGCCATCATCAAGGATAGTGCTGGCTTCCACTCCAAATTGGTTCAGTTTGAAGCCCGAGAGCCTTCTGAAGAAATTGTAGAAAACGAATATCTCGACAAAAGAGATGATGTATTTACAATGTAAGCATTAAAAATATCATGCAAGAAACATTTAAATTTATCTTAAAGTCACGTCAAAAATTCATTGAATTAATTGAAGGCCTTTCTATAGAACAGCTTAACAAAATTCCTGTAGGATTTAACAACAATATCATCTGGAATTTTGCGCATATCGTTGTCAGTACCCAGACCTTGATCTATGTGCGTACAGGAATTAAAGCCGATACGGCTTGGGTAAAATATAACGAAGATTATAAAAAAGATACCAAACCAACCCGCTTTGTTGAACAAGCGGAGATCGATGAATTAAAAGAAATCGCCATCCGTAGTATTGAGCAAATTGCCGCCGATTATGACAATGGTGTCTTTGGAGAAATCACTTCCTTTTCAACAGCAACCTATGGTTATCCAATGGACACCATTGAAGAAGTTATTGCCCTGACATCTGGACATGACAATGTTCATTTCGGCTATGCAATGGCACAACGCAGATTAGTACAATAATTAAAACAAATAATCAACAACCCATAACAGAAAGAAAGTAAAACAATGGCAAATTATTTCAACACTTTACCGCTTAGAGAGCAGTTAGAACAATTAAGTCACGCTGAATTCATGGACAACACCGAATTCACGGATGGCGTAAATGCTTTAAAAGGTAAAAAAATCGTAATCGTAGGATGTGGCGCACAAGGCTTGAACCAAGGTTTAAACTTAAGAGATAGCGGATTGGACGTTTCTTATGCTTTACGTAAGGAAGCTATTGAACAAAAAAGAGATTCTTGGAAAAATGCTACGGACAACAATTTTAATGTAGGAACTTACGAAGAATTGATTCCCACTGCAGATTTAGTCATCAACTTGACTCCAGATAAACAACACACTTCAGTTATCAACGCCGTAATGCCTTTGATGAAAGAAGGCGCTACATTATCGTATTCACACGGTTTCAACATTGTGGAAGAAGGCATGCAGATCCGTAAAGATATTACTGTCATCATGGTTGCGCCAAAATGTCCAGGTTCTGAGGTTCGCGCAGAGTACCTTCGTGGCTTTGGTGTACCTACCTTAATCGCTGTTCACCCGGAGAATGACCCACAAGGAAAAGGCTGGGCTGAAGCAAAAGCATATTGTGTAGGAACAGGTGGTCACAAAGCAGGTGTATTGAAATCTTCATTCGTAGCTGAAGTAAAATCAGATTTGATGGGTGAGCAAACGATTCTTTGCGGATTGTTGCAAACAGGTTCGATCTTATCTTTCGATAAAATGATCGAAAAAGGAATTGAAGCAGGCTACGCCTCTAAATTGGTACAATATGGCGTAGAAGTGATCACAGAAGCCCTAAAGCACGGTGGTGTAAGCGGCATGATGGATCGTCTAAGCAACCCAGCAAAGGTGAAAGCTTTTGAAATCTCTGAGGAATTGAAAGATATTATGCGTCCATTGTTTCAAAAACATCAAGACGATATCATGTCAGGACACTTTAGCAAGACCATGATGGAAGATTGGGCTAATGGTGATGCAAACTTATTGAAATGGCGCGCTGAAACAGGTGAAACGGCATTCGAAAAAACACCTGCTGGTGATGTTAAGATCAACGAACAGGAGTATTTCGACAACTACACATTGATGGTTGCTTTCATCCGTGCCGGTGTTGAATTGGCGTTCGAAACGATGGTTGAAGCGGGTATAAAACCTGAATCAGCATACTATGAATCATTGCACGAAACACCATTAATCGCCAATACAATCGCCCGTAAGAAATTGTTCGAAATGAACCGCGTCATCTCTGATACAGCTGAATACGGTTGTTACCTATTCGATCAGGCTTGTAAACCGTTGTTGGCAGACTTTATGAAAACTGTAGATACTGATTTAGTCGGTAAAAACTTTAACGAAGGCCGAGATGGTTCAGTTGACAATGCTCAATTGGTTGTTATCAATGAAATTTTACGCGACCACCCCGTGGAAATTGTTGGACGCAAATTGCGTAAAGCAATGACCGCAATGAAAGCGATCAAAACTGTTTAAAGTTTATACGGAATTATACATGCTTCAAAATCATGAAAATTTCGTAATTTAGTATATTGAAACCAAGGTGATATTGAGACATTTACAATATCACCTTGGCTAATATAAAAATAACATAAGAGAGAATAAAAAATGTCAAAAACTTTAGTAGAAAAGATTTGGGATGCTCACGTGGTTAAGCGTGAAGAAGGGTTCCCAGATATTATTTATATCGATACCCATTTAATTCATGAAGTTACTTCACCTCAAGCTTTTGATGGCCTACGTAAAAGAGGAATCCCAGTTTTTCGCCCAAAACAAACGGTAGCTACTGCCGACCATAATGTACCGACACTTAATCAGCATTTACCAATCAAAGAAGAACTATCGCGTTATCAGGTTGATATGCTCACCAAAAATTGTGCTGAATTTGGTATTGAATTATACGGTTTGGGACATCCCTACCAAGGTATCGTACACGTTATCGGTCCAGAGCTGGGTATTACCTTACCGGGTAAAACAATGGTGTGTGGCGATAGCCATACCTCCACTCACGGTGCTTTTGGAGCTATTGCTTTTGGTATAGGAACCTCTCAAGTAGAACAAGTCTTCGCTACCCAATGTCTATTGCAGTCGAAGCCCAAAACAATGAAAATTGAAGTTAATGGTACCCTTCAAAAAGGCGTTGGAGCCAAAGATATCATCTTGTATATCATCTCCAAAATTTCAGCTGCCGGCGGTACGGGTTACTTTATCGAATATGCTGGTTCAGCGATCCGTTCGTTAAGTATGGAGGCACGTATGACCATCTGTAACATGAGCATTGAAATGGGGGCTCGCGGAGGGTTAATTGCACCTGATCAGATTACATTTGATTATGTGGAAGGTCGTGAATTTGCGCCGAAAGGAGAAGAATGGGATAAAGCGCTAGCCTACTGGAAAACATTATATTCCGACGAAGATGCCATCTTCGATAAAGTATTGACTTTTGATGCGGAAGACATCGCTCCCATGATTACCTACGGTACCAACCCCGGGATGGGAATGGGAATTGCAGAACATATTCCAGCAACTACTGCTCAGCCAGAATCAGAAAGACCATCGTATCAAAAAGCATTAGACTACATGGGCTTTAAAGACGATTCAACAGTATTAGGCAACCGTGTTGATTACGTCTTCATCGGAAGTTGTACCAATTCCCGTATCGAAGACTTACGTGAAGTTGCTTCATTCGTACAGGGTAAGCAGAAAGCACAGGACGTTGAAGTATGGATTGTACCAGGCTCAAAACAAGTAGAAAAACAAGCCAAAGAAGAAGGCTTGGATAGAATATTTGAGGCAGCGGGATTCCAGCTACGCGAACCAGGATGCTCGGCATGTCTAGGGATGAACGAAGATAAAATCCCTGCTGGCAAATATTGCGTTTCGACTTCAAATAGAAACTTCGAAGGACGTCAAGGGCCTAATGCACGTACCATGCTGGTATCTCCTTTAACAGCAGCCGCTGCGGCTGTAACAGGTAAAGTAACAGATGTGAGAGAGTTGATCTAAAAAAAATAAAGCGTAAAATATATTAATCCAAAAATGAAAAGTACTACTAAAATCACATCTATCATCTTAGCGGGGGCTACACTTTTTACCAGTTGTGCGAGCAAAACATTGATTCAATCAAATCCAGTTGGGGCAAAAGTTTATATTCAAGGAGAGTATGCGGGTACAACACCGTATTCTTATAAAGACACCAAAATCGTTGGCAGCACAACTGACTTGAAAATAGAAAAAGAAGGTTATGAGCCTTTTATTACCAGTTTTTCTAGAAATGAAAAAGCTGACGTCGGTGCTATCATCGGGGGGATATTTGTACTCGTTCCATTTCTATGGACCATGAAATATAAAGAGCAACATACGTATGAATTGATACCTCTAGGTAGCGGAGCAAAAAAAGAGTCAACAGACACATCATTGTCAGCTAAATTACAAGAGCTAAAAAAGATGTACGATGACAAGCTCATTACCAAAGAGGAGTATGAAAAGCAAAGAGAAAAGGTTTTGAACAATTAGCGTTCGACAAAAAATAAAACAGATAAAAAACGGAGGGCTAATAGACTCAGCTCCGTTTTTTATTTTGACTTTGAAAAAATGAAAAAATTTGAAACTTTAACTTCACGGGTAGTTCCACTACCTATTGAAAATATTGATACCGATCAGATCATTCCAGCGCGTTTTCTAAAAGCGACAACGCGCGAAGGATTTGGAGATAATTTATTCCGTGATTGGCGCTATGAATCAGACAATCAGCCCAAAACGGATTTCGTATTGAACAACCCGACCTATTCGGGAAAAATATTGGTTGCGGGGAAAAACTTTGGCTGTGGCTCTAGTCGCGAACACGCTGCCTGGGCTATTCAAGACTATGGTTTTGACGTTGTTATCAGTTCATTCTTTGCAGATATCTTCAAAGGAAATGCGCTGAATAATGGGGTTTTGCCCATTCAAGTTCCAGAAGAGTTTTTAGGGAAAATATTCGAATTAGTACATCAAAATCCTAATACAGAAATTATCGTCGACCTGGAAAAACAAACAGTTATGTTGAAAGAAACAGGCGATCAGTTTGAATTTGAAATCAATCCATACAAAAAATCATGCTTGATTAATGGATATGATGATATCGATTTTATCCTTAACCAAAAAGATTTAATCAAAGCATTTGAAGTAAACAGACAATGGTAGATCCTGTCGTCCATATTGCCAATTTAACTGTTCAGTACGGTAGAGATATCGTATTGCAAGATTTAAATTGGCAAATTTTTAAGGGTGAACAATGGATCTTAGGAGGACCGAGTGGTACCGGAAAAACGACGCTTGCAAAAGCAATTGCCGGTCAAATAAAATATGAAGGAAAAATCGAATTCAACCTCGGCTCCAACAATACCCTTTCTTCAAAAATTCACTATGTTTCCAATTGGTTTCAGTTTACCAATCTGGAAGGCGACCGCAACTTTTATTATCAACAGCGCTACAACAAATTCGCGAAAAACGATACGTTAACTGTTTTTGCAGAGTTGAAACATTTTGCACAGGAGGAACAACTCTCTTTTGACGACGTACGCAACTATCTGACAATTTTTGGTTTTGAAAATTTCAAAGATCAACAGTTGATCGAACTCTCCAGTGGGGAGCATAAAAGACTACAATTGATCAAGGCGCTATGGCTCCAGCCTGAGGTACTTATCATTGATCAACCTTATACAGGTTTAGACGTACAGTCTCGGCAAGACCTCAATCACATTTTTGATCAGTTGGCAAATAAAGGTGTGTCGTTGTTGCTTATTAGTAATGATGAGGAATACCCCAGCTGCATCAATCGCTTCGCAGAAATTCAGGAGGGCAAGATCGTTATTCGCCAACGTAGCGAAGAGCTATCCAGAGGGTTACGCCGAACGAGAAAGGCACTGCCTTATTTTCTGCAACGAGCCCCAGAAGTTTCTTCTCAGATCATGGTAAAGATGAACAAGATTAATATCTCTTATGGAGAAAAACAAGTTCTAAAAAACATAGACTGGGAGGTAAAAGCTGGTGAAAAGTGGCTACTGCAAGGTCATAATGGCTCTGGAAAATCAACTTTGCTTAGTTTAATCAATGGAGATCATCCCCAGGCCTATGCCAATGACATCTATCTTTTCGGTAAAAAAAGAGGATCTGGAGAAAGTATCTGGGACATCAAAGAACATTTGGGGATCATATCGCCAGAATTACATTGGTACTACGATATGAATGCCAACGTTGGACAGACCATCGCTTCGGGATTCTTTAATTCCATGAGCCTCTATCAACGATTAGGATTTGAACAACAGCAGAAGCTGGAGCAAATTCTTCATTTTTTTGACCTCAAAGAGGTTAAACATAAAACATTGGGATCATTACCCCTAGGCCAACAACGTTTGGTTCTACTGGCCCGCACGATCGTGAAACATCCTGAATTGTTGATTTTGGACGAACCATGTCAGGGGCTGGACAAAGAGCAGACACAGTATTTCAACGACGTCATCGATGATCTGAGTAAAAGCGGCCAAACCCTCATCTATGTAGGGCATTTCCACGCTCAGCTACCAACTTGCATTGATAAGAAAATGGTGTTGGAAAAGGGAGAAGTGAAAGCGATAACCAGAGTTATCCACAAAAAAGAGGCTTTTTCCACATAAGAAATGTGGAAAACGACCAGTTAGAATAGAAAATAGATGTTAGCGGTTAGCATTTAGAGACTAACAGCTCAATAGTTATAAAACAATGAAAAAAAATATTTTAATCATACCTGGAGATGGCATCGGCCAAGAAGTAACCACTTGGGGTAAAAAAGTTCTAGAAAAAATCGGTGAAAATTATGGTCATGAATTTAGCTTCGATGAAGCCATCATGGGCCATACGGCGATTGAAGCTACTGGCAATCCGCTACCTGACGAGACATTAGCGAAAGCAAAAGCTTCTGATGCGATCCTTTTCGGTGCCATTGGCCATATCAAGTATGATAATGACCCATCTGCTAAAGTTAGACCTGAACAGGGTTTACTAAAGATACGTAAAGAGCTGGGTCTTTATGCTAATCTTCGCCCGATATTATTATTTGATGAATTGTTGGATGCTTCAAGCTTAAAGCCAGAAATTCTTCAAGGGACAGATATCCTTTTCTTTCGTGAATTAACAGGCGATGTATATTTTGGCGAGAAAAATCGCAATGAGGACAACACCTTTGCGTCAGATTTGATGAATTACCACCGTTACGAAGTTGAGCGTATCGCACGTAAAGCTTACGAGGCAGCGCGCACACGTAATAAAAGATTATGCTCTGTTGATAAAGCTAATGTTTTGGAAACTTCACGTCTTTGGAGAGAAGTTGTACAAGAAATCGCAAAAGAATATCCAGATGTTGAAACAGAGCACATGTTTATTGATAATGCCGCCATGCAATTGGTTAAAAATCCAAAGAAGTTTGATGTTGTTTTAACCGCCAATCTTTTTGGTGATATCCTAACAGACGAGGCTTCGCAAATTGCAGGATCCATGGGTATGTTGGCTTCCGCTTCCGTAGGCGATGGCACAGGCTTCTTCGAACCTATACATGGCTCTGCGCATGATATCGCTGGTCAAAATAAAGCAAATCCACTTGCGTCAATATTATCTGCAGCCTTGATGCTTGATATTAGCTTTGGCCTACAGGAAGAAGCTAAAACGGTTACCCATGCTGTAGCTGAAACATTAAAAGCTGGTTGGAGAACCGGTGACATTGCAAACAGTAGCACAGAAGCTTCAAAAATTTTAGGCACCCAAGAAATGGGGCAAAAAGTATTGGAGTTTATTAAATAGTATTGAGATATGAGTAATGAAGTAGTGAGTATTGGGAATCAGATGCCGCAAGCCTTTGCTCGGGCACTTTAAATGCATTGCTTCTTACATATTTAGTTTATAAATCTTTTGAATTAAGAAATTATGTTACACGATCCTAATCATCTTTACATCTTCGACACCACATTGCGTGATGGCGAACAGGTACCCGGATGCCAATTAACTACTCGAGAGAAAATTGAGATCGCAAAGGACTTAGAAAAACTTGGCGTTGATATTATCGAAGCTGGTTTCCCAGTGTCTAGCCCTGGTGATTTTCAATCGGTGGTAGAATTGTCTAAAGCCGTGAACGATGTCATTATATGTGCATTGACCCGTGCCAATAAAAACGATATTGATGTCGCTGCCGAAGCATTAAAATACGCCAAACGCCCGCGCATCCATACGGGTATAGGCTCTTCGGACATGCATATCAAATATAAATTCAATAGCACACGAGAAGAAATTTTAGAACGAGCTGTTTCCGCTGTAAAACATGCTAAATCCTATGTTGAGGATGTCGAGTTTTATGCAGAAGATGCTGGTCGCGCAGACTTAGAATTTCTAGCTAAAATGGTGGAATCGGTCATTGCTGCCGGAGCTACTGTCGTTAATATTCCTGATACAAACGGTTATTGTTTACCGGACCAATATGGATCAAAAATCAAGTATCTGAAAGAACATGTACGCAATATTGATCAAGCGATCATTTCCGCTCATTGCCATAATGACTTGGGACTTGCAACGGCAAATTCCGTCGCTGCGATACAAAATGGTGCCCGTCAGGTAGAATGTACAATAAACGGTATCGGTGAGCGTGCTGGTAACACGTCGCTGGAAGAAGTGGCCATGATCCTTAAGGTACACAAGCAAGCATTTGGAAGTTTAACATCGAATATTGATAGCCGCATGTTTACCTACTTATCCCGCAAGGTAAGTGAAATGATGAACATGCCTGTGCAGCCAAATAAAGCTATTGTAGGTCGCAATGCCTTTGCACATAGCTCAGGCATCCACCAGGATGGATTCTTAAAGCATCGCGAAAACTATGAGATTATCAGACCAGAAGATGTTGGTTTGTTGGAAGCTGATATCATTTTAACGGCCCGTTCTGGAAGACATGCACTTAAACACCATTTAGAGCGCTTAGGATTTCACCTTGAAAAAGACGATCTAGCAGATTGCTATCAACGCTTTTTGGTTCTGGCCGACGAAAAGAAAAATATTTGTGATGATGACCTGAAAAGCCTCGTCCAAGAAAAAATCTAGAAAAGGAAGGCTGCTCATGCAGCCTTTTTTCTTCAAAAAAAATCAACTATATTAAAACACACAGTAGCGGTAGAATCTTTAGTATAATAGCGGGTATCTGCATTTTCTTACCTACCTTAACTGGGCAATCCTCTAACAATGAATCTTTCAACCTTAAATATCGACTCCGAGGCCACGCTTGAACGCATCAAGTCTGTGGTCAATCGCACCCCCTTACAGTATAACAGGCATTTATCCGAAAAATATGGCGCCGAAGTTTACCTCAAACGAGAAGACCTACAGGTCGTACGTTCGTACAAGCTACGAGGAGCCTATAATAAGATTATTTCACTTACAGAAGAAGAGCGGCAGCTTGGTGTTGTATGCGCAAGCGCAGGTAATCATGCACAAGGCGTCGCTTTCTCCTGTAATAAACTCGATATCAAAGGGGTGATATTTATGCCCGGTCCGACACCACGCCAGAAAATTTCGCAAACCGAAATGTGGGGTAATGGCAATGTAGAAATCATCTTAACCGGCGACACCTTTGACGACTGCCAAAAGGCTGCGCTAGCTTATACAGCAGAGTACGGCATGACTTTTATCCCTCCTTTTGATGACCTCAAAATTGTAGAAGGTCAGGGCACCGTTGCTGTTGAAGCCTTGCAGGATCTACCCGATATGGACGCTATGTTTATTCCTATTGGTGGTGGCGGTCTGGCTGCAGGCGCTAGCTATTACCTTAAAAATAAAAACAAAGCAATCAAATGTTATGGTGTAGAACCCGAAGGTGCCCCTTCCATGCAAGCTGCCCTGACACATGGCGCACCGATTGAACTTGAACATATTAACAAATTCGTTGATGGGGCCGCTGTTAAAAAAATCGGTGCCACAACATTCGAAATCGCCAAACAACTGCTGGATGATACGCGTTCTATTCCTGAAGGAAAAATCTGTACCTGTATCTTAGAACTATATAATAAGGATGCAATTGTCGTCGAACCTGCAGGAGCACTTTCCGTAGCAGCGCTCGAGTTCCACAAAGATGAAATTAAAGGAAAGAAAGTCGTCTGTATCATATCCGGTGGAAATAATGATATTGACCGTATGAGTGAAATCAAAGAACTGTCTTTACTTTACGAAGGTTACAAACATTATTTCATCGTTCGTTTCCCGCAAAGGCCTGGCGCATTGAAACTTTTCGTATCCGAAGTATTGGGACCTAAAGATGATATTACACGATTTGAGTTTATCAAAAAGACTGAGCGAGAAAGGGGGCCCGCGCTAGTCGGCATCGAGCTCAACAAACCCGAAGATTATACAACATTGATTGAACGCATGAAAGAATATAAGTTTGATGTCATTGAGATCAACAAAGACCAAACATTATTCGAGTATTTGGTATAAAAATAAAAAGCCAGCGCTTAAAACGCTGGCTTTTTATTTTTATCTATTTCCAGGATACAACTCATAGCGCCTAAGACCGACCGGTCATGATTTCGTAAAGTTCTAATAAAACGGAAAATTTTCATCACATAAAAATCTTATATTTAATTGTTTAATCAAAAAAATAAGCACATATGAGAGTAGTGATTTTAGCAATTCTGACCTTAATAGGTCAGCTTACCTTTGCGCAGACAGACAAAAGTAAACGACCAAGTCCTCCTGACAACACCAAGGTGACTACGGTCGATGGTATCACAATCGACATCAATTACAGCCGTCCATCATTGAAAGGCCGTCAATTGGGTGTTGATGTTGCCCCTATCGGTAAAGTATGGCGAACCGGAGCAAATGAAGCCACCACGATCGAATTCGATAAAGATGTATTGGTTGAAGGCAAGAAATTGGCCGCTGGAAAATATAGTCTTTACAGTATCCCGGGCGAACATGAAACAACGCTCATGTTCAATAAAGTTTGGAATCAGTGGGGAACGAAATATGATTCCAAAGAAGACGCCTTAAGCATTTCCGTCAGTAATGCAACAGCAAGTACCTCACAGGAACAATTTAAGATTAATGCAAGTCCACAGGGAACAGTCTCCTTGGAGTGGGGAGCATATGTCGTACCCTTTACGGTCAAAGCGAGCAAATAGGTACGATGCTTGATAGTCAAGCAAAATTTATTGCACAGAAAAAGGGACTGACAGTAGTCCCTTTTTTCTTAAAATAGCGTCTTGTCCGGATCACAATAGTTTCGGCCAGACAGTTAATTTTTTAAGTATTTTTGCAAAAATTGATCCTGCTCCCACAATAGATGGAAGATATTTTCTTTGGCAACATATCCATGCGCTTCACGCGGCAAAATCACCATGCGCACAGGAGCTCCCAAATTTTTCAGCGCCTGGAAATAGCGCTCTGTCTGCAAAGTAAACGTCCCGGGATTATTATCTGCTCCACCGTGAATCAATAACAGTGGCGTTTTCATCCGATCGGCACTTACAAAAGGAGACATGGTCATATACAATGCGGGATCATCCCAGAAGTTTCGCTGCTCACTTTGAAAACCGAATGGCGTTAAGGTTCGATTATATGCTCCAGAACGTGCTATTCCCACTGCAAACAATTTAGAATTGGACAACAAATGCGCTGTCATAAATGCACCATAGGAATGCCCGCCTACCGCAACTTTTTTTCGATCGATATAGCCCAGCCGGTCTACCGCATCGATTGCTGCCTCAGCATTGGCCACAAGTTGCTCAATAAAAGTATCATTCGGTTCTTTTGTCCCTTCTCCAACAATTGGAAAGGCAGCATTATCCAATACAGCATACCCTTTGGATACCCAATAGATAAAAGAACCATAACTTGGGAATGTAAACTCCTTAGGGTTGGCCGTGCTCTGTCCAGCGGTATGCTTATCCTTGTATTCCCTTGGGTAAGCCCACATGAGCAATGGCAATTTTTCCTTTTTATTAAAATCATAACCGGCAGGCAGATAAAGCGTTCCCGAAAGCTCTACCCCATCGTTACGTTTGTAATTCAAAATCTCTTTATGAACTTTTTCCAAGGATTTGAACGGGTTTTCAAGAGCTGTTAGTGTCGTCTGTTTCCCTGATTTCATATTTTTCATGGAATAATTGGGGTAGATCGATGCTGATTGAAGCGAAATTAATAAGTCACCTGTTTTGGGATTTACTATTTGGCTGATACGTTCTTGTAGTGCGGATGCTGCTGCAGTGTAAATTCGCTTTTTCTTTAAAGAGTGTAAATTGAGTTCATCCACAAAGGGAAACTCGCCATCTTTAGTAAACCCCTTGCCCACAAATAAGACCTTATCCTTATCTATATACATAGCGTAAGTGCCTAAGCTATTTCTTTCCGTATACACGTCGCCAGGATCATTATACACGTCTTGACTGTTCCGATCGTGCAACAGTTTGGATTCTCCCGTGGAAGGATTAACCACAAAAGTTTTTTTATTTCTAGTATCATACCATTGCGAATGAACCAAAGCATACTTCTCATTGCCCCATACTACACCTGCATAACGGTCTTTGGTTTTAAAAATAAGCTTTCCCGCCCCTTTAAAAGGGTATGGCAAGGTATATAAGGCATCCCGAAACTCCGTTTTATTATTCGCATCCCCGCCGTCAAGGGCTTCAATATAAGCTAACGTAGCAGGTTGGTCGCTCCGCCAATGCCAGGCCCGTTTTCCAGCGCGTGTAGATGAAAAGCCCTTTGCCATAACTTCCGTTAAAGGCACCTCATTTACAAGTGCGATTTCCTTACCTGACCGATCATAGATATGTACCTTCTGTGGAAAATACGAAAGCGGAACCACATACGAATAGGGCTTCGCGATCGTTGATACCATCACATATTCGCCATTCGGGGAAAAGCTGATCCCTGTATAAATGGCTCTGTCTTTAAAAGAGGAAATTTTGCCGTTAAGATCCACAATTTGCAGATTCGACTGCGCCAATGTTTCAAAGTTTGCCTCGTCCAACGGGTTCTTCAGCAAGTCCTGATACGTTCTCAACTGAGAAACCTTTCCATCGCTTGTGGAAACAACCGGCCCTTTCGGCAAATCTTTGGAAGGATCCAATAGTGCAGGCCTATCCTGCGGCAGACTGGTGATCATTAAACCTGACGAATTTTTCAACCATTGAAAAGGTGCCGTCATTGTTCCATTCAAATTGTAATTGGTTAACTGTTTGACGTTCCGCGTAGCGAGATCAACGACAAATAAAGCTGTACCACTATCATTGCTATTGCTGAATGCCAAGCATTTATTGTCCGGAGAAAACATAAAATTGGATAGTGCAGCCTTTTCTGGCATCCCGGAAAAGTCAGTATATTCAACATTTTGATCGATTTTTTTTAAGGCTATCTTATCGTAAAAGAGCGTTGAGCTCTCCATATATGTTTTCGGATTAATCCTTAATCCCGCCAGTTTCATTTCTTCCTGCCCCAATTCAGCTAGACTTTTATAAGTCGGGCGGAATGTAAAAAGCATCCAATTTTTATCGCCTGAAATTTTCAGCTGAGGAGGGCGTACATAATCCGCTAACGCCAGAATTTCAGTAGAAGGTTTTTGAAAGGTAATGTTTTCCTGCGCTTGCGTTTGTAGTGAAGTTAACAGCAAGAGACCATAGAATAGTTTCTTCATAAATTTATTTTTCAAATTAAGGCAAAATAAAATAATAAAACTTTCATTAAGAAGCAAGATTTGTAGCTTTTTTATGACACTCAAATTAAACTTAAAACATTTGTAAAATAGCGGTAAAAATTACCAATTTAAAGTTATCCACATTCTTAACGCTAACAAAATCAATAACTTAACCACAACAATCTTCTACAAACGCATGCTCTGTTAAACTTTTACCCAAAATGTGGAAAAGTCAACCTACCGCATAGCAGGAAAATGTAGGATATTTGTTAAGCTAATAAAAGAATTAGCAACTCAATGAAGTTTTTTACGTATCGGAAACAGACCGTTCTATTTGGTAATTGTCTGTTTTCAATGCCCGGCCTAACCTTAGGATCGGGCTCCCCTATTAAAATTGATACAATTAACTTCGTTCCGAGTTTTTCTATAAAGATTGGAATAAAAAAAATAAACAAGTAACATGGCAAGAATTATCAAATTTGAGAAAAACGATTGTGCCCCTTGTGCACAAGTATCGGCTTATTTGGATCAAAAAGGTATCCAATATGAAACGGTTAATCCTTTTGATGAACCAGACTTGGCCGCAAGATTCAAAATCCGCACAGTTCCTACTGTAATTGTGTTGGAAAATGAAGAGATTCAACACCGTATCATTGGCTTTAAACCAGAAGAATTGGCTGCCATTGCACTTTAATAAATTCAGCGTATCATTTAAACCAAACAACAACATGATACACATTTATTATGATTCCAAAACGGGCAACGTACAGCGTTTTATGGATAAGGTCGCTCAAATAACAGGCTGGCAAATCCATAAAATAACCCCCGATTTGAGGGTAAAAGAACCTGGCCATTTGGTCACTTTCACCACAAATTTTGGGCAGGTACCCGAAAATACAGTAGAATTCATGAAACGCGAAGCTAAAAACATCTATTCTGTTACTTCCAGCGGTAATCGCAATTGGGGTCCGAATTATGGCTTAGCAGCTGATCGCATTTCACAAGATTTCGACATTCCACTGGCATTCAAATTTGAACTGTCCGGAACAATGGAAGACATTAATCAATTTATTGACATCTTAAAGAACTTTTGCGATGGTAGCAAACGAAGTAGCAAAAAACTGGATATTGCTTAATAATGAAATCATGATTAAGCATGATGACGAATTCAGCTTACATAAAGATAAGGAAGCAGTTCGTGCCTATTTCTTAGAATATGTAAATAAGAACACGGTGTTCTTTTATACATTGAAAGAAAAAATAGACTATTTGGTAGAGAATAACTATTATATTGACTTTTACCAATGGTTTACATTTGAAGAGATGGAAGAAGTATTCAACTATGTATACGCTAAAAAATTCCGTTTTGAATCTTTTATGGCGGCCTTCAAATTCTTCCAGAGCTACGCTTTGCGTGACGATTCTGGTGAGAAATTCCTAGAGCGCTATGAAGACCGCGTTGTTGCTGTTTCCCTATTCTTGGCAAGAGAAGAAGGTGTAAAAAAAGCAATTGAATACGCCGAAATCATGATCAATCAAGAATACCAACCAGCGACACCTACATTCTTAAATGCAGGAAAGAAACGCTCGGGAGAATTGGTATCTTGTTTCCTTGATGAAATCGGTGACAACTTAAATGGTATTGGTTACGCTGTTGATTCTGCTATGAAGTTATCTTCTATCGGTGGTGGCGTATCCTTCAATATTTCGAAAATCCGTGCTCGTGGCGAGGCAATTAAAGGTGTTGAAGGTCGTGCGGGCGGTGTACTTCCTATTATGAAAATCATGGAAGATACATTCTCCTATGCCAATCAATTGGGACAGCGTCCGGGTGCAGGTGCCGTATATCTCAATATTTTTCACTCCGATATTGAAGAGTTTTTGGATTGTAAAAAGATCAATGTCGATGAAAAAGTACGTATCAAATCCTTGTCTATCGGTATTATCGTGCCTGATAAATTCATGGAATTGGCAGAAAAAGATGAGCCTTGCTATTTGATCTACCCACATACCGTCATGCAAGAGTATGGACAATTCTTGGACGAGATGGATATGGACAAAATGTACGACGAATTGATCACGAATCCAAACGTAAAAAAGAAAAAGATCAATGCCCGTCACCTCTTGGTTAAGATTGCACAGACACAAAAAGAATCCGGTTACCCGTATATATTTTTTAAAGAGAATACCAACCGTGTCCATGCGTTGAATGAAATCGGTCAGGTAAAATTCTCTAACCTATGTACGGAGATCATGCAGGTATCTCAAGTATCCGACATTGAGATCTATGGCAAACAAGACACGATCCGTTATGGGATCTCCTGTAATCTTGGTTCATTGAATATTGCAACTGTAATGGACAACAAACGTATCAAAGAAACCGTAAAAACGGCTATGCGTGCTTTAACTGTCGTTACAGACGTAACCAATATTGATATGGTCCCTTCGATTGCAAAAGCAAATCGCGAGTTGCATTCCGTAGGGCTAGGTGCGATGAACTTACACGGTTATCTTGCAAAAAGCTTCATCATGTACGAATCGAACGAAGCATTGGATTTTGCCAATACGTTCTTTATGATGATGAACTATTATTCATTGGAAGCGTCCATGGAAATTGCCAAAGAACGTGGTAAAACATTTGTTGGATTTGAAAAATCAGCCTATGCTGATGGCACCTATTTCAACAACTATGTCAACCGCGATTACATGCCAAAGACAGCGAAGGTAACGGAGTTATTCGAAGGTATACATATTCCAACGGTAGAAGATTGGTTGGCGTTAAAAGCACAAATCAAAGAACATGGCATCTATCATGCTTATCGCTTGGCTATTGCTCCAAATCAGTCGACTTCCTATATCATGAATGCTACTGCATCGGTTATGCCTATTGTAGATATCATTGAAGTACGTGAATATGGCGACAGCACAACTTACTATCCAATGCCATATTTGACAAATGATAATTATTTCTATTTCAAATCGGCATATGATATGGATCAATTCAAAGTATTGAAGCTGATTTCAGTCATTCAACGTCATATCGATCAGGGTGTATCCACTATTTTGCATACCAACTC
The DNA here is from genome assembly GCF_002376635.1 of Sphingobacterium sp. UBA3549. Taxonomy (NCBI): domain Bacteria; kingdom Pseudomonadati; phylum Bacteroidota; class Sphingobacteriia; order Sphingobacteriales; family Sphingobacteriaceae; genus Sphingobacterium; species Sphingobacterium sp. UBA3549. The sequence goes on along the minus strand of NZ_DFOE01000037.1, from coordinate 413,012 downwards.
AAAAGATTCGACGAGAGATTTATCGAGATATTATATCTATGCACATAAACTAGGGTTAAAATCCCTTTACTATACACGGACAAGAAAATCAACGATTGACGAATGTGTCTCTTGTTCAGCTTAATTTTGCGATTTGGTAAACTAAATGCCTAATACTTTAAACTAAAAATGAGTAAAACATATAAAGCCGTCAACTGGAATACCCCCGAGAACGATTATGTATTAATGTTCTGGGAACAAAATATCCGTCAATTCTGGATCGACACAGAATACATTCCATCGAAAGATATTGATAGTTGGAAACGTATCAGTCCAGAAATGAAAGATGCGTATAAAAAAGCATTGGGTGGCTTAACCTTATTGGATACCCTTCAGAGTCATACGGGTATGCCTAAGATCATCGATCATATCGACACATTACAGAATAAAGCAGTATTGTCCTATATGTGTATGATGGAAGCTATCCATGCAAAATCGTATTCCACTATTTTCACGACAGTTTCTACAACCGCTGAAATCAACGATATTTTCGAATGGGTTCAGCAAAATAAATACTTACAATACAAAGCGCAAACAATCGATGGTTATTATCGTGCGATCGATAAAGAAGATGCTTCAGAAGAAGAAATCTATATGGCGATGGCTTCTTCGGTATTATTGGAGTCCTTCCTGTTCTATTCCGGGTTCTTCCTACCGTTATGGTTATGTGGACAAGGCGAGATGGTCGCATCAGCTGATATCATTAAAAAAATCATCGCTGATGAATCGATACATGGCGTATTCGTAGGATTGATCGCCCAAGATCAATTCAAAAAATTAAAAAATCAAGATCAGGTCAAAGCACGTTTCTTGGCACTTCTTTACAATTTGTATGAGAATGAATTGAAATATACCGAAGAGATCTATACCGAAGTGGGCTTAACTGCCGAGGTGAAAGAATATGTTCGTTATAATGCCAACAAAGCGTTAATGAATCTTGGATTTGATCCGATCTTCGAAGTAAAACAGGTCAATCCAATCGTATTGAATGGATTGAATACCGAGACAACACAACATGATTTCTTCTCCAAGAAATCAACTAACTACGAAAAAGCAACTGAGATTGTTCATCTAAAAGATGATGACTTTAAAATGGATGTGGTCGTAGATATATAATATTGGCGATAACGTAAAAAAGCCGTTAAGATCAATTCTTAACGGCTTTTTTTATGTGGCTCCGATACCCGACCAACACTGAACAGTCACTGATTTTTTTGCGTGAAGGAGCATTAGACAAAGCGCTGGTTCTAAAATAACTTTGCTGATTCGGGATTTTCACCTATAAATCAGTTTAGATAGTCATGGCTATCCATTTTGATAGCCATGACCACTATTGAAAGATCTATTGATACCCTGGATTCTGAGTCAATTTATTGTTGCGTTGAATCTCATCAGGTGAAATAGGCCATAAGAGATCGGATTCTTTAAATGTCGCACCAGATGCGTTTTTCGCACCGATTAGCGGAACAAAATCTACTTTTCCGGCTTCTGTTGTGGAGATTACAGGGAACATCTTTGTACGTACAATATCATCCCACATTTTGTATTCCAGCGGTAATTCGCGTAGACGTTCTTTCCAGCATTCTTTGACAAAATTTTCTGCTGACAATCCTTGTAGTTCTGCCGTGAAAGCAGCAACGGATTTTCCAGCTGTGTTCGCACGTGCTTTGACCTGTGCTAAATATCCGGCAGCTTCAGCACTGACTCCAGTTGTTTTAGCGATACTTTCGGCCGCAGTTAACAAAGCTTCTGGATAACGGTAAAAATTCCAGTCCTTTGTCCCTCTTCCCGTCGTTAACAGAGCTTGCTCATCGACATAATACCATATACCAGCATCTTCTGAAGTCCATTTTTTACCATTAATCGGATTGGTATAAGACCAGTGATAGAACTGGTTAGGTTTGATCCGTAAATCATCTTTATCGTAAACATTCAAAAACTGTTTCGTAGGACCAAAAACACGCTCAAATATCGAATAAGTAGTAAATACCGAAACTGCGGACGAGCTAAAAGCAGTGGCTGTTCGCGCCCCACTATTGGCAATAATATCATCAAATTCTTGCGCATAGATAACCTCATCCAGATTATCCGTACGACGCAACAAGTTGTAGGCACTATTTTCTGCAAAGTCCGTATTTTGTGTCATCTTGTGCGGCGAGTTAACCACAATCTTAGCCATAGTAGCCGCATCGGCAAATTTACTTTGCTGCAAATAAACATCTGCCAACAGCATTGCCGCCACGTATTTTGTAATACGATGACCATTGTCTACGAACGTCTTGGCTGGCAGTACCTCTACAGCACTTTTCAGGTCTGTCTCTATCAATTCATAGATTTTCGTCGCCTCGGTACGTTCTAGATAAAGTGGATCGTTCAATGTCTCATTCGGGAGTGTATACAAGGGCACTGCTCCAAATGTTTTGACAAGATAAAAGTAGTTGTAGGCTCTAAAAAATTTGGCTTCAGCCAATAAGGTATTTTTCTTGGTCTCATTGACCATGTTTATCTGCGGGATGTACTTTACACCTGCATTAGCGATATTAATGGCTTCGTAAGCTCCATCCCAAATCGTATTCATTGTAGGAGATATTACGCTCGTATTTTGTTGTCGCGTCAACTCACGCGCAAACAAGGTGACACGCTCTTGCCCTTCATAACTATTCGTAAAATACCCGGTTAAAATGGTATTAATGGAAGCCGTAGAACCTAGATAGGAACCTGTTGTAGAATAACGTAATGGTGAACCCCGACGGTAAAGTGCATTTACAGTTGCTTCGGCCTGTCCTTCATTTTCATAATAACTAATTAATGACAGGTTAGAGCTAGGATTTTCGTCCAAAAATTTATTACAGGATGTTGTGAGAGCCAGTCCGGCCAATAACAACAGAAATAATTTATTCTTCATCTTTTTAAATTCTATGCATTAAAATGTAACATTAACACCCAAAGAGAATGTTTTCGCTCTAGGATAGGAGAAAAAGGTCATGTTTTGTCCAAATTTTCCATTCCCTTGTGCAGTAAATTGAGAAGTCATTTCTGGATCATACTGAGAAGTACTTTCCGGGTCGTAACCTTTAAAATCTTTTGATGTGAATAAGAATGGATTATTTGCATTCGCATAAACACGTAATCTGGATAATCCTATGCGCTTTAGTACGTCCGAATTAAACGTATAGCCAAATTGTATCAAATTTACACGCACATAAGAACCATCCGCAACCCAAGCATCGTCCACATTGGTGTCCTGACCAGCATGCCCTCCATTGGTCAGGTAGATCGCCTGTTGTTTGGTATCCGGATTTGAACCGTTATACGCATCCGTCAGGATTTCTTTTAGACCATTGGTAATACCAAAACGATCATACGTTGAATGGAAGAATTGTTGCATGACATCCACTCCCTTCACAAATTGTAGATCTAACGTAAAGTCGAAGTTTTTATAACGCAAGTTGTTGATTAAGCTACCGGTCCAATCTGGTAGACCTTTACCGATAATTTCTTTCTCGGTTGTGCGTTTTGCACGGCCAATTTGCTTCACCGTAGCGTTTCCAGCATCAACATCTGCTTTCGTGTAGACACCTAACCTTCTATAGCCGTAGAAGCTGTTGAGGTTTTCGCCAACGCGGATCACACTATTTGCACCACCGACCCAATCATTCTTTAAGATATCTGCATTGTTCTCCCCCAATTTCAATACCTTATTCTTGTTGTAGTTGGCGTTCAACGATGCTTTCCAATCAAAATTCTCATTGGTCACAATCGTACCGGTAATCATCATATCCAGACCTTGATTTTGTACGGCGCCGATATTTTTCATGACGGATTTGAAACCGGTCGCTCTTGGTATCGGTGTCTCCAACAGTAGGTCTGTTGTTTTTCGACGGTAATAAGAAACATCAAAATTTAGACGATTTTGAAGTAAACCCAATTCCACCCCAACATCAAACTGTGCAGTTTTCTCCCACTTTAAATCTTCATTTGAAATCGTGCTGACATAAGACCAGGGCGCCCGTGTATTATTTAATAAAATTGTACCAGCATCTACGATTGATAACGATCTATAAGGATCAATTTCAGAGTTCCCTGTCAAACCGTAACTTGTATGCAGCTTCAAGTTGCTAATGGTCTGACTATCCTTTAAAAATTCCTCGTTGGACACATTCCAAGCCAAACCTAATGAAGGGAAAAATGCATATTTATTGTTCTTGCCAAATTTCGATGAACCATCATAACGACTTGTAACTGTTGCAGAGTAGCGATTATCATACGAGTATGCTGCCCGCAAGAAATACGAATTCATCGCCCAATCATTGTAGAATGATTCAGGCGTAGCTGGCGTTACACCTAGGTTCATTCGATTATACTCATAGAAATCATCTGGGAATCCTTCCGTCCGCATTTTATCGTAGTCATAGGTCTTCTTTTGCCACGACAGACCTGCCATCGCATTGATGCGATGTTTATCAAATTGCTTATTATAGGTCAGATAGGTTTCTTCCTGCCAATACAGCGTATTCGTATGCGAACGTTCTGCCCAGCCATTTGGTCTGGAAATATTATTTAATAATTTTGAAGAGTATCCTTTATAGTCTTTTCTATGGTGATCAATCCCCAATTGCGTTTTCAAATCCAATCCATCGGCCAGATGAAACGTTAATGCCGCATTTCCAAAAATCTGTGTATTGTAGCGTAGGCGTTTTTGCAAATCCAAAATGGAAACCGGATTGGCCATTCCTTCAAAACTTAATTTTTCGGCTACCGTAGACGATGCAGAATTTGTATAGAGTCCATTTTTATCATAAACAGGATACCAAGGAATCATCTCGATCATGGTACGACGCGCTTCCTGTCCACCACCGTCTTCCGGCGTATAACGCCCCCAGGTGTGATTGACGGTTAAATTAATTGCTGTAGAGAGCCATGTTGTCGGTTTTGCATCATAAGCCATTTTTGCATTGATCCGCTTATTCCAGGTATTGTTCATGATTCCCTGTTGATCCGTATAATTCAAAAATGCACCAACAGATGATTTTTCATCACCTTGTTGCACATTTAATTGGTGGTTATGTGAAATGGCCGTACGGGTTGCCTCGCGTTGCCAATCGGTATCATACAGTGGATTGCCGTTTGCATCAAAATAGTCTGCATCATTAAACCACGTCTTTTTATCTAAAGACCATGACTTTCCTTGGTACTTATTTTCATTTTCCAACCCAATCATAAAGGCATCCACCCATTCCTGTGCATTGAGCAAATCCATGTATCGCTGAGCCGAGCTAACACCCGCCGATCCTTGATAGCTAATCGTTCGAGATCCATCTTTGTTTCCACGTTTTGTGGTTACCAAGATAACACCATTTGCTCCGCGCGCACCGTAGATTGCCGCAGAAGAAGCATCTTTTAAAACCTCTATGTTTTCAATATCATTCGGATTCAACAAATTGAAATCTTCCATCACGACTCCATCAACTACATATAATGGGTTGGAAGAAGAATTGATCGTTGCTACACCACGAATAACAACTCTATTCGCATTAGCACCAGGTTGGCTTGAATTCGAAAAGATATTTACCCCCGAAGCTTTGCCTCTCAAGGCATCTAAAGCACTGAAACTTTGATCTTTAATCAGGTCGGCTCCTTTAACCATCGCAATAGACCCCGTTACATCCGATTTACGCATGGTACCGTACCCTACAACGACAACTTCGTCCAATTGACTTTGATCATCGTCTAATTGCACGGAAACTGTTGTACCGGAAACAGTGACTTCTTTGGCTTTGTAACCAACGGAAGAAACTACCAGTACATCCCCCGATTTAGCATCTAGTGTAAAATTACCCAAGGCATCGGATTGCGTACCCTTTGAAGTACCTTTAACGGCGATGTTCACTCCCGAAATTGGCTTTCCGGTAGCATCCAATACTTTCCCTTTAACTTGTTGCTGCAAATGGCTCATCTCTTTCACGACGGATTTGCCCTCGTACTTGAATGAAGTTGCGACTGCGGCATTGGCTTGTTGGAAAGTACCAGCAATGACAGCTAATGAGAAAAATAGTTTTGATTTTTTCCCAAGCTGCGCAAGTGATTTTACGTCAACTTTGCTCATATTAATAGTGATTTGGTTTATAAAAACGTTTTAGCAAAATGAAGCTTAGAACGTCTAGTTTAATTTAGTTTCCCTTAATTGATGTTTTTTTGCAATCTACTGCTTGAAAAATTGCCTATTAGATTCCTTTTGCGTTCATTTACGATAAAATAAATAGCATCAGGTCTAAATATCTATGGAATTATTGTCTCACAGAATTCGCAATAAATTAGCTAAATCGCTTTTGCTTTTGTTGTAAAAATTTTTTGGTTTCCCAATTTTGGTTTTTTAATTGTCTATAAATTTTTGTCTTTCTTTTGGTTATTGTTTCTTGGTTGTAACATGTTATCCAGTTGGAAAGATAACATTTTATTTTTATTGGAGGAAGATTTTTAAAAAAAAATCTTCCTCCAATACCGCACTTTTAGATATTTCCTTTTTTCATTTCGCTGATCGCATAATCGACAGCCCGTGCCGAAAATGCCATATACGTCAATGAAGGATTTTGTGTTGATGTAGACGTCATACTGGCACCATCAGTGACAAATACATTTTTCACCGCATGCATTTGATTCCATTTGTTCAATACCGAAGTCTTCGGATCGTGTCCCATACGTGCACCGCCCATTTCATGAATATCCAAACCTGGAGCCTGCCAGTGTGTATCCGGACGAATATTTGTGAAGCCAGCATCTGTAAACATTTCCGTCATGACAGCGATGTAATCATTTTTCATTTTTTCATCGTTCTCATCATAATCGACAGCAATTTTTAATAGCGGAATGCCCCAGTCATCTTTTTTACTACTGTCTAATGAAACCATCCCCGATTCTTTTGGTATGGTTTCACCCATCATGTGAGATCCCACCTGCCACACACCTAATTTGGGATTTAACAAATTACTTTTCAGATCAAGTCCTAAACCCGAACGATCGGACTGTTTACCGCGCGAAGCTCCGAATCCGGCAGCATACCCCCTTAAAAAGTCGGTCTCCTGTTTATGCAAGTTCCTGAAACGTGGAATATATCCCCCACCCGCGGGATTCCGCCCTTCGGTTTTAAAATCCAACAGTCCTTCATATTCTGCATAGATACGCGCACTATAATTATGAAAGGCGACGTATTTGCCTAAAACGCCACTATCGTTACCCAAACCATTTGGAAAGCGGTTGGACTTAGAATTCAATAAGATCAAATTTGTATTAATTGCCGCCGCATTGACAAAAATCAGCTTAGCATAAAAATCAATCTCTTCTTTTGTATTGGTATCAATCACACGTACGCCCACGGCTTTTCCTTTTTGTTCATCATACAGGATAGAGTGAACTACAGAAAATGGCCGTAAGGTCATATTTCCGGTCTTTGCGGCCCAAGGGATTGTCGTGGCATTCGAACTGAAATATCCACCAAAAGGGCATCCGCGCTGGCAAAGTACCCGATTTTGACACTGTACGCGTCCCTGCTCGATGTGAATGGGATTGGGTTTAGAGAGATGTGCACAGCGTGCTGAAATCACCTTGCGTTCCGGAAATCTCTTTTGAACGCTTTCTTTAAAATACTTTTCAACAATATTTAAAGGGTATCCCGGCAGAAACTCACCATCTGGCAATTCTGGAAGTCCGTCGTGGTTTCCAGCAATGCCGGCAAATTTTTCGACGTAACTGTACCAAGGTGCTAAATCGGCGTAACGTATCGGCCAATCTACAGCAAAACCATCTCTGGCAGGGCCTTCAAAATCAAAATCAGACCAACGTTGTGTCTGTCTCGCCCATAACAGCGATTTACCCCCCACCTGGTATCCCCTGATCCAATCGAATGGTTTCTCCTGAATATACGGGTGCTCTTTATCCTTCACAAAAAAATGGGCTGCATCCTCATGAAATGCATAACATTTGCTGACGACTGGATTTTCTTCCTTTACTTTGAAAGGCATTTCGTTCCGATGCTCAAACTCCCAGGGCATCATATTGGTGGTTGGGTAATCTTTAATATGCTGAACATCACGTCCACGTTCCAACACCAATGTTTTTAACCCCTTCTCGCACAACTCTTTTGCGGACCATCCCCCGCTAATTCCAGAACCGATTACAATAGCATCGTAGGTCCTGTTTTTTTCACTGTCAATATTTAAGTTTGCCATGTGCTATTTACGCCTTAACTTTTACCTCACCATTATACGGACCCGGAATAAGTTTATAGATCACCTTATTCTTCATCACATATTCTGAGTTCATATACCCCTGAATTGCACGTGATTTGAAAGTTTCAAAAAAAGCCTTCTCGTCGGTTTGGTCTTTTAACGCCATCAATGTGGCCGCAGTCTCTGAACCATTTGCCAAATTTAACCGTTTCTTCAACGCGTTGAAACCTGCTACAAATTTAGCCTGATTTTCTGGCGACTCACAATCGTCCACCATTTTGATGACAAAAAGATGCAGATTCAGATCCTTTCCTCCCGGTGTATCCGATTTGGGAATCAATACGTCGGCGAGACTGCCCAAAAACTGCTCATCCTCCGCCGAAATCTTCAGCTTATTCAATACAATGGATGCACCACCATCATTCAGACAGGACGACAAAATCGTCAGTCCGCCTGCTACAATGAAAAATTGCTTTATCGCGGTTCTTCGGTTCATAATCAGAATTCCATTTACAATTCGGTAATATTACGTATATCCAAATAAAAATACAAATGCTAAAACGATTAAATTATCCGGCAATCCTTAAATCCATTGTGATAACAGCGCTTTTGCTTCAGATAAGTTTTCCACAATGTTATCCACAGCTGTTAGTCTAGCACGTTCTACCTCCTGTTTCGTCACCGCAATCAACCGCATACCCGCGCCCAAAGCCGATTTACTTCCAGTTATCGTATCCTCAATAGCCACACAACTATCCGCTGCTAAGTTTAAGTTCGTCAATGCCAAACGGTATGGCTCCGGATTAGGCTTGGGAAATTCGACGCACTCACGGGTAACGAAAAATTCAAAATAATCCAAAAGCCCATGTTTACCCAAAACCGTATCTACCGTACTGCGGAAACTGGAGGTGACAAGTCCGATATGAATGCCGCTCTCTTTCAAAAACGTTAAGATTTCCCGGGCATCCGGCATCAATTCAATGTCGCTCATGTTGGAATCGGCATAAGCTGCACGTGTACGCTTCCACATATATTCTTCCGTCGTATCGTAGCCGTAGTCATCGACCAATCGTTTGACATTATGTGCTAAAGTATGCCCTGCAAAATCACGAATCCAATCTTCGTAGCTGATCACTAAATTAAATTCATCCTTTAATATCGGCGCCCAATTTTTGAAATAGAAATATTCCGAATCAATCAACGTTCCGTCTAGGTCAAATAACACTGCCTTAATTTTATCCATAGTGTTAAAGATACACAAGTAGGCTGAAAAATCCTATTAAATGACACCGCAATAGGTCGAATTGGAGAGTACACCTTGATAGGTATCCCAAAAACCGATGTAGACATGATAATCAAATTTGTCCATTTTAAATCTCGGGATCTCAACCGTACATTCACCCTGCCATGCATCCGCGATAGCCATTTTGAGATCCCCCTCCCTATCCAAACTGACCAAGGCCAAATTTAATTTAAAAGTGCTATCCCTGTATTTCGGATTCGGTATCCAGTGTAATTTCAGCAGATCATCCTCCCATCGAGCCTCAACACCTTCGGGTGACATGAGCTCCCCGACAAATACCTGCACTTTTTCCATATTAATAACAGGTCTATTTTCGACATCCAAATCAATCGCGTTTTTGAGAATCTGCTGTTGTGCAAGCTGAAATTTCCCAAGCCCCGATTTTTTAGCTTCTTCAAATTGATACCCAAAATTAACAATAGGCTTTATCCAGCCACAAAACTTACCGGCCAATTTCATTTTTTCACGATGTGTCAATTGCGCGTGAGTTGGAGGTTTGGAACTCTTTCTACGTGAACCGCGTATCACCCATTTGCCATTGAGGTTATAACCATAGACTGAGCCCACTTTACCACGAAAACCACCATTCGGACCATCTTCTAATATTGCCATTTTTAAACCTTTTTATTGTAATGCTATAATCTATTTTACAGCCTAACAAATAATAGCCATCAATGTTTGACTTAGTTTAGTAATAAATTAGAATTTAGATAGGTTTAAGTTAGGTTTTAATTAGGCTATACCTAAACAAACCCTAACTAAACCCTAAACAAACCCTAACTAAACCCTATGCAAATAGACCATTTGACTTAGTGGATAATATAGGTTGTTTATCATCATTTTTGGATAAGGTTTGGACATTTACTAAGTTTGTTGAAGTGAGCTATACAGAAGGAATACCGCTTAACAGAGATATGCGATGGACGTCGAGCTTAAGTGTTCGCTAAGAAATCTAAAAGCTTCATCGCCTTAAAAATTTATATCATGAAAATAATTGCTATCGGTCGCAATTACATCGACCACGCTAAAGAACTCAATAATCCAGTCCCTGAAACTCCCATTATATTTTTAAAACCTGATACTGCGGTGTTAAAGGATAACAAAGATTTCTATTATCCTGAATTTTCAAAAAATATCCAGTTTGAAACCGAAGTCGTCCTTCGGATATGTAAGGAAGGAAAACATGTGACACCAAAATTTGCATCAACTTATTTCGATGCTGTCGGCCTGGGGATTGACTTTACCGCCAGGGATGTACAGCAAGAATTAAAAGCAAAAAGCCTTCCCTGGGAATTGGCAAAAGCATTTGACCATTCGGCAGTCATCAGCAACTTGATTCCTAAAGAAGAATTTGCGGAAGTAAATTCGATTGATTTCTCCCTGCAGCAAAATGGGCAAACAGTTCAACAGGGAAATACCAAGGACATGATATTTTCCTACGAAGATCTGATTGTCTACACCTCCAAATTTATTACCCTACGCAAAGGTGACCTCATTTACACCGGAACTCCAGTTGGTGTCGGATCTGTAGCCATCGGCGATTTATTGGAAGGTTTCATTGGCGAACAGAAGATGTTTAGCTGTAAAATCAAATAGCTGGGAAATAGCATGATAAAAAAAACGACAGCAATGCTCTCCCTGCTGGCCTGCATGACAGGTCTAATCAAGGGACAAGATATTATCAAAAGCCGCAATTATCCACAGAATTATTTTGTCCGCCCGATGGATATTCCTCCGCAGGCTTCGGGATCGTTTGGCGAATTGCGCGCGACGCATTTTCATGGCGGAGACGATTACCGTACACAACAACGTATAAATATACCTGTACACGCGGCAGCAGAAGGTTTTGTATCCCGTGTACGGGTACAAATTGGTGGTGGGGGCAATTATGTTTACATTGATCATCCGAATGGTTATACTTCTGTGTACATGCACCTCGAAAGTTTCAATTCGGATCTTGCGAAAATCGTCAAAGATGAGCAGTACAAACAAAAACGTTTTGATGTCGATGTATTTCTCAAACCCAACCAAGTTCCTGTAAGAAAAGGTGAATTTATTGCCAATTCAGGAAATACCGGTGGTTCAGCTGGCCCACATCTTCATTTCGAGATCCGGGATACAAAAGCACAATTGCCGCTTAATCCGCAATTGTTTGGCCTGTTGTTTCCAGACGGTGTAAAACCGATTATCCGCGGTATGACGGTCTACGATTTAGGTTCCGAAATATTCGACGAAAATACTCCTCGAAGACATCAAACGATCAAGTCGGCCGGCAATGGTACCTATAGCTTAGCGAGTACAGCGCCGATACCTGTGAATGGCACCTTTGGATTAGGAATCAACACCGTTGATAAACGGAGAGGCATCTCCTTTACGTATGGCGTGTATTCGATTGAACTATTTTTGGATAATAAAAACATCAGCACGGTACTGTTCGAATCCATTCCTTTTGATCAGACCCGTGCGATACAGTCCTACGTAGACTACCCTTACTTAAAAAAGTCGGGGGTACGCGTGCAAAAGAGCTTCAAAGATCCAAACAACCCGATCAACATCTTTAAAAACTTGGATAACCTCGGTAAAATAACGTTGAAAGACAATGAGGTCCATGATGTAAAATATGTGGTTAAAGATGTTCAAGGGAATACGAGTGAATTGAATTTTAAGGTACAAAACAATCTGTCGCTGTCAATCAGCCGCCCAACTGCGAAGGGCCTTAAAATGTTTCACTATGCCGACGAAAACAAATATGAAGCCGAGAACGCGCGTATTTACATGGGCAAAAACATCTTGTATGACGACCTTTACTTCAATTATACACAAGGAACAAAACCAGCAAGGGGTTACTCGGCAATGCACTATATCCACAACGTGTATACACCGGTCTTCGGATACTACAAGCTCATGATCAAACCCGACTACACCCTGTCTGAAAACCTGTATGACAAAGCCTTGATCGTTTCTTCTGATGGCGGTGCACAAGGGGGTAAATATGAGAACGGCTGGGTGGTAGCCAATGTACGCGAATTTGGTGGTTTTTACATCGCTGTCGATACCATTGCACCGAATATCATTGCGCGTAACCTGACTGACGGCAAGAATGTATCTAATCAACGCTCCATCGATTTTACCATCAGCGACAATCTATCGGGTATAGCTACTTTTGACGCTTATATTGATGGGAAATGGGCGTTAATGAAATATGATCCTAAAACAAGACATATCTGGCATGACTTCGAACCAGACCTCAGCAGCGGCAGACACGACTTTAAACTTGAAGTGAAAGACAACAAAGGAAATGTAAAGACATACGAAGCTTCATTTATGAAATAGAGTCCTGATTTTCGGTAATAAATCAGCGGTTTTAAGAGATTAATCGTATCTTAATAGACTAAATACAACGTATTATGGCAACACTTGAAGTAGGACAGAAAGCACCGGATTTCAGTGCAAAAAATCAACATGGCGAGACCGTCCATCTTTCCGATTTTAAAGGGAAAAAGGTTATTTTATATTTTTATCCCAAAGACAATACACCTGGCTGTACGACAGAAGCCTGCAACTTCAGGGACAATTATCAGTCTTTGAAAAAAGATGGTTTTGAGATCATAGGCGTAAGTGTGGACAATGAAGCATCACATCAAAAATTCATCAGTAAACATGAGCTCCCTTTTCAGTTGCTTGTCGATGAAGACATGAAACTCGTCGAGGCTTATGGTGTATGGGTCGAAAAAAATATGTATGGAAAAAAGTATATGGGCACAGCACGTACTACCTTTGTGATTGATGCGGATGGTATTATCCAACATATAATCAAAAAAGTAGATAACAAAAATGCGTCTCAGCAGATCCGCGATTTAGGCGTTTAAAATCTAAATACTTATATCTATATTTGCCACTTATGAGCAAACAGACAGACGACTTTTTCAAAAGTGTAGTATCACACGCGAAGGAATACGGTTTTGTATTTCAATCGAGCGAAATATATGACGGATTAAGTGCCGTCTACGATTATGGTCAATTGGGTTCGGAACTAAAAAACAACCTCAAAACTTATTGGTGGAAATCCATGGTGCAGTTGAACGAAAACATTGTTGGTATCGATGCCGCAATTTTTATGCACCCCACAACATGGAAAGCCTCTGGTCACGTCGATGGTTTCAACGATCCGATGATCGACAATAAAGATTCAAAAAAACGTTACCGTGCAGATCAATTGATCGAAGATAAAATTGCGCGTTATGAAGCTGATGGTAAAACGACTGAAGCAGCAGCACTATTAGAGTCGTTGAATACCGCATTGAATGCAGACGATCTAGCCGCTCTGAAAAGTATTATTGAAGAACATAACATTGTATGCCCAGTCTCAGGCACCAAAAACTGGACTGAAGTACGTCAATTTAATTTGATGTTTGCAACCCAAATGGGTGCTATGGCTGACGGTGCAGATCAAGTGTACCTTCGTCCTGAAACTGCACAGGGTATTTTCGTCAACTTCCTGAACGTACAAAAAACAGGACGTATGAAAATTCCTTTTGGTATTGCCCAAATTGGTAAAGCTTTCAGGAATGAAGTAATCGCACGTCAGTTTATTATGCGTATGCGCGAATTCGAGCAAATGGAAATGCAATTTTTCTGCCGCCCAGGCACGGAACTGGAATGGTACAATAAATGGAAAGAGACTCGCCTGAAATGGCATTTGGCTTTAGGCTTCGATCCTTCCAACTACCGTTACCACGATCACGATAAACTAGCACACTACGCCAATGCGGCTGTTGATATCGAATTCAACTTCCCATTCGGCTTTAAAGAAGTGGAAGGTATTCACTCGCGCACAGATTTTGACCTGAAACAACATCAGGAATTTTCTAAAAAGAAAATGCAATATTTTGATCCGGAGATCAATCAAAACTACATTCCGTATGTGATTGAAACGTCCATTGGATTGGACCGCCTTTTCTTAACTGTATTATGTAACGCCCTGGTAACGGAAGATCTTTCTACGGAAGAAAAACAAGATTCGCGCGTTGTATTGAAATTCCCTCCAGCATTGGCTCCGGTAAAAGCTGCAATTTTACCATTAACCAAAAAAGATGGTTTGCCAGAAAAAGCGCGAGAAATATTGAATACGCTGAAATTCGATTACAATGTTCAGTACGACGAAAAAGATGCTATCGGAAAACGTTATCGTCGTCAGGATGCTATCGGAACGCCGATCTGTATCACAGTTGATTACGATTCTTTGCAAGACAACACTGTCACGATCCGCCACCGGGATACTATGGCACAAGAACGTGTTGCCATTGCCGATCTTGAAAAAATAATTAATGACCTAGCTGGTTGGAATACCATGCTAAAAAAATTAATATAGCCAAAATGCTATAATAGAAAAAAGGTGTCCAATATTGGACACCTTTTTTCTATTATAGATGTAGGGAGGCTAGATGGTAGATGAAAAAGCTTTACTTAGTATGCTATCACAATATGATCATCCCAACGCTCGTTCTTCAAGATCTGGAAACCCAGTGCTCCATGGGCAGATTCCAACAATTTGCCCTTAAATTGTATTTGAACATTGTTTCGGATTTCGCTACCTAATTCAAATGTACGTAGTAACTGACCTGCTCTGAAAACGCGGAACTGATATTTAATGACCTTGTTTTCTAAATAATAGCCCATAAATTGATTGAAAGAAAAACTTTGATTTTCTGCTGTAAAATGTGGGACTATAGTCAACATACTTTTATCGAGCTGATCATTACTTCGTGCTATAAAGGGATAATAATGAAATGCAGGATGAAGCTGCTCCACCTGTATACTATCTATTATACTTAGATCCTCCGTGTCGGTAAATGTCAGTTTAACCTCGCTGTAGATACGATTTAAGTTCAATACCCGCTCGGTAACACCCTTCACTTCAAAAGTATCCCGACCGGCAAATAACTCTGCAGACTGTTCAGAAAAAGGATTCGTAGCATAGAAGTGTTCAAAATCAGCGGCCTCCGACATCACCAGAGGCAATGTTGAATTTTTGGCAATCAGGCTCAGATAGTAGGTGCCGTTCGGCAATTCTAAATCAAAAGCGCCCTGCGAGTTAAGCACCCCTGAGGTAACCATTGCCTTTGAATGCGCATCGAAAACATGATAGTAAAATTTGCTGGGTAGCGCTTCTGGATTTACTTGACCATAAATCATCAAATTATCCATCTTAAAAGTGCCTGTCGTTGCACTATAACCGGCTCCACCATCTCTATTTCCAGCCAATAGTGAAATTTTCAACCAAAGCTCCTTACTGTACCCTAGGGGTATATCTGCCAAAGAGGTGTTCACGGCGACTTTTCCTGACAACGATAGATTTGAGGGATACTTGATGGTATCTGAGAGCAGCGAAAAATTATTTCCCTTATCCAAAGAGTAACTCAATAAGAGCGTCCTTGGACCTGTGCTTGAGCTATTTGCATCAAATACCCAGCTGCCTATGGAACGAATACCTTGGGTAGGAATTTTAATCAAGATCTCTCTAGCACCTTTGAAACTAATGGCTTTCCCCGTTGTGGGCCAGCCGGCCAGAAAATCATAATCTGTCTTTCCATCGTTGTAATCGATTAAGATACCTTCATCTAGCGCAGCCTCAGGAATGGTGTTGCTGTTGTCAAAGGTCCAATGATACAGTAGCAACTCGTTTTCGGAAGCGGCTTTGCTTAAGGCAGCCCGATTTGTGCTTGTTGCTTGTTTTTTTAGCGGAGTAACAATCGTTTCAAAATCCTTGATCTTGAATTTTACGGCATGAATTGTTTCATTGTTTTCATCGGGAAGTTTTGCATGCTTTTTACACGAAGGCAATGCGGCTAAAACCAGGATGAATACACCCGAAAGAATTCCCCAAGTTGACTTGGATTTTCTTTTCATAAATATAAATGATTTATAAGTTAATTAACCGGCAGAATAAAATTAACTCATAAATTATTTAAATCCAAAATAGTAACCAAAATGTTACAACTCATTTTTGCTTTTTGGGAATACCGCTGCTGATTTACAAAGTTTGGCTGGATTATTCGTACAGTGAAGATCAACGTCATCTTTCACGTTTAACTGCGCTTCTAATCGGACGAGATGGGGATCTGCCAATTGCGAACGACTCGCTGAAACATCAAACGCGCTAGTCGCGCATGCGGTGTTCCTGCAGGTATTCACTCGGCGAGAGTTTGGTTATTTTTTTGAATACCCGATTAAAATTCACAACATTATTAAATCCCGTCTTAAATGCGATGTTTGAAACGCTCTCCGAAGATTCATCAATCAACATTTTGCAGGCGCGTTCAATTCGGATTTCATTGAGAAAAGTAACATAGGTTTTCCGGGTATGCTTTTTAAAATACTTACAAAACGCATGTGGTGTCATGTGTGCTACCGCAGCGATATCTTCCAGGGAAATCTTGTCTCCAAAGTGCTGAAAAGTATATTGGAATATCTCATTGATCCGCAATCCTTCGGCATCTGAAAACTTCTTTTGTGGGATACCAGTATACAGCGAAGTCCATTGATCTACTTTTTTACTCAAAAAATTAATCAGCTTTACCAACGACAGCAGCCGATCGATGCCCGCGCTGGAATTGATGTGTACAAACTTTTCTTTTAATGCTACAGCATGTTCCGCATCCAATTTTTTACTGACATTGATGTGTTCCAAAAAATACTTAACATCATCAAATTCGGGGAAGTCCAAGAAAGATCTAAAATGTTCATAGTCGAAAAAAATATGGATCGCATGTATGCCATCCTTTACATCCTCTCCCGTTTTGAACATATGCGGTTCATCCGCGTCCACAATATAGATTTCATCCTGTTCGAAACTGTGCGTAAAGTTGCCGATCATAAAGGTTCCCCGGCCTTTTAAAATATAGGTCAGCTGGATCTCCTTGTGCCGGTGGTAATTGCTGTAAAATGAAGGCAGGATGTCTTCCTGCACACAAATAGATCCTTGGTAAACTACCGGAACTGTAAATTGAACAACTTTCATTAGGTATAGAAATAACAAATATTAAACAGTTATTTCAAATATAGGACTTTTTAAGACAATAAACGTTAATTTTTAGCAAGAAATTCCCTTACCTTCTCGAGAAACGGTGGCATCGCTGGATCTTCACCGCTCAAAGATAAGATCTGGAGCGTCTCCGGATTAATCCACAAATAGCTTGGTGTGCGGTCTATCCCAAAATTATTTTCCATCATAGCCTGATCGTTGTAGTTTAAAAAGTAACTCTGTTTTCCCAGGGCAAGATCTTTGCTTGCTTTCATCCATTTGTCCAGATCCTTATCCAGCGAAAAGTAAATAACCTTTACCCCTAGGGCATTCAGTTGCGCTTCCTTTGTCCGAAGCATCTTGATATCAGCTTGACTATTGCTATTTGATGCTTTCCAAAATGCGGCAATCAACATTTTTGATTTTGAAACATCTTTCAGGTTCAGCGTATCCCTTTGCACATTCATCGGCGTTATCGATGGGAACACCGGCATATTTTCATAAAAATCTTTCACCTTATCGACCTTTTCCCCGGCAAATTTGAAATAAGGGTGTTTCTGTAGTTCAACATCGAAGCCCTGCAATGCCGCATCAAATTTCTTATAATTTGTCTGGTCGAGCGATACGTACTTAAAAAAATAAGGCAATAGCAAGGAGAAACGGTGGGTACTGTCGAGAATAAAATCGGCATAAAGTGTGCGTGGGTTAAATGCGCCAGTGCCGCTCAACCGCTGTATTTCATCCACCGCTTTTTCATAAGAACCGTCGTTTCTTGCTGCCATCGAAGGCAATTGCCCCTCCAGCTGCTTTATCCGTTGACTTTTATTGGTGCTTTTACTTTTTTCTTCCTGTTCACGCTGTTGATATTTCGCATTGAACTGCATAAAATCTTTAGCATTGGAAGAAGATGTAATCAACGTAAATTTCCCATGTTCTTCGTTCAGCTCGTAGTCGCTTCCACCTTCGAGAACTAACGTGTAAGGTTCCATTCCCTTGATCTGGATATCGTAAAATCCCGCCATAGCCAATTCGCCTTCCAGAACAAATTGTCCATTAGTGACCTCCGTTTTTACAAATTGCTGCAATGTATTGTCGTGATCCACGAGGCTTACCTGCGTCCCATCCGGGGCAGTGGTTTTTCCGGTGATCGTGTAACTGAAACTCTTCGCTATTGCCGCTTTCTTTTCCGATTCTGTGCGTTGGGAACAGCTTGTTGTCCCCAAGGCCAACACAGCTATCAAACACACATAGTTAACGCACTTCATAATCCCTGTAATTTCCATTTTCAAATAGTCGAATCTTTCCTTTTTTTCCTTTAATCTGCAATGCGGAGACTTTCCCATTCTCCCATGTGATATCTACGGTATAATTTCCTCGGGCCTTGAGACCTTTAACTTCCCCTTTTGGCCAAGCTTTGGGTAAGGCAGGCAATAGGTGGATATAACCATTGTGGCTCTGAATGAGCATCTCGGCAATCCCTGCTGCTCCACCAAAATTTCCGTCTATCTGGAAAGGTGGATGCGCGCAGAACAAATTGGGGTAAGTGCCCGCTCCAACACCTTGGTAAGTCGTTTCATTGCAATATGCCGGTTTGAGTAGCTGTCTTAGAATCTCGAGCGCATGATTTCCATCCTGCAGTCTTGCCCAGAACAATATCTTCCAGGCTCTCGACCAGCCTGTTCCTTCATCCCCACGTACAGCGAGCGTCTGACGCGCCGCTTCAGCCCATTCGGGCGTTGTTTGTGGCGATATAAATGCTGCTGGATATAGGCCATATAAATGCGATACGTGCCGATGTTTAGGTTCAACTTCCTCATAATCCTCCAGCCACTCCATCACGCGCCCAGATGCGCTAACGACCACAGGCGGTGGAATATTTTTTAACTTCAATTTGAGGCTATCAACAAAAATGTCTTTCTTTTTAAGAATAGAATCTGCCTGAATCAACGCCTGATACAATTCCCGAACGATCTGGTTATCAATTGTAGGGCCCATCACCACCGCAGCAACTTTCCCATTGGGCATCCGAAACGCATTTTCTGGCGATACCGACGGCGACGTCACCCACCACCCTGTTTTAGGGTCTCGAACAAGCGTGTGATCGTAAAACACGGCAGCTCCTCTTAATATCGGATAAATCTCGCTGAGGTAACTTTTATCACCGGTAAAGAGATAATGTTCCCAAAGATGATTACATAGCCAGCCCGAAGCCGTACTAGCTCCCCAGGAAGCTTGCTCGCCCGGAGCAGAATACCCCCATACATTGGTCATCATATAAACCACCCATCCCGGTGCATTATAGTATGCCTTTGCGGTCTGTTCACCCGTCTTAGCAATACGCTTGATCAGCTCGATAAAAGGCCGATGATATTCCGTCAGGTTGTTGACCTCTACTCCCCAATGATTCATCTGTGCATTGATGTTGAGATGATAGTCACCATTCCAGGGTGTATTGATTTCATTTGCCCATAGGCCCTGCAAATTAGGGGGAAGTGAATTTGTACTTTTCGGAGCAGCACTTGAAATATTCAAATATCTCCCAAATTGGTAATAAATCGTCGCCAGATCTGGATCCTGTACTGGATTTTTGTAGAAATTTGCTATCCGTTCATTCGTAGGAATAGTATCATTGGCTGCATTGCCAAATAGGTTGAGTTTTACCCGATTGAAGATCTTTTGGTACGCAGCAAGATGGTTGCGGTATATTTTTTGTTCATCAGCGATTTTTGCCGCTTCCACATTTGCCTTGACAACAGGTATTGGATTCTTTCCATAATAGGAAGTACTTGCGGAAAAATAGATTGTGAGATTGCCCTTTACCGATACTTGCAAAACCTGATCCATTTTGCTGATCTGCAGATTTTCACCTTTTACCCGAATTAAGCCGACAAACTTCAGGTTTTTACCACCTTTTCCATCGGGTAATGATCCTTCAATTAGAATTCCATCATTCAGTAGGGTGTACCGGTCGATATTTTCTTGGCGCTGGAACGATAGGTCAACCTTCTGTACCTTATCTTTCGGTTGGTTCAGTTGGATAAGTCCAACATTTTTATCAAAGGATGTATAATAGTTTCGTTGGAACTGCTGCCCATTGATTTTAAATGAAGTTTGCGCAGACGCTGTCGCTAAGTCCAATGAGCGTTTGTAGTCTTCCACTGTTCCGGCTGGCAATTTATAATCCAGTAATAGGTTGCCGAACAGTTGATAACAGCCATAGGGTACATTTGCTCCGTTGCCAAATCCAGAACCCTTTCCTTTCGTAACAAAAGTTTCGTTGACCAGCTTTTCGGCCTCATCATTTTTGCCCGCTTTAAGTAGTGCCTGAATGGCGTCGACATTTTTATAGGCCTCATCCTTATTGGGATCCTCGGGGCTACCCGACCACATGCTGATCTCATTGAGTACAATTTTTTCCTGATGGGGATTGCCATCCGGCATCATGCCGATAAGTCCGTTTCCCAGTGGCAAAGTTTCTTCCCAGACTTTAGCGGGCTTATTATACCGAAGTACAAGCGGCAGTTGCTGAGCAAAAAGCATCGTGGTATGACTGGCACATACCACGATGAGCATTAAAATTCTATTTACCATACAATTCAAATTCTGCTATGGCTAATTCGCTGCCTTCTATAAAGTGCTTGGGCTCAAATTTGATAAACTTGGTTGCGCTATTGGTATCAAAAAACACCTGTTGTAAAATTGGGTTTGCTTTAATATTAGAGAACTCTCCTTCTTTGGCGACAGTCCATTTTTTACCGTCGGCACTGGTAGATATGCGATACTGTGTTGGTGTGCCAACATGCTTTCCATCTTGACGAGGAAGGAAGCCGATACCAGAAACAGGTTTGTCTGTGGAGACAACAATTACGCCCTGATCGGCAACTGTAGCGAAAGTATTCGCCTTTCCATCCAACATATAGGCATTGGCATTAGATCTGCCGGTTTTAATCTGAAAACCGCGTAGCTTTTTGACTTCTTCTGTGCGAAAGGCAAATGGCTCATCATATTCCTTAAACAATCCAAAATCACTGAGCGTAATCGCTACAGGCGCATAAACATGTAGCCTTAATCGACTTGCAGTCTGCGGCTGTTCCAATTTGATCAGGCGGTTTGCACCAATGCTTGTTGCTTTGGCTAAGGGCTTCCAGCTGTTATTTTCCCATCGCTCAACGAAAACACTATCGATACGTTGCCCCAGCTTAATATTCTCCCTTAACTGGATAAGATCAAATTTAGCCGGTGATTGTAATTTAATTTCTAGCGTAGCCGATGTTTTGGCATCGTCTGTTGCCCAATAGCTATAGCGGTCGTCATCGATAATAAACGCTGTACTGTAGGTTGTACTGTCGTCATTACGTGTATTTGATGCGGTAATGCTTGCCCCTTTGGCTAGATTTGTACGGAAAGTTTCCTTCACTTTCTTTCCAAAAGCCTGCAACGACTTCACATCGTGCTCATGTAATGTACCGGAGGGCATCGGTGCTAAGCCCAGGTTCATGCAGGCTCCCCTACCTACAGATTTCAGATAGATTTCAAACAGTTCGTTCGGTGTTTTTACGCGGCTATTTTGCTCCTCATGGTAAAACCATCCGGGGCGTTGAGGCACATCACATTCAGCAGGTATCCAATATTTACCATTACGGTCGCCCGTTTCGGCATTGTGTGATTCTGTTGCACCCGGAACAGCGACTTTTCCGTTTAACCCAATGGGCGTAAAAGTTGCCCATGATGTTTCGGCCGCATATCCTCTTTCATTGCCAACCCAACGCATATCCGGACCGATATCTGAAAAAATCACCGCCTGGGGCTGTAATTTACGTACGATAGGCCAAGTTTTTTCATGCCACTCATAGTAAGTTGTGCGATCGATGATGCGCTTCCCTTCATGTCCACCATAGAAGCCATCCCCACCATTTGCGCCATCATGCCAAGAGGTAAACAATGGACCATAATTGCTCATTAATTCAGTGAGCTGTTGCCTATACGCATCGGCATAGGCTGGAGTACCGTAACGTTCATCGTGACGGTCCCAAGCAGAAAGATATACACCAAATTTCATCCCATTCCGGTGGGTCGCCTCCATAAAGTCTTTGACCATATCACCTTTTCCATTTTTCCATGGTGAAGCGGCAATACTGTAAGATGTCGTCTTGGTTGGCCATAAACAGAATCCATCGTGGTGTTTTGCCACACTAATTAGCCCCCGGAAACCACCGGCCGCTGCAGCTTGCGCAATTTGGTTCGCATCAAAAGCCGAAGGATTAAACAACGCAGGCTGTGCATCACCGTAACCCCATTCTTTGTTTTGGAAAGTTGTTGGTGTATAATGGATCAAACAATACGTTTCCATCTCCTGCCACTTTAATTGACGCTCGGTCGGCAAAGCCCCATAAGCTTTTAAAGTATCTGACTTGGCTACAGTTCCGCTGGAAAGTAAAATGGAGGATAACAAGATTGTCAACATAGTCTTTATTTATGTGCTAGAAAATTAGGTTGTAAAGCCCTAAGATAAGAAGTTTTTACAAAATGCTGTATGTAACATTTGCGTACGATTGTAACCCCAAAATCACTTCGCGGATAAAAAGTCTTGAATGTTAATACCGCTAAGCATACCCGACAATCGCTTGGTCCGACTGAAACTGTGGCAATTCAATAGCAACTATGATCCACTGTGAGCAGGCAAACAAGTTTAACATGCAGAAAAATACCCTTGGAAATCTGATGAAAATAAATGATTTCACTACTTAAAAATGTGGATATAAAATTTTCATCTCGTACCTTTACATATCATGAAACAAGATCAATCTAAAATCATACGTGAACAGGTCGATCGTTCTGCACTTCGCGAACATTCGACCCCCTTATACCTTACATCAAGTTTTATCTTCGACAGCGCTGAACAAGGTCGGGCGGTCTTTGCTGGCGAAGAGGATGCGATGATATACTCCCGTTATGCCAACCCAAATACTTCAGAATTCATCAATAAAGTGTGTATTCTGGAAGGTGCAGAAGCAGGCTTATCATTTGCGTCCGGTATGGCGGCCGTATTTGCTTCCTTTGCGGGAATTATTGAAAGTGGAGACCATATCGTTTCTTCACGCGCAATATTCGGGTCTACTCACCAGTTATTTACGGAGCTATTCCCCCGCTGGGGAGTGACCACGACTTATGTGGATGCAGCAAATCCCGAAGAATGGGAAAAAGCGATCCAGCCCAATACAAAAATTATCTTTCTAGAATCTCCCTCTAACCCCGGGTTGGAATTGGTGGATCTGGAATGGTTGGGTAAATTCAAAGAGAAATATCCCCATATTATCCTTTCTATCGACAATTGTTTTGCCACACCTTATCTTCAGAAACCCATTCAGTATGGATTTGACCTGGTTATCCATTCGGCGACGAAGTATATGGATGGGCAAGGCCGTGTTTTGGGTGGGATTGTTGTCGGCAAACAAGCGCTTATCGACAAACTGATGTTCTTCATCCGTCATACAGGTCCGGCGTTATCCCCATTCAATGCCTGGATCATATCAAAAAGTTTGGACACTTTGGGCATCCGTATGGACCGCCATTGTTCCAACGCATTGGCTTTGGCTGAAGCTTTGGAAAATCATCCAGAGATTGAAGATGTCAAATATCCATTCTTGCCCAGCCATCCACAATATGAACTGGCCAAGAAACAGATGAAAGCCGGTGGCGGCATTGTAACGTTGGTTGTCAAAGGCGGCTTCGAGCGCGCGAAAGCTTTTGTGGACCAGTTGGAGATGATCTTATACACGTCCAATCTAGGCGACTCAAGATCGATCGCTACGCATCCTGCTTCCACCACACACTCTAAACTATCCGAAGATGAACGCCTCAATTTAGGCATCAAACCCGGCAGTATCCGTCTATCGGTGGGCTTGGAAGATCAACAAGATATTATCAACGATATCTTGCAGGCTTTGGAGAAAACAAGATAACAGCGAACAAGCTCCACTTAAAATCAAAAAGCGCCTTCGCAATATGCGAAGGCGCTTTTTGATTCGTTCTGCCATCGCCTTTAATTCAAGGAAGCAATGGCTGCTGCATAATTGGGCTCGTCTGCAATTTCCGCAACTTGCTCTTCATACAATACCTTTCCGTTTTCATCCAATGTGATGACCACACGGCTCAACAGACCTGCCAAAGGACCATCGGCGATAGTCAATTGATAAGCATCAGAAAAGTTTGAATCTTTATATTCTGATAATGTCACCACATTATTTAAACCTTCTGCTGCACAAAAACGTCCTTGCGCAAAAGGTAAGTCTTTGGATATACACAATACGACCGTGTTATCCAACTGAGAAGCCTCTTGATTAAATGCACGTACAGAAGCAGCACAAGTTCCTGTATCGACACTAGGAAAAATATTTAACACAATTTTTTTTCCTTTAAAGTCTGCAAGAGACTTATCGGAAAGATCGCCTGCAGTTAATTTAAAATCAGGTGCTTGCTCGCCAACCTGAGGTAAACTGCCTTTTGTATTTACTGGAGTGCCTTTAAATGTAATTGTAGCCATATAATTATGATCGTTTAATTTTGTTATCCTTGCACTTAAAGGTACGAGCAAAAAAAATATTACACAACATTTATTAATTTTAGTCAAACATTTATTATGTTAGCATTGTATTTGAAAGAGGAATGTTAACCAAAAATAAACACTAGTATGAAGAAACTACTATTCTCAATACTTTGTGCAAGCCCGTCACTCCTGTTTGCACAAGGATCTCAAGTGAATCTACAAAGTCCCAAAGCTGTGGGAATGGGGGGAGCAGGTTCTGCTTACTTTTTAGATGAGTCTTCCATTTTTTATAGTCCGGGTGCTTTAGCAAAAATGGATCATAACGCCATTTCCGTTGCTGGGAATGCTGTCATGTACAAATCTGCCTTTCAAGAGGTTGGAAGCACCGTTGTTTACAATACTAGAAATCAAATATCCACTCCTTTTTCAGTATTTGCTGCATTTGGGCCTAAAAATTCCTGGTGGAAAGCCGGTATTGGAGTTTATACACCATATGGTGGGGCTGTCGATTGGGGAAAGGATTGGGTTGGTAAATTCAGTTTAGTTAGCCTTTCGCTACGCGCAATCTATATTCAACCTACATTAAGTTTCAAACTGACTGAAAATTTTAGTGTCGGTGGTGGTTTCGTCTATAACGTCGGTACGGTAGACCTGGAAAATTCAGTTCCTGTATTCTATCCGGATGGTCATGCAGGACTTGCAACCTTAAAGGGGACCGGTACAGGTACAGGCTATAACGTAGGTATCCACTACAATTTAGAAGACGAATTTTCCATCTCTTTAAGTTACCGCTCGAAAGTTGTCACTAAACTTAAAAATGGGGATGCAACTTTTGACGTGCCGGAATCGGTGGCAAGTAATTTTCCTGCGGGTAACAAATTCAGTGCTGAGTTACCTCTTCCATCCACTTTTGCTGCCGGAATAGCCTTCCCGCTTTCGGAAAAGCTAAAAATGGCGATCGATGCAACACTAATCAATTACGACATTTATAAGGCACTGGATTTTGACTACAAAGAAAATACGCCTGTCTTACAAGATACGCATTCGCCAAAAAATTATGATAAAGCAGGATCGATCAAAGCAGGTTTGGAGTATATTGCCTCCGACCGTTTGCAATTGCGTGTAGGAGGGGGCTATATCGCCACTCCAGTACAACAGAGCGCCTATGTTTATCCAGAGACACCAGATAACACCCGATATTTAATCTCTGGGGGTTTTACAATAAAACCATCCCCAAAATTTGACGTCACAGGTTCTTTTGCTTATCAGCGTATCATGGCTCGCCAGTCAACCAATATTGAGAGCCGTCTTTCGGGGACTTATGCGACTAATATTTTTGCTCCAGGCATTGGTGTAAGCTATAAATGGTAATTAACAGCCAAATTTGACTAAGATGAAAAAAAACAAACTTTACATAGCCGCGGCATTAGCACTTGTAGCAATTGCCTCGTGCAAACCTTCTTTGGAGGAGTATACACCTTCGGCGGGATCGCTTAATTTTTCAAAATATGTTGCCATCGGGAATTCATTGACGGCAGGATATGCAGATGGGGGCCTTTATCTGGAGGGGCAAAAGGTTGCTTACCCCAACTTAATTGCTGAGCAGTTAAAACAAGTAGGTGGCGGGGAATTTAAATCGCCGTTTTTCAGTGAAGATCAAGCCAACGGTTCTGGCTACATCACCCTTACAGCACTTGTCAATGGACAGCCCGTGACGGCACCTGTAACGGATAAACTTGCCTACAGACCTGGTTCAACAAAACTATTAACGAAATATACTGATCCTGTCAATAACCTCGGTGTACCGGGTATGCGGATGGATCTTTCTATGGTAGCAGGCATGGGCTCAACTGCCGGCAATCCGTATTTCGAGCGCTTATTGCCCGACGGGGACGCCTCGAAAACGTATTTCACCTATTCAACGACACAAAACCACACCTTTTTTAGTTTTGCACTGGGTAACAACGATGCTTTGGGTTGGGCAACTAACGGAGGAGTGGTCAATATGAATCCAACAACGAATCAGCCCGATCCAACAACCGTATTGACTGAAACAGCTCAATTTACGGCGATTCTCAATGGCTATGTGCAGGCACTGACTGCCGGCGGGCAAAAAGGTGTATTGGCCACCATTCCAGATGTAACCGCAACACCTTATTTTACAACGGTTACCCGTGCGGCTCTGCTAGCGGCTGTCAACGCAACAAATCCGCCTGCGCCGGTAACGAATATTTATATCGCTACGAAATCTGGATCTCGTGCAGCGACCGATCAAGATTATTTTGTACTTCCTTTCTTGTCTGCAGGACTATTGGGTAAGCCAAACGCAGCACAGATTCCATATGGTTTACGTCCCGAAAATCCTGTTGAAGACAAATACGTGCTTGATGTAAGCGAAATAGCAACAGTTGTGAAGCGGATCAACGAGTACAATGCAGCCATCAAAGCTGCTGCAGCTTCAAAAGACCTCGCTTTAGCAGACGTACATGCATTCCTAAACAATGTAAAAGGTGGTGTTCGTATCAATGGATTAGCCGTTAGTGCCAAATACATCACTGGAAATGCATTCTCTTTGGATGGCATCCACCTCACGCCAATTGGGAATGCCCTCATGGCAAACATCTTTATCAGTGCCATCAATTCTAAATATGGATCGAAGATCCCACAAGTTGACGTAGCCAAATATCGCGGTGTTAAACTGCCAGATACCGTCACAAAATAAACAGTGACCAACATACTGACAAAAGGCAGACGAATAATCGTCTGCCTTTTTGTATATTTGTGTTGCACAGATTTTAGTTAGATCTGTTATTATCAATGAGGGCTATTCGCTAAAATTGGTGTGCAAAAAATGAATAAAATATGTTAAGATGAAAATCAAATTAAACCGCGTCAACCAGGCTGTGCATTTCGAAGCCAGCAGCGAATTATCTTCGGTCAAAGTCAACATCGATGGTTCAGAAGCGATCGGCGGCGAAGGAAAAGGTGTTCGCCCCATGGAATTGGTGTTAATGGCACTGGGTTCTTGTAGTGTCTTCGATCTCCATAGCATACTGGTAAAACAACGCCAACAAATTGACGATATCCAGGTGGAAGTGGAAGGTAAACGCCGGGAAGAAATACCACAGGTATTTACAGCTATACACATCAACTTCTTCTTAAAAGGTGAAATTGATGAGGTAAAAGCAGCTAAAGCGGCTGAACTGGCCCTTAAAAAATATTGTTCTGTACATGATATGTTGTCCGCGGGTGGTATCAATATCACGTATTCTTTGAAAATAAACTAAGAAAACACTTTTCTGACATCTGATTGTACTCCACATCAGACGTGGAGGACGCTTGCTTTTAATTCTTGCCTTATTCATTTTCTTTATGGATATAAAGTTACAGTGATATGAAGAATTTGATTTTGTAAGAATTCAACAGATTTACAGGCGGTTCTGCTCTTCTGTTTTTGCGGGCTGATTGTTACTTTTGACTTTCTGATTTCCAAAATGGTACCGCAGCGTCAGATTCACCTTTCTGGTATCCCGATAATCTTTATAAAAGTTATTTTGATCGGCATATTTGGAGGATATGGTCATTTTTTCCGTTTTAAAGATGTCCATAAACGATAGATTTACCTCAAACTTGTTTTTAAAGAATTTTCGATTTGTCATCACATAGGTACTGGAATAGCCAGTTATTTTAAATGGCCCCTGGATGGTGGGCGATGTAAAGGTATTGCCGAGCTCAAGATTCCAGCCTGCTTCTTTGCTCAAGACATAGCTGCTACTTATATTTCCGTTGCCAATATATACATCGTTCTTGTGCAGCACATCATCAGTCCCCATAAAGTAATTCTCATTGTACATTCCCTCTAGCTGCAGGTTCATTCCCCAACGTTCAGTAAACTGAAAACTCTTACCCAGGTCTATCCCTGCTCCCTGCCCCTTTTTAATGTTGGTATAATGATAAATCAGCTGGTGGTTGACATTATCCTGCAAGGCTATTTCCATATTGGGCCACTTTTCAAATCGGTAGAATAGATCAATATTCCAGTTGTTTTTGGTCCACGTCAGATTCAGGTTATGCACGATCGTAGCCCTTAAACGGGGATCTCCCTGAAAGTATGAAAAACGATTGTAGTAGGATTTTGCGGGATTGAGCCAAGAATAGGAAGGACGACTGATCCGCTTTCCATAGGAAAAACCTAACTGCTGATTTTCCGTCAAGTCATATTGCATATAAAATGTCGGGAAGAGCACAAAATAATCCTGTTTATTGATATCTTCTGGTTCTGATACAATGCCCTTCAAGTTGGTATATTCTCCTCTTAATCCTGCTTTCCAGCTCCATTTTTTCCAGGTATAGTCCAATGAACCATAAAGAGCTACATTCCGTTCTTTGTAATCAAACTCACTGCTCTTATCCGGCCTATGCTCCAACTTGCCCGATTCATCATCAGTGAACACAAGACTGTTTGTCGTTGTAACATCGCTAAATTTCCCTCCAAATTCCATCCCAAGCTGCTTTACTTTACCGGAAAAATCGACCTGTGAAGAAAAGAGCCTATTTTTATTTCCGTTGTTGCTAATAAATCGTGTATCCCTGGGTTGTTGATCCTTAAATCTCAGCGCGGTGAGCACATCCTGATTATTTGTCGAATGATGGTCTGTAAAGTAAGAAGACCAATTTATACTCCAGCTGGCGTTAAGCTTCTTAATGACCTGGAGATACATGTTCTTTGTCTCTGTAGATGACTCATGATCATTTGTCGTGAGGTAACTCGACTGTTGAATACGGTTGCTATCGTAAATGACAGTTGGCACCACGTAGGTACCGTAGGCTTTGGGGCCATAATATCCATTTAGCCCTCCGCTAACAGTCCAGGTTGAATCGGGTGTGTATTCCATCGAAAGCACATAGCTGTTCTGACTGTTATTGGTATCAAATCGATCCATCACACCTTCCCACGAGGTTTGCTCATTGGGATAATACACATAATTCGTTTCGTAACGTGCATAAGTTCCCCTTCCGAAATTATAGGTGCCCCGAACGTTGATTTTTTCATTTCTATAATACTGGGTCAGCCCAAACAGTTGCTTCCAGGTACTGCTTTTCTCGGCCAACGCAACCGCCGAACCCCGATATCCATAGAGGTTCGATTTGGAAAGTTTAATATTGATAATGGTACTGCCCTCGGCTTCATATTTTGCAGGTGGGTTGGTAATGACCTCAATCGATTGGACATCGCTGCCCGCCGTATTCTCGAGATAGGTTTTCAATTCCTCCCCCGTGAGCATAACTTTTCGTTCATTAATCAATACAACAATATTTTTGCTCCCACGGACCATTAAATCTGAGCCATTTGCCATCACTAATGGCGTCCGTTTCAAAATGTCCCAACTGTTGAGCGCCGAAAGATTAGAATGCTGCACGTTAAATTCCAGGCGGTCCAACTTGCGGATCAATCTCGGCGCCCGCCCGACAACCTGTGCTTCTTCGAGTACTTTTGATTCGGGAATAAGTTCAAGTATCAGAGGGCGAGCAATGGTGTCGCTACGGAAAAAGTGCTCCTGAGGTCTAAAGTTAAGATAAGTGGACCGTAGATAATAGCTGCCAGAATGATCCAGCGACAGCATAAACGTTCCAAGATGGTCAGTTTTCACTTCACGGATAGCTTGATAGTTACTATCCAATAGCATAACGGTTGCACCTGCTAATACAATTTTGTTTGTATCCTGCACTTGTCCCCCGATCTTTGTCTGTGCTGAAAGCACTAAAGGGAAAGCGAGAAAAAATAGGATTGATTTCATGTACAAATAATTAGTCTTTAATTTCATTAGCGCATACCTGGATTGTTATATCCATTAGCTGTGCTGTCAAACGCATGCTTTTTTGTGGTTATCCGCATTTGACAGTCACTGAACTTTTACACGCTTCCGATGGCTCAAAATTGTCCATCTCCGTAGTAAATAATGGTTAATGAAGGGTTAATACTGCGTTAAGGTATATTATATTGGCCTTCAGCAGTTATATTTGTGTATGGAATTGAAACCCAAAAATTATAGTGTTCTCTTTACATTATTTTTTGCTGTACTGATCGGCATTCAGGGCTATCAATTGTACAACACCTATCAGCTCAAACAGCGCGATATTTTTGCAACAGTAAAAAGCAAACTGAACAAATCTCCCAAAATTGACAGTCTTTTTGATGATGATTTAATGAGCAAGGACATCGCCAGAGACTACTACATCAAATTGGTTAAAAATGAGATAACAGCTCAACAGCTTAAAGGACTATATCATGCCAATGCGCATAAAACATCCGGGAAGCTCACACGCTATGTCGACAGTCTATTTCAACCACTGGGTATGGATGTTATCCTAAAAAAGGAGATCTTGGGTATTTATTTTAGAAACTTTAACAAGCAGATTGCTGATGGCCCCATTACGGTTTACACCACACAGGGAAATTTCCGACGACCTGTTGAACTTTCTTCCAGTGAATGGATAACGGAAAAAACCGAAACACAGAAAATTGAAGAGAGCATCCAAAGCAAGGAAATCTTATACACCTTTTTAGTCCATAGAAGGAGCTCTTTTGAGGTAACCAATCTCCACTGGATATTATTCAAAGAACTTACCTCCCTCCTGTTGAGCACCTTATTTATATTGGCCGCCTTTCTTTGGCTTTTTTATAGAACCATTCAAAATCTCAAAAAACAGCAGAAGCAGATCACCGTGCTTCACGACGTGGTTGACAATGTATCGCATGAACTTAAAACCCCTATTGCAACCTTAAAAATTGCCGCTAAGACACTTCGAAAATCGACAGGTGAAAATATTATAACGGTCATTGAGCGGCAAGTCAATCGCCTGGAACACACCCTTGCCCCACTGGCCGAAGACCTGAAACCATCGGGTCATCCTCCTGTTACCACGATGGAACTCCAAGCGATTTTCAATGATTTTCAATTGACGAACCCGGCCATTGCATTTGAAACAAGTCCATTGCCTGAAGGGAAATTATGCTTGGGCCTCAGCGATGCAACAACATTATTTCAGAATCTCATGAACAATGCTGTAAAGTATGGCGCGAAATGGCTTAAAGTTCATTTTGAGCAAAAGAAAAATAAGCTTTCAATTTACGTACAAGACAATGGTGATGGCATGGAGGAGTGCGAACTCCCTTATATTTTCGACAAGTTTTACCGTATCCAAAAAAACAATATACACGACACCAAAGGATTGGGAATTGGCCTTTTCCTTGTTAAAAAAATCGTGGATCGTTATCAGGGACAGCTTACAGTAACTAGTAAGCCTGGTGTAGGTACTACGTTTAAAATTCAATTGCCGCTCGTTGCTATTCCATCATAAGGTAGTGTAATCAGCTAGAGGGATGGCATTTAGCCGTAGATTAGTAGTTTAGATGAACGACTGAATATAAAAAATGAACAAATTACTCCTCGTTGAAGATGACGCTGATTTTGGCTTTATGCTCAAGCAATATCTTGAGCTGTCTGCATTTGTCGTAGATTGGATGGCGCAGCCTCAGGATCTTACGGAAAATTTTCAGCAGCTAGCCAGCTACGACCTGGTTATACTGGATGTGATGCTTCCTCAAATCAGCGGTTTTAGTCTGGCCAAAGAAATTAATGCCCTGCATCCCGCATTACCCTTTATCTTTTTAACCGCCAAAGAACAAAAGATCGACAAGCTTACGGGATTAAAAATCGGTGCTGATGATTATGTCACTAAACCTTGCGACCCTGAAGAACTCTTGCTTCGCATACAGAATATATTAAAACGGAATCAGAAAAATAGTACGCCAAAATCGATTGTCCTCGGGACGTATGTATTTCATCCTGAACAGTTAGTATTAAGCCATGCACAAGGTCAGTTTAAGCTCACTGAGCGCGAAGCACAACTGCTCCTATTTCTATGGCAACACAGGGGGCAGCTTGTCACGCGCGAAGATATTCTTGAAAAGGTATGGGGAAATGCAGATTTCTTTACAGGAAGGAGCATGGATGTTTTTATTACCCGGATCCGAAAATACTTAAGCCTCGATCCCAATCTGAGCATCAATTCCAATAGAGGTGTTGGATTTACCATCCATTTGTGAAAGTTATTCGGCTATTTCGTCTTTCCTTTTGTTCCATAATTTCTCTGCCCAACGGCCGACGAACCAGAAGGACACGGCCAAAATTAAAAAGAATACTGCTCGATTGATGTTGTCCCAGAGGTATTCCACATAACGTGTGTAGATATTGAGCACTAAAAATACAAACCCAACTTCTCTGCTCACATTGTCTTTCGCCTTTAAACCATAGACGACCAAAAATACAGATACCGCAGTTGACAATATCCCCCAATAGAACATATGGTATTGACGTACGGTGGTCCATTCATAAAAATCAGCATAATTCCCAAAAATAGAGAGTGTCCATAAGGATACCATCAGGTAGATCAATCCGACAATATAACTGATAGGCTGAAAGACTTGCAGCTGTGCGAACCGGGGTTGAGCCCAAACGGCCAGTGCAGTGATCAGTGTCCCAAAAATGGTGAACCGAAGGGGATAATTCATTCCCCAAAACTTGAATCCCCAATTGCTATGGTACGCCGTTTCGGTTGCAAACCAGACCCCTAGGGCCAAAAGCATAAATGTCCAGATGAGCTTACTATCAAGCTTAACAGCAAGGAAGCCATAAATTGCCACGGAAAGCAAAAATAAAAGCGAGTAGTGCATGGTATCTTTATCCAATACCTTACCCATGAATCCGATACAGGCTGCTGTAGCAAAAACTCCAATCAGCATCATGGTTTCGGTGGATAAGTTTTTATATGGATAACGTTTCTTATAGCGCAACCCCAAGGTATAGAACAATACTGCCACGGCAGCAAAAAAGAAACAAAATAAGATATTTGGCGCTTCGTAAAGGGTATCCACAAAGGCTAGGAATGACGCATCGGTAAACAGCGAAAAAACGGCGAACACCAAGGATGCCAGTGCAATCCAAAAAGCATACCGAGCCAGTTGTCCCCAATCAAAACTTTTCACGTCCAAACTCTCCATCAGCTCGTTCGCTTTTTGCTCATCCAATAGATTCTCTTTCTTCCAGAATTGGACAATATCATCGATCGATTGCTTTTCTTGTTTGCTGACGTCGTATTTTCGCATAAATTTAGATTTGTGGTGCAAGGTACATTATTTTTTTAAATCACTTGTATATCACATTTTGTTCCAAAAGTCAGATCGGCTCGCATAATTCCTTTAAAATCTGTAATTTTGCATGTTTTGCATTTAATCCCTCACAAAGGGACCTTAAGGAGTTTTCATGGCAATAAAAAGAAGTCCAGATTTGGGCGAACAGAGTGAAGTTCAGGTATTTGGAGCGCGTGCGCACAATTTAAAAAATATAGATGTTTCTTTTCCAAGAAATGAATTGGTTGTAATTACAGGGCTAAGTGGAAGTGGAAAGTCATCGTTGGCTTTTGACACCATTTATGCCGAGGGGCAACGCCGCTATATGGAGACATTCAGTGCGTATAGCCGACAGTTTTTGGGTGGTATGGAACGTCCGGATGTGGATAAGATATCGGGCTTAAGTCCGGTAATCTCCATTGAACAGAAAACCACCAGCAAAAACCCCAGGTCTACTGTTGGAACGATTACTGAAGTGTATGATTTTATGCGTTTACTTTTTGCCCGTGCTGGAGAAGCCTTCTCTTATGTGACCGGAAAAAAGATGGAGCGCATGTCGGACGATCAGGTCATTGAACGCATTCTGACTGAATTTGAAGGACAGGCTTTAAATATCCTGGCACCTGTGGTCAAAGGGCGTAAGGGTCACTATCGGGAATTGTTCGAACAAATCCGCAAGCAAGGTTATGTGAAGGTGCGTGTGGATGGGGAAATATTGGATCTTGTGCCAAAAATGCAGGTTGACCGGTATAAAATACACGATATTGAAATCGTTGTAGATCGTCTGAAAGTAGAGCGTGAAGATAAAAAGCGCTTACAGACTTCGGTCATGCAGGCGATGAAAACAGCAAAAGGAATCATCAAAGTCTCTAACAAGGATAATCAGGAGCAATTTTATAGCCGTTACCTCATGGATGCGGAATCGGGCATTTCGTATGATGAGCCACAGCCCAATACGTTTTCATTCAATTCGCCCTATGGCGCTTGTCCCACGTGTGATGGTTTAGGCTATATTTTTGAAATTGACAAGCATGCGGTTATTCCGGACAAAAAGCTAAGCATTCAAAAAGGCGGTTTAGCTCCTCTGGGCCCCACACGTGAAAACTGGACTTCGGAAGTCTTGAAAGCTGTCGCTAAAAAATTGGATTTTACCATTACAACGCCGCTTGAAAAACTCAATGAAGAACAGATTGATCAGCTTTTGTTTGGAAATAAAGAAGAGCCTATCGTTGTCACGGTTTCTTATGGCAGTTATGGCACGCGTGAATATCGCGTTGAATTTGAAGGCATCTTTAAGATGCTGGAGGAATTTTCGGGAAAATCGTCCGATGAAGCCCCTTCGTTAGATGATTTCAGAACAAAAGTTACTTGTCCTACATGTGCGGGCGCACGATTGAAAAAAGAATCTTTACATTTCAAAATTGCCGATAAGAATATTCATGAACTTGCTACGATGGATATTACTTCCATCAAAGAATGGTTTGACCAGGTAGAAAGTAAACTTGACGAACGCCAGCTTATTATTGCAACAGAGATCTTAAAGGAAATCCGTGCGCGTTTGGGTTTCTTGCTGGATGTAGGCTTAAATTACCTGACCCTGGACCGTACAGCGAAGACGCTTTCAGGTGGTGAGGCACAACGCATTCGTCTGGCCACACAGATTGGTTCGCAATTAGTCAATGTACTTTAC
Source organism: Sphingobacterium sp. UBA3549 (assembly GCF_002376635.1). Taxonomy (NCBI): domain Bacteria; kingdom Pseudomonadati; phylum Bacteroidota; class Sphingobacteriia; order Sphingobacteriales; family Sphingobacteriaceae; genus Sphingobacterium; species Sphingobacterium sp. UBA3549. The sequence goes on along the minus strand of NZ_DFOE01000037.1, from coordinate 376,993 downwards.
ATTCTTGATGAGCCGAGTATCGGACTGCATCAGCGGGACAATGAGCGACTGATCAATGCACTCAAAAACCTACGCGATATTGGTAATTCGGTGCTTGTGGTAGAACATGATAAAGACATGATCCTACATGCCGACCATGTTATCGACATGGGACCTGCTGCGGGAGTTCATGGTGGTACGGTGGTTGCCGAAGGCACACCTAAGGAAATTTTAAAATCAGACTCCCTCACGGCGGCTTATCTCAACGGAACAAAAGCGGTGAAAATCCCTGAAAAACGCCGTACGGGCAATGGAAAAACTTTGTCGTTACGAGGAGCAACAGGGCATAACTTGAAGAATCTATCGGTCTCTTTTCCTTTAGGAAAGCTTATTGTGGTGTCCGGTGTTTCGGGTTCGGGCAAATCCAGCTTGATTACAGGCACGTTATACCCGATTTTGAATAAACATTTTTTCAGGGCAAAAGCAACTCCACTTCCCTTCAAAAAAATTGAAGGGTTAGAACATATTGACAAAGTTATCGAGATCGATCAAAGTCCTATCGGTCGTACACCGCGATCCAACCCGTCAACCTATACAGGTGTATTTTCGGATATCAGAACCTTGTTTGTCCAGTTGCCTGAAGCAAAAATCAGGGGCTATAAGCCCGGGAGATTCTCCTTCAATGTGAAAGGTGGTCGTTGTGAAACCTGTCAGGGAGCCGGACTAAAGGTCATCGAGATGAATTTCCTTCCTGATGTGCAGGTTCCTTGTGAAACCTGTCACGGAAAACGCTATAACCGAGAAACTTTGGAGGTACGCTATAAAGGAAAATCCATTTCCGATGTTCTCGATATGAGCATCAACGATGCGGTAGATTTCTTCGAAAATGTACCGAGTATCTACCGAAAGATTAAAACACTGCAGGATGTCGGTTTGGGTTACATCACCTTAGGTCAGTCGTCGACAACCTTATCGGGAGGTGAGGCTCAGCGGGTAAAATTGGCTACTGAACTTTCTAAAAAAGATACTGGAAATACATTTTATATCCTTGACGAACCGACTACCGGCCTTCACTTTGAAGATGTAAATGTACTGATGGGTGTGATCAATCGTTTAGTGGACCGTGGAAATACGGTATTGATCATCGAGCACAATCTTGATGTTGTTAAATCGGCAGACTGGGTGATTGATATTGGTCCTGAGGGTGGTAAAGAAGGGGGCCAGGTCTTATTTGAGGGAACGCCTGAAAACTTAATTAAAAATAATAAAAGCGAAACAGCACGTTTCTTAAAGCTGGAGATGTAATGTCGCTGGAGATGTTATGTCATTGAAACGGAGGACCGTTGTTCCTATTCCGGACATGGGTAATACACGCTGTATCTGACCGCCGTTAAATTGTGCATAAGCAATTCGATAGCGTATATGCAATAATTATGTCGGTTTTGCAGTTTGTTTTAGTATGTCAATAAGGTATCATTTACAGCCAGTTCATTGGGATAAGTGAACGTTTTAAAGGCTTTTATTTTAAAGAAACAAGTGGAACGTCCATTTGATTTTCATCCGTGTTTATACGCTGTAAATATGGATATTTCGTAACTTTGTATTATATGTCGGATATTATTCAATTACTTCCAGATAATGTTGCTAATCAGATTGCGGCGGGAGAAGTGGTGCAGCGACCAGCGTCTGCCATTAAAGAATTGATTGAGAATGCTATTGATGCTGGAGCTGACAAAATAAAACTTATTGTTAAAGACGCAGGCAAGTCATTGATTCAGGTCATTGACAATGGCTGCGGCATGAGTGTGACTGATGCCCGCCTTTGCTTTGAACGGCACGCAACATCAAAAATTCGTAAGGCTGAAGACTTATTTGCAATCCGAACAATGGGTTTCCGTGGTGAAGCAATGGCATCCATTGCTGCGATAGCACAGGTCGAACTCAAAACACGCCGCTTCGAAGATGAGCTAGGGACAGTTGTTGAGATAGAAGGATCAAAAGTTGTCAACCAATACCCGGAAGCTGTTGCTGCCGGAACAAATATTTTAGTAAAAAATCTTTTTTACAATATTCCTGCACGGCGGAACTTCTTAAAGAGTAACTCCGTAGAAATGCGTCATATTATTGATGAATTTCAACGTATAGCCTTATCCAATCCGCAGATTTTCCTGACCTTGCACAGCGACGGAAATGAAATTTATCATTTGCCCGCGGAAACGCTCAAACAGCGTGTTGTCCATATTTTCGGAAACAATTACAATCAGCGCCTTGTTCCTGTCGAAGAGGACACATCCATCATCAAGGTAGAAGGTTTCGTTGGGAAACCCGAGTTTGCAAAGAAAACTCGGGGTGAACAGTTTTTCTTTGTCAACAAACGCTTTGTACGTGATCCTTATCTGCATCATGCTGTGATGAATGCTTATGAGGATATTTTACAAGCCGAAACATTCCCTTTCTATGTCTTATTTATCGACATAGATCCTGCGCGAATCGATATCAATGTACACCCCACGAAAACCGAAATCAAGTATGAAGACGATAAGGCCATTTACGCCATTATCCGTTCAGCAGTAAAAAGATCACTGGGGCGGTACAATATCATGCCATCTTTGGATTTTGAACAGGAAACAAGTTTCACCAATCTCATTACAAAAAAGGCATTGGATGAAATTATCGTTCCAACAGTAACTTTCAATCCGGACTTCAACCCATTTGATACGGACAAATCAAAATCCAGTTCGAGCTATACCCGATCAGAAAGCTATGCTGAAGGGCTTACCAAGAAAACGGGCGGGATTCCGAGCAACTGGGATTCCCTCTATCAAATTGTCGAAAAAGAGGAGTCCGTCCAGCTGCCGTTGCATAGAAAATCTGAGTTGGATGCCGATGGTCCACAGGTAATTCAAGTCGAAGATAAATCATCATCGAAGCTCTTTTTCCAGCTGCATAATAAATATATTGTTTCGCAGATTCACTCTGGATTTATTCTGATCGACCAGCAGGCAGCGCACGAACGTATTCTTTTCGAACAGTTTCTTACGCAGCTGGATCAACATAAAGGTCTGAGTCAGCAAAGTTTGTTTCCGCAGACGTTAGATCTGAATGCTGCAGATAATGAATTGATGAGAGATCTCCTGGAGGACATCAATGGCTTGGGCTTTCAAATTCGTGAATTTGGAAAAAATTCCTATATTATTGACGGAATCCCTGCAGACTTAGGAACAGGATTCGATGAAATAAAGATGATTGAGAAAATATTGGAAGATTATAAAAACAATCAATCTGAGTATAAGCTAGCTAAGCGCGAAAATCTTGCCAAGAGCCTTGCCCGCAATGCCGCCATTAAACCGGGCACTGTATTGGACAACACGGCTATGGCAGAGCTGGTGGATAAGCTTTTCGCCTGTCACTCGCCCAATATCTCCATTTATGGAAATCCTGTAATTGTAACATTTACATTGCAAGAATTAGCGGAAAAATTTGGTAAAAACTAGAAGATAAAATATATGTTTCCACAATTAACACCTGTTATCAAGAATTTATTGATCATCAATATTGTATTTTATATTGGATCGCAAATTGTACCTGTAGCATATGATTATCTTGCGGTCTATTATCCAGACTCGCCTTATTTTAAAATCTGGCAGGTAGTCACGCACATGTTTATGCATGATAAAAAAAGTATTACCCATATCTTCTTCAATATGTTTTCGCTGGTCATGTTTGGGCCAATGATTGAGCAGGTACTTGGATCGAAACGTTTTTTAAATTTCTATATGGTATCCGGAATCGGTGCGTGGTTTCTTTATACCGCAGTGAATGGTTTACAACTCTACAATGCAACGGGTTCTTTTGCCCCCCTCCATGGTATGAATGGGAACGAGCTTATCTCATTGGCAAATACCGGGAATAATGAAGCCCTAACTTATCTTATTCCAATGCTGGGTGCGTCAGGGGCGATCTATGGTGTTCTATTGGCATTTGCCTACCTTTTCCCAAACATCCCACTGCAATTTTTGTTTATTCCTGTACCAGTCAAAGCGAAGTATATGATCGGTGGATTTATCCTCATCGAAATTTATATGAGCTTATCTCGACCGGGAGATTCGGTGGCTCACCTGGCTCACGTCGGAGGAGCACTATTCGGCTATCTACTCCTTAAGCTGTGGAAGATTAGAAAGGGAATTTATTAATATCGTGCGAAATGAATAACATCGGGCTAAAAGATTTTTGGAGACAAACCTATAAAACTGGATCACCAGTACCGTTAGTAATTAGCATTCAGGCATGTTTGTTTGTCCTCATCTATTTTTTGGATCTACTCTTTGAATTACAGATCGTTTCGCAGAGCTTGCTGGAACCTTTAGTGAGAGGATTGAGCCTTCCAAGTAGCTTTTCCCGTTTTCTCGAACAGCCATGGTCTTTGTTTACATCGAATTTTGTCTATGTCAAACTTTGGACTATACTCTTCGAGAGTTTATGGCTTTATTGGGTCGGCCAGATTTTCTTCACTTTCTTGAACAAAAGGCAATTTCTATTTATTTATATCACCTCCTGGCTATTTGGTGGTATACTATATGTGGGGTTCGGCTCGCTTCTTCCAATGTCCGGCGAGCTACAGCTCATGGGAGGTGCGCTTCCTTTGGCGGCGGTATTGGCGGCCATTGTCACTTTAGTTCCCAAGTACGAATTACGCTTACTGCTCATAGGTAATATCAAGCTAAAATTGGTGGCCATCATTTATTTTGGACTGGAATTCCTTGCACTCACCATGACAAACCGGCCCGCGGCCATTTCCTATTTTGCCGTTATTTTGTTCGGAATGGGATTCACCTATGCATTAAAATCGGGGATGGACTGGTCCACAATATTCCAGAAAAAACAAAATAAGCCTGCAAAAATGAAAGTCGTTGTAGGCAACAACATACAGACAAATCGGAAACATCGTTATGACTTGCCCAATCAGGCCGAAATCGATGCTATTTTAGATAAAATTTCTATTTCTGGCTACGACAGTCTAACAAATCCCGAAAAAGAAACGCTCTTTAGGGCAAGCAATAGTGGTGATAAGGTTGATGGATAGAAGGACATTTTTAAGAAGAAAACTGGGGTTTATAAGTAAAACAATGTTCCTGGCGAATATGCTTGCGATCATTGCCTTGCTGATGAGCTATTCAGCGACTTTCATCAATCCTAAATCTTTTTGGCCTATTGCTTTTATGGGGTTAGGCTACCTTCCTATACTTATTATTAATATTGGCTTTATCTGCTATTGGCTGCTCCGCAAGCGAAAAATTGCATTTTATTCACTCGTGACCATCCTGATTGGATGGCCTTTTTTAACTAAACACTGGAACATTCGCAAAGAGAATGCCCCTGTCTCGTCGGAAACACGTACGCTGCGTATCATGACCTTCAATGCACATTTATTCAAAAAGGTAAACGACGAGAAAAAAAACTTTAAAGCCGATGTTGTTCGCATTATAGACAGTATATCTCCTGATGTGATCTGCTTTCAGGAATATATTAGTAAAATTAAAGGAAAACATGTGTTCTCGGAAGAGTTCAAAGATAAGCTGGGCTATGATTATTTTTTCTTTGAACCTAGTTCTAAAAATGATTATGAGGCCTATGGAATGGCTGTTCTTTCACGTTTCCCGATTTATGATTCAGGTACCATAAGAGACAACGATTACGGTATCAATCGCATAAGTTATGTCGATGTCAAAAAACAGGATACCTTGATTCGCATCTACAATATACATCTCCGTTCTTTTGCGCTTCAAAATGAAGACAAAGAGTTTATTCAAAATTTATCCAATACTAATGAATTGGATAATTCAAGAACACGTAGATTGAGCCGCAAACTGAAGAATGCTTTCGAACTCAGGAGTGAACAGGCACATTCGTTAAAGAAGCATATGAATGAATGTCAATATCCTTATATTGCCGTAGGTGATTTCAATGATACGCCAATGAGCTACTCGGTCAATTTGATTGGAGATGGTCTGTACAATGCGTTTAAGGAGAAAGGTAATGGTTGGGGTGTGACGCATCACGCCCTTTTACCGATCTTTCAGATTGATTATATTTTTGCAAGTCAGAAATTTCAGGTGATGAACTATCAGATTGTCAAAAAGAAATTATCAGATCACTACCCTGTATGGGCTGATCTTAGACTTAAACCTTAGGCATTTGATAGCCCAATGTTTTAAGGCCTATTTCGATAAATTTATCTCTTCTATTTTTGATTTTATAGTAGGCTTCACGGCCAAAATAGTATCGCCCTACTAATGCTTCGATATCGGATTGAATAATATCATGTAAATTTTTAGCTTCTCTGGATGTCACCGAAATACGCTTTTGGCTATTGAGGTATGAAATAAATAGATCAAATTCTGCCGCAGGCAAATGGTAGCCACTTATAAAATTCTCGATAGAATATGCGGGCAGCTGTTTTGTGAATCGATCATAAACAAACTCTTCGATTGCATTGGAATGGAAAATCTCGCGATATTTGGAGCTGGTTTCATTGGTATCAATGGGGATAGTCACATCGGGAAGGATACCGCCACCACCAAAGACAAGCTTTCCTTTGCTGGTTGTAAACATTTCTTTTTGGCTGAATTCGGTATCCATGGTCCAAAGATCGAAGCCTGTCATGTATTTTGCTGCATCAAAATTTGCGCGTGTATATTTTCGTTGAATACATCTTCCGAGTGGCGTATAGTAACGTGCCACGGTCAAATTGATTGCCGAACCGTCTGAAAAATCAAATTGCTCTTGTACCAAACCTTTGCCATAGGACCGACGCCCCACAATTGTAGCCCGATCCAGGTCCTGAAGAGCGCCGCTAACAATTTCGCTTGCCGAGGCTGTGCTTTCGTTGATCAGCACAATGACACGGCCGTCGCCAAACTCCCCAGCTTTCTCGGAATAGAAATCCTGACGTGGCTCATTGGCCCCTTCGGTATACATTAACAGTCTTTTTTCATGAAAAAATTGACCCGCTAGATCAATTGCCGTATGCACAAACCCACCACCATTATTACGTAAATCCAAAATAAGATCTTGCGCTCCACTTTTTCGTAAGTCAATGAGTGACTGCCTGAATTCGTCTGCCGTCTTATGTCCAAACCTTCGAATTTTTACATAAGCTGTTTTTGGAGCGATCATATAGGATGCATCTAAGCTCGAAACATTGACCTGATCACGGATCACTTTTATTGGATTGCTCAATACCACTCCATTGCGCTGAATGGAAATTAATACCGCTGTTCCTTTCTTTCCACGGATCAGTCTTTCTATTTCGTTTTCGGTCACTTTCCTTCCGACAAGATCCTTATTTCCGATCTTTAAAATGCGGTCACCAATACGCATTCCCGCCTTCTCAGCAGGGCCTGCAGCAACCATCCCAACAACGAGCAGGGTATCTTTCAAACGAAAATACTCTACTCCAATACCATCAAATGTTCCTTCAAGCGTCTCCTGCTTAGCCAGCACTTGATTTGGTTTCAAAAATGTGGAAAAAGGGTCTAAGCGGGATACAACATGCTCAATGGCTTCGTCCTGAACGGTGTCTATACTGACATTATCGACGTAATTTTCGGCAATTAATTGAATGAGATATTGCAATTTATCCGAGTTACCGTTGGAGCGTAAGCTAGAAAAAGTTGTTTTTTGATTACTTCCTTGCTCTTCAGCATAATTTTGTCCCAACAGCAAGCCGAGAAGCAATACCGCAGCATATGTAGCGGCTACAAAAATATTTCTTTTAATACTTTTTTGCATGGGAAATCTTCCTGAATTATCGAAGAAGAGAAAAATTATTCAACATTCATTACCTGATCAAAAATAATAAGTTTATTCGGTTAAACGAGTACGTGAACCATATTTTTACATTAAAAATAAAAAACCGTACTATGGTCTAGGACAGCCTGTCAGTGCCATTCGTCCGTTCAATTCCATCCCCACATCTCTTCGATCGCTCGAAGAGCAAGCCGTAGGGACTTTCTCACTCTTTTCCTCAAAACAGTACTATGCCTGTAATTTAACTTGCAAATCCGCGTAAATTTATCTTAGTTTGAGTCGAAAACGATTCAACTGGTATGCACGAAATCGAACCTTATTACAATTGGCGGGATTATTACATTGCCGCTGATGATGAACAATCGCCCTTCTATGGCACCATCTATAGCGAATTTGATTTTGACAAACAGGTCTATAATTTTCTCCTCCATCCGCAATGGGATGAATTTGGTTCGCTTACTTTATATTTAAAAATTCTGTTTGTAGACTATGAGAAACAATATTGCATTATCGAACTGATTGGTGAATGGAATGATGCCATCTACAATGATATCATGTTATTCAAGCGAGAAATTATTGATGTATTGATCAGTCAAGGTATCAAATATTTTATTGTAATCGGCGAGAATGTGCTGAATTTCCATGCTTCAGACGACTCGTATTATGAGGAGTGGTTTCAGGATATTGAGGATGGCTGGATTGCAGGGATTGGTTTCCGTGAACATGTTATCGAAGAGTTCCAACAACAGAATATAGATTATTACATTAATTTTGGAGGGGGGTTGAATACACTCGCTTGGCGAACATTAAAACCGAAACAGGTATTCTACCATGTGAATGAATCCTTGACAAAACGTCTTGGTTTTTAAGATTTGCTTATTGGGAGTTTTATTCTTAATCCTTGTTCTTTACTGTATTATCCTGTAACTTTGTGATTGATGTATTATGCGCTTAGCGCATGTACTTTTAATTTTACGTTTTACTTATACTTACATACTATGTCATTCAGAATTGAAAAAGACACGATGGGTGAAGTTCAAGTACCTGCAGACAAATACTGGGGTGCACAGACAGAGCGTTCACGCAACAACTTTAAAATCGGGCCGGCAGCTTCCATGCCACACGAAATCGTCGCAGGCTTTGCCTATTTAAAGAAAGCAGCAGCTTATGCTAACCACGAGCTGGGCGTATTATCTGTGGAGAAACGGGATGCCATCGCTGCAGTATCTGATGAGATCTTAGCGGGCAAATTGGATGATCAATTTCCACTGGTTATCTGGCAGACAGGTTCGGGCACGCAATCCAATATGAACGTGAATGAGGTTGTCGCAAACCGTGCACAAGTGTTGGCTGGACATAAAATCGGTGAAGGCGAGCCTGTGTTAAAAGCAAATGATGACGTAAACAAATCACAATCATCGAATGACACTTTCCCTACCGGAATGCATATCGCGGCTTACAAAGCTGTTGCAGAAGTTACCATTCCAGGCGTAGAAAAATTGCGTGACACCTTGGCTAAAAAAGCGGAGGAGTTTAAAAATGTAGTTAAAATTGGCCGTACACACTTAATGGATGCTACTCCGTTAACGTTAGGTCAGGAGATTTCAGGATATGTTGCTCAATTGAACCATGGTTTGAAAGCTTTGAGAAATACACTTTCGCATTTATCTGAACTTGCATTGGGTGGTACTGCTGTCGGTACAGGATTGAATACGCCAAACGGTTATGACGTAGTGGTTGCAAAATATATCGCTGAATTTACAGGGCTTCCTTTCGTCACCGCTGAAAACAAATTCGAGGCATTGGCTGCTCATGACGCAATTGTTGAAACTCACGGAGCATTAAAGCAGTTGGCTGTAGCCTTAAATAAAATAGCAAACGATATCCGTATGTTGGCTTCTGGACCACGCTCTGGTATCGGTGAAATCTTGATTCCTGAAAACGAACCAGGATCATCGATTATGCCAGGTAAAGTTAATCCGACACAATGTGAAGCATTGACTATGGTGGCGGCTCAGGTGATGGGTAATGACGTTGCAATCACCATTGGTGGAACACAAGGCCATTACGAATTGAACGTGTTTAAACCATTGATGGCGGCGAATTTCTTGCAATCGGCACGCCTATTGGGTGATGCTTGTGTTTCATTTGAAGAGCATTGTGCTGCAGGTATTGAGCCAAACTACAAGCGCATCAAAGAATTGGTTGACAACTCATTGATGTTGGTAACAGCGCTAAACACAAAAATTGGTTATTACAAATCTGCAGAAATTGCTCAAACAGCACATAAAAACGGGACTACGCTGAAAGAGGAAGCGGTACGTTTGGGTTACGTAACTCCTGAAGATTTTGACGCTTGGGTAAAACCAGAAGATATGGTTGGAAGTTTAAAATAAGCTGTGACTTTTATTTCAATTAAAAATATAAAAAGAAAAACATACCTACTGGCTGTTGTCATAGGTATGTTTTTCTTTTCTAATGCCTGTAAATTCAATTCGGATATGCAGAGTGAGGGCGCCCCTTTTTTGCAGGGAGAGTGGGTTCAGGATAGTATTCCAGGACAGCAGCAGATGATGCAATATACGTTGACCGATTTCAAGTTCACTTGCGACTCTGTTTATGCGACCATGCATGTCAACAATAAAGTACAAACAATCCCGGATAGCTGTTACAAAAACGGTTCCTGGACGGAACATGCAAAGGGGATCTATGTTTTGCGCGGAGACTCTATCCTTGTGGATGGCATTTACACGAAAGCTAATGGCAAGCAGAAGATTTCTGGCTGCTATCTTTCCGGCCAGTATATCCCCCGGTTTAAAGTCGTATACCATGCTGCTGATTCGGTCGTGCTGGAAAGCAGATTAGATCAACGTCAGATCATCTTAAGAAAAACTAAAAATATTACTTGTGTCCCTCAAAAAAGGTATCAGTAGTTTTTAGTACAATCTATTTATTATCTTCGTACCATTATCGTACAACCTCAACCTTAAAACACAATGAACAAAGGAATTATTTCTTTGGCATTTGGCGGACTTGCCATCGGAATGACCGAATTCACGATGATGGGAATTTTGCCGGATATTGCCCAAGATCTTCATATCGAGATCCCTACAGCCGCCCATCTGATTGCACTCTATGCACTAGGTGTTGTTGTCGGTGCCCCTACATTAGTACTATTTACGGGTAAATATCCTCCAAAGAAGGTATTGCTGTTTTTAATGCTGCTATTTTTTATCTTTAATGGCCTTTTTAGCATCGCACCGGGACAGTTTTTGATCAGTCTCTCCCGGTTTATGGCTGGACTTCCGCATGGTGCTTTCTTTGGTGTCGGTTCTGTCGTTGCGGCCAGACTGGCTCCAAAAGGAAAAGAAGCGCAGGCTATCTCCATTATGTTTACGGGAATGACGATTGCTAATTTAGCGGGCGTACCATTGGGCACCTACCTGGGTCATCATTATTCCTGGCGTTTGACTTATGGAATCATCAGCATACTGGGATTAATCACTTTTGCCGCGATTTATGTCTGGATGCCAAAAATTGAAGCCGCGAAAGGAAATAATATTTTTAGCCAACTCAACTTCTTCAATAAAAAAATTGCCTGGCTGTTAATGGCAATCATCGCCATTGGTACCGGTGGTCTTTTTGCCTGGATCAGTTACATCGCCCCATTAGTGACCAATGTATCGGGCATCGCTGCTGATCGCGTACCACTAATTATGATTCTGATCGGCGTTGGTATGTTTTTTGGAAACCTTATTGGTGGTAAATTAGCCGACACCATTTCACCAACCAAAGCAGCTATCGCGAGCTTTTCAGCCATGGCGCTTTGCCTTGTGATGGTTTATTTTATATCGCCTTTGGAATGGACAGCTTACCCGTTAGCATTTATCACCGGATTAGTGTCGTTTACCATTGGTTCACCGACCCAGCTCATGCTGATCCGTGCTTCGAAAGAGGCCGCCACGTTGGCGGCAGCAGGTGGTCAGGCTGCCTTTAACCTCGGAAATACCTTGGGAGCATTTTTAGGTGGAATTCCAATAACCTTGGGTTTGGCGTATAATGCGCCGTCACTTGTTGGCGTGGGCATGGCGACCATTGGAGCACTCCTAACCTTCCTTTATTTGAAAGTCTACGACAATAAACGCTAGTAAAAAATAGCAAAATCAAATGGCGCGAACCAGTTATATCAGTGTACTACGTATTGTGGCGATATTGCTCGTTATCTTGATTCATTCCTCTTCAGGTTATCTGAATAGTAATGAATTTCAGTCATTCGATTGGAAATATGCCAATTGGCTTAACAGCTTTTCGCGCTTTGCAGTACCGCTGTTTGTCATCATCTCAGGCGCCCTGCTTTTACAGAAAGACGAAAGCACGGGCGAATTTTATCGAAAACGTCTGTTAAAAATTGTTCCGCCCTTTCTTTTTTGGAGTATCGTTTATCTGGTCTACTATTTCATTCGTTACATTGATTTTGACTACATCGGTTTTCCACAAGTTATTAACATTGTGTTAATTCGCTTAAAATCAGGAACCAATGCCCACCTATGGTATCTATATATGATCCTTGGCCTCTACCTGGCAGTTCCTTTTATCCGTAAAATTGTAGGCAACTGCAGTAAAAAAGAAATCGAGATCTTTTTGGGACTTTGGTTTGCTTCCTTATTTTTCATGAATAAATGGTTTAATAGCTACCTGCCTAATTTTGACCTAACTTTTTTCTCGGGGTATATGGGTTATCTGGTTTTAGGCCATTACTTGCGCAACTATCCCATCCAGATGGGAAAATTACCGAGTTCTACATTTTTCCTGATCTGCTGTTTGATGACTACTGCTGGAACATATTATTTAAGTGTGTCACGAGGGGAATTTGATCCAACACTTTACAATTACCTTTCGCCAAATATCGCTTTGAGCGCAGGCTTTCTATTTGTATTTGTTCAACGGCTTAAACTCCCAGAAAACCTCCATGTATTCTGGGAATTTATTGATAGGCACAGCTTTGGTATTTACTTATGTCATATATTGTTGCTTAACTACATCCATCCTTTGCTTCCACTGTCCACTTTGTGGAAAATACCGACTGCAACAGTGAGCACGCTGTTGGCAAGTGCGCTGCTGACCTATTTACTACGGAAAATCCCGTATGGCAAATATGTCAGTGGATAAGTCAAGCAAGGAAATTTTGCTTTACAATTTTTCTCCTTCGACCTTATTATATACATAAAGATGTGCGTTGGGACCTTCGATCTCATGACCTTCCTGATCCAGCCCGATCAACTTATTTTCCCCAACTTTTAATTTCATATTGGTTTCTTTCCCTGTCAGATGAACGACGGCCCCTTTGTCGTGCCACATGACTTTGCCACTGTCCTCTACCTTGGTATTTTTATTTATATATTCACTCACAATAGTGAACGTATTGTTATTTTTTAAGGTAATGTTGGTTTTGATTCCCTCACAGTCGGCACAGGGAATAGTAGCTTCGTAAGTACCATGCCAATCGAGTGAATTGCGTGATGTATGGAAAGTATCCACCGCAACAGTCTCGTGGGCAGCAGAATCTGCAGCGGCTTGCTGACTATTTTTTGAGGTTTGATTGCATGCACTTAGCGAAATCGCTGCTAAGCAAAAATAGAATACGGGTAATTTCATAGCTGTTATTTTTTGATTTAAGACATCCAACAGCAAGCAATTTCAGCGCCAAGAAAAGTAGCGGTTGGTATCGGGCTATCTGTATTATAAAAAAGGCTTCTTGAGGAAGCCTTTTTTATTGTAGATAACTGTATTGCTTACAGTTTAAATAATCTATTTGCTACCGCGAGCAGTGCACAAATCCTATTCCGATTAGAATGGTAGATCATCGTCATCTGATGAACCCGCTAAATCTACAGGAGCAGGCATATCTGCGTAACCTGGGGAAGAAGGTGCTGGAGCAGCATTACCTAATTTTGTTACACGCCATGCTACCAATGAGTTAAAATAAGTTGTTACACCATCTTTATTAGTCCAAGGACGACCACGAAGATTAAAAGATACTTCTACCTCTTCACCAATCGCTAGGTTATCAAAAATTGACGTTCTGTCTTGTGTAGCTTCAAAACGGATATACTCAACAAATTGTGGGTTTTCGGCATAAGCTACAATCATATCGCGTTTTTTGAATGATTCTGTCACTTGTTGTGTCGCTCCTATCTCGTGTACTTTTCCTCTAATTTCCATAATCAAAAAAATAAATATTAAAGCGTAAAATTAAGCAATTTTTGAGGAAGAGTTTAATTAACTTTGTACAAAATATGATGGAAGTTTTCAACACCCCCAATAAAGTTATTATAACGTGCAATAAGCGCTTATCACCTTATTTGCAGCAGGAAGTTAAAGAGTTAGGTTTTGACATTGTCAGGGCATTTCCCACAGGAGTAGAATTAAAGGTCAGTATAAATGATACGATCAAGCTGAATCTGAATCTACGTACAGCCTCTCAGATTTTGTATTCGTTAAAAGAGTTTACAGCCAATAATCCCACGGAGCTTTATGAACAATTGAGTCAAATTGCCTGGGAAGAACTCATTCAATTTGATGGATACTTCTCGGTCAGCTCCAATGTGGACAATGAAACAATCAGCACTCCTTTATTTGCAAACGTAAAGGTTAAAGATGCTATCGTGGACCGCATCAAGGAAAAAAAGGGCATGCGTCCTAATTCAGGTCCAGACAACAATAAGGCTGTTGTACACCTGTATTGGAAAGATGACCGCGCAGAAATTTTCATAGATACTTCCGGTGAGACCCTAGCAAAACATGGTTATCGCAAGATTCCTGGAAAAGCTCCGATGCTGGAAGCTCTTGCAGCCTCAACAATTATGGCATCCAAATGGGATGGCAATGCTCCATTTGTAAACCCGATGTGCGGTTCCGGAACTTTAGCGATTGAAGCCGCTCTGATTGCAACAAATAGGAAACCGGGTTTGCTGCGCATGAATTACTCTTTTATGCATTTCATCGGTTATGATGAAACTGTGTTCTTCCAGGAGCGCAGACTACTTAAAGATCAAATCAATAAAAAGGCGGCCCCACAAATTATTGCAAGTGATATTTCGGAAGAGGCGATCAATGTTTCCAAGATGAATGCCAGAACTGCCGGCGTGGAACAATTAATTTCATTTGAAGTATGCGATTTTGCCGAAACACACGTTCCTAAAGAGGAAGGTGGCGTTATTTTATTCAATCCTGAATACGGTGAACGCCTAGGCACGCACAGCAAACTGGAAATTACCTACAAGCGTATGGGGGATTTCATGAAGCAGGAGTGCAAAGGGTATAGAGGCTATATATTTACAGGGAATCCAGATTTGGCAAAGAAAATTGGGCTGCGTGCATCCCGAAGGATAGAGTTTTATAATGGTAAGTTAGATTGTAGATTATTAGAATACGAATTATACGAGGGTACTCGCGAAAAAACAAAAGTATTGTATGAATAACATTATTGAGCGCACAGTAGCATTTGTGCAAGACCGATTGAAATTTGCAGAAGCAGGCCACGATTGGTCGCATATTCAACGCGTATGGAACAATACGAAGTTAATTTTAGAAAATGAAACGGCGGATGTCATGGTCTGCGAATTAGCCGCGCTATTACATGACATCGCTGACAGTAAGTTTCATGATGGCGACGAAACTGTAGGCCCTCGTGTTGCCGGAGAATTTTTGGCAAGTCTAGAAATTTCGCCTGAGATCATTGACCATGTCAAAAAAATTATCTTCAACATGTCTTTCAAAGCAAGCTTAGGCGAAGTGTCATTCCATTCGAAAGAGATGGAGATCGTGCAGGATGCTGATCGTCTGGATGCCATCGGAGCAATTGGTATTGCCCGCGCATTCAGCTTTGGCGGAAACAAGGGACGTGAGATGTATAACCCTAACATTCCTGTGCAGGAATATAAGGATAAAGAAGCATACAAACATTCAGAGGCCCCTACAATCAATCATTTCTACGAAAAACTGTTGTTGCTAAAGAATAAAATGAATACAGAGGCTGCGAAAAAAATAGCAGCGCATCGCCATGATTATATGCTCAACTTCCTTGATGAGTTTATAGCCGAATGGAATGGTAAAAAATAAATTACACTTAACAATTACTAAATATAAAAGTGGTACTTTAGATCTTGTACATTGAGATAAAAAGTACCACTTTTTTGCTTTCTATAACGTCAGCTTTAAAAATTATTCGCGAGAAATGATGATATGATCAGTGGTGCTCTTATGCGGTTTACAAGATAATCTTTCAGATTAAGTGTCCGAAAACAGGAATAAATCAACGAGTGAAACGGATAATTTATACCGTTTAAAACAAACACTCCTACATAATTATAGCATGAAAAAACATATTTTTAGTTGCCTTACGCTAGCCATGGTGATCTCATCCTCGGCATTATTTGCACAAACAAAAGCCATTGCGCATCGTGGCGTATGGAAAAACAGCCACCTTCCCCAAAATTCAATTGCATCTTTAACTGCGGCTCACGATCTCAAGCTTTTTGGGTCTGAGTTTGATGTGCATTTGACCAAAGACAACATACTGGTTGTCAACCATGACAATGATTTCTATGGTATTGATATTGCTACAGCAACGTACAAAGAACTCTTGGAAAAGAAGCACCCTAACGGCGAATCTATTCCTACATTGGAAGAATATCTTCATGCTGGAAAAAAATTGAAAGGCTTGCGTCTTATCCTTGAATTGAAAACCAATAAGCTCGGCCTAGAGCGTACACTTGAAGCGACAACAAAAACGGTGGAAATGGTTAAAAAATTAAAAGCAGAGAAGGTCACTGACTATATTTCTTTTAGTTTTGAGGCTTGTCAGAAGATTCACGAGATGGCTCCAAAGGCCAATATCCAATACCTTACGGGTGACAAATCTCCGGCTGAGGTAAAGGCTGCCGGAATAAATGGATTGGATTATCACTTTTCAGTTTTCAAAAAGAATGGCACATGGTTGAAAGATGCACATCAACTTGGTATGAAAGTGAACGCATGGACAGTGAATACTGCTGAGGAGATGACCAATTTAATCAATCAGAATATTGATTTTATTACAACGGACGAGCCTGAAATGTTGCTCCGTGTATTAAAGAAATAAGAATGCTTTAACATAGTCATGGCCCACAATCAGCCGATTAAATAGAAGGCCGACTTCGTGGTCATAAACAAATCAACATCATTTAAAAACGAAACTATTCATGAAAAAAAGTCTTTTTCTATTTTTAGCGCTCTGCCTTTCCTTTCTATCTCATGCCCAAGAATTTATTGCGGGCAGCTATAATATCCGCCAAAGAAACACTGTCGATGTGGACAACTTTTGGAACGACCGTAAAGTTCCGTTAACCAATCTGATCAAATACCACGGCTTCGCTATTTTTGGTATTCAGGAGGGATTCTTTGATCAGGTTCAAGATCTTAAAAAGCTGCTTCCTGGATTTGATTACGTGGGAGTTGGACGCGACGATGGCGCTCAGGAAGGTGAGCATTCAGCTATTTTCTACAATTCAAATCGCTTTAAAGCTATAAAGAGTGGTACTTTTTGGCTTTCAGCAACCGATACCGAACACCCGAATAAAGGCTGGGATGCTGCATTACCGCGGATCTGCACCTGGGGTATTTTTGAAGACAAGGCCAACAAAAAGCGCTTTATCTTTATGAACACGCACTTTGATCATATCGGCCGTACGGCACGTACCGAAAGTGCCAAATTGATTTTGGCAAAAGCAAAAGAGTTTGCCAAAGATTTACCGTTGATTTTAACTGGAGACTTCAATGTCGATGAAAAGGATGAGGCGTATTTCACCTTGGCGAACAGTAAAGTCGTCACTGACGTACACGAATTGGCACCATTCAAATACGAACCCAATTCCTCCTTCAATGGCTGGGGCAAAAGCACCACACCAACAGGTCGCATTGACCATATCTTTATCACCAAACCTTTTCAGGTCAAAAAATACGGTATCCTCACCGATACTTACATGAATAAATTTCCTTCAGATCACTTCCCAGTGGCAACGACACTCTCCTGGAAATAATATTGTGTGAACAACAACCGATCGCTGAAACAGCAGGTTCGATGAGGACCTGCTGTTTTCGTTTGGATTGTATCAATTAAAGTGATTTGGAGTTATGGCATCCGTACGATCTCTCCACATCGCTGTAGCCTATCTGCTACGATTCTAGACAATCTGCAGAGTTGGCTGAAATTGGCTTAAACTTTCACACATATTAACAGTCGATATACCTAATTTTGGCAGCAAAACAATAACATGATGAAATTT
Organism: Sphingobacterium sp. UBA3549; assembly: GCF_002376635.1. NCBI lineage: Bacteria > Pseudomonadati > Bacteroidota > Sphingobacteriia > Sphingobacteriales > Sphingobacteriaceae > Sphingobacterium > Sphingobacterium sp. UBA3549. The sequence continues at coordinate 358,880 of NZ_DFOE01000037.1, read as the reverse complement.
CCACTATTATATTGTACACTACTTGTCTCAGCATTACTTTATTCCAATACAAGCGAAGGACAGATTTTTAAGAAAATCACGGAGGCTTTGGCAAAAGCAAATCAGGGTCAAACCGACAGTGCTAAAACGACGTCTGCTTCAGGCACTACAGCAACATCATCAAAAAACAACACCTTAGCGTCTGTATCCAATAGCGATGCTTCATCAGGAATTAAACAGGCTCTAAGAAATGGTTTAAATATGAGCATCGAATCTTTGGCCAAGAAAGATGGTTTCTTAGGGGATGCAACGGTAAAAATTCTAATGCCTGCAGAAGCACAAAAGGTAGAAAAAACATTGCGTGCAGTTGGTATGGGGAAATTATGCGATCAATTTATACAAAGTATGAACAGAGCGGCGGAGGGAGCTGTTAAAGAAGCTGCCCCCGTATTTGTGAACGCTCTTTCAAAGATGACGATTACAGATGCGACGAATATCCTGTTGGGCAGCAAAGAAGATGCTGCGACAACGTTCTTTAAAACAAATACATCGACTGAATTAACAGACAAGTTTCGTCCTGTCATTAAATCTGCCATGGGTACAAACAATGTGGATCAGTACTGGACGCAATTGACAACAGCTTACAATAACCTCCCTTTAGGCAATAAAGTGGAAACAAATCTTACGGCATACGTTACCCAAAAGGCTATAGATGGTTTATTTATCAAAGTCGCTGACCAAGAATCAAAAATTAGACATAATATCGGTGGCAGTAGAAATACCAATATTTTACAGCAGGTATTCGGGTATGCCGACGAGAAAAAATTTAAATAGCGTCATATGTGTTTAATAAAGGACAATTTGTTTGTAATGCAACACAATTAAATTGCAAATAAAAAGCAATTTATCTAAGTTTGACCACCCTTATCACATTAAGGCTATTAGAAAATGAGCACATTTGAGATCAATAACATACATGATTTTTCGGTGTCCGAAAGATTTCAACGCTATGTACAGATTGACACCCAGTCTAATGCAAATTCACCAACATGCCCTTCTACGGAAAAGCAAAAAAACCTTGGCGAGTTACTGGTAACGGAGTTGTTAGCATTAGGCATTTCAGACGCTGCTATGGACGAAAATGGCTACATCTATGCAACCATTCCAGCGAATAGTTCCAAGAAAGTTCCTGTTATCTGCTTTTGTTCTCATATGGATACTTCTCCGGACTCTTCGGGGAAAGATGTTAAACCTTTGTTACACAAGAACTATCAGGGGCAAGACTTGGTACTTCCTGACGACAGTAGTGTTATCATCAAATATGCGGAGCATCCAGACTTGGCCAATCAAATTGGCAATGATATCATTACTGCAAGCGGCACCACTTTGCTGGGAGCTGATGACAAAGCTGGTGTGGCCGAAATCATGGATGCCGCCCGTTTATTGATGAAACATCCTGAAATTAAACATGGCGATATCAAAATACTTTTTACGCCAGATGAGGAGATTGGCAGAGGCGTAGATAAAGCCGATCTAAAACGTTTAGCAGCGGATTTTGCCTATACAATGGATGGTGAGCGAGCGGGAACGATTGAGGATGAGACATTTTCAGCTGATGGTGCTACCTTGACCATTCATGGTGTATCTGTACACCCGGGATTTGCTAAAGGGAAGATGCAAAGTGCTATCAAAATCGCCAGTGCTGTAATTGATGCCTTACCGAAAGATAGACTTTCCCCTGAAAGTACCAGTAAAAAAGACGGCTTTGTACATCCTGTTCATATCAGCGGTTCGGTAGAAAAAGCAGAAATTCAATTTATCATACGCGATCATGTGACCGCCAATCTCAAGAAGCACGAAGACGAACTGGAGGAAATTGCAAAATCGATCGTGGAGAAATATCCAAATTGTACGTATACTTTCGCTGTAAAAGAACAATACCGTAATATGAAAGAAGTGCTGGATCAGCATCCACAAATTATGGAAATCGGCATGGAGGCGATCAACCGCGCAGGAATGGTAGCCGAAAGGAGAAGTATCCGTGGCGGAACAGATGGCTCGCGCCTTTCATTTATGGGCTTACCTTGTCCGAATATTTTTGCGGGAGGCCATGCTTTCCATGGAAAACAAGAGTGGGTATCGGTACAGGATATGGAAAAAGCGGTCAAAACAATTTTACATGTTGTATCTTTATGGGAAGAGAAAGCATAGTTGGACTTCATCCTACCAAAGGCATTGCGATGCCTAAAAGCAATACCAATTCATGAGCAAATAGCCGAGTGCAACGGGTTCATTTATACAGTTAAAAAGTAGACACGCATAAATAATTAACAATGAAAAACGACGTATTACAAGCGATACATTACAGAAGATCCGTATTTCAAGCTTCATTTACAGAAGAAGAAGTCAGTAAAGAAGATATCTTGAATATTTTGGAAGCAGCTAACGCAGCTCCAACTCATAAAAGAACACAACCTTGGCGTTTTGTGATCTTCCGTAAAGAAGGGTTAGAACGTTTAGGCGCTGAATTGTCACGCATTTACAAATCGGTAACACCAGCGGAGAAATATACGGAGGCAACAGAAATAACCATGGGTAAAAAAGCAACCCAGTCAAACGTTGCAATTGCGATTGTTGTCAACTATACGGGAGAAGTTCCTGAATGGGAAGAGCTGGCCTGTACCGCTGCTGCAGTTGAAAACATGTGGTTAGCTGCGCACTCGCTAAATATCGGCGGATACTGGGCAACCCCAGGTTTAATCAATCACTTGGGTGGATTCTTAAATCTCGAAGAAAATCAAAAATGTATTGGTCTATTCTATTTAGGGCATCATCAGTCTGAGCCACGTGAACCGAACCGTACACCAATTGAGGAAAAGATTCGCTGGGAAGAATAAACTGTATTCCTCTCCTATAGAATAACAGCCCATTTCTTACAAAATGGCTGTTATTTAAAACATCGATCTCTATTTCTTTTCAACTCCAAAACAATGGGGTGGTTTAATCACATTTGCTTGCGCTTGATTTTTTTCATCTTTGACAGGGAAAGCGATCTTCAGCCGACCTTTTGTTCCCTGCCATTTTGGTCCCTTCTGCAGCAGTCGAATCGCTTCATCGAGGAGTGACGACTCCGGTTGTCCCTCGGCACGAATATCGGTTGGAACACCATTCTTGTCGATTATAAAATTGACAGTAATTTCTCCGCCTGTTGCCGGAGCTCCTGATTTCTGATTGAGGTACTGTTCAAACATTTTCCAGCCTTCGCGCGGTGTTGCGTCCCCCCCGTCCAGCAAAGGTTGAACAGACACCTTGTTCTCTGGTTCACTTAATTCCACATCCGTTGTACGCTCCGCTTTACCATTAAAATGTTTAAAATATAGCAGGGCCAATAAAGTCACAAACAGTACGCCTGCGGTAGCACCTATGGCCAAACGCTGCCACGTGAAATATTGGGCGTGCCGTGTCGCAACGGTATCTTCCACTCTACGAGTGAGACGTTGTTGCAGCAGGCTCAATTGCCGCGTATCTACTCCATTTTGCAATCGGTAACCGTCGATAGCATCCTGTAAAAAAGGATCCTCCAATGCTTCTCGTTCCAATTGAAACATTTCCTCCTTACTCATCAAACCGTGGATGTAATTGTGGATCCGTGATAATTGATAATTATTTTCCATTTTCTTTCCTTTCCATACAGATTTTCAGATTGCGCTTTCCGTTTTGAATAGCACTTTTGACCTTATTCAAATCATATCCAGTCACATCTGCGATATCTTTATAACATTTTTGCTCGAGATAAAACAAGCGTACACACTCTTGTTGTTCGCGATTTAAAGTTCGCATACAGCCTTCCAGTTTCTCAAAATCCTTTTCTTCCCATTTGGTTTCACTGGTATCATTTAGCTTTTGTTCGCTTTCAAACAAATTGTCTTCAATATCAACCTGCGTTGTCCGCTTATCTTTACGCAACTGCATCAAGCAATAATTTTTACTGTAAACGTGCAGCCAGCTCTTAAAATTATCGACTTCATAGTGGCGAAGCTTCTGGATAAGCTCTTCAAATATCTGCATCACAGCATCCTGACTGCGATCAGGATCTTGCAGGTATTTAAAGCATACACCATAAAGCAAAGACATATAGGGTGAATATAATTTCCCCAATGTAGACAAGTCACCGCTTGTTTTATAGTGTTGTAAAAGCTCTTTTTCGTTCATACGCAAATCATTCCCCTTAATGATGATTTAAGATACAAATTTCCATATATAAAAAAGATGCAAATATATATTGTCCCAAAAACAAAAAACCGTCCCCATGATGAAATGGAGACGGTCGATAAAAATATATATGAATTACGGACTTAATTCCCCTGCTTCCAATTGTATCGGAGCGTGACGCCATAGGTTCGTGGATCGGCGACCACTCCGGCGTACTGCCCATAACTTCCCGGGGCCGCTAGCAGCTGTTCATAGTAATCTTTATTCGTTAGATTTCTACTCCACACAAACACCGAAATACCGTTCGATCCCCTGAATCCTAGCCTGGCGTTCAAGACCGAATAGGCATCAATATTTAGGTATTGGGATGGTGAAGAACTGGACGAAAATTTAGAACGGTGAAAGAGGTCTGCGCCCACAAAGTAAGATCCATTAATTCCGATCAGTTTACCGCTTTTATTCGCTTCACCACCCAGCGACCAAGACCATTTGGAAACACCAGGAAGGACGCCGCCAGAGATATCTTTAAAAGCCTGCGCTCCGCCAACCTCTTCTAAAGGGACAGGTGCATTGGTAAATTTGACGTATTTGGCATCCGTATAAGCCAATGCTCCATTCAGTCGGAGAAAATGTCCAATATTGATATTTCCATCCAATTCAACACCCTTTACACGCACCTTTTCGGCATTGGCCAGATAACCACGGTTCACACCCGGTTCGGGCGTCTGCACTTGGGTCTGGTAGTCTTTTATATCCGTTTGATAGACCGTCAGGTTGAGCAGTGAGTTGCGTGTCGGATTTGTTTTCACACCAATTTCTTTATGCTGGAGAGCCTCAGGTTTTACTTCGGCCAGATCCAGCAACACTGCTCCATTGGCTGTCGGTAATCCACCGACGTTGATACCGACAGGCTTATAGCTGATGGAATATGTAGCGTAAGCATTTATCTTCGGATTGAAGCGGTATCTTGTTGAGAGCTGACCAGAGAAATTGTCGGCATCGGCATTGACATCAAAAGTTTGATTGGTATATACACCGTTCTTCAACGCAAGCAATGCCGGGTCTGATGTTTGCAAGCCACCATAGGTTTGTCTATCGTAGTTAGCTACCTTTTTATCATAGTTGTAGCGAAGACCTGGCAGGATGTGTAATTTTGGGGTTACAGCCCAATCAATCTGTGTATAGGCGGCCAGGCTTGTGCTCTTAATTCCATAAACGGTCTTGATTCCAAAATTGTCGAATAAGCCGGGAGTCTGCCACAGTGCACTCGTCGAGCTTTTTTGAAAACGCCAAAACGCAGATCCTGTTTCTTCGGTATGTACGGGATCTGTGCCAAGATCCTGCCAAAGACCAAATAGCCCAACAACGCCGCTAACCTTTTCACTAATCTTTCCAGAATACCTGAATTCCTGTGACCATTGGTTATGGACCGAATTACCTGCTGAAACTGTATATACAGGGAGCCCTAAGTAATCGCGGTCATTCAGCGGCACCCATGTCCATGTCCGCCAGGCAGAAGTTGAGGTTAGTGTTCCCCCGCCAATCTTGATATCGGCGTTCAATGCAACTCCTCCCAATTTATTATCCGCTTTGGACTGAGTATCCAGGTCAATCTTACGTTCGAAAGCGCTTTGATATGGGAGTTCGTAACCAAGATCCTTGATAATTGCATCAAATTGTCTATAATCTGCACGCTGTGTTTTTACCACTCCCGCAACGGCCCATCCATAACCGTCAGGTCTTTGCGACGACACATCACCGGAAAGCACCAGTTTGATATTTTCAGATGGAGTAAAGAGCAATTGTCCTCTAAAACCCAGGTTGTTGATATCGTTAATCTTTCTATTGGTGTGTACATTAAAAAGATTGCCATCACGCTGTGTTCCAGAAAAGGAAACTCTCGCAGCTAAGTTTTTGGCCAGAGGTCCGGATATGGAAGTTTTCGCCTGAATAAAACCCTGATTTCCGTAACTCACTTCCACATTGGCTTCTGGTGTGAATTGTGGTAAACGTGAAGTGATATTGAATGCTCCTGCTGTTGTATTTTTTCCAAACAATGTACCCTGGGGGCCCCGCAGTACTTCGATTTGGTCAATGTCAATAAAGTCCAACCAAGTCGCTGCGGGACGTGCAATATAAACACCATCAAGATAAAACCCTACTCCCGGATCAATCCCATCATTGGTAAGACCATAAGTTGAGCCCATTCCTCGGATATTAAGCGTCGTATTACGTGCGTTCGATGCATACAACTGAACTGTAGGTACAAGCTCTTTTAGTCTATTGACATTAAAGGCACCTGCATCCTCAAGTGCTGCTCCACGAATAATAGAAATGGGAATAGGTACATCCTGTAGCTGCTCTTTACGACGGCGTGCTGTGACCACCACCTGATCCAAGGCTTCCAACCGCGGCGTAAGCTCGATTATTGCAGGAGATTGATCAATAACAATATGACGGGTTTGATACCCAACAATAGATACAATTAATGAAAAAGGTAATTTTTGTCCAGTTACAAACTGAAAAACTCCTTTACTGTCAGTTTTCACCTGGTGTGTAACAGCCTCAAGTTGCACCGTAACACCTTGCAATGGTTCTTTTGTGACGGCATCAATTACAGTACCTGTTAAAGAGGCATTTATAATAGGTTTTGGATTTTCCACTTGCGCGTAGACTTGGTAAGAGCCTGTCAAAAGCAAGCTAAAAATGACGCTAATTCGGAAAATAGCATTTTTTTTCATAAATTTATTCAGTTTAATGGTGAATCTAAACAAGTGCCAACGCCAATCGATACTTGCTTCATTGTTAAAACTTGGTAAAAGGGAAGCCTCGGCTTCCCTTTTCTAATATAAGAGAGTGTAAGAGAGAAATTTTAACAACACATTCGTTCCTTAGCGCTTTTTAAGGTCATTATACCTGCTTCAACTGGAAAAAGCAATACACTTGTTTTTGCGGAGTAATCTTGTTTCATTCGTTTTATTTGTTATTTTCTTTTATTTACCTTGCCATTCACGCATCAGTTGCATGTGCATATTTATGTTGTAATTTTAAAAAGCTATGAACACATATTCTCTTTTATAAGATCAAATGCTATTGCTAGTTCGATTCATAATCAAGTTAGTTCATTTCGCCCGCTGCTCTACTTGCCTGTAAGTCAGATGACGATACAAATATATAAATATTTTTTAAAAGACTACTAATTTGATAGATTTTATAATATTTTTTTTTAAAACACATTAACCCTTAATTAACAGCTATTTATAGAAAAAAAAAGGCTATTCATCGTCCACTCAGGATAAAAAATCAAGGCGGCAACAATCCTATACGCTAACAATCCAGCAAAAATCGAGAAGCAAAGCGTTATTATAAAAAACAATGATCTGTACTATGAGCCAGAAAAAAATCGCCACGCATAACCTCGTTATGAAAACGCATAAAAAAGGCCATCCTATTTGGACGACCATCTTTACCGTCATATTATAACGATCTGTTTCACGTTGAAACACTTACCTTCTTAGCGAAATAACACCAATGCAATCAATAAAGTAATAATAACATTAAAAGTCTGAGCAATCAGAAAAGCATACAACGGCTTCTTATTATCTTGTACAAAAAGGTCCTTAAAATTCGTTTCCAAACCGATTGATGTAAATGCTAAGGTAAACCAAAGCCCCTGTAAGTTTTTCAAACTTCCTTTGACCGCATCTATCTTCTCAGGAGATACAATAAAAGAGAATAACAGGGAGGCTAATACAAAGCCCAATACAAATTTTGGGAAGCGTTCCCAGATAATTTTCAATGTCGGTTTATCGCGTTTGGTCTCATCATCAACAGATTTAGCATAAGTCCAATAAATACTGATCGCAAAAGCTGCTAGTCCAAGCAATACATTTTGTGAAAATTTCACAATAGTACTAATCTCCAAAGCTCTTTCACCTACGAGCGACCCGGAAGCCACTACAGCTCCCGTTGTATCAATACTACCACCAAGCCAAGCACCTGTAACCTCTTGCGACAACCCCATCCACTCTGCCATGTAAGGCATGAAGATCATCATTGGAATCGCCGTAATCAGGACCAACGAAATCACATAGGAAAGTTTTTTACTATCGCCTTTGATCGCGCCTGAAGTTGCTATTGCAGCAGAGACACCACAAATAGATACTGCACTCGACAACATCAACGCCATCTCTTTATCAATCTTTAACTTTTTGCAGATCCAGAAAGCGAAGTACCAAACCGATAGTACGACAGCCAGCGCTTGAATAAGCCCCAAGGATCCGGCTTTGAGAATATCTCCGAAGATAACGGTGGTTCCAAGTAGAATTAGACCGATCTTGACATAAAGCTCCGTACTGAGCGCTTCTTTAAACCACTTAGGCAGTTTAAAGCAATTGCTGATAATTAACCCAATAATCAAACTAAAAATTACAGCTTCGAGATTATATTCTTTAACCGTTGCATTGCCTGCCAAAACCAAGGCAAATACCGTAAGGAAAAATACAACAGGAAATACAACTAATAAATATTTTATAGATTTTCCCAAAAGAAATGCGCCCAATAGTGCGGTTGCGAATACGTAAATAAATTGCTCAAATAGCTTCATTAAATTTGCCGGGTCCAATACAGTTGATACGAGTTCGGCCGAATTATTCCACGAAAAACTAGGTACTGGTGCCACGACTCCTGATAATGCAAGAAGGATGGTAGCAATTCCCAAGATGACGACTACCCAGTCTTCTGTAAATGTAAATGATCTTGAAGATGTCATATAATGGTTAGGGTTTAAAAGGTTAAATTTAATATAATTACAGTTACTTCTGGAATTGTAACACAAAAATGGCCGAAGAGAAATCTTCGGCCATCAACCAAAACCAATAATTTATTTTCAATCAAAAACAATACTTATTCTCGTCTATCAATTTTTTTGCAATTCGCTGACGGGCATCTTTCACATTGAACGGTTGGGCTTTAGTGAATCTGCGCAAGCCAACCAACATCATGTTCAGCTCGTCGCCCTCACCAAATGAATACAATGCTTCTTTGCCGGCAGCGCTGACTTTATCTATCGCACCATACAGGTAGATTTTAGCCATATCTGTTGCGTAATCAGCTTTATCAGATCCTGTATGTACCAATTTTTCCGCACGTAACAAAACAGATTCGGCGATATAAACATATCCAATAATATCGGCTATGTTCATTAGAATCTCCTCTTCTTTGGAAAGTGACATCATCAATTTCTGTACAGCAGCCCCTGCAATTAATAATCCCGCCTTTTTAAGATTTGCCACAATTTTCTTTTCTGCTGCAAAAGGTGCGTCATCCTCATCTGCAAAGTCGGGAATAGCTAAAAGCTCACCGGCTACAGCTTGCGCAGGTCCCATCAGGTCTAATTCCCCTTTCATGGCGCGTTTTAACAACATATCTACGACGAGCAAACGATTCACTTCGTTGGTGCCTTCAAAAATCCTGTTAATCCGTGAATCCCGATAAGCACGTTCCATAGGTGCATCCGCCGAATAGCCCATTCCACCATAAATCTGTACGCCCTCATCCACCACATAATCCAACATTTCTGAACACCACACTTTGATAATAGCGCACTCGATCGCAAACTGCTCCATAGACTTCAATTTTGCTTTTGCTTCATCCATACCACCCGCAATCAGCGCATCGTAGGCATCGTCAATATTCTGACCTGCGCGATAGGATGCAGACTCGACGGCAAATAAACGTGTTGCCATTTCGGCCAGTTTATATCGGATAGCACCGAATTTGGAAATCGGCAAATTAAATTGCACACGTTCATTGGCATACTGTACGGCATGGTTGATGACCATTCGTGCCGAACCTATCGTAGCAGCTCCAAGTTTTATACGACCAATATTTAGGATGTTTACAGCAATCTTAAATCCGTTCTCACGATCAGAAAGCATATTTTCTACCGGAACAGCACAATCATTAAAAAAGATCTGGCGTGTTGAAGAGCCTTTAATACCCAATTTATGTTCTTCCGGATTCATCGTAATACCACCAAAATCTTTCTCGACAATAAATGCCGTCAAGTTTTTATCATTATCGATTTTTGCAAATACGATAAAAATATCTGCAAAACCACCATTCGTAATCCACATTTTTTGACCATTGATCAAATAATGGGTTCCCTCAGCATTTAATTTTGCCGAGGTACGTCCCGAGTTTGCGTCCGATCCAGCGTTGGGTTCTGTCAAACAATACGACGCTTTCCATTCACCAGTAGCAAGTTTAGGAATATATTTTGCCTTTTGACTATCATTGCCATAATACAAAATAGGCAGAGTACCTATTCCTGTATGGGCTGACAGTGCGACCGCAAAGGAAAACCCACCACCTACTGCATCGGCAACGAGCATTGAAGTGTTGAAACTCTTGCCAAAACCGCCATATTCTTCGGGAATAGAAACGCCCAGCATGCCAAGTTCACCGGCCTTATCCATCAAACTGGGCATCAGACCTTCCTCTTGCGCATCGATACGGTCAAGCTTGTTCAATACTTCGGTATCCAAGAAATCTAAGCAGGTCTGACGAATCATTTTAGCTTCTTCATCAAACTCTTCTGGAATAAAAACTGCGGTGTAGGGAGTTTCTCTAATCACGAACTCTCCGCCTTTAATTGCTTTACTTTCGCTCATTATCTTTTTAGATTTATATGGACGCGCAAATTCCAGCTAAGTGATGTTGCTGTCCACCATGTTTTTTAAAATACTTCTATCAGCTATGAGATCAGAAATCCATATGCTGTTTACAGTGCTATTCTATGCGGCTAATTCTAGTCCAATAACTCAAAAATACCTGCTGCTCCCTGACCAGTTCCCACGCACATCGTCACCATCCCGTACTTTTTGCCTCTGCGTTTCAACTCGTTTAAAATTTGGACTGTTAATTTAGCACCCGTACAGCCAAGTGGGTGACCTAACGCGATAGCACCGCCATTGACATTCACCTTTTCTTCGTCTAATCCAAGTTCACGGATAACGGCTAGGGACTGAGACGCAAAAGCTTCATTCAGCTCAAAGAGATCAATATCTTCTTTTTTAAGCCCCGCTCTATGCAAAGCCTTAGGTATCGCATAAATGGGTCCAATCCCCATAATGCGAGGTGGAACGCCTGCCACAGCAAAACTGACGAGCTTTGCAATAGGCTTCACGCCAAGCTCTTTCACTTTAGCTTCGGACATCACTAAGACAAATGCTGCGCCGTCAGATGTTTGTGAGGAATTACCTGCAGTCACCGAACCATTTGCAGCAAAAACTGGTTTTAACTTTCCCAGAGCCTCCAAGGAGGTATCAGCGCGAGGACCTTCATCGGTATCGACCACATATTCACGTGTTGCAATTTTGCCGTCCTTTAAATAGTTTTCTTTTACAGTGATAGGCACGATACCATCTTTCAAATGGCCGTTTTGAATAGCCGCAACTGCCTTTTGGTTTGATTTAAGTGCGAATGCATCCTGGTCTTCACGGGAAACCTTGTAGTCTTTAGCGACCGCTTCAGCTGTCAACCCCATACCCCAGTACCAGTCGGGATGATCTTTGGCGACCACAGGATTGGGCACAATTTTCCAGCCGCCAAAAGGCATTCCGGACATGACTTCTACCCCGCCGGCAATAATGACATCTGCCATACCTGTCTTAATTTTCGCTACCGCTGTAGCAATAGTTTCCAACCCAGATGCGCAGTATCGATTGACAGTCACTCCGGGCACCTTATCGGTATCCAACCCCATTAAGGAAATAAAACGTGCCATATTGAGCCCCTGTTCAGCCTCTGGCATTGCATTTCCAACGATAACATCATCTATATCTTCTTTATTTAAATTCGGCACAGTAGATACGAGATGCTTAATCACATCCGATGCTAAATCATCCGCCCGCATAAAGCGAAATACTCCTCGCGGCGCTTTACCTACTGCTGTACGAAATCCTGCTACTATATATGCTTCCATTATTTTTATTTTTTTCGTGAGTAGTGAGTTTTAGTTCCGTAAAGGCTTACCTTTTGTCAACATAAATTGAATCCTTTCAAGTGTTTTGCGTTCTGCACAAAGCTCGAGAAACGTTCTACGTTCAAGATCCAGTAAATATTGTTCGGACACTTCGGTCGGTGATGATAAGTTTCCTCCACACATCACCCAGCCTAGCTTTTCTGAGATCTTACGATCATAATCTGATATATAGTTACCCTCTCGCATAGACGAAGCTCCCACATACACAATTCCCAATCCCTGATTGCCTAAAACCTTGATATCATTGCGCGGAGCCGGCTGAACATATCCCTTATCGGCCAACTCTATGGCCTTTGCTTTGGCATCTGCCAAGAGGCGGGCACGATTCATTGTTATTGCAAATTTATCTTTCTGCAAATAGCCAAGTTCATAAGCTTCATAAGCAGAAGTGGATACTTTTGCCTGCCCAATAGTGAGGAATTTATCTTTCAACGTGTTTTGAACAATTTGATCCTCTTTAAATTCTTCAGAGGCCCTTAGTGTAAATTCTTTGGTACCGCCGCCGCCGGGGATAACACCAACTCCTAATTCGACCAAACCCATATATGTTTCGGCATGAGCCTGCACAAAATCCGCATGCATTGAAAATTCACAGCCACCGCCGAGGGTCATTTGAAAGGGAGCAACGACGACCGGAATTGATGAGTACCGCAACCGCATCGATGTATTTTGAAATGCACGGACTGCCATATTCAATTCGTCAAAATCCTGTTCTACTGCCATCATGAAAATCATTCCGATGTTAGCTCCAGCAGAGAAATTTTTTCCATCATTAGAAACTACCAATCCGCGGTATTCTTTTTCAGCAAGATCGATCGCTTTATTCAAACCTTGAATCACATCGCCACCAATGGTATTCATCTTGGTGTGGAATTCACAATTGATAATACCATCACCTAGATCTATAATAGAGACACCTGTGTTTTTCCAGATCGTTTTACTTTCACGGATATGATCCAACACAATAAGTTCCTCTGTTCCGGGAATAGGTTTATACGACTTTGAAGCAATGTCATAATAATGGCGCACGCCATTCTCAATTTTATAGAAGGATTCATGTCCTGCATCTAGCATTTCATGTACCCAGGTTGCAACTTCACCATTTTGGCCTGGAAGTCGTTTTTCTTCCGCCTTAATTTTAGCTAAAGTCTCGCGAACACCTAAGGCATCCCATACTTCAAATGGTCCTAACTCCCATCCAAATCCGGCTCGCATAGCATCATCTATTCGGAAGAAGTCATCGGTGATTTCTGGGACACGGCGGGATACATATTCAAACAAGGGATAATGCATGGCACGGAAGAGTTCTGCGGCTTTATCGGTTCCCTGTTCGTATACTTTCATCCGTTTGCGGATATCATCTACAGGTTTTGTGGATTCCAAAGTCGCTGATTTCACTTTTTGCTGCGACCCAAACTCCAGCGTTTTTAGATTTAAAGACAAAATCTCTGAACTACCATCATCAGCTTTTACTTTTTCATAAAATCCTTTTTTGGTTTTCTCGCCCAACCATTTATTTTCTACCATCTTACTGATGAATGGAGGAAGTTGGAACACACCTTTAGCTTCATCTTCCGGCGCATTCTGTGCCAAACCATTAGCAACATTCACCAAAGTATCCAGTCCGACCACATCTGCCGTACGAAATGTTGCCGATTTAGGGTGTCCCATTGCCGGGCCTGTATATTTGTCGATCTCTTCAACGCTTAAACCGAGAGGTTCCACCAGATGAGTGACCGCCAACATCGAATAAACCCCGATACGATTTCCAATAAATGCCGGTGTATCTTTACATAATACAACAGATTTACCTAACATCTTATCACCGAATTGAAGAATAAAATCGACGACTTCAGGTTTGGTATGCGGTGTTGGAATAACCTCCAACAAAGGTAGGTAGCGGGGTGGATTAAAGAAGTGGGTACCGCAAAAATGATCTTTAAAATCCTCACTTCTACCTGTTGTCATCAAATGAATGGGAATACCAGAAGTATTGGAGGTAATTAATGTTCCAGGTTTTCGAAATTGTTCAACACGCTCGAAAACGGACTGTTTAACATCAAGTCGTTCAACGACAACCTCGATAATCCAATCCACGTGGGCAATATCTTGAAGATTATCATCAAAGTTTCCTGTTTTGATTCGTTTAACAAAAGACTTGCTATAAATTGGTGATGGATTTGTTTTTAAAGCCGTTTCTAAAGAACTGTTAACAATACGATCCCGGACGATCTTGCTCTCCAACGTTAGGCCCTTGGCTTCTTCCGCTGGGAGAAGCTCACGTGGAACGATATCCAACAGTAAAACTTCAACACCAATGTTAGCAAAATGACAAGCAATTCGCGAGCCCATAACACCCGAACCGAGAACTGCCACTTTTCTAATATTTCTGTTCATCATAACATATTTAGTATGCACTTCTGTACATTTGGTTTAAATTCTAGACGATTACTTCTTCCTTGTAGCTGTTTGCAAGATCATTTAGTTTCGCTAGCGAAGCAATCAATTGGTCACGCTCATTTTCTGAAAAATTATCTGCCAGGTATTGATTGAAATTACGCACGACATCTTTAGCAATTCTCCTTTTTTCGCGACCGAGTTCTGTCAAATATACTTTCACAGATCTTTTATCCGTTTCGCTAGTCTCCCGGTAAATAAATCCCAATGACTCCAAATTATTCAACACCCGAGACAAACTAGTTGTTTTAACTCCCGTCAGATTTGCAATCTGAGAAACAGGAGTGCCTTCTTTATGGATATTTATCAAAATATAACCCGCCGCCTGCGTAAATCCATACTGCGAAGCGATTTGATTGTATTTATTGGCTATGGTCTGCCAGCCTGTTTTTAAAAAATAATCGATTGTCTGATTTTGGTTCATAAGCGCACTCTCAAGCTATTTATTATGCTTGCATAACAAATATACTCGTTAGGAATTAGAATAGCAAGATCCGAACTATAAATTTTGTCATATATTCGTCAGCATGATGACCGTTTATAGGTTAAGCGAAACTAAGAGCACTATTGAAATGTGGAAAACTTTTAAACACTGAAATACAGAACGATACAGTAAAACTAAAAACTTTTATTAACAACCTTTATGTAATAATCAAAATTAATTCCGTTAACTTTGTCCTAAACAAATATCAACACTGTATGGCTTTAGTAAACATACCGCGCTTGGACTTGCAGCATTACACACAAGGAACCCAAGAACAAAGAAATCAATTTATTCAAGATATTGGCAAAGCGTTTAACGAAACGGGCTTTGTAACGATTGCAAATCATGGCTTATCAAAAGATCTGATCGAGGAGTTGTACCAAGTAGTTCCTGAATTTTTCAGCTTACCTACTGAGACGAAGGAAAAATATGAGTTTCCAGAATTGGCAGGTCAGCGTGGTTATACAGCAAAAGGAAGAGAAAAAGCTAAAGATGCGAAGACTCCGGACTTAAAAGAATTTTGGCAGCGCGGCCAAACAATTGTTGGCGAAAAATATTCCAAAGCTGATTTTCCGGACAATCCAGAAGTTGCTGAAATTCCTCGCTTTAACGGTGTCACAGCTGAGGTTTATAAAAAGCTTGAAGATACAGGCCGCGACTTACTGAAAGCGATTGCGATCTACCTTGACCTGGAAGAGAATTACTTCGAAAAATTTGTTATCAATGGTAATTCTATTCTACGTGCGATCCATTATTTCCCAATCAATGACCCTGATGCCTTAGCGCCTGACGCTGTTCGTGCCGGTGCACACGAAGATATCAACCTCATTACCTTATTAATTGGTGCCAGTGCGGATGGTCTAGAAGTGTTGACAAAAGATGGCGAATGGTTCCCTATTAAAGCCAAAGGCGAAGATATTGTTATTAATGTGGGCGATATGTTGCAACGATTGACAAACAATAAGCTGAAATCAACTACGCACCGTGTTGTCAATCCTCCACGGGAAAAGATGGGAACTTCGCGTTTTTCTATCCCTTTCTTTTTGCATCCAAAATCTTCCATGAGCTTGGCTTCACTAGAATCATGCATCGATGCAGAACACCCGAAAGTTTACGAAGATTATACCGCGGGTCAATACCTGGATGAGCGGTTGAGAGAAATCGGATTAAAAATGTAATCTGTAAAAGGAAGATAAAACTCCAAAAATATATCAAAAAGGATTCCATTAGCCATTAAACTAATGGTATCCTTTTCATTTTAGGTCGCGAAACACCTAATTTATGCTTAAAAAGTGTAGCCAAATCCAACATTTAGATAGATATTATGCATACTAAAGTCTATAGAATTAAAATCTTTCTCGAGGATATTGTTAAATCCGTAGGTCAGATCGGTTAAAAATTTAAAGTGTTGGTTCAGGAGCCATTCTGCTCCAACTTGCGTTCCCCATTGAAATTTCCGAACGTTCTCAGAGAAATCATAGAAAGCCTGACTTCCCTCTTCAAATGTAATTTTTGTTCCGGTTGGTGTATTTTGACGCAAATAACCATCAGACACATTTCCATCAAAACTATTATCCAATAATGTAGCGAAATAAAGTCCTCCATAGAGATTCCACCGGTTAGATAACTTATAGACCGCTAACACCGGCAGTGTTAGATAGGTATTTTGAACGTTAGTTTCCACTTTACCCGTATAATACCCTTTCACTTTAGCATTATCTTTTACAATCTCCGTTAAATAGTTTTTCACCCGCGCCTTAGTTTTCATCCCTTTTGTTTCGAAGCGAAGCCCGGTACGAACCCCCAAGATTTTCTTTTCACCTAACCATTTTGTCGCATTTGCTTCTAGTCCGACCTGCAAACCTGGATTGAAACTTTCAATCTTCCGTATGGTTTGAGGGAGACCCAACGGGCTACTGCCACCAATACTGAACTGAGCCTGCAATGCGTAATCGATATCGGTATTGAAAAAATTTGGATGATTTGACGTGCCGCTTTGAGCCTGCACACCACCAGTCGCTATCATGAAGACAGCAATTATATAGAGAAACTTATTCATTAGATAGTCTTTAATTTAAAAATGATCACACCAATTGGGAATATATTCAGTGATATGCTCCTCCATTGAAGTATTTATATTTATTGATAATAGAAGGGATACTATTTTAAGTTATTTACAACTAGCTCTACTTCATCAATAAGTAATGTACTGCCTACAGCACCGTTAAACTTATCCCCCTCTTTACTTGAACTAAATACAATTGTATACATATATTCTTTAGTGGGATCGAATGATTTACCATTGACAAAAGAGAAAGGAAGGTTAAATGGCGTCCATACATTTGTCTCAATCTGCTCTTTTGCTCCCACGCGTGCAACGGCAACTATACGTGGATCAGTGAAGCTATGTGCTCCAGTTAGAAAATTATCTTTCGGCGGTGAGACCTTTTCAAACAATAACGCATACCCATCCCAAGTATCTTTCTTTAGCTGTGAAGGCGCATTGTTTACAATAAACAACTCACCAGCTTTATATTTAAAAAATCCCCTCAATGCCAAAGGGGCAGTTTTATTGTCATAAGGAAGTCCAAAACGTGTGGAGTTAATTGTTGGAAATGTTGTTTTAAATTCCCCTAAGAATAAATTACCTGCAGCGAGGGGTGAGCCAAATAGTCCACCTAATGCTCCTGTACTTTTGGTCGTAAGTTTCGCAGCTTTACCGATATAACCATCTGTTATCTGTGTCGTGGGATAAAAGCCAGGGACCAATTGTTCTCCTTGTTCTAAAAGAGTAGCAGCTAAAATATTATATCCATCATTTGCTGTTGCCCAATTATATTTTTTTTGCCCTAGTGTTGTCAAATCAAAAAACTTATGATAATGTCCTTCTGGACTATCCGTATCTACCACTTCAGCATTCTCAAAAGGAGCATATAAATCTGCCCCTTCATCAATCACAAATGAAACCGTATATGTCTTAGTCCAAGCTCCATCCTGGGAAGTAACAGTATATTTTTGTGGTTCGAAAAAATTAAGTTCTGTACCACTTTTCGGCTCGATTGATGCCCCAGGCGTCAACACAAATTCAGGAGATTGCATATAATTCCCCGTAAAACGTTTTAATGGGAAAACAACAGTATTGTTATCTATGGAGGGGTTACCCTTTAAAACCTGATCCCCTTGAGGGATACTAGCCGCTTCGATGTCCGCCTCAGCATTCAGAGCTTCTTCCTTGATACAACTTCCCAAGCTGAGAAGGAACGTAAAACCGATTACCCACAAGTAATTTCGTGTTCGCTTCATAAAAATAATATTTAGTGTAAATTTATTAATCGATGTGATTTCACAATTTTGGCAAATCCAGCATACCAAGTGTCAGAAAAAGTCATTGAAATGCTTTTCCTTAACAGTAAACCGATTCGTCAAATATATGGGCTGGCTATAACCCCTTGATCTCCTGCTTGAGTTTAGTCGGCAAGCTTTCAACAATTAGACTATAACTATGGACAATGAGTTCTTCAAGAATTTTGTCTTCCAGTTCTCGATTGGCAATAATGGTATTCCAATGCTTTTTATTCATATGATAGCCCGGTAGCACTGTATGTTCGTACTTTTCACGCAATTCTATTGCCCTTTCGGGATTACACTTTACATTAAACCGAAGTTCATCGATCTGATCCAGCCCAACCAATAAAAAAATCTTGCCGCCAATCTTAAACACAAGTGTATCTGGACCAAATGGGGTTTCTTCCACAACTGGCCCGATAGATAAACAATAATCCCTCAGATCTTCAATGTTCATATTTCTTTGGTTTTAGCTTAACATTCCTTTTCCAAAACATGGCCAGAAAAGGAAAAAAATGTACTTTCCCTTATTTTTCCAGCAGGGACTGGATTTCCTTTTGGATGGCTACTCCTTTATCGGCATTATACCATTTTTGAATTTCTTCTTTAATTTCGGAGAAATCCACTCCCTGCTCTTTCAGCTTCAAGAACAAATCTTGGCAAGCTGTAGGACGTGGCCCCCAGACAGCTAAATCTCGTCCGTTTTCATCACGTATGACAAGAATCGGAATAGATTTCCCTCCGTTGGTCAGGTAAGAATCGATCAGAAAAGGCGCGCTGTCACGAAGTTGTATGTCCAACGTGATGTTGGAGTTTTGTGAGGCCATTTTAGCGAGCATCGGTACAGAATGCGCCGCATCCCCGCACCAAGGTTCAGTAATAATAATCCATTGTTGTTTCTCAGCAATTGACTTTACAAAATGATCAAAATCCGAGTTTGGCATAAATCGTTTTAACCACCGGCCCATTCTAGCCCAGTTCATTTTGGTGTACTGATAATATTCTTCGTCCTGATAGGCCGGGTAATTCTCAGGATGATTTAAGATATCTTCGAATTGCTGCAAGTAATTTTCAAAAGTCATAACATCAATTTTGTGCAAAGGTAAATTTTACTTCCAACTTTCTCAACATACCTATCGGCAACTATCTGTATTGAATGCAATAAAAATAAAGATTTTCTAAAAACTTCCATTAAAATAACAAAAAGCTGCTACCCTCCGGGGGATATACCAAAGATTTTACATTCAGAAAAGATATTTTACATTTATTAACGATTAAGTAAATTATATTTGAAGGATAACACCCGTACATGAAAAGATTAGTTGAATTATTATTTTTGCTATTTATCCTCATCAACAGTGCTTACTCGCAAATAAACATCAAGGGGAGGATTCTAGACAAGGCAGATGATAAACCCCTGACCAATGCTTCTATTATTTTATTGAACCGCGATTCAGTTCTCCGTTATTTTAACCGCGCCAATGAAGAGGGGAGATTCCAGGTTAAAAATATTAAACCGGGGAGCTACATCATGCTGGCCTCCTACCCTAAATTTGAACTCTATAGCGATACGATCCAAATTGCAGACAAAGATCTGGACTTACACGATATCAAAATAAATTCCCAAAGAAACGTTTTACAGGAGGTGATTGTGACCCGTCGTCTTCCAATTACACTCAAAGGTGACACCATAGAATATGACGCCGCGAGTTTCGCGACGGAAAAAAATGCCAAACTGGAAGATTTACTGCGTCGTCTACCCGGTTTCACCGTGACGGGAGACGGAACTATCACGGCTCAGGGAAAATCAGTACAAAAAGTATTTATTGATGGGGAGGAATTTTTTGGTTATGATCCTAAAATAGCCATTAGAAATGTACGAGCAGATGCTGTCGACAAGGTACAGCTTTATGAGAAAAAATCTGAGGAGGCCGAGCTTTCGGGCATCGACGATGGCGTAAGGATCCAAACGGTTAATGTTGTGCTTAAGGAGAAAGCTCGAAAAGGCCTATTTGGGAACATGGAGGCATTAGCGGGATCCCAAGGACTATATGCTGGAAATCTGTTCGCTGCCAAATTTAACAAGACCGAGCGTATTGGAATTACTGCCAGCCACAATAATATGGGAAGTTCAAGCGGTCGTGAGGGCTCTTTACGGATGAACAATCAAATTACGGGCGAACCACTGAACACAAACCTTGGCGCCAACTATGATAATCAGTTCTTCAAAAAAGCCCTAAAAGTAAATGCCAACTATGGTTACGACGACAATAGCAATAAGAACCGTTCAGAAACTTACAATAAAAATGTGCTGCCAGACGAGTCTATTCAAGAAAAAAACACGAGTACTAATAATGAAAGGCACAGCCAAAGTCATGATTTCCGTTCAAACATCAGCATGCGACTGGATTCCACGCAAAGTATGGAACTCCAATCCAATGCCAGTTGGGAAAATACTTCGCAATTTAACTATACAAACAGCAACACAAGCGATGGATTGGCTAATCCAATCAGTGACTTTAGGGAGAATAATCAGTCGAATTCTTCAAACTCGAACAACAATTTTCGCTTAAACTATAGAAAGCGGCTAAAACCGGGACGCTCTTTAAATGTGATGATCGGCAACAATCACAAAGAATCATCTTCAGAAAGTAAAGTCAATTCACGAACCTATTTTTATAAAACAGCAGATAGCACCATTATCGACCAAAATCGACAGGGCTGGAATAAGGGCAATAATTTCACTTCGTCCATCAACTTGAATAACCGAATCAATGCGTATATCAATGTTGCCTTGGGCTATAGTTTTAATCATTCAAAAAACACCAATACGCAAAATTCAATAAACAATATCACGCAGCAGTTTGATTCACTTTACTCTCAAAATCAGGTGGACAATAACACTAATCAAGGAGTTAATGTCAACTTTTCTTACCGCAAAGAAAAACTGGAAATCAATTTTTCAAACCGAACTTTCTACAAAAATCAACAGCTGAATGATAGCTACAGGGCCATTGATCTTGCCCGTAACTTTTGGGATAACAATTTAAATATTGACGCCAATTATCGAATTTCAAACAGTAGAAATATACGATTAGCTTATCAGAGTTCAAATATTATACCGTCGTTTGATCAATTACAGCCACTTCAACCCCAAACCAATCCTTTGTTCCAGCAAATTGGTAATCCCGATCTTAAGCGCGCAGTTAGTAATAATATTTCGGCCAATTATAACGCTTTCAGTTTATTGAAAGGAACAAATATTAATATCAACGGGAGCTTCTCGTTTGTCAACAATCCTATTGTTAACAAAACCACCATATTGGACAATTCGGCTCAAATCAGCACTTACGAAAACCTGTCCGGCAAATCCAGCTGGAATAGCAATCTGAATATCAACCACATGCAACCTTTAGCCAATCGTCGTATCAACTTTAACAAGAGTGCAAGCGTCATATTTAATAATAGCTATAGCTACACCAAATTTGAAGGTGGTCAATCCAGCGGCGAATTTCTGCTGAACAATGCAAAGAACACCAATTTTAGCGTAGGTTCAAGCTTAAATGAACAAGACTCAGAGGGATTTGACTTTGACGTTTCTGTAAATACCGGATTTAATATACAGCAAAATTCGATCAACACGCAATATAATGCGACAAGTTTTTTGGGGGGAACGTCAGCCTATATTAAGTACTTTTTACCGAAGAAATTTAATATCATGACCAATATTTTCTATAGCTATACAGGCCCGACTAAGCTTTATAAAAAATCAATCAATCAATTTTATGCCAATATTGAATTGGAGAAAAAAGTGCTAAAAGATGAGAGCATGACGCTTAGTGTAAAGGCTTTTGACATTTTCAACACATTTAATAATACACGCCGTAGTGCAAGTGACACCAACTATTCCGAATCCGTTCAACAGGTATTAACACAATACTTTCTGATCGGCGTGAAGTGGGATTTTAACAAATATCTAGGGAAAGGAAATGATTAAAAAATTATATTTAACTGTAATTATCTGCTGCTTGTTTGGGCTGTCCATTCAGGCACAATATGCTTATTTTGGAAGCAGGGGCACGATCAGTTTTGATAAAGTCACGTATACAAAAGCGCGCCTGCGACAGATGTCCAACGACATAAATTCGAAAGGAATGGACAGAGGCGCAGGAATAATGGAATATTTGGATAAGGTACCTGATTCGCATACAGAAAAATTGAAATTCTACTTTGATGAGAATTCAACCGTACTGATGCCCGAGGAAAGCGCGGAAAGTGACAAGAAAAATGCTGAAGTGAAAATGACCGCACCTAAGACTATTTCTGCCAATGGTCGGGGCGGTAGATTTCAAGGGGCGGCTCGATCTGGCGCAAGCCCGAGAGGACAATTTAGAGGTGGAGCTAAAAATGGCAAAGTGCTTTATCAGGATCTGAAAGCTGGCACCGCAGATATTCAGCTCGACATTGACGAGAAATACATTCTTTCGGAAACATTGGACAGCATTACTTGGCGGTTCACAGAAGAATACCGAAATATTGCTGGTGTAAACTGCCGCCGGGTGAATGGTGCCACCAAAGACTCACTTTATCTTATTGCCTACTATTCGGAAGAAATTCCTGTTTCAGCAGGACCAGCCTTAAGCCATGGTCTCCCGGGGAT
This sequence comes from Sphingobacterium sp. UBA3549, assembly GCF_002376635.1. Lineage (NCBI taxonomy): Bacteria > Pseudomonadati > Bacteroidota > Sphingobacteriia > Sphingobacteriales > Sphingobacteriaceae > Sphingobacterium > Sphingobacterium sp. UBA3549. The sequence goes on along the minus strand of NZ_DFOE01000037.1, from coordinate 335,696 downwards.
GATAATAGGTCTCGTGATTCCTGAAATGCATATTCAATACTGGGCTACAACTATTGAATATACCAATAAACTTGTGCCTGCTGACTGGCGAGATAAGAAATCGAAAAAAATGGAACTTAATGAATTCTCGGAAATTTTTGGCAGATATATGCCACTCAATCGACAAAACGAGTCAGCAAAAAAAAGGATTTTAGAGCAATTGGTGTATTGAAAATGTCAGTTTGGCAGTACCTAAAGACAAATAGATGACAAATAGTGATTTTTTTTAAAAAAATTTGGATTGGCATAAGGGTTGATAATAGAGTGATAGATTTGTTTAAGTAAAAAATTAAAACACAAGATATGTCTAAAATTATAGGAATTGACTTAGGTACTACAAACTCATGTGTTGCCGTAATGGAAGGTAACGAGCCTGTAGTAATTACGAACAACGAAGGTAAACGTACAACTCCTTCGATCGTAGCTTTCGTAGAGGGTGGCGAGCGCAAAGTTGGGGACCCAGCAAAGCGTCAAGCAATTACTAACCCACATAAAACTATTTATTCCATCAAACGTTTTATGGGACTTTCATACGATGAAGCTGTGAAAGAAGCAGAACACGTACCTTATAATATCGTTAAAGGTGACAATAATACACCGCGCGTAGAAATTGACGACCGCAAATATACACCACAGGAGATTTCTGCAATGATTCTTCAAAAAATGAAGAAAACAGCTGAGGATTTCTTAGGTCAAGAAGTAACTGAAGCTGTTATTACAGTTCCTGCATACTTCAATGATGCACAACGTCAAGCAACAAAAGAGGCTGGAGAAATTGCTGGTTTATCAGTAAAACGTATCATCAACGAGCCAACAGCTGCAGCTTTAGCTTATGGCTTGGACAAAGCACACAAGGACATGAAAATCGTTGTTTTTGACTGTGGTGGTGGTACTCATGACGTTTCTGTACTCGAGTTAGGTGACGGTGTATTTGAGGTTAAATCTACTGACGGTGATACACACTTAGGTGGTGATGACTTTGATAACGTAATCATCAACTGGTTGAACGAAGAATTCAAAAGTGAAAATAATGGCTTTGACTTGAAAAAAGACCCAATGGCATTGCAACGTTTGAAAGAAGCTGCTGAGAAAGCGAAAATTGAATTGTCAAGCTCAACTTCTACTGAAATCAACCTGCCATATATCACTGCTGATGCAACTGGACCAAAACACTTAGTTCGTTCATTATCACGCGCTAAATTTGAGGCTTTGGCTGCTGACTTGATCAAGAGAACAATTGCTCCTTGTGAATCAGCATTGAAAAATGCAGGTTTCAGCAAATCCGATATTGATGAAATTATCTTAGTAGGTGGTTCTACTCGTATCCCGGCAATCGTTGATGCGGTAAAAGCATTCTTCGGAAAAGAGCCTTCTAAAGGTGTAAACCCGGATGAAGTGGTAGCTTTAGGTGCTGCTATCCAAGGTGGTGTATTGACCGGTGAAGTGAAAGACGTTTTATTATTGGATGTAACTCCACTTTCACTGGGTATTGAAACAATGGGTGGTGTGATGACTAAATTGATCGAAGCAAATACGACAATTCCAACTAAAAAATCGGAAACATTCTCTACTGCTTCGGATAATCAACCATCAGTAGAAATTCACATTCTACAAGGTGAGCGTCCTATGGCGAACCAAAACCGTACAATCGGCCGTTTCCATTTGAACGATATTCCACCTGCTCCTCGTGGCGTTCCGCAAATCGAAGTTACTTTTGACATTGATGCGAACGGTATCATCAAAGTGTCTGCGAAAGATAAGGCTACTGGAAAAGAACAAAATATCCGCATTGAAGCATCTTCAGGTTTGTCTGACGAAGAAATCAAACGCATGAAAGAAGAAGCTGAAGCCAATGCTGATGCCGACAAAAAAATGAAAGAAGAAGCTGATAAGGTAAACGCAGCCGATGCTTTAATCTTCTCAACTGAAAAACAATTGAAAGAATATGGCGACAAAATTTCAGCAGATAAAAAAGCACCAATTGAAGCTGGCTTAGCGAAATTAAAAGCTGCATACGAAGCGAAAAACTTCGCTGATATTGACGCTGCTTCTGAAGAATTGCAAAATGCTTGGAATGCTGCTTCTGAAGAGATGTATGCTGCTTCTCAAGGCGGTGCTCAACAGCCTCAAGGTGATGCAGGACAAGCTCAAGGTGGAAACCAAGGTGGTGATGATGTAACTGACGTCGATTACGAAGAAGTGAAGTAATCACTCCTCCTCATAAAAAAAGCTCCGGGAACATTAATCCTGGAGCTTTTTTTTATTTTAACCCTTTCGCTTTTCTATTTCTTAACATTCAACGACTACTTTTTTATGCGCTTCGAGCTATTGCTTGTTCTTATAGTGACTTAATATTCCTTTGTCGAATGTAGCCCATATTCCTGCCGGCATATCCGCCTTCTTTAAAGCATTATTTGTCCAGGTATTGCAGGAATAAAACATACTATACGCACCTTTCGCTTCATAAAACGCATCTGAATCACCATATTGTGCATTTGTATTCACTAAAATAGCTTGATTTTGATTTCCGTCTAACGATTGTTTGATATACTGTACCAAATCATGGTATTGCGATCTACTGATCTGATAAGAAAAACATAATTCATCTTCCTGAATGGTATTGTAATAGGTCACATGAATGGCGGACTGGCCTAATCCGAAAGCAGCGATGAATGCTGTGGAGGCTTTTAGATCCTTCCATTCCGGCGTATCCAAATAAAACCCTTTGTCCCCCCAGCCGATCCCAACATACTGATATCCGTGATGTTTCCCGATCGTATTTTCATAAGGAAACAATTGCGACCAATCCATCTCTTCGTTGACGACCGGTAACACAATATCGGTATGAACACCATTTGATTTGACAAAGACCTGCACTGTCTTATCTACGTTGATTTCTCTTCGCTGCGCTGAAATGCGCGACAAACTGTATTCCGCCACAATATAAAGCACGCAAAAAGACAACAACCCTAAAATAAAATAACCTAACACTTTAAGAACTTTTTTCATCTAAGATCTATTTCCACTCATTAATCAAGCAAACAGGACAAAAAAAACCTGCATTGCTGGCAATACAGGTGAAAGATAAGCTATTTCTTTTAGCTCTTAAAATAACTTTTCAGGATAGACTCCATCAGCAACCAATTTTGAAATTGATTCCTGTACAATAGGTTTATCCTCTTTATATGTTACACCAAACCATTTCGATGAAGTTGGAATTACTTTGAAATCCGCCAATTTATGTTTCACCATATAATCTGGTACGGAAGGTATAAAAAATTCTGCTTTTAAATTCTCTTTGTTTTCCTCGACAAAAGCAGGGAACATCGCTTGTGCCACTTCGAAAATTTTTGGTGTAAACCCCCAAAAGTTCATTGAAACACGCGTTTTTGGATCTAGATCCGTTTCCATGCCATTTTCTTCGTACACGATTTTGCGGTTATCACCTTCGCCTTTGTAATATATATTTGTCCGTTCGGTTACACTTTGCATGTGTCCTGAAGGCGTCACCTCACATACACCACGCGAAACATAACCATAATCAGACATGGTATTTCCAACCTGAAAACCCATTAACGACATTTGTTGGTCAGAAACCTCAGTCATTAAGAATTCAGCCATTTTTTGAAAAGAATCGGATCCGTAAAAATCGTCTGCATTGATGACACAAAATGGTCCATGTACCTTGTCTTTAGCACTCATCACCGCATGCGCTGTACCCCAAGGCTTAGTTCTCTCGATCACATGATTGACACCGAATTTCGTCAGGTCAAAATCTTGAAAAGCATAATCTACTTCTATTTTACCCTTCAATTTCTCATCAAATACTGCTTTCATTTTTTCCAGAAATTCTTCCCGGATAATGAATACAACTTTTCCAAATCCTGCGCGAATGGCATCGTAAATTGAATAGTCAATAATCGTCTCGCCGTGTGGGCCAAATCCATCTACTTGTTTTAAAGAACCATACCGGCTAGCCATTCCTGCTGCCAAAATCAAAAGGGTTGGTTTACTCATATTTAAATTGCGTTAATAGAATTTTCTTTTCGTGGGTAAACTTAGCTAAATTTGCCTTTAAAAGCAAATTTCGGCAAGTTCAGCTCTACCCTCAAAGGTATAGTATTGAAACGAAAAAGATCAAAAAATTATTGTTATTTCTTTTTTAAGAATGCGTTTAATAACCCCGTTGCCAATTTGCCCAAAAACTTCACGCCCTCACGCGCTAAAGTAGTTGTAGCAGTTCGTTGCGCAGCTTCCAAAGGAGTCTGTCTTCGGGAAGTAGGCCGACTTGCCTTTTCCACTTCTTTTTGCTGCGCCGCGTGCTGTTGTTCCTGCTCCACGGCCTGCATTCGTTCTTCTATGATTTCAGTCGCAGAACGATTTTCTTGCCGCTTTTGGTATTTAGCTTTTAAATCAGACTGATTGATAATTTGTAGGATTGTTGGGTCACTTGCAGGCCCCATCACGGCACGGGCAGGTATCAAATGCGTAGCAACAACCTCCGTGGGGATACCTTTATCATTCAATACGGTAATAAATGCCTGCCCCGTTCCCAAGGAGGTTAAGACCTGATCAATTTCATAAAAGTCGGATTTCGGATAAGTTTTAACAATCTTCTTTAAGTTTTCAGCATCGTTTGGTGTAAAAGCACGCAAGGCATGTTGCACACGATTTCCCAACTGCGCCAAAACAGATTCTGGCACATCGGTTGGGGACTGCGTACAAAAGAAAACCCCGATCCCTTTCGATCGAATCAGGCGAATGATCTGATCAACCTGTGCCAGAAAGGCTTTAGGAGCTCCGTTGAACAGTAGATGGGCTTCGTCAAAGAAAAAGACAAGCTTAGGTTTGTCCAAATCACCTACCTCGGGCATATTTTTAAACAGCTGTGCCAGTAAGCTTAACAAAAATGTAGAATAAAGTATGGGCTGATCTTGTACATCGGAGATATTTAATAAGCTAATCACGCCCTTACCATCCACCTTTTGAAACAAATCGTTGATATCAAACTCTTTCTCACCGAAAATATGCGCTAGGCCTTGCTGTTCCAATGCAACGATCTTACGTAAGATGGTTCCCGAGCTTGCTGTGCTAATCTTACCATAATCATTTTTTATTTCTTCGCTACCCGGTCCTTCCGAAAGGTAGGTAAGCAATTTCTTGGTATCTGAAAAATCGATCAAGGGCATTTGTTGATCCTGCGCATACTTAAAAATAGCCGCTAATACGCCCGTTTGCGTTTCATTGAGCTCCAGTATCCTGCCTAGCAAGACCGGCCCAAAGTCCTCTACAGTAATCCGCATAGGAATTCCCTTGTTGCCAGAAAGTGAATACAATTCAACGGGAAACGATGATGGCTCAAATGGTATGCCCACAGCACTTCCCCGATCAATAAGTGCCTGATTGATCAGTCCTGGCTCTGCTAAACCTGACAAGTCGCCTTTGACATCCAGCATAAATACGGGTACAGCGGCATCCGACAACTGTTCGGCGATTAATTGTAACGTACGGGTTTTACCTGTGCCCGTGGCGCCGGCAATAAGTCCGTGACGGTTCATCATTTTCAAAGCTAAATTCACTTTTGCTTCAGTTTGAATTTCCCCATTGAGAATTCCTGCCCCCAAATAAATGAATGCTCCTTTTGGGTTATAGGATACCTTTACCTTCTCAATAAATTGTTCTTTATTTGCCATACCTAAGGCTTTAAGTTTATAAATCAATAAAAATTGAAAAACGTTTCATAAAAATAATCTCTTCGTCACAATTTAGTGCCAAAATATATTTTTTAGTGCACTATTAATTTGAATTTAACATGGAATTACTATTTTTACGATGTAAAACAGTAAGACTAAAGGTAATAAAAAATGTTAAATAAGCGGTTTAGATTTGTGGCAGCGTTCATTTGCGCGATCATCTTTTTCACAAAGATGGCTATATCTATTTCACCTATTTTTTCCAATAGTTTAGATCAAAGTACAATCTTACAGGTTGTTTTACAACTGGAAATCGAGAACAATAATGGCGCGAGTAATGATACACTCGAAACAGCCTCAAAATTTTTCAATACGAAGTCAGAAGAACCTATTGTATTCGAAACTATACTCGTTGAGAACCAAGGAAAACAAAAGAATTATCTTAAAAATGAGAAAAGCATTTTAGCTTTTCACCCTACGGTTCCAACACCCCCTCCTAACTTATAACGACATCCTATCGGGATGTTTTCCTCTCGACCTGCACGCGAAAGAAAAAGCGTGTACGGTATTCTTGATTTTTCTTAAGCAATCTTTGCTCTGGCATTATCGGTCTATTGTTGGCCTTTTGTTGAGTGCAACGCATACGTCGATGCTCCCAGCCAATAAGCCCTGTATCCGTTATTGCTGCCGCTATTATAGGTTGCTTGATGAAAACTTTATTTACAGATAAACACAAATTTTATGTTTGGAACTCGTACGTCGGCTTTTCTGAAATTATCGAAAAGAGACTTAAAATATGACTTCCCTGCTAGTGTTGTGGTGTTTTTAGTGGCACTTCCATTATGTTTGGGAATTGCAATGGCCTCAGGTGCGCCATTGTTTGCAGGATTATTGACAGGTGTAATTGGTGGAATCGTGGTCGCTTCCATCAGTAAATCACCACTCAGTGTAAGTGGACCAGCTGCTGGTCTAACTGTTATTGTCTTAGGTGCTATTCAAAGCCTAGGCGCATATGAAACCTTTTTACTTGCCGTCGTCATTGCTGGCATAATACAAGTCATTCTTGGAATATTAAAAGCTGGAATGATCGGCAATTATTTTCCCTCAGCAGTCATTGTAGGGATGCTTGCGGCAATCGGTATTACGATTATCATGAAACAAATTCCTTTAGCATTGGGTTTGGTGGAATCACACGCCTTTGAAATGGACAATGGACATGGTATTGGTGCTTATTTTGATACAATTGCCTCTGCAATCAACTTTGGTGCATTTATCATCTGTGCGCTTTCTTTGGCGATTCTTATCTTTTGGCCATCGATTCCAAAGCTCAATAAAATTCCAGCCCCATTGGTGGTTGTAATTTTAGGTGTCAGCTTAGCTTACCTTTTCAACGGATCAGCATTCCAATTGCATGAAAAGCAATTTGTTTTGGTTCCGGTTGTAGGTTCCTTCTCCGAGTTCACGGGTTTATTTACACTTCCAGATTTTACACAGGTAGTGAACAAAGAGGTGTGGATTGCTGCGTTTACCATTGCGATTATCGCTAGCCTTGAAACCCTATTGAGCATCGAGGCTGTGGATAAAATAGATCCGTACAAAAGAAATACTCCAACTAACCGCGAACTTGTTGCGCAGGGGATCGGTAATATGACCAGCGGACTTTTAGGGGGCCTACCATTGACATCCGTTATCGTTCGCTCATCGGCAAACGTCAATGCTGGAGGAAAAACGAGACAATCTGCTGTTATGCATGGTATTTGGCTTTTGGTCGCTATGCTTGCTATCCCAACAATGCTAAATATGATTCCGCTAGCCTGTCTAGCCGCTATTCTCCTTCATACAGGGTACAAATTAGCAAAACCAAGCCTGTTCACCTCCATGTACAAAAAAGGTTTAGATCAATTTATCCCATTTTGTGTCACTATTGTTGCAATTGTTTTTACGGATCTTCTGATAGGGGTAGGAATAGGCATTGTCGTGGCAACATGCTATATTTTGAGAGCAAATATGAAAAATGCTTTTAAATACAATATTGAAAGAGACAATGAAGAAGATAAAGCTATCATTACTTTAGCTGAAGAAGTATCATTTTTGAATAAAGTCCCTATTCAACAAAAATTATACAGCCTCCCAAAATCGATCAGCAAGATCCGGATCGATGGGACATTCAGTAAGTTCATCGATAAAGATGTCATCGAAGTCATAAAAGATTTTGAACAGAATGCAAGAAGCAAGGGAAAAGACATCGAACTTTTGCAGGTTGTCTATAAAAAGCCTTCCTAGGACGAAGGCATTCTTTATAGATTACTGTACTTGGTTGGGCATCATATTGCATGAAAAGACTCGATTGGGACGGCAGGGACAATCATTGAGATCGGGAACGGATTTTCAATGAAAATAAGTTGTTTGAAGTAAACAATGAATTTAGACATTTGTATTCATTATCATAAAATAGAAACTACGCCTGCGGGCACGAATGAAATAAGAAAAATATGGAAAATAAAGATTTAATAACAGGATTTGACAATATCATTAAGGGAAATAAAGAGTGGATGGAATTTGTGAAAAATGACGTAACAGGACGGTTCCAGCAGCTTGCCAAAGGTCAGAATCCGGAAATTCTTTGGATCGGTTGTGCAGATAGCCGAGTACCCGCAAACGAATTGACTGGCACAAAGCCAGGAGAGGTATTCGTACACCGCAATATTGCCAACATGGTCATTCACTCTGATATGAGCATGCTTTCAGTATTAGACTATGCAGTCAATGTTTTGAAAGTAAAACATGTCATTATCGCAGGTCACTATGGCTGTGGAGGTGTAGCGGCTTCTCTAAGCCGCAAGCAGTACGGCATTATTGACAACTGGCTTGGCCATATCAAAGATGTATATCGTTTACATAGCGCAGAGATTGATGCGATCGAAGAACACGATAAAAAGGTAAATCGCTTAATCGAGCTTAATGTAAAAGAGCAAGTTTTTAATCTTTGTGCAACGTCCATCATTCAAAATGCGTGGAAAGAACGTAATGATCTTGCAGTACATGGCATGATTATCAATATCGGTACTGGAGAATTGATCGACCAACATTGTACGTTTACGAATAATGATGAACTGGGAGAAGTCTTCTCGTATAAATAGCGTAGTAATAAAAATCGGTAAAAGGGGCATTGCATAATATTGCCCCTTTTTTTTGCCAGATCAAAAGGTTATTAACTATGCACATAGTAAGCTATATAACACGCACATTCCACCGCTTATCCTGAGCCGAATATCTACGATCTCCTAGCAAATATCTCGTCGCGAATAATTAACTTTGCACTATGAGTGAAGAAAAATCATTAAATTTTATCGAGGAAATTGTCGAAGAGGATCTTCGTACAGGAAAGCATGGCGGACGTGTATTGACACGTTTCCCTCCTGAGCCAAATGGTTACCTCCACATTGGTCACGCCAAATCCATCTGCTTGAACTTTGGATTAGCACAGCAGTATAATGGCAAGACTAATCTACGTTTTGATGACACTAACCCTGTCACTGAGGATACTGAGTATGTTGAAAGCATCAAGAAAGATATTCAATGGCTTGGATTCCAGTGGGCAGAGGAATTATATACTTCAGATTATTTTGAGACATTATACAGTTATGCCGTTGAGCTAATAAAAAAAGGTCTAGCATACGTTGACGATAGCACAGCTGAAGAAATCGCTGCCGCGAAAGGTACCCCTACAGAACCGGGAGTTCCGACGCCTTACCGCGGCAGGTCTGTTGAAGAGAATCTTGCTTTATTTGCAGAAATGCGTGCCGGTAAATACAAAGACGGCGAAAAAGTACTCCGGGCAAAGATAGATTTAGCTAGCCCGAATATGCATATGCGCGACCCTTTGTTGTACCGCATCAAACACGCTCATCACCATAGAACTGGCGATCAATGGTGTATCTATCCCATGTATGACTTTGCACATGGACAATCCGATTCTATCGAGAAAATTACACATTCGATCTGTACATTGGAATTTATCCCACACCGCCCACTTTATGATTGGTGTATTGAAAAATTGGAGATTTTCCCTTCTAAGCAATACGAATTTGCCCGTTTGAATATGACCTATACCGTCATGAGTAAACGCAAATTGCTGCAATTAGTTAATGACAAATTTGTTGAAAGCTGGGACGATCCACGTATGCCTACGATCTCAGGATTGCGAAGAAGAGGCTATACACCTGCGAGTATCCGTAACTTCTGTGAGAAAATCGGTGTTCAAAAGCGTGAAAATATGATCGATGTCAGTCTTCTGGAATTCTGTATTCGAGAGGATCTCAACAAAACAGCATGGCGCAGAATGGCTGTATTAGATCCAATTAAATTAGTCATCACTAACTATCCTGATGGCCAGGTAGAAGAACTTATCGGTGAAAACAATCCAGAAGTTGAAGGTGGTGAAGGCGCGCGGTCCATTCCATTTTCAAAAGAACTTTGGATAGAACGCGATGATTTTATGGAAGACGCTCCAAAAAAATTCTTCCGTTTAGCTCCAGGACTTTCTGTGCGTTTAAAACACGCATATATCGTAACCTGTCACGATTTTGTGAAAGATGAAAATGGAAAAGTAACGGAAGTGCATTGTACATATGTTCCAAATTCTAAATCAGGAGAAGATACTTCTGGGTTGAAAGTGAAAGGAACAATTCATTGGATCTCCGTGCCGCATGCGAAAGAAGCCGAAGTGAGATTGTACGACAGATTGTTCAATGATGAAAACCCTGCTGCTGCAGAAGATTTCAAAGCATCGATTAACCCTGAAAGCTTGCATATTATTGAACGCGCTTATATTGAACCGGATCTAACACATGCAACTCCGGGAAAAGGTTATCAATTTATACGACTGGGATATTTTACATTAGATACACATTCTACCCCTTCCCAATTAGTCTTTAACCGTACGGTTACACTGAAAGATTCCTGGGGCAAAGAGGTAAAGAAAAATGCATAAAAGATTTATTCTTAACTAAAAGAGGTCGGAAGTGATTCCGACCTCTTTTAGTTTATGGTATGTCCTTTTACTAAATCTGCAGCCAGCTTTGACATTTTCCTTCCCCAAAAAGCATATATAAACACAGTCATCCTCTTCACAGCATTTCTGATAAATTTAGGCAACGCTATCAAACCTGAGATCATCCTAAATTTTTGCTTTTTCTCCAACATGCAATATAGCCTTCGAAAATTCAGGCTTTACTCAAGACTGACAAACAAAATTCCCCCAGAGTCAAAAACAGATACAGATGTGCTTTTTTTTGACAATAATTTATAAAGGTACGTCATGTACACTACTCAAAGCATTATATCATTCATTTTTCAACTTGATTATCGTCACTCTTTTGCCTTGATTTTAGCAATAGTTTTACGTCAAATAAATACCCTTAATGATATGAAAAAGTTATTTTTAATCGCATTGACACTCACTTTAGGAGCACTAAGTTTACAAGCACAAACAATCCCTAATCAACGTTGGCAAATGAGACTCAGAGGAGTGGCAGTCATGCCAAACGAATCGGCTACTATTAATACGATAGGCGGAGACGTGGACATCAACACAAAGTTTATTCCTGAACTGGACTTCACCTATTTTTTCACAAAAAACATTGCGGCGGAATTGATTCTTGGAACGACAAAACATAATGTGCATACAACAGGCTCAGATTTAACTGCGATTGGTGGAAGTTCATCCAGCAATGTCGATCTAGGCAGTGTTTGGCTTCTTCCTCCTACGCTTACAGCTCAATATCACTTCTTCCCCGATGGAGCTATAAAACCTTATGTGGGCGCAGGGATAAATTACACGATATTCTATAGTGCTAACGCTGGATCAACTGTAAAGAATGTGAAATACGACAATGCTTTTGGCTTCGCTACCCAACTCGGGATTGACTTTAAGCTATCAGACAAATATTTTGTGAATTTAGATGCTAAATATATTCTTTTAAAGACAGATGTTAATGTGGATGCATCCAACTTGGCTCCCAACTTATCCATACCGGCAAAAGTTGATATCAATCCTTTTCTCCTTGGCTTTGGAGTCGGCATGAAATTCTAATCATTTGGCTCATTTCCCTATCCTATATGTATCGAGGCCGCTTTCAGTATATGAAAACGGCCTCATCTGGTTCCTTAGCTCAAGCATATTCATCCAGTTACCATTTAGGCAAACCCAATACATTGGCTTCGTTTGTTACAAACATTACTCTAGACCATACCAGTTTTGATATTGACGCCTTAAGCCCTCGACACGCGCTAATCGTTTATCCTCTTTCGCATCCGATAAAATTTTACGGTAGCGATCTACCGAGTCCAATCCAACCTGAATATCATTCCATTCGAAGCTTAAATTTTTCTTATCCACTACGAGTTGATGCAAATATTCCATATTTTCAGCTACATAATTTAGATTTCGATCCATCATATTATTGGCGAGCTGAGGTTGTCCAGAACGATATAGACTATCAATAATATCAGCATAGTTGACTGCATCTGACATAGCATACACGCGCGCAGGTAATTGATCATATGCTTTTTTAGCAACTTCTCCTGCTTGTTTTATTTGGCCATTAGCCAACAACAGACGCGCTGCTTTTCCAAAAATATCTCTTGCATACATGCTTGAAAAGCGGAATGAATCCGTATCAACATATCGAGCGTTTTTTATATTGCCCCAATTATACGTGTGCATAATGTTATGATATAAAGCTTCAATGTTCACTAGTCCGGCTTGCTCAATTTGCTTTTCTGTTGACGCACCTGTAGCTGCGACCGGCATCAGTCTAGACGTGAAACCTTCATTAACAAGATATTTATCTAATCCTAATTTAAGATCACTTGGCAACATATTTGAAAAATAGACGGGCCTGTTCCATTTGTTATTTTCAAGCACCGATAAGATTGTTAAATCTGCCCTTGTTAGGTGGTCATTTGGTATCTCCCATTCCATAATTGATACAATAGCTTCCTGCAAATAAGATGGAACTGCATTTTTCTTGACGACCTCCGCTTTATTAACGTCCAGTTTGACTTTTCTTGAGGGGAAATAATTTTCCCTCTCACCGGAATTCAACTGAACTTTATAATCGGGATCATCTGACGTCACAAATTGTAATAACTGACCTGCATCAACAGCTTTGTCGAGTTGCCTATCCACAAAGGGGATATAATCACGGACACCTTTTTTTGTCTTTTCTGCCGGAATTGTCACGGGGAGGCCTGCTGCTCGATAAGTCGGCTGCCTGGCCTGTTGCATATACCAATCACCGGTAAGATAACTTAAGACGACCACCCGTACATCGGGACGCACACCTTCTACTTCTTGTAAGTACCACACCGGAAATGTATCATGATCGCCATACGTAAATAGGATTGCATTTGGAGCACAGGCCTCAAGATAATTACGCGCCAAGTCCCTTGCCATCGATTTCTCCGATCGATCATGATCGTCCCAGTTTTGATGAACCAAAATAATGGGGCCGCCCAGCAACGCAAAAGATAAACCAGTCGCCAAAGCATAACGTGTTCGTACAAAACGTTTGAAAAAACGAACCAATGCGATCAGCCCCAATCCAATCCAGATTGCAAAGGCGTAGAAAGAGCCCACATAAGCATAATCCCGCTCCCGAGGTTGCATGGGCGTTTGATTTAGGTAAACAACAATCGCTATTCCGGTAAATACAAACAGCAGGGTTACGACCAAAGTATAAGGCTTGTTGTTTCGATACAACCATACCGCACCAGCTATTCCCAAAAGCAGCGGCAGAAAGAAATAGGTATTTCGGCTCGGATCATGTGCCTGCGATTGCGGTAGTTTATCTTGCGCACCTAGTCGCCAGTTATCGAATGCTTTGACCCCCGACAGCCAGTTGCCATCGCTATAGGTCCCATACCCTTGTCGATCATTCTGTCTACCGACAAAATTCCATAAGAAATAGCGCGTATACATATCGCCAAGCTGAAAATTGAAAAAGAATTTAAAATTGTCGGAGAATTGTGGTTGCTCTCCCTCTTTCAAATTGAGGTAACTTCTATAATAGGCTTGATGGTTTCCATCTTGGCTGTAGATACGCGGGAAAAAGGTTTCCTTATCAAATTGATATTTGTCTATCTGTGTAAAGGGTACATACGCCGATTGATCTTTCCGATAGCCTGTCTTACTCTTTACACCAACCACTTGCGAATCATAATACGGGCCTTTGAGCAATGGCTCCCGGACATATTGTTCCCGGCTCAAATATCCCAAAAAAGAAAATACATTATCCGGCGCATTATTATTCAAGGATGGATTTGCTTTTCCCCGGATCATGACCATGGTGTAGGAACTGTATCCAAATAAAACAAAACAAAAAACTAACAAAGCGGTGTTGAGCGTGTATTTGCGCTTTGTATACGAATAATACAAACCGCAAACTATCAATCCTACCAGCAATGAGCACGAGAAGAAAATTCCGGAACCAAATCCCATTCCAAGTGAGTTTACAAATACAAGGTCAACTTTAGCAGCCAGGCCAACCAACCATTGAATAATACCCCACAAAACGGCTCCCAGGATCAGTACACCTACTACAAACGCTTTTAAGGTACCTTTCGCACTCACCTGAGTTGCTTTTCTGAAATAGACCACCATCGCTATCGCTGGGATAGCCAAAAGATTCAATAAATGGACTCCAATAGAAAGCCCCATAACAAAACCGATAAATACCAGCCAACGATCACTACCTTCTTCATCAGCACGAGCTTCCCATTTTAATATCCCCCAAAACACAACTGCTGTACACAAGGACGACATCGCATAAACTTCGGATTCTACGGCCGAATACCAAAATGAATCGCTGAAACTAAATGCCATTGCACCAACAATTCCTGCGCCGAAGATCTGCAAGCAGTTGGATAAAGGTGCGTATTTGTCTTCGCGGAGTATCTTCTTGGCAATTGCTGTTATCGTCCAAAATAAAAATGTAACCGTAAGCCCGCTGCAAATTGCCGATCCGATATTCATCCAATAGGCGATTTTACCTGCATTACCCAAAGCCAAGTTTGAAAATACATTCTGAATCAGAAGAAACAATGGTGCCCCAGGTTGGTGTGCTACTTCCAGCTTGTAAGCACAGGCAATGAATTCACCACAATCCCACCAGCTTACCGTCTTTTCCACGGTAGCAATGTATACACATGTGGCAATGAGTCCGCAAGCAAAACCCAGTAGAGAATTTATTCTGTTGTACGTCATAAGGTCAATTGGTCTTCTATTAAAATCCTTTTTAGGACTTTAAGTTAAAAAGTTATCCTGATTCCAATATGTTAATTAACACTATTTAACACAAGTACCTGACAATAAACACACTGACACTTGCACGCACGCAAATGACTCCGTTACCAACACGACGACTCGGCTATAAGGTCAATTATAGGATATCTTAACAATGAAAAAGGGAGCTTATCAGCTCCCTTTCGCGGGTATTTTTATGAGTTAGGCTAGTTTTTCTACAATTTTCTTTGTTGGACCCGGATTACTCATCGTATAGAAATGTAAAACCGGAGCACCAAACTTGATCAGCTCCTGACATTGTTGTACTAACCACTCTTCTCCGACTTGTCTGACGTCGGCATTCGTTTTACATTCCGAAACAGCATCGCTCAGTTCTTCTGGAATATCGAGATGAAATATTCGTGGTAAGGTCACGAGCTGCTTTTTAGTTGTCAGTGGCTTTAATCCTGGAATAATAGGCACATGTATTCCATTATCTCTACATTTAGTAACAAATTCCTTATATTTTTCGACATTAAAGAACATTTGAGTTACAATAAATTCCGCCCCCATATCGACTTTTTGTTTCAGATATTTAAAGTCAGTATTAAAATTTGGCGATTCAAAGTGTTTTTCGGGGTAACCTGCTACACCGATGCAAAAATCAGTCTTTTCCGATGTGACAATATCCTCATGCAGATACTTTCCTTTATTCATATCAGCAACCTGTTCCAATAGGTCTGTTGCAAAAGCATGTCCACCATCCGTCGGAATAAAATCAGCATCGCCCTTACGTGCATCTCCGCGCAATACTAAGACATTATCTATACCCAGGAAGTTCAAATCGATCAGTGCATTTTCGGTTTCCTCCTTAGTAAAACCACCACATATCAAATGGGGCACAGCATCAACTTTATATTTATTCATGATTGCTGCACATATCGCCACTGTCCCAGGACGTTTGCGATAGGAAACGCGTTCCAGTAATCCACTTGCATGCTCTTTATAGATATAATCTTCCCGGTGGTAAGTTACGTCGATAAAAGGAGGTTTAAACTCCATCAGTTCATCCATGGTTTTAAAAATACTTTGGATGCCCTGCCCTTTCGCCGGTGGCAATAGCTCAAAAGAAAATAATGTTTTTCCTTTGGCATTCTGGATATGATCGATAATCTTCATTAAAAAACTGTTTTTTAGTTTGGTTGGCTTATATCGAAACGCACACGTCGAGGAATCGTTTATCTTCATGTAACTTATCTTTCCCACATGGAGTAGGGTAGAATTTAGCACCTTGAACAATACAGGTTGCTAAGGCTTCAACGGGTCTATTCCCTCGGCCTTTCTCTATAAGCGTTGCTAATATCGTTTTAAAAAATCAAAAGACAAAAATATTTTTTCGAAAAGACTAAAATGGCACCGAAAATAGGGCAATAAGACCTTTGGGCTCTGCTTACACGCAACAAAAGAAATGTATGCACCACCAAAAAATGTTAAAAAAACAGGCGAAAGTAAGGATCGAGAATCATTGGCTAAAGATGCGCTGCCAGGGAATTCCGTAGATTTTTGAGATAAAATGTGATTAATAAAAGTCCTGTTACGTGGTATTCCTCTTTCGATGCATATTTAAAGCCATCAAATAAATAGCGATAGGCGATCAATGCATCTTGTTCATTGTAAAACAACTCTTTCCAAGATTCCGGCACATCTGTCCACGCCTTGAGCACAATACCGTTCTCAGCATAAATAATTGGCGATTCAACACCATCCATTCGATAATCGTGATGTGTACCAGAACTTGATATATGTTGAAAGTAAGCGATGGAATAATCAACAAAATTCAATGCCCTCGCCTTGACCTCCTTTTCACTTTCTGCTCTTACGGGAGCATTCCGCCACAAATTCACTTGACTGTCAAATTTGCTTGGTGTCTCGCGTATAGGGGTTTTATCTAAGGCAAAGTTGAGATAAAGTCTTTCGGTAGTAGGTACACGCGCTGAGTTAAACTGTGAAAAATCACCTCTTAGCTGAATAAAATCTTTTTTTACCTTAACAATATCCAATGCGATGCTACCTTTTTTCTCGTCGGTCAACTCTAATCTGTCACCATTGAATCTATACTTTCCGAAGAGTAATATATCGTCGAGCGCCAAGACAAAGCGGTCTTTATTATGGAGTGAGAGAAAGGACCGATATAAAGTAGGATCATTCCCATAGGTATTTGCCTCCACATTCTGGGGAGATTCTCTCTTAAGTTTATGATATTGCTCATTCGAATAGCCCAATATCATCTGATAATTACCTTCAGGAAACTCCTTTTTCTTTCCAAAGAAAGCACAAGAAGACAGTGAAAATAGGAATAGCAGGAGTAATAACGATTTCAAAATCAATTAATAATTATGGCAAAATAATATATGCCAATATAATAAATTACTGCGATAGTCTATGAAAGGCTATTCATTTATATAAGCCTAAGGATATACTTATTCTTTATACAGATCCACTAAGCCTTCTGGCAATTCAACTTCAATAATCTCCTCTTCGCCATCAATACCTAAGATCAAATCGTCCGAAAGTGGGAACATCAGCTCCTTGCCATCCATATCTACGGTAGCAACAAATTGTTGTGGAAACTCCTGAACATCTGTTATTCTCCCCAGTTCACCATGGTTTTCATCAATTACTAAAAAACCGATTAAATCCGTATATCTAAAATCATCTGGATCACGCTCCGGCATTTTATCATTGGAAAGATATAGCTTTTTACGTACAAGTATTTGAGCCTTATCAATATGATCCACATCCTCGAATGTCACATAAGCGGTACTGTTCTTTTGAAATTTGATGGCGTCAACAAAATAAGGAACAAGCTTTTTGTTCACTTCCACGAAGACGACATCCATATCCAAACTCTCGTATTCTTCGAATTCAAAAAATAGCTGTACTTCTCCTTTAAGCCCTCTTGTTTTGCTGATATAACCGATGTAAAAGCTTTGATCAATAGTCATATTTTCGTATTTAGCAATTAGATGTAAGACATGATAATGGCAAACTATAGCCTATAGGCTGTTTCAAAAAAAGCCGGCTCAAGGTTGAGTCGGCTTTCTCGAATACTTTATGAAAGAATTAACCTTCAGTTTCTTCTGATGCAGGAGCTTCAGTCTCTTCAGCAGGAGTTTCTTCCGCTACAGGAGCATTTTTAGCAGCTACAGCAGCAGCTTTTTCTTCTTTTTTCTTAGCTTCAGCAGCTAAAGCAGCATTTCTAGCATCAGCTTTAGTTTGTGCTAAACCATCTTTTTTACCAGAGATTCTTGCATCATTAGCTTCAGTCCAGGCTGCAAATTTAGCTTCAGCAGCAGCTTCATCAAAAGCACCTTTTTTCACACCACCTTGCAAGTGTTTTTTGTAAAGAACACCTTTGTAAGAAAGGATAGCGCGAGCTGTGTCAGTCGGTTGAGCACCTTTGTTCATCCAGTCCAAAGCTTTTTCAAAATCCAAAACGATCGTTGCTGGATTAGTGTTTGGGTTGTAAGAACCAATACGTTCAATGAATTTACCGTCACGTGGAGCGCGAGAATCCGCTACGACTACGTGGTAAAAAGGACGTCCTTTTTTACCGTGTCTTTGCAATCTGATTTTAGTTGCCATTTTTTAATTTATTTTATGTATTCAACATATCCCCCGAGCTTCATACTAGAGGGGATGCAAAGATAGTTATTTTTTTCTATTCATAAACATAATTTTATAAACTTCGCTGAAAATGACATCCTTAACACCTTGAACACCCCTTTTAGAACATATCTCATTGCACCAGCTCTGCCGTCAACACCTAAAGTAATGTGTACAGCTGTTGGCTTCGCCCGAAGGCAACACCTACTCATATTACGACACCAGTATATATCATAAAACAATAATTTGGTTAATAAATTAGAATCAAATTAAGGCTGTTTTCTCAATTAAAATAATCTTCCTCATTTTTGCCAATTCACTTTTTACTTTCTACCTTCATTCTATGAAATCCGTTGCGCCATTAAAAATATTAAAAGCTTCAGCCGGTTCGGGGAAAACCTTTAGCTTGACTTTACATTATCTCACCCTTCTCCTATCCAACGAGAATAGCTATAAGGAAATTTTGGCGGTGACATTCACCAATAAGGCAACTGCCGAAATGAAGGAACGTATCCTATCGGTACTCCATGGCCTGGCAACAGGCCATCCTAGCCCTAAAATTGAAGATTTCAGAAAGTTATTACTGGCACAACAGCCAGGTTGGACTTCACATCTTGTGCAGGAGAAAGCTCACCGTGTTTATCGCCGTATCTTACATGATTATAGTCATTTTACGATAAGTACAATTGATGGTTTCTCCCAAAAGGTCATCCGCGCGTTTACATATGAACTTAATCTTGATGCGGCTTACAAGATTGAAATGAATGTCAATAAAGTGAAAAATGAGCTGACAGTTATGCTCAATCAATTACTGGATGAGCGCCCCGATCTACTCGATTGGATTATAACTTATGCTGAAAAGAAGATAGCAAAAAATGAAAATTGGAACTACCGTCAGCAATTAATGAGTTTGGCGAGCCTTATTTTTTCTGAAAATTTCCAGGAATTTGATAGTTATATCAACTCAGCAAATCCCAAGGAGGTTTTTAATATCCTTAATCAGGAGATTGAACAGAAGATAAGCGCATTTACCGAAGCGCTATCCATGACAATTGAAGCGTTTAGTGAGACATTCAAAAAATTCAACCTCACTGAAAGTGACCTGAAGGGTAAATCGCGCAATAAGATAATCTCAGCTAGCAAAACCAGCAAAAAGACGGAAAAACTCAGCGCTTCTGAAATTGCCAAGATAATAGAAAAATACCTTCTGTTAATCGATAATGAAGATGCTTTTACGGATAGTGACAAAAATATACGTCATGATCTTATGGCTGCGTTCAGCCCTATCTTGGCGTCCTTCCAAAAGTTACACGACAACCTATCTGCTTACATTGCCTATCAAGCGGTACAGAATAACCTCTATTACCTGCGTTTACTCAAAGAAATGAGCGATTTACTGACACAGTGGCGACGCGACAATGGTGCCCAGTTAATTTCCGATTCTCAGATTCTGTTAAACAAACTCGGACTTGATGAAAATAGCGACCCAACATTTATCTGGGAGAAAATCGGCAATCGCTTTAACTACTTTTTGTTTGACGAATTTCAGGATACTTCGCGCATTCAATGGAAAAACTATAGTCCGCTACTGATCAATGCATTGGCAGATGCCAAAGGTACTGTCAGCGAACACCTGATTGTAGGAGATGTTAAACAAAGCATCTATCGCTGGCGGAATGGCGATTGGCGAATTTTACTCCAACAGGTAGAACAACAAATTGTCCATGCCTTTCACTTGGACAACGATAGCAAAACAACCTTTATCGAAAACGGAAGTCTCGATACCAATTTTAGAAGTCTTCCAAATATTATTCATTTAAACAATTACCTATTTAACAGTATTCCAAAACATTTGCAACAGGTATTAAATGAAAAAGTATCCGAAAGCCTGGATGAAGAAGGCAAACAGTGGTGGGCTTCCTCAGGCAATGATAGCATGCTTGTCAAAGCGTATGAAAACAGCCAACAGGAGGTGCCTGAACATAAAAAAGGAAAACTTGACCAATTAGGTTCCATTGAGATCTCCTACATTCCCGTTACTGATGGACGCTACAGACGAAATCAGGTTATCGAAGAATCACTTGTAAATTTATGCCAAAAAATAAGCGAATGGCTACTCGACGAACGCTATCAACCCCAACAGATCGGTATTTTAGTGCGTAGTAATTCACAAGCCAAGTTGGTTATCCAGAAACTCATGGATTTCAAAAAACAGCAACAGCTCACGTTTGAAGTCATATCAGGAGATGCGCTGTCGCTAGCCAGCAATGATGCCGTTTTACTACTGATCGAAACGCTGAAAGCATTAGTCTATAATTCGGAGAAACATACCATTCATAAAGCAAAGATCGTCTATCTCTATCAGCATATACAGAATAATACGACCGTTGATCAGAATGCATGGTTAAAATTTGCCACAAATGACATCCATGAGCTTAAAGATTTTCTACCTCAAGCCTTAATTGACTCTTGGGAAATGGCACAGAAACAGCCATTGGTCCACTTGATTGAAAAGCTTATCGAAATCTACGGTTTCACAACCACGGACAATATTCACCTCCCTTACCTCCTCGCATTCAAAGATATGATCTCAACGTTTTCCACGAATGGCGAACGTGGCATTATACAATTCTTAGAGTTCTGGGAAGAAGATGGCAACCGGGCTGTACTCCCTTCCAATGGAGAAATCAATGCGATTGAGGTAACGACGATACACAAATCAAAAGGGCTGGCTTATGACGTGGTCATGATTCCATTTTGTTCATGGGATCTCGACGGCATGATCAACGGCGATTTTTGGATTGAAACATCCGAAACTCCATTTGCTCAATTGGGAAAAATTCCAATCAAATACACATCTACCGTCGGCAAATCTATATTCTTCAAACAATATTTTGAAGAGATGCTATTCAACTACATGGACGCCCTTAATACGTTCTATGTGGCAACAACCCGCGCCGTTGAACACCTTTATATTACTGCTCCGTGCTTTAAAGAATCCGTCGACAAAAAGACAGGAGAGATTACAGGCTATGATAAGAAAGACGAATACATAAGCGATGTGCTCTTCCAAGTCTTAGAGACTCCAGAATCCCCGTTTAAACTCGAAAATAAAGTCTTATATATTGATCAGATAATCCAAAAAAGAAAAGCGAAGTTTCGAAATGACCGTATTATTTCGTTAAGCCATTATCCCATTTCCAAAGAACTGGAAATGGCTTTAGAAAAAGCGAGTACGCGAAGTATCAATGATATTATGATGTTGGAAAAAGCGGCACAGTATGGCATATTGGCACATGATATTATGGCTCAGATTTCAAACGAAGAAGACATCCATAAACTGGTTGGCCAACTGATCCAGGAAGGTATCCTTTCCAAGGAGGAGCAGCCCTTCCTCATGCAGGAGATCAATCAAATCTGGAAGCATCCCATCATTAATAAATGGCTTACCGGAAACTATAAGATCTGGAATGAGGCCAGTATCATTACCGCCAAGGGCGAAACCATTCGGCCGGATAAGGTCTTCACTTCCAAAGAGGAAACAATCGTACTCGATTTCAAGTTTACGCAGACAGATTATATCGGACATCAGTATCAAGTCGATAACTACAAAAAAAATCTAGAGAATCTAGGCTACAACAATGTTAGGGCCTTTCTCTATTATGCAAAATCAAATCAATTAATTGAAGTAAAATAATAGCACGATGCAGACAGCCTTTCTAAAATTAGTAGCAACAGATATTCAAAAACGTTTTGGAAACGATCTGAGTGAGATTGCCATCGTCTTTAATAATAAACGCCCGATTACCTATCTCAAAAAATATCTTTCTGAAGTATATGGACAGGCGATCTGGTCTCCTCAGTTTTTTACGATTCAGGAATTTTTTAGACGTTCGACCGATGATACCGAAGCCAGTCCTTTGGCACAATTTTTCCACCTTTTTAATATCCATAATGAGTTATTGGTGATTGAAGGAAAACAACCAGAAACGTTGGAAGAGTTTTACCCAATTGCCGAAATAATACTGAGTGACTTCGGCCAGCTCGATTATGATCTTGCTCCTATTGAGCAGATCTATCTAGAACTTTATGACAACACCAAAATCGACATTGCTTTTCAACATCTAACCCAAGAACAGCAAGGATTTATACGTCAATTTTGGCAGTCTTTTTCCATTGCTGGACATAGTGGCGTACAGGAGCGCTTTCTACAACTTTGGAAAAGACTACCTGTGTTGTATAATCGATTTAAAGAAAAGCTTAAAGCAGAAGGACAAACCAACTATCCAACCATTTACCGCGATCTAGCTGAAGGCAAAGCTACGCATCAGCAATTTGCATCCTCCTACCAACATATCCTTTTTGTCGGTTTCAATGCATTAAACAAAGTCGAAGCAAAATTATTCAGGCAATGGCAAGAGGAAGGCCGCGCCCTATTTTACTTTGATGCCGATGCCTATTATCTGGAAGACACCATGCAGGAGGCCGGGCTATTTATTCGTCGAAATATTTTCCAAACAGGCTTGGTCAATGCCCTCGGCGATAGCCCGAATATTATTGGCAATAGAACTTCAACCGTAAATCTATATGCTAGCACCGGGAAGATCAGCCAAACAAAATTACTGCATGATATCCTCGAACAGCACAAGAATATGGAGCAGACGTCCGCTATTCTTCTAGCAGATGAAAATTTACTTGTCCCTTTACTGCAAAGTTTACCAGATGTAAAACCTAATATCACTACGGGCTACCCCTTGACGCAGTCTCCTATTTATGGCATACTGGATCTATGGATGGAGGTACATTTGGAGATATCACAGTTTAAAAGACGGAAACTTCCCTATCAAATCATAGAGACCTTCATAAATCATCCCCTGAGTATGGTTTCCTTGGCAGATAAACTTCAGATTCAGAAAGAGATTGCCGACAAACAACTCTTCGAGATCACATTGGAAGAGCTTCATTTCAAAAGCTCCTTACCACAATTTTTTGTACCTATCGAAAATTCAGCTCATTTGGTACCAGCGCTCATCCTGCTCGTCGATGATTTGTTACATAGTATCTCATCTCAAGAGCGCATCCGCCAAATTGACAACAATCTCCTAATCGAAACAAAAAAAATCCTGAACCAGCTTTTACTAGGCTTTGAAACTGTTGCCCCGTTAAGTATCAGCTTCCAGATCGGTTTGATAAAAAAAGCCATTGCTCCCATAAATTCTGCCATAGAAGGGGACCCACTCGAAGGCATACAAATCATGGGGCTCTTGGAAAGCCGCTGTTTAAATTTTGACAACATCTATATCTTGGGGGCTAATGAGGGCATTCTACCCAAAACATCCAATTCACCGACCTTTATACCCAATAGTCTGAGGAGCGCGTACGGTCTTCCTATATTGGAAAATCAGAATGCCCTATCGGCCTATTTGTTTTATCGTCATTTTCAATACAGTGAGGGAATACATATTTTCTACAATGGTTTAGTTGACGAAAGCTCCACTGGTGAAGAAAGCCGGTTTATCAAACAGCTAGAATTTGAAAGCAAATTTCAGTTTGACCGAAAAGTTCAACAACAGCCCATCCAATTTGCAGATAAAGCGCAAGAGATCGTTATCCAAAAGCATGGCGAAATATGGAAAAAAATGTACGAGGACTTTATCGTTAACCAGAAAAAGATATCGGCGACCGCACTGACGACATACCTCCAATCTCCATTACAGTTTTTCCTAAAACATATTGCCAACATTAAAGAGCCACCTTCACTCTCTCAGGAATTTGAAATGAATAAGCTCGGAACAGTCATCCATAATGTCATGGAGGATATATTTTTACCCTTCAAAGGGAAACAGGAGTTTACATCAACACATATGCTACGCGGGCAGATAGACCGTATCGAAGCATATGTGACCCGAGAAATAGGCATTCAATATCAGATTGAATTAAAAGAAGAAAAGGACTTAAATAGCTTGCAGCGGATCATGCTGAAAATTGCCTCCGAGTATGTCAAAATGTATCTCGAATATGACATCAATAACTATAAGTCATTTCGGATTATTGAACTTGAAAACGACACCGATTATATCTTACCATTCCCACTTCAAATCAATGGAGAGCAACATCAAGTCTCACTATACGGTATTATTGACCGTGTAGACGAGGTAGTAACACACGACGACCGTATTATCAGTAGAATTGTCGATTACAAAACGGGCGGAGATTCGATTCTATTCAAAGAAATCGATCAAGTATTTGCTCCCAATACCGAAAATAAAGCCATGGTGCAGACGCTACTTTATGCCTATGTATTTGAACAGAAAACAGGGAGAAAACACCTTGAACCTCATCTCTACGTTGCGCGGAAAATGCGGGAAGAGGGAACCTTATTCAGTGGTAAAGAGGGAATATTGACCGACGAATTTCTCGCATTCCAAAAAGAGAATTTTATCAGATTCTTACGCGATATCCTACAAGAAATCTTTAATCCGGATGTTCCATTTCGGCATAATCCGGACACAATAGTTTATCCAAGCGATCCCTATACCTTATTTTATCGAGAAGCAAGCAAATGGGCCGAAGCAGAAGAATAAAAGGAAATACGGTTTGACAGGAGAGGTCAAACTAATCTTTTGTAATCAATACGTTAATATAGAAAGGAGACATTTGGTGTCCCCTTTCTATATTAACGTACTTTTCTTTTTATTGCATTATTAGCGCGACGTTTCGCTGTATTGATTTTATAGTTGAACCAATGCCCTTTGAAGATCTTTCGCATCGTATTATCAAAATGTCTTGTGATAAACAAGTTGCGCGCACCCTTCAATTTCTCGCTGATTGAATTTGCTAAAGCCCTAACGGAAATTGAATACCCTTCAGTTTCATATTGAATATAATGCCACCATCCTGCGGGCATATACAAAGTCTCTCCAGGGTGAATAACTGCCTCGTAGCCATCCAAATACTTAATCCCAGGATATTCCTCTACATTACTGTATTTTGGATTGGCAATACTATGAAAATTGTATGGCAATTTGTACATCAAATCAGATTGATCATTTGGGAAAAGCCAAATACGCTTTAACCCCTGAAATTGAGAGATAAACACATGTGACATATCAATATCGAAATGATTACGGGTACTCGAACCTTCACCACCAAAGAACATAAATGGCAACCATTGCAATACCTTGCCACCTGTGACATCGTTATAAATAACGTCATGCTTCAGTTCAGGACGAATTTTAAGCAGATTGAACAAAAACAATCGTAACTCCGTAGGTTCTTTTGTAATCAGGTCCAAATATTCTGCAAATGTCATATGGCCAACAGGAGCGCTCGCAGCACGGTCCATCGATTCCTCCTCTTTTCCGTAGACATCTATTTTTATATCTCCTGCAATTTCTTTAAAGTAATCATAACTCCATTTCTTCCACGCTGGACTTTCTGCACTTATAAAATCTGATATAATGACAGGAAAACCTGGTTTCAGATAATTTTTTAGGAAGTCCTCTGATCGAATGCCCGAAATTTTATCAACTTGCTTTAACTTCACGACTGATTAATTTTGCTTAATTACAAACATAAAAAAATATTTCTACCAAATTTCAAAAATACCACCTATGCGTTATTTTACATAGAATGAATTATATTAAGCAATTTAATAGAAATATACTTAAAATCTCAATGACCTTCGTCATTTTATTATATTTTAACACCTCCGATCCAGCTAAACATCAGTCCATAGCTCAATAGACCAACATAAGGAAGCTTCTGTTTACCGATCTTATGCCCCAACAGCCCTTAGCTTGCCAAGCTCTCTACAGATAACAAAAAAAAGGGTCTTAAGAACCCTTTTCCATATTTACCTTTTGCTAGGCTATTATTTATTTACCTTTTTGATGTATTCTTCAACAGCCATAGTCATACTAGGAGCTTTTGGCGTTGGAGCAGGAATATCTAAAATCAATCCATGATCCAAAAGTGCCTGTTGAGTAGAAGCGCCGAATGCTGCAATCCTTGTATTATTCTGTTTAAAATCTGGGAAGTTATCATATAAAGACTGTACACTGGAAGGACTAAAGAACACGATAACATCGTAAAAAACATCCTTTAGGTCAGTCAAATCGCTTACAACAGTTCTAAAAAGCACAGCTGGTGTAAACTTATAGCCGTTTTGCTGTAACCAGTTCCTGGTCTCCTCATTCGCTACATCCGAACATGGAAATAGGAAATTCTCACTTTTGTGTTTTTTCAACACGTCTTCAAGGTCTTTCGCGGTCTGTTTACCAAAGAAAATCTTTCGTTTCCTATATTGAATATACTTTTGAAGATAAAGCGCAATGGTCTCCGAAATGCAGAAATACTTCATCTCTGCAGACACTTCAAATCGCATCTCTTCGCAAACTCTAAAATAATGATCTACAGCATTTCTACTTGTAAATATTACGGCAGAATAATCTGCCAAATTCACTTTATCCCTACGCACATCTTTGGCAGGAACTCCCTCTACGTGTATAAAACCTCGAAAATCTAATTTTAACCCGTATTTCTTTGCTAAATCATAATAAGGGGACTTATCGTTTTCAGGTTTCGGTAAAGTTACCAGTACACTTTTTACCTTCTTTGCTCTTTCTACGTCTGAAGTTTGCATATAACCACTTTTAGCTCAATAATCTTAATAGTATTAATATTGGTGCTATTTCTAGGCAACAAAGGTACAAAATTAAATAGGAAATTGAAAATTTATACATCGACATAATATGAGCCGCTGTCTTAAGAAATCGATAACAAAAAAGTAATGCCGCTCCAACAATGGCCAAGTGCAGTACAACACCTACCGATGTTAAGGGGACAAGACTCAATATTAATAGTACAGGAAGCATTAAAAAAAGTGTATTGAAATAAATCAGATACAGCACTGTCACATATTCCTTTACCAACTTCCTAATTTCAAACACAAAGGAGAGGAATCGAATAAATCCGATTTTTAACGCAAATAAGCCGCCAACCATGCCCACCGTTTTCATATAATTGGAGAACGTGATAAAATCAAATCTATCTAACTCATAGGCATAGAATAGACTCACAAATAAGCCCAATGCTCCTGAAAATAATATAAATAGAAAAATAAAAGGCCATGACGTCAAGATGGTGTCCTCTTTGCTCACCGATAGCAACACCCGATCATCCCAATACCCCTGAAAAACCAATTTGATATCAGAAGGGAAAAATATCCGAATCATCCCAACACCAAAAATTAATGCAAGAACTGTGAAAAGAATCCAATTTTCCCGGTGAACTTTAAGTGTCCCATATTGTCTATCCAACTTGCTAGTTCGCAATTCTCCTTGAAAATATTGCTGCACATCGAAGCTATAAATATTATGAACCATTAACCCCTCCCTTTCCACTGTTACAATTCGATATTGATCCTGTAACGCTGGATTCAAGGATGCCAAAACTTCCTCATTAGGCGTTAAAAGCGAATCCTTTACAACATGTGTACTATCAATCCCAATTGTGCTACCGTCTTGAACAACGTTTCGATAAGTACGCCCCTGCGCATTCAATTTCGTTATTGCGAATAAAAGAAATAGTACAAATAGAATATGATATTTGAAAATAGCTGCGTTCATTAAAATGAATTGTCTTTTAACGGCAATGAAATATTCAAGAACCGTCTATAATCGAAACTCTTTAATTGTGGTCGTAAAGTTAGGATAAAAAGTTATATTGCATTCAAAAAATCTTCATAGAACATGCACAAAGAAATCACACGCTGCCAATGGTGCGGATCTGACGAACAATATGTTGCCTATCACGATAACGAATGGGGCCGACAAGTCAAAGATGATAAAACCTTATTCGAGTTTTTAGTATTAGAATCAGCACAAGCGGGATTAAGCTGGATTACTATCCTACGTCGAAGAACGGCATACCAAGAAGCTTTTGCTAACTTTGATGTCGATCAGATAGCAAACTACAATAATGAAAATGTAGCACAGTTACTCGCCGACTCTGGGATCATAAAACATCGCAATAAAATTGAGTCAACCATCACAAATGCGAGGCTTTTCAAAAAAGTCCAGGCCGAACATGGCAGCTTTTACAACTATTTATACAGCTTCTTACCCGAAGAGCAGCCCATCGTAAACCATTGGTCCAGTTTACAACACGTACCAGCTACTACTGATATTTCTGATAAAATCGCCAAAGATATGAAGAAAAAAGGTTTTAAGTTTTTTGGATCTACCATCTGCTATGCCTACATGCAGGCCGTTGGAATGGTAAATGATCATGTTGAAATTTGCTCTTTTAAATATCCTGCAGATGCAGTATCATAAACACAAAAAAACACCAGTGCACTGCAATGTGAAATAGCGCAGTGCACTAAAAATCAAAGAAAACTTCTTTGTTTCAAACTCTTAGAACATCCCGTTTTTTCTAACCAGGTATGTTTTTATAGATATCGGGCAGATTCCGGCCTAGCCCGTTAAAGTCCATGCCATACCCGACCACAAATTCTTTACTTATTTCAAACCCAACATAATTCAATTCCTCGAAATGATACTGCAGCGCGTCAGGTTTCACCAAAAGCGCACAGGCAATGACACTCGCTGGATTTAATTTTTTTACCGCATCCAACGTATGTTTGAGTGAATGCCCAGAGTCGACAATATCTTCCACGATAATCACATCACGCCCTTCCAGATCAATACCAAGCCCTAAAAGCTCATTTAACTCAGATTGGCCTGTTCCGATGTACGATGCCAATTTAATAAATGACATCTCGCACGGAACTTCAATTTGCTTGAGCAAGTCTGCCATAAACATAAAACATCCATTCAATACGCCTATAAAAATAGGCTGTTTATGCTCATAACGCAGACTTATATCGATACCCATCAGGCGAACACGCTTCTGAATCTGCTCCTCTTCAATGAGAGGCTCAAATAACAATCCGTCAATTTCTATGTTTCTCATGCTATTATTATTCTTTCATGACACACACTACTTTTGTGCATCCTGATCTTTTTCCTCTTTTTTACGCCCCAATATCTTGTCAAATAACGATCGCTTTGGCTTATCCTGCTCACCGGTTTCCTCGTCCTTCTTTTCCGTGAGATCCATTTTGTTTAATTTCTTTGGAACAGATACACTTTCGAGATTGTCGCCAGGAGGGCTGCTATCAAGACGATCGAACAACAACGGATCTTCACCCATATCGAATATATCGACAGAATCCACCACAGCCGGTCTTGCTGCACGCAGGTGTGGTTGCAGAACAACCTCATAAAACCCATAATTTGAGGTTGTTGAATCCACGCTAATCTGTCCGGTTTTCGTCATAATATGACCGTAAGTATTAAAATACCGCAACATATTCCCTTTTAAGTGACCTGTCCAGTCAAAAAAGTTCAACCCTTTTTTAGGTCGTGGAACAATACTTGACAAAAATATACTCTCTCCAAGGCCTAATTGTGCTGGAGTTTTTCCAAAATAATAGCGTGCAGCTTCGGTAATGCCATAGACATTATTTCCCCATTCGATCACATTGAGATAAACCTCGTACATGCGTTTTTTGCTCACTTGCTGAGAGCGCTCCATCAGCCATACCAACAGAATTTCCTCCAGCTTCCGTACAACCGTCTTATTGCGATTTAGAAAAACATTTTTCACCAGCTGCATCGATATTGTGCTGGCTCCACGCTTAAATCCTTTTTCCTTGATGTTTGTAACAATGGACAATTTAAAAGCCTTCTCTTCGAAGCCCTTGTGCTTAAAGAAAAATGGGTCCTCGGTATTGATCAAGCTAATTTGCATATAACGGGAGATTTGATCGATAGGCGTAAAATTGCGATTCTGTGGGCCCACAACGATCTCCCGCATCGGCTTGCCATCTTCATAAGCGGTATACGTGAAAGGAGTGTTTAACATTGCAATATTAGCCTCTCCCCATTTCACGACCTTTAAATCCTTATCGTCCATTTTAGAAGAGAAAAGGAGATTTTCAGGCTTCTTAAATTCAAGAGCAAAATTCAGGTCATATTGAATGTGCCCCTCCACCTGAATTCCTTCCAGACCTGGAAACAATCCAACTGGTATAGCATCAAAAAAGTGTTGCGCTTCTATCTTATCCGTATGAATAGCCAAAAAGAGCTCTTTCTCGGGTTTGTGAATATATTTAACGTAGGGAGAAAACACAAAATCTTTGACCTTTACCGTACTTTCTTTGCTTACTTCGAGAGAAGACGCTCCGATATTCAGAGCCCCCTGCATTTGGGCCTCAGGAAAGATCACATCTTTACTAGAAATACGCCTATGATTTACTTTTAAATTTTTAAATCCCCATTGCCCATGCAGTTCCAGCAATTCCTTATTTCTTCTGTGTGCTTTGTCCAATCGGAAGGATATTTCATCAAAACTTACAGCAAGACCAAATTTGCGTTGCAATAGGGGAAGATTTACGCCCTTCTTATCAGAAAAAAGACGGAGGTCACATTCTTGATTATCCGAATCAATTGTTCCCGTTAGATTCCAGGCGGCCTCATGATCGTTTAACAAAAATTTAGTTTCCATATCACCGCCATCGATCACAGCAGAAGGAATAACAACACGTTGTGAAGTGCTGTCATCACGATAAGAAAGTTCAAGGCTCTTCAGATCGAGATCATTGGGAATTTTAAAAAACACATTTTTCAACAATCGATCTGCCAAAGCTGCCAGATTCTGTTTCGGATTATCATTTTCTATTGTGTCTTTCTTCTGCTTTTTAAACAGAAAATCGTAGTTACTAATTGAATCCTTTTTTATAAGAGAAACCGTACCGTGATCTAAAATAACCTGTCCCAACTTCACATCCCCGAATAATAAGGGCCATAATTTTACCGATACTGTCAGATCATTAATTTGAGCCAATTGGTCTCTATTTTTAGGCAATAATTGGATATTCTTAAACTGTACAGCATTAATTCCACGGAAAGCATAGTATTGGATCTTCAAATCCAAATCATATTTTTCAAGCAACTTCGCTTTTGCTTTGTTGATTACCCCCATGAGCATCACATCTCTTTTTTGATAAGCATACGCGCCAACTGCAAACGCCAAAACCAAAATAGCAGCTAAAGAGATATAAAGCCATCGCCATTTGCGGGACTTAAAAGATGTTATAAATCGATTGGACATAATTATTACTAAATGCAAACTCATGCATATCAACAGTCAAACTTAGATAAATTTGGCTGTATATACAATTATAATTCACGGAAACGATGGTCGCTTTTATCCGTGACTTCAGCACGACAAATTTATTGACAAACGCATTAATTACATAAAAATGAAAATGTTCCACGAAAGCGATCTTTCCTAAAAGCCAGCCCTATATCCAGTAACTTTAATCCCATTAAAAACAGAGAAATGACATGAAATTGATCCGCAATGAGTAGTTTTGTAATCCATGATTACAAATGAACAATAGATGGTTACCAAAGAACAAATATTAAATGCATTATCCTATGTAGAAGAGCCTGATTTGAAAAAGGATCTTGTCACATTGAATATGATTCAAAATATCGGGATCGAAGGTGAAAAAATTTCTTTCGATGTCATTTTAACTACTCCCGCTTGTCCACTTAAGGACCATATTGAACACGCGTGCCGAAACGCCATCGCTCATTTCATCGACAAAAATCTCGAAGTTCAGATCAACATGACATCCAATGTGATCGGGAAACAAGGCGCACAGGTTTCAGGCATTAAAAACATCATCTTGGTTTCCTCAGGAAAAGGTGGAGTTGGAAAGTCAACTGTTGCCGCCAATTTGGCGCTTGCTCTCCATGCTAAAGGAGCTAAAACAGGACTTTTAGACGCTGACATCTATGGACCTTCACTTCCGATTATGTTTGGCCTAGAAGGTGCTAAACCCGGATCAGTAGAAATGCCTGATGGCCAGGTTAAAATTGAACCGCTTGAAAAATTTGGACTAAAATTACTTTCAATCGGATTCTTCACCGACCCAAACCAGCCTATCCCATGGCGTGGCCCCATGACCACCTCTGCAATCAAGCAACTCTTTAATGATGCACACTGGGGTGAACTCGATTATCTAGTGGTTGATATGCCGCCAGGTACAGGCGACATCCATATTACCGTATCACAAACTTTCCCGATTGCGGGCGCAGTGATCGTCACTACTCCGCAGCAAGTTGCCCTAGCTGACGCTGTCAAAGGTATAGGTATGTTTTTAATGGATAGTATCAATATTCCGTTACTGGGCGTGGTGGAAAATATGGCTTATTTTACACCAGCGGAGCTTCCTGATAATAGATATTATATTTTTGGAAAAGACGGCGGAAAAAGGTTAGCTGAAGAATATAAAGTACCTTTCCTTGGCGAGATACCACTATTAAAGGGTATTTCTGATGCTGGAGATAATGGATTCCCCATTGCGATAGACAACGAAGATCCTGTAACAAAATCATTTCTGACGATTGCAGAAAAAGTTGCTCAGCAGCTTTCCATCATTCATAGTCAGTTAAAATAGCTATTCAAAGGCAGTGCTGCTGCTGTTAATCATACAAAAGGCTTTNNAAAGCCTTTTGTATGATTAACATTTTATTGGAGCGCTAGCTCTAATACTACCGGGCAATGATCGGAATGCACAGCATCCGGCAATATACTGGAAGATTTGATATGGTCGGCCAAAGACTTAGAAACCATATTATAATCAATGCGCCAACCCAAATTCTTTGCACGCGCTCCAGCACGATAACTCCACCAGGTATAATGGTGCGGATCTGGATTTAGATGGCGAAAAGAGTCAATATAACCTGAATTAATAAAATTCTCCATCCATTCGCGCTCTTCCGGAAGAAATCCCGAAGAGTTCGCATTTGATTTTGGATTATGAATATCGATGGCACGATGGCAAATATTATAGTCACCGCAGACAACCAGATTCGGCTTTTCCACCAAAAGCTTATCGCTATACAACTGAAAATCCTTCAAAAAGCGGTATTTAAAATCCTGTCTTACGTCCCCGGTTGTACCCGAAGGAAAATAGGTACTCATCACCGACAGTTGATCAAAATCAGCACGGATAATACGACCTTCAAAATCATAATCCTCATGACCACAACCGTACTCAATATGCTTAGGTGTCAGCTTGGTAAACAAGGCAACTCCGCTGTACCCCTTCTTTTGCGCTGGATACCAGTAATGCTCATAGCCCATTTCCTCCAGTAGGGCAACTTCGGGAATCTGATCAGGCGTAGCCTTAATCTCCTGAAGACAGATGACATCTGCATTTACAGCTTTCAACCAGCCCAACCAATCTTTCTTTAAGGCCGCACGCAAGCCATTCACATTATAAGTTACTATTTTCATTGTTTATTATTGTGATGCTAGATTATAGAAACAAGAAACCTTCTCAATCCCTAATATATTATTTCAACATAACATTAGTAGTCCTTTGAAGAGAATAAATCACCAATCTTTGAAAAGATACCCGTTTGAGGTTTTAAACCTTTAAGTTCACGTTCCAAGTTTAATGCCTCTCGCCTCGTAAGTACATGCATGGTCATTTTTTGATCGGTTTCTGGCCTATCATGCTGATCTGCCTTTACCGCTGCAATCTGATCGATAACATCTACACCTTTGACCAACTCACCAAATACAGTATAATTCCAGTCTAAATGGGGCGCACCACCAATAGTGGTGTATACCTGACGTTGAGTATCAGAAAATCTCTTGCCATTCATTCGGGTCTGCTCCAACCGATTGAGATCTTCAGGACTAAATACCTTTCCCTGAACAAGATAAAACTGAGAGCCCGACGAAGCTTTTTCAGGATTATTATCCCGGGCAGCTCCGATAGCACCTTTTTTGTGAAATAAACCATCCTGAATCTCCGCAGGAATGGTGTATCCAGGCCCCCCATTACCCAACTGAGCTCCGCCAACCGCATTTTTTGAGTCAGGATCACCCCCTTGAATCATAAAATTCTGAATGACGCGGTGGAACAGCGTCCCATCATAATATTGGCTTTTTGCCAATTTGACAAAGTTATCTCGATGTTTTGGCGTTTCATTATACAGCCGCACAATACAGATGCCCTTGTCAGTAACGATCTGTACATATTTAAATTCAGGTTTAGCCGCAAATGCCAAAACCTGTAAAAAGCAGAATACTGCAATTAAACTAGCTTTTAAAAATTTCATCTGTTAATAGTTCTACGTTCCCATTTGAACATTTAATTTTTCTCTTGACGTGATCGCTAGATAACATTTAATTCCTCAAAATAATCGATGATCAGAGACTTCATAATCAGTTCTTGTTCCAAAAGTGTATAGTTAGGAATTGGTTTTATTAATTCCCAATGCGGCCATCCTTCCTCATCAAGACCTTTCAGCGTATAAAATCCCATCGCACTAAAAAGACGACAAGTGGCAATATGCATCAACTCTTCCTTTTCCCGCTTCGAGAATTTCTGGGCTCCCTTGCCCAATTCCTGAACACCAATGAGGAATAAACACACCTTGATGTCTGGCTTTTCCATATCAAATAGTGCAGCAATCTCCTCCTGCAGGATAATCCATTTCGTGTTAACTTCAGCTGCCTTCATTTTTTTAATTTAATAAAACTAGCCATCACCTCTGCACAACGTTGGTCAATCATTTGAAAAACCGGATCAAACAAATTATCATCAAAATAGGGATCAGGAACAATATCTTCTCCTAAAAATAATTTAACCTTGTTCAGATCGGCTTTGTCTATAACCTGAGCACAAACATCTGCATAATTTTGTCTATCCATGACAAATATCAGATCATATTCAGCAAAAAACTGTGGTTTAAAATGCCGGGCCCGCTGACCCGATATATCGATACCATATTTCTTGGCAACTGCGATCGCCCTATGATCGGGTGCTTCACCAATGTGCCAATCACCTGTACCAGCCGATTCAACGACCCAGTTCAATTGTTTATCCAATGCCTTTTGCTTCAATATACCGTGTGCAAGGGGTGAACGACAGATATTACCCAAACAAACCATTAAAATCTTCATTTTTATAACGTTTAAAAAGCTATACAATAAATACCACTACTGCTATGGAATTCGACTAATTCCGTAAAAACTCAATTAAATCAACTAGCCACCCCATCGATTCATTAATAGCACCATATATAGTAGATTGCAAGTCCAAAAAGTCTGAGCTTATCAAGTGCCAAGTTGCTTCTGTACTTTTATTCCGCAAAATAGCTAAACTAAAATTATTAACGAAACAACCCGCTTAAAAGTGACCAACTTCTTACCAAGCCATGTTTTTTTAATACGGTGTTGCTTCTTCCACCTTTGTAAAAGAAATCAAACCTTACCGTAGGCAGTTTTGCCAAGCCAAAAAAAAGGTGGCCTAACCTAAAGGCTAGAGCCACCTAAACTATATTAATCAACCAATTCTTAATTCAATGCTTAATATTCTACTGGGAAGCTCAATTGAACAGCACCACCTTGAGGTGACACACCTTTCAAACGTACAATATTACGTTGTGTTGCTCCTAAAGCGGCTTCAACATCATCAACTGAATTAACGGCCTTTCCGTTGACCTCAGTAATAACTAATCCGCGCTCTACACCGAAGTAATCGAAGATACCTCCACGGTTCACTTGAGTGACAACAACTCCGGAGTTAACACCCAATTCCTTTTTCTTCTGCGCAGACGCAGGAATAAAGCTTGCTCCTAATTTGTTATAAATTTCGGTTGCGCTTTTCGAAGCTTTTCCGCCAGCATTCGCAGACTTTAACGAATCTTCACCTTTCAATGCCATAGTAACCTGTTTTTCCTTACCATCTCGTTTGTAAGTAACATTTACCTTATCTCCAGGACGCGCACGACCTATAGTTTCACTTAAAACAGGCGAACCTGTAATTACTTTTCCATTAATTTTGGACAATATATCACCTTTCTTGATACCTGCGGCCTCAGCAGCACCACCAGCTACGACATCCTGAACATAAAGACCATCAACATCTGCAAAACCCTTCTCTTTCGCCAATTCAGGTGTTATTTCAGTATAAGTTACCCCGATGTAACCACGTTTTACATTACCGTATTCAACAAAGTCATCAACAATTTTCTTTACCAAATTGACAGGAATCGCAAAACCATAACCCGCATAGGTACCTGTTGGAGAAGCAATAGCGGAATTAATACCGATCAATTCACCCGAAGCATTTGTTAAAGCGCCGCCACTATTACCCCTATTAATTACCGCATCTGTCTGAATAAAAGATTCAATTGCTGAGCTGACAGGAATTTGGTCTTGTCCACCTCCAAATGGGTTACCACGTTGTTGTTGACCTTCACTTAAAATGCCAATCTGACGACCTTTCGCACTAATGATACCTGCAGTCACTGTAGACTGAAGTCCAAGAGGATAGCCAAAAGCCAATACCCATTCGCCAACATTGACATTATCTGAATTACCTAATTTAACAACAGGAAGCCCCTTGCCCGATACTTTCAATAAAGCTAGGTCAGTATTTGGATCACGTCCGATCAATTTGGCTTCAAATGTTCGCTTATCTGTCAATACGACTTCAATCTTGTCTGCATCTTCCACCACATGGTTGTTCGTTACAATATAACCATCGTCTGAGATAATTACACCCGATCCCGATGCTTGTACCGGTTGTGACTGCATTTGACGTCGCCCGCCTCCCTGTGGCATGCCAAAAAACTCTTCAAACATGTCAAACGGAGAACCCTGAGATTGTTGCGAACCCTTACGACTATATGTGGTTTTAATATGTACAACACCCGGTGACACCGCAGCAGCAGCCTGGGTAAAATCAGGGTTACCTGTAGAGGACATTACTCCTGTTGGATTATTTGCAAAATAAACCTTTTGTTTGTCTTCGAAAGACATACCATCAAACTTCTTATTCTCAATAAGCTTGTAACCTCCTAATGCTACCGCTCCACCGAAAACAGCTGTTAATAGCGTTAAACCGACCTTATTCATAAACTTATTTCTATTTTAAAATGTCTTAATATAAGCTGATAATTTTTGCTCTTAAAATTACCGATTTTATTCGGATATGTCCAAATGTAATACCATTTCGAAACCTTCGGAAAATCAGACACGTTAAAAAATGTTAATTACTAGACAAATGCGACCATTTTAACAAATCTTAACTTTATTACGTTTTTTTGTAACAAAAAAACGTACTTTTGTTACTAAAAATCAACAGAATGGCGACAACAATAAGATTCTCTAAATACCAAGGAGCAGGCAATGATTTCATTTTAGTAGACAATCGCCAAAATGCATTTGACAGAGCAGACGAAGCATTGGTAGCGAAGCTATGTGACCGCCGGTTTGGTATTGGTGCTGACGGGCTAATGCTCTTACAGCAGAACGAGAATTACGATTTTGAGATGGTTTACTTTAATGCAGACGGTAGAGAAGGAAGCATGTGTGGTAATGGAGGCCGTTGTATTGTGGCCTTTGCTCGCGACCTTGGCATTATTACTGACAAAACTGTCTTTTTGGCAGTAGACGGTATACACCATGCATCTTTATCTGCAGATCTTGTCAATCTCCAAATGATCGACGTGCAAGATTTTGCCCGTGATGGAGACGCCTACCTGTTACAAACAGGTTCTCCACACTATGTTGAATTTGTAGAAAATCTCGCGCATAAAAATGTCTATCAAGACGGCTACGCCATTCGTAATAATGCGACATATGGAAAAGATGGCATCAATGTAAATTTCATCGAAGCAGAAAGAGACGGTTATTTCCTGCGTACTTTTGAACGCGGTGTCGAAGATGAAACCTATGCCTGTGGCACTGGTGCTACTGCGGCAGCCATGGCCGTCGCCATACAGCAAAATCTCACAGGCGATATTCATATTCCTATCCGTGTATTAGGAGGGCAGCTTTATATCTCCTTCCATAAAAATGGTCAGCATTTTACAAAGGTATTCTTAAAAGGGCCTGCACAGTTTGTCTTCGAGGGTAACTATCAGGTTTCTACAGGCAATCAACACTAATCGCTTCCAGAATATTCAATTCAAGCACGTCAATTTTTAAAATTTCATCGGGCAAATTGCGAGTAATGGTATATTTTATTGTATATTAGATACCTTTATTTACAAGGTCCGCTATTTTTAATGCAACAGTCAAACTCATTCCCAGTATATAAAATCGTTTATTCCATATGTGAGCACCCTTATCTCGGCTATCTCATTGAGCCACACATGGTCCAACTAAATCCCAATGGGACTTACTCACTCCGATATCAACGCATATTTAGTAACACTGTCGGTGCCTACGCCGCCGAATTAGATGAAGTAGATTACAAACTCATTCGACTGCTTGATGAAATCGAACAAACACACCTCATCAAAAAATACTACAAAAAAGCGATCAGACCTGTAGATTTCTTTTCCAAAGTTTTTGATAAAAAGCTTTATGAACTCCTTCGTCCTAAAATAGATGAAAAAATGATTCAATTTTTTGAAACTGTTGGAGACAAACCATTCTTTATGATGAGCAAAGATGGGTATCCTGCAGATCAAGAAATTAAACTGGCCACATCTGCCGCCTCGATACTTTTTCATTTCCGTCGAAACGAAGAAGAAACACGCTATTTCCCGACCATCAAATACGAAAATCAGCGTTTGGAGTTCATGTTCAAAAATGCTATCGTGCTGACCAATGTACAAGCATGGCTACTTTTAAATAATACCCTTTATTATTTCGATCAAACCCTTGAAGGGAAAAAGCTTAGCCCCTTCTTGAATAAACGCTATATTTCTGTCGGTAGGAGCACTGAAAAAAAATATTTTGAAACCTTTGTCTGTGGCTTGATAGAACGCTATCATGTTTATGCCGAAGGATTCGACATCCAAACCCATCAGCATCAAGCAATTCCAATTCTCCGTTTGATTTATATCGAAGATGGAGCTTCACAACTTCAATTGCAATTTAAGTACGGTAAACATATCTTTACAGCTGGTGCCGAAAATAAAGTTACTGTCCGCATGGTCTATCAGGAGGAAGACGATCGTTATATTTTCCACCGTGTCAAACGATCTTTGCAATGGGAAGAACAACAGCATGAAAACTTAAAAAAGCTGGGGCTACAGGATTTTGACCTTCAACTCGGTTTATTGACACCAGCGATAGCCGCTGGAAAACGACTTTCCATATTTGACTGGATAAATAATCACCAAGATCAGCTGGAGAAACTTGGCTTTCAAATTGTACAAAATAATGAAGAAAAGCGCTTCTTCATAGGACAGACCTCGCTGGATATCTCCATTGAAGAAGACA
Organism: Sphingobacterium sp. UBA3549; assembly: GCF_002376635.1. NCBI lineage: Bacteria > Pseudomonadati > Bacteroidota > Sphingobacteriia > Sphingobacteriales > Sphingobacteriaceae > Sphingobacterium > Sphingobacterium sp. UBA3549. The sequence goes on along the minus strand of NZ_DFOE01000037.1, from coordinate 295,676 downwards.
ATGATTGGTTTGATATCAGTGCTATCGCAAAATTTGGACCTTACGAAATCCCATTTATTCAGCTGCGCAATCATATCCTCAATAACATTAAGGAATTTACTTTACCGAATGGAGAAATTGCCATGATTCCCGAAGAATGGTTTGCACAGTACAATCATTTATTTCAATTTTCTGCAGATCGCCATGAACTTAAATTAAATAAGGTACACATAGGCCTACTCTTTGAAATTAGCGAACATACGCAACTGATATTTACCCGAAAACTTCAAAATCTGGCCAACTTCGAAGAAATTGCAGATATTCCCGAACCAAAACATTTCAAAGGAAATCTTCGCCCATACCAAAAGGCAGGATACAATTGGTTTAATTTTCTAAAGCAGTATAAGTTTGGAGGCTGTCTTGCGGATGATATGGGCTTAGGTAAAACCATACAAACATTAGCCTTATTGCAGCAACAAAAAGAACTGCTTCAGAATGAACAGGATGTACGTACTTCGCTTTTGGTCTTACCGACTTCATTGGTATATAACTGGCAAAAAGAAGCACATCAATTCGCGCCACAGCTTAATATTCACCTTCATACCGGGAATAACCGTATTAAAGATGCCTCACTATTCTCCAAATATGATTTGATAATCACCACCTACGGGATAGCACGTATAGACGAGGATACTTTGAGTAGCTTCTATTTTAACTATATTATCTTGGATGAAAGCCAGAACATTAAAAACCCTACATCCAAATCTTTCAAAGCCATAAAAAGCCTAAAAAGTAAAAATAAACTGGCCTTAAGTGGAACCCCGGTCGAAAATTCAGTTTCGGATCTTTGGGCACAGATGCACTTCACCAATCCCGGACTGTTGGGTAGTTACACCTATTTTCAAAAGGAGTTTGTGCAGCCAATAGAAAAGAAAAAAGACGAAGAAAAAGCACAACGCCTCCAGGCGATTGTTAAACCGTTTATATTAAGACGTACAAAAGATCAGGTGGCAAGAGAATTACCGCCAAAGACAGAACAGGTACTCTACTGTGAGATGACAGAAAAACAGTCCGAACTTTACGAGAAGGTTAAATCTGAATATCGCAATGCAATCCTCGACGGACAATTGGAAAACAAACCAAAATCTAGCCAAATTGCACTTTTACAAGGATTGACAAAGCTGCGGCAATTAGCCAATCACCCCAGAATGGTGGATGAGAAATTTTCGGGCGATTCCGGTAAGTTCGAAGCGGTCATTGAAACACTTGAAATGGTCATGCAGAGAGGTAACAAAGTGCTGATTTTCTCGCAGTTTGTAAAACAACTCAATATCTTCCGCCAATATTTTGATCATAAAGGAATAAACTACGCCTACCTGGATGGTGGCACAAAAAATCGGGATGAAGCGGTCAGTCAGTTTCGTAAAAACAACGATACCAAGCTATTCCTCATTTCGATAAAGGCAGGTGGTGTGGGACTCAATCTTATTGAAGCAGACTATGTTTTTATCCTAGACCCTTGGTGGAATCCGGCCGTAGAACAACAGGCCGTAGACCGTTCGCACCGCATCGGTCAGACGCGCAACGTCTTTATCTATAAATTTATCAGCAAAGATACCGTTGAAGAAAAAATCTTAGCCTTACAGAATAAGAAGAAATCGATCGCACAAAGCCTGATCACAACCGAAGAAAGCTTTATCAAGTCACTTTCTCAGGAAGATCTGCAGGAACTTTTAGCCTAAATACAATCACTACTGCTATTTGTATCCATTGATCTTCGCCATATAAATCGATGGACGAATACCCGTCACGCGTGTAAAAATGTTGCTGAAAGAAGAGAGCTCGTTGTAACCCACGCGCATGGCGATTTCGAGAATGGAGTAGTTATTTTCAGACATGAGCTCCAGCGCTTTCGCAATTCGTATCGCTCTTAAAAACCGAATATAACTGATGCCCATATCTTCTTTAAAAAGCCTGGATAAGGAGCGGCTACTCATTCCAAAACGCGCAGCAATCTGTTCAATGGTAAAGGCCTGATCGATGTTGCTGTTGAGATACCGAGCCACACTTTTGAGCTTTTCACTTTTAGGATAGGGATGCTGCATCGGAAAAGCATCTACTGGTGAACTCGTATCTGGAATAATAGCCATCATCGCACGCAAGAGACAATATTTAGAATATTCAGTCATCTTGCTCACCCCGCCAGCCCAATCTCGAGCAAATAAAAACATTTCACGCATCAAATCATTGCTTAGAAATATATTTGGCACCGAAAGCACAGATGGCATACCCGGCCTTTCTTTAAAGTAAAAACTATAGAGTGGAATACGAGAGCTTGTACTTTCCAGATGATAAGTTGTATCTGCCGGAATCCACATATAAAATCTTGCAGGCAAATACCAGTGCTTTGTTGCTGTAAATACATGAATAATCCCGCCTTCAGCGTACAACAGGCGCGCCTTTTTATGTTGATACTCGCGAGAATCAATACGATCTACGTAGAGGTGGTCGACATAAAAATCATAGTGCTCAGCATCAATCGCTGCAAGTTTGCCCTCTTCCATAACTCAAAATTACGTTATTTCGACAATATGGCGCAAATAAACAAATATCCGTCCGACTATACAAAACAAATCATTTCCGTCCTACAGTATCTTTGTACGGGCCATATTCCCAAACAGAAACGTCGATCGGGACTCAAGCCCCCCTTTTAAGTAAAATGCATTGACAGATATTGATGTATCAGGTAATTCATAACCAGAATCGGAATGTGGATCTGAATGCTAAAGCTGAAGAATTTGGAAAATGCGCAAGTAGAATGGAATAATGAATAGAAAAGATAAAAAAGACAAAACAAAAGGATTTAATAGAGTGCTTGTCCTATTTGCCAGTATATTATTATTGGCCGGTATTGGCTTCCTGGCCAAGCATCTGATTTTTACTCATCAATATGTAACGACCAATGATGCACAGATAGATCAATATGTGACCCCTGTTGCTAGTCGGATCCCCGGTTTTATCAAAGAAGTCCGATTTGAAGAAAATCAATATGTGCATCAGGGTGACACCCTATTAATCATAGATGCAAGTGAATATCAGACCAGGGTAGATATCGCAAATGCCGAACTCCAAAGTAGCCAGAGAAATGCCGAGGTAATCAGCAAAACAGCCAATGCGACTGCCAATAGTATTTCGGTTCAAAAGGCAAGATTAGAAGCAGCAAAAGTAAGTGTATGGCAAACGCAACAGGATTATAGTCGATTCAAGAAATTATATGAGGCTGATGCGGCAACCAGACAGCAATACGACAATGCCCAAGCAGCTTACGATTTAGCATTAGCACAACTACATGCTATGACAGAAGAGTATCATTCCGCGCGACTGAATACCAGCAAAGAAAAAGCAAACGAGTTACCTGCAAAAGCGAATATTAACATCAAAAAGGCCGCAAAAACAAATGCGCAGCTTTTCCTTTCTTATGCCGTAGTAACTGCGCCCTATGACGGTTTTGTGGGCAAGCGGACTATACAACCCGGACAATTTGTGAAGGAAGGCCAGACGCTGGCAAATGTAGTTAGCGAAGAGAAATGGATCGATGCAAATTTCAGGGAAACACAGCTCGAAGATCTTATAGAAGGCACTATCGTGACGATACAGGTGGATGCATTTCCCAACCTTCTTTTTAAAGGAAAGATCCATTCTTTTTCTCCAGCATCAGGTTCCAAATTTGCCGTAATACCCCAAGATAACGCAACCGGAAACTTCGTAAAAATAGAGCAGCGCATCCCCGTTAAAATTGTCTTTGATCCACAGCAGGATCTTAAAAAACTACGTGCCGGAATGAACGTTGTCATTCATGCCGCCCATCAATCCTAATTTGACCATGCTTAACAACAAATCTTTATACTATAGCTGGGTTCCCGAATGGATCAAACTTCCGCTTATGATATTAGCGATGTTTCCCCATCTCATGTTAATGTCGCTCTTCCATTCAAACACGGCATTTACTGCGTCGACGCTTGACATCGAAACCGAAGATATTCAATATTTCCTTTCCTTGATGTATGGTGCCATTGTGGTTGCTTTACTCATATTTCAGCGGCTTTTTTCTTATTTCAGGGTGAGAACATATATCCTGTTGACCTGCAGTGCTTCCATCCTCATCTTAATAGGCATCTCATTGACAAAAGATCCAATCCTTATTGGCGTTCTGCGTGTAGCCGAAGGTATTTTCTGTGTACTTGAAGGAGCTTGCTTCCTTCCAATGGTTATGAACCAGATTAAACATGCTAAGAGCCGCACCATTGCCTATTTCTTCCTGTATACATTTATGCTTACTGGCTCAACCTTAACAACATCTTTGCTCAAAGAAAGTATTATGGATTATGGATGGCAAGATATGATCCACGTTGTACTCTATTGGCATTTGATTGTGATTGCGATAGCCCTGCTCTTACTCAACAATAACCGCTTAAGTAAAAAATTCCCCCTCTATCAACTGGATCTCACAAGTTGTCTGTTTCTGCTGCTCTCATTGAGTTGCGGCGCTTATGTCCTAATTTATGGCCGTAAACACTATTGGTTTGAACACACCAAATTACCATCAACTTTGCCCTTTTCCTGGTGTTCGGAGCACTCTTTATAATTAAACAAAGTTTGGTCAAAAGACCTCTTTTTCACTTTGAGGTCTTGAGATACAAAAATGTGATTTTGGGAGTTATCCTATTTTTTCTCTTTTATATTATTCGCAGCAGCCTCAACAATGTCTATACCGTCATGGCTACCGTCTGGAAATGGCCCTGGCACTACATTATTGATGTACAATACATCAATGTCATAGGTACTATCCTGGGTGTTGGCAGTTCTGGCGTCTTACTTCTACGCGACGTATCGCCTAAATATAGCTTTGGCTTTGGCTTTCTGATATTGGCAATTTCCTGTTTTCTCTTTGTCCCTACCTTTTATCCTGATACCACAATCTGGGCCATTAGTCTACCTTTGTTCATTCAGGGCATCGGACAAGGCTGGTTATTCACCCCGTTGGTGATTTACATTTTAACAGGTGTCGAATCGCAACATGTAGGCAATGCCGGCCTCATGGGTACAACTGTTCGATTTTGGAGTACCAATATTGGATTTGCATTTATCCAAAACATCAGCTATATACTAAATAAAAAGCATTATAATCAACTCGAACAGACACTGAATACAAGCAATCCGTTGACAATGAATTACTGGAACACATTAATCGAGAAATATAGCGGATTATATGGCGATCAAGTGGCAAACCGTATTGTTAGTAAAAGTCTTTCCGGAAGTTTGAGTCAGCAAGCATCGCTAATCAGCAATATGGAAATATTTACTTACCTCGGAATGCTGGGATTAGTTGTCACCGGAATAATATTCTTATTTGGCCCAGTCAAGACCCTTTATATCCGGCTGAGGTTACCTTACTTATAAATCTAACTAGGGAAACGCCTAGTATAACCAAACTAGGGGACGCCTACCTAACAAGGTCTAACAACTCCATCAAAGCCAAAGAAAATAAACTTTTCCAGTAAAATGAGCATAGTAAACTCATGGAAACCCTAGTCAACAATACTAAAAGAGGCTATTTGCAAATCAATGCAAATAGCCTCTTTTAGTATTTTATACGCTATTACTTTAAGCATCAAATTCCTGAAGTGCTTTTTTCACACGATTTACGACTTCATCTCTGCCCAGCAGTTCAACTATCTGAAACACATCTGGTCCAAATTTCCCACCGACTAACATAATACGGAATGGCATCATCAGTTCGCCCATTTTCATTCCGGATGCCTGAATTGCATCCTTGAAGAAAGGTTCCAACTCAGAGGCCTTCCAGGTATTAAATCCTGCGAAAGACTGGTTAATGCCTTCAAAAAATGCAGTTTTTTCCGCAGACCATTTAGGCTTTACTGCATTTAAATCATACTCTGCAGGTTGCAGGAAGAAAAACGACGCTTGGCTCCAAAAATCTTCCACAAAGGTCAGGCGCTCTTTTACCGCATCCAATACCTTACTCACATAAGTATCATCAGCCGCTACTTGATGATGTTCCAAAACTGTTTTGATCTGCGGTAACAACGACTCTGTTGAAGATCGTTTGATCCATTCGTGGTTAAACCATTTTGCTTTTTCAAAATCAAATTTCGCCCCAGCTTTACTGATACGGTCAACGCCGAATTTCTGGATCAATTCATCTAAAGAAAAAAGTTCCTGTTCAGTTCCATCATTCCAGCCTAACACCCCAAGCATATTGACGAAAGCCTCCGGCAAGAAACCCATCTCACGAAAACCTTTTGTTGTATCGCCAGAGTTCGCATCGGTCCAGTTCATCGCGTAAACAGGGAATCCCAAACGATCGCCATCGCGTTTACTTAATTTACCATTTCCATCGGGCTTGAGGATTAGAGGAAGATGTGCCCAGCTCGGCATGCTATCGCCCCACCCAAGGTATTCCCACAACAAGATATGAATAGGTGCCGAAGGCAACCACTCTTCGCCACGGAATACATGCGAAATATCCATGGTTTTATCATCGACAACAACGGCCAGGTGATAAGTGGGCATACCATCAGCTTTAAGCAATACCTTATCATCAACAAGATTTGTATCAAAAGCAACCTTACCTCGGATCATATCCGTGAATGTTACCGTGTCATCTGTAGGAATTTTTATACGAATGGTATGCGGAGTTCCCGCATCCAACAGTTGTTGAGTTTCAGTCTCAGATAGGCTCAACGAATTGCGCAATTGAAGTCTGTTTTCGTGGCTATACCGGAAGTTAGGCTGTAATTTACGCTGTTCATCTAGCTCTTCAGCAGTATCAAAGGCATAATAAGCATACCCATTTGCGATCAACTGCTCAGCATATTTCCGGTAAGATGGTTTTCGCTCACTTTGACGGTAAGGCCCATATTTTCCCCCTTTTAACGGACTTTCATCAGGGGTCAGACCACACCATGCTAAACATTCGTTAATATATTCTTCAGCACCTGGGACAAAACGAGTTTGATCCGTATCCTCGACACGTAAAATAAAATCTCCCTGATGCTGACGCGCATAGAGAAAATTAAACAAAGCTGTACGTACCCCACCAAGGTGAAGACCACCTGTAGGGCTTGGTGCAAAACGCACTCTTACTTTTCTTTCTGAACTCATGAAGCAAAATTACCACAAAATTTTTGATTTGGGCGCTACGACCACTTCTTCAATGAAATAAAAGTGCAGAAAACAGACATTTATTCACTAATTTGCGATGAAGGACACGAATACGGAATCATGAAACCCTATCAGATTAGCCAGCAACGCTGGAAATTTATCTTGCTCATCTTTGCAGCAGTCATTGCTGTTGCCTCCTTGGTGTACACCAATTACCTCGTTCGAAATCTTGCTCACGCCGAACGTTCAAAGGCCGAGGTATGGGCCATGAGTACTAAAAATATCATGACCATGCCCGACGTAGACGATGAGTTCATTACATTTATTTACGCTGTGAGAGACAGCTTAAATTTACCAGCGATTATTACTGACGATAAAGAAGATATCATTTTTTGGCGGAACCTCGATTCTACGAAGACCAATATTAAGCCCGGACAAAACGACAGTGTTACAAAGCATCTAAATTACGACCCGGCTTATTTTCAGAAACAGCTGGCATTTATGAAAAAAAGCCATCCCCCCATTACTCTGGAATTAGAGAACGGGCAAAAATGGCATGTATACTACAAGGATTCTTGGTTTTTGCAACAGCTAAGGGTGTTTCCGTACGTACAACTATCGCTCATTGCGCTCTTCCTGATCATTGCGTATACCGTTTTCAACTCTATCCGAAAATCTGAACAAAATCTTGTTTGGGTAGGCCTCACCAAAGAAGCTGCCCATCAATTGGGCACCCCCATTTCGTCGTTGATGGGTTGGCTAGAACTGATTCGTATAAAATTTGATGCCGAAGAAGATGATACCCTAAATGAAATGGAAAACGACATAAAGCGGCTTGAAATCGTCGCTGACCGCTTTTCAAAAATAGGGTCTACTCCCGTACTGACCAATCACAACCTCTACGAGGTCATTAAAAATTACATGGATTATTTCCGTATACGGACTAGCAATAAAATTACTTTCGAATTAAAAGGAGACAAACATCTTGAAGCAAAGCTCAATATTCCGCTCTTCGACTGGATTATAGAAAATTTATTGAAAAATGGAGTAAATGCCATTGGTACAGAAGGAAAGATAACTGTTAATATTTCAGAAAATATTGCGAAAGAAGAAATTTTTATAGACATTAGCGATACGGGCAAAGGAATTCCGAGATCTAATTTTGAATCAGTTTTCCAGCCGGGCTTCACAACAAGAAAGAGAGGCTGGGGGCTTGGGCTTAGTCTGACAAAAAGAATGGTACGGTATCACCAAGGACAAATTTTTGTAAAAGAATCTGAATTAGGTAAAGGAACAACATTTCGAATAATCTTAAAAAGCAATTTAAAATATGAAGCCACTCAAATCTGACGAATATCCAGCAGTCTATGCGCCATATATTGAGACTGTCGTCGATAACGTGTTTGATGCACTCGAAGAACAAACGCTCTCCTTTCCAGCATTTCTGGACACGATTCCTGAGGAAAGAGGCAATTTTAAATACGCCGAGGATAAATGGACCATCAAAGAAGTCGTTGGCCACGTCATCGATAATGAACGAATCATGGCCTATCGTGCGTTGCGCTTCTCCCGTAATGACCTGAAGGAGCTAGCCGGTTATGACCAAGACTACCTCATTCAGTATTCACGCTATAATGATCGTACGTTAGAAAGCTTGAGCAAAGAATTCACCTTTCTTCGCAAAGCCAATATGATGCTTTTCAACAGTTTCAATGACGCTGAATTGGAGCGTAAAGGAATGGCATCTGAGCGACTCACAAGTGTAAAGGCACTGTTATATGTTATTGCGGGACACCTCAATCATCACCGCATTATTATCCAAGAACGCTATTTAAACTCAGACGATGTCAAAAATTTGGTTTCAGCATTACAGCATTGAGGAAATAAATGTATTTTTTAACAAATACCTGTCAGGTCTCCTGGAAATTCAGGCGACAGAAATAGATGACAACACCATTACAGCGACTATGCCTGTAACAGATAAAGTCAAGCAACCCCACGGAATATTACATGGTGGAGCCTCGGTAGTGCTGGCAGAGTCTCTAGGCAGCATTGCCTCTAACCTGGTGGTTGATCCAGATAAATATCGCGGCGTTGGACTTGAAGTGAACGCAAACCATATACGTCCCGTAAGCAGCGGAATAATTACAGCGAAATGCAGTCCAATACATATTGGCCGTTCCACACATATCTGGGAAATAAAGATGTATGACCGGTTCAATAAATTAAATTGTATTTCCAGACTTACAGTAGCGATCGTTCCAAAATAATACAATTTATAGGGCTTTTGGCAACTCGAATTCCAAAACCATCAAATTTTAATCTGACAGATTAAAATTTAAAGGAGGATAAATTACAATTTATCCTCCTTTTTTTCTACGAATTAATTCCCAAAACCGCGCAAAAATATGCCTCTATTTATTTCCTATATTCAATAAATTTAAGTAGTCTTGTACGTTGGATAGTTTAAAAATCAACAAAATAGCATGCAATCGATTGCTTAACGCTACTTTTTCGACAGATTTCTACTGCGTGAACGATAACTTAACTAAATATAATTAAAAAAATGACCACTAATCCTAATTCGGGTAAAACAGCAATAGTCCCTATGCTCATTTGCTGTGCATTATTTTTTATTCTTGGATATATCACTTGGGCCAATGGCGCATTGATCCCTTTTGTACGCTTAGCATTTAATTTAGAGACCGACACACAAGCATTTTTAATTCTGTTCGCGTCGTATATTGCCTATTTTTTTCTCGCATTACCCAGTTCATGGATTTTAGGGAAAACAGGCTTCAAAAATGGATTAGTGGCCAGTCTGGTGTTAATTATTTTAGGCGCCCTTATCATTATTCCTGCCGCATCAAACCTGAGCTACCAACTCTTCTTGGTTGCTATATTTGTGCAAGCTTCAGGCATGGCGCTTTTACAGACAGCAATTAACCCTTATTTAAGTATAATCGGCCCCATAGAAAGTGCCGCCCAAAGGATCTCCATCGTAGGGATTTTCAATAAAACAGCTGGCATGATTGTTCCAGTAGTCTTGGGGAGCATCCTATTAAAAGATTACGACAGCATTTCCAGTAGAATCAAAGAACTCAAAGCAGGTGCAGAACACGATGCACTGTTAGCGGAATTATCTGAAAGGCTTCATGGACCCTACATTGGAGTTGCTATCGGGGTTGCGATTTTAGCGATTGTCGTATTTGTTGTAAAAATGCCCGAAGTTGATGTCAATAAGGAAGAAGAAGCAACAGATGACGCTGCTGTCACAAGTACTAAAAAGACAAGTATCTTTCAGTTTCCACATTTATTTTTAGGATTTCTCGCTATTTTCTTCTGCGTTGCAGTAGAAGTAATGGCAGGCGACATCATCGGAACTTATGGAAGATTATTATCTCTGCCGCCATTTTTTGTTAAGTATGGCACTACATTTACACTAGTATGTATGCTAGTTGGCTATTTCATTGGTATTATCTCTATTCCGAGGTTTGTATCGCAGCAAACCGCTTTACGTATCTGTACAATTGTTGGGATAACATTCACGGCAATTTCAGCATTTTCTACAGGACTGACGTCTTATATTTTTGTGGCCCTATTGGGTGTCGCGAATGCATTGATGTGGCCAGCAATTTTCCCGCTGGGTATAAAAGGACTAGGACGCTTTACGAAAACAGGATCAGGCATTATGATTATGGGTATTGCCGGAGGAGCAATCTGGCCTTTGATATATGGTTATTTAAAGGACACTTTACATGTTGACTTCCAACATGCATTTCTCTTTGCGATGGTTCCGGCCTACCTGTATATCTTATTTTTTGCCACTAAAGGGCATAAAATTGGAAAAGAAAACGCCTAATAGAACACCTTAGTGCAACTAGCGAAAGGGCATCTAAAAATAGATGCCCTTTTCTGTGAAATTCTTCCTATTTTTAGAAGATAGATAGAGGTGTGAAACTGTCCAAAACGCGTATACAACAAAACAAACAATGATACAGATGAAAAAAAATCTTTTTGCAATTGCCATTGCCGCAACCATGATGTTTACGGCTGGAGAATCTTTTGCTCAAATTAAGCTTCCTGCAGCCAGCAGCTCACAAACGATTACACAAGGATTAGGTATTGAAAATGTAACACTAAACTATAGCAGACCAAGTATGAATGGACGTAAGATCTTTGGTGATCTCGTTCCTTATAATCAGGTGTGGCGTACAGGAGCAAATACCAATACCACATTAACTTTTGAAGGAGATGTTACATTAAATGGCAATAAGCTTTCAGCAGGAACCTATTCGCTTTTTACTATCCCAAACAAATCGGAGTGGACCATCATCATCAGTAAAAACACAAAACAATGGGGCGCATACACGTATAAACAAACCGAAGACGCTTTACGCTTCAATGTTAAACCACAGACATTAGCCAATCCGGTGGAAACTTTTACCATCGCTTTTGACAATGTTACGCCAACGGATGCGGTTTTAAGTTTGGCTTGGGAAAAAACTGCTGTAAAAATTGCCCTTAAAGTAAACCAGCAGGATAAAATATTAGCTTCAATCGACGAGGCTATGAAAGGGGAGAAAAAACCATATTTTGCAGCCGCTCAATATTACTTTACTAATAATTTGGATCTGAATAAAGCTTTAAACTGGTTCGATGAAGCTGCTAAAGCCCAACCCAAAGCTGCACATGTTCTTTATTGGAAAGCAAAAGCTCAATTGAAAGCAGGAGATAAAAAAGGAGCGGTGGAAACTGCAACGAAAGGTCTTGAAGTGGCCACAGCTGACAAGAATGCTGAGTACATCAAGTTGAATACACAAGTGATCAATGCTGCGAAAAAATAGCGGTCTATATATAACAATGCCCCAAAAAGCAACTAACTTTTTGGGGCATTGCATTCAATGATCACTTTTTACAACTCATCTTTCAGTAGCTGCTCAAGTTCTTCCGGCGAAACGTTCATATTGACATTTCCATCTTTCGCAAAAGAGATCTCGCCAGTCTCTTCTGAAACAATAACAGCAATAGCGTCGGAGACTTCCGTTACTCCAATTGCCGCGCGATGCCTTAATCCAAATTGCAAGGGCAGATCCTCACTATCCGACAAAGGCAATACACATGATGCTGTCATAATCTTAAAATCGACAATAACGACCGCACCATCATGCAAGGGACTATTTTTATGAAAAATACTTTCAATTAAACGCTTGGAAATATGAGCATCGATATATTCACCACTACTCTGGTAATACTCCTCATCAAAATATTTTGAAAAAACCAACAATGCCCCGGTGCGCGTACGCGACATACTTCTGCAGGCTTCAATTACAGGTCTTAAATCATCCGTCAAATCCTTTTGTATAGCCTTCTTATTCCCGATAAACGACCAAAAAACCTTTTTTCGCTTCATCGATATATTCTTCCCAACATGCAGCAAAAACCGCCTGATTTCCTGCTGGAATACGACAATCAACGCAATCGAACCCACCGATATAAAACCGCCGAATATTTCTGTCAGCAAACGCATATGCATCTGCTTGACGACAATATAAACGCCATAAAACAATGCGACACCAATTAGGATATTAACAGCAATGGTCCCCCTAATCAAACTATAAATATAGTAGATAATAATCGCTACCAATATAATATCAATAACGTCCAAGAGGCGAAAGCCGCTAAATAGGCTATAGTCGATTCCATCCATACATGCAAGTTAAAAAAAAATAGATATTATTCGTATTTTTACAACACAACATACAGCAAAATGACCAGACTTTCAGTAAATATCAATAAAATCGCAACGCTCAGAAATTCTAGAGGTGGGAATAATCCTAATCTAGTCTCAGCAGCATTAGCCTGTGAACGTTTTGGGGCTCAGGGTATCACTGTTCACCCCAGACCAGATGAAAGACATATCCGCTATCAGGATGTATTTGACTTAAAAGCAGCAATTCAGACTGAGCTGAATATTGAAGGAAATTGCCAGGAGCAGAAATTTATAGACCTTGTATTGGCCAATAAACCAGCACAGGTCACATTAGTGCCAGATACCGAAGGTCAATTGACCTCCAATCATGGCTGGGATACCATTAAGAACAAAGCTTACCTACAAGATATGTGCAAATTGTTCAAAGATGCCGGGATACGTGTTTCTATTTTTGTTGATCCTGTCGAAGAAATGGTAGAAGCTGCCGCAGAAACAGGAACAGATCGTATTGAACTTTATACAGAAGGATTTGCAACGGAGTATGGTTTCGATAAAGAAACTGCTATAAAGCCCTATTTCAAAGCAGCCTTAAAGGCGCGTGAAGTTGGATTAGGACTCAATGCAGGCCATGACCTGGACCTCAACAATCTGCAATATTTCAATCAGCATATTCCGGAATTGCTGGAAGTAAGCATAGGCCACGCACTTATCTCTGATGCGCTGTATTTAGGATTAGAGGAAACGATCAAACGTTACCTCGCCTGTTTGAAGTAGTACAACTTTCGGCGAAGACCGAAACCTATAATCAGTAAACTCAAGTTATTTCAATAAAAAGGGCTTTCGTTAAGAAAGCCCTTTTTATTGCATTCAGACCATAAGGCTAGCATGTTGATTTGCTCCGATTAATGAATGCCCTTAAAGATTCGATTCCAGCGAATTTTCGAAAGTCCCGTACCAATATCATCCCAGCTCATCCAGGTAAATAAAGCCTTTCCAACAATATGATCCTCGGGAACAAATCCCCATCCCCTTGAATCTAGCGAATTATGCCGATTGTCACCCATCATCCAAAAGTAATCCATTTTAAATGTATAGTGATCTGCTTTAACATCATTGATATAGATTCCATCCGACCGCTTTTCAAGCTTATTATTCTCATACACGCGGATAGCTCTTTCATAGATGGGTAAAGTCTGCTCATTTAAAGCAACTGACCAACCTTTTTTCGGAATTAAAATCGGTCCAAAATTATCAAAATTCCATTTATATTGCGCATCATATGGATAAGCACCTTCTCCAACGGGGCTCCTTCTGATTTCTTTGACATTCGACCAGGACTTTACAATGGCCAGCTCATCTTGAGTCATGAACAACTGATAGACCCCAGGCTGCTGATCGCCACCTACTGCTTCAATTCTCAACTCCTTTAACCTTTCCATATTTAAGGGTGTACCATCCGTTAATACCAGATAGTCCAATTGACTTTCAGGAGGATCAAATCCCGGTTGATCATTTACAAAAAGCTTGGCATCTTTCATGGAAATCTTATCCCCTGGCAATCCCACACAACGTTTAATATAGTTCTCACGCTTATCAATCGGCCTTGCCTGAATCGTAAACTGCGAATTCACGGTCTGCCAGCCATACGCTCGAACAAGATCATAATAACTTGCATTTTGGTTTTCGAGGGCGACAGTATCACCAGCGGGAAAATTAAAGACGACCACATCATTGCGCTCAATCTTTTGAAATCCAGGTAGACGTTTATAAGGGAGTTCGATCAATTCAGAATATGCTTTCCCTCCTGTAATGGGCATGGTATGATGGGCAAAAGGAAAAGCAATCGGCGTATTAGGAATACGTGGCCCATAATTCAACTTGCTGACGAATAAGAAATCGCCAACCAACAAGGTACGTTCCATAGATCCTGTCGGAATCATATAAGCTTCGATCAGAAAACCACGAATAAGGGAAGCTGCGACAGTGGCAAATACGATAGCATCAGCCCATTCGCGTACCATAGACTTTTTGTATGGATATTTAATTTTATACTCTTTATAGGATTCAAGGGCTATTTCAGCACGCTTCTCTTCAGTCATTACAATGCCTTCCTGACTAGCAGCTTTCAGATTCTTAGCGTACAGGCCGTTCAAAAAACGCACATTATTATCCTTTGCCCACATGGGCAGCACGATAAAAGGGACTAAAACCGCAGCCGCATTCTCCCAAAAACGACGCTTCCCAAAACAATGGATAAAATCAAGATAAAGATTATAGAAAATAAAGACATTGACAATTGGAACGAGCAATAATATTACCCACCATAGCGGTCTCCCCATCAATTTTGCCTGAATATACTGGCTGTAAAAAGGAACGATCGCTTCCCAGCCATTTCTGCCAGCTTTAACAAACAATTGCCACAACCCATATCCCGATATTGCTGTTAAAACCGCAAATATAATTAAGCCCATAAACTACTAATTAGTACTATTTATTAAAATCAAAAATCTCTGTAACTTGATAAAAGCCTTTTTTACCATTTAACCATTCCGCAGCAACAACAGCACCCAAAGCAAAGCCATCACGGCTATGTGCAGTATGCTTAAATTCTATCTGGTCAACCTCCGAACTATAAAGTACCGTATGTGTTCCCGGAACCTCTTCAATGCGATGACTTTCGATCAAAAGTTCTTGGGGCTTTGGAATAATTTCATCTTGCTCGCCAACGACAGTATTCACCCAGTTGGTCTTCACATCACTATTCTCCAATATCCCTTCAGCAATAGTAATTGCCGTACCGCTTGGCGCATCCAGTTTGTGAATATGGTGAATTTCCTCGACTTGAACATCATATTGCTTGTAGGGTTGTAATGCCTTTGCCAACATGCGATTGATATGAAAAAAAACGTTCACACCGATAGAAAAGTTAGACCCATACAAAATCGAACCTCCAAACGCCAGACACTTCGCCTTAACATCTTCCAATTGATCATACCAGCCCGTTGTCCCTACCACAATAGGTACACCTGCTTCCAGACAAAGATTCATATTATCCAATGCTGCAGAAGGCACACTAAAGTCTATCGCGACATCAGCTCCTCTTATATCATCAGCAGTCAGGTTAGGACGATTATGTTCATCCACAACTAAAAAAATTTGATGGCCTCTTTTTAGTGCGTATCTTTCGATAATCTGCCCCATTTTGCCATATCCCAAGAGAATGATGTTCATATATTCAGAAAAAAGTATAGTTTATTTTTAAAATTAAAAAATTTCAATGAAATACCCCTATTTAAAAAACCATAATCCCTGATCTTAGAGACCGTGTAAAACTAATATTACTGAAATTCAAATTATACAATCCGTCATCAACAGTCACTTTCGATCGAAATATGAGGTCGAAGAAATCAGATTTTAATTGAATTTCATGGTCAATTTAAGTCCAACAGTGGGTTTAAACGAATAAGCTCCCGACGCGAGACTGGCATCCATTAGAGTCGGTCCAATTAAGAAAGCAGTCTTTTTAGGCTTATCATCACCAATGCTCCAACGATATTTAAGCATCGAGTCGATATAGGCTTCGGCGACGTTAAGGCCATACACTCCCAAAGTAAGAAGCACCATGAGATCGCGATCTCGCCGCGCATTATCTTTTGCACGAATGATAGACTGCTCGGAAACGTTGAGATAATATGGATCGATTGGCCTTCCAAGAGCCTTGTCTTGCAATACCCCCAACAATTCTTTATAATAGCGGTTATTAAAATCAAAGACAAGCACCGTTGTCAATAGCCCCCCATAAATTGCAGGGACCTTTATCCACCAAACGCCTCCATTTGTATATTGCCCCCATCCAGGAAGAATCAAAGAACGTTTCCAGGCTTGCTTATTTTTTGCTTCAATCGCCAGGCGGGTTGAATCTTTGAACACCACCTTCTCCTTTGCCTTAGCTTCCTCTTTCTCCCGCTTTTTACGTTCTTTCCTAGATTCTTTCTTTACAGTATCCTGTACCGATTTTTGCTTTATGCTATCTATTTTTACAGGTGTCACTTGTTTCTTCGCAATGGAATCCACCTTCTGCCCATGTACTATTGATAGCACAAACATGGCAACGATCAAGCTTATTAACTTGGCCATATTACCAATCTAATAATTCTAGAATGCGACTTAAATCATCCTCCGATTCAAAAGGGATCTCGATAGCACCTTTCCCTTTGGTACTTTTGAGATTCAATTTGACACGCGAAGAAAATTTAGATGCCAGGTCGTCTTCAATTTTCTGCAGTTGAAAAGACATCGGAGCCTTATCCTTTGCAGCCTTTTTCTTACCACCTTTTTGTAGTTCACGAACCAATTCCTCGGCCTTACGAACAGATAAACCTTGATCAATAATCAACTTAAAAATATAAAGCTGCTTATCAACTTCAGGAATATTAATCAATGCGCGAGCATGTCCCATGGTCAATGCTCCATCCCGTATTGCTGCTTGAATGACAGGCGGAAGTTTCAATAAACGAAGATAATTTGTGACAGTAGACCGGTTTTTACTCACACGCTCTCCCAGCTCTTCCTGCTTTAAATTACACTCCTCAATCATGCGCTGAAAACTCAAGGCGACTTCAATCGCATTTAAGTTCTCCCGCTGGATATTCTCAATCAAAGCCATTTCCAGCATCTGCTGGTCGTTGGCTGTACGGATATATGCTGGAATTTCGGTAATGCCAGCCAAACGTGAAGCACGGAGACGACGTTCGCCGGAAATCAATTGATAATTACCATCCGAAATTTTACGTACGGTGATGGGTTGAATTAACCCCTGTAGACGAATAGATTCCGACAGTTCCTGTAAGGCAACCGGGTCAAATTCTGTTCTCGGTTGAAAAGGATTGACAGCTATTTCTTCTACACGGACATGGCTAATACTGCCATTCTCATTCGTTGTTTTTACAGCTGTGGTTGTAACTTGAGGAGCTTCTTCCACTTGCTGATTACTTTTAGCAGGAACTTCTACACTATCGTTTAATAGCGCACCTAAACCTCTTCCCAGTCCTGTTTTACGCTGATGTGCTGCCATATTATGCGGTTACTGTTTTATTCATTTCACTAAGATGCCCGTTTTTCTGTAAGATCTCACGCGCCAAATTCAAATAATTGATTGCCCCTTTACAGGACGCATCATGCATGATAACAGAAATTCCAAAACTTGGAGCTTCGCTCAAACGGGTATTCCGCTGAATAATCGTATCAAAAACTAAATCCGTGAAATGTGTTTTCACTTCCTCGACCACCTGATTAGACAGCCTCAAACGGACATCGTACATGGTTAACAAAATACCTTCAATCTCCAAGCTCGTATTTAAACGATTTTGAACGATCTTAATCGTGTTTAATAATTTACCAAGACCCTCTAAAGCAAAGTATTCGCACTGTACAGGAATGATGACGGAGTCCGAAGCAGACAGTGCATTGATTGTAATTAAGCCCAAAGAAGGCGAACAGTCAATGATAATAAAATCATAATCATGTTTCACCTGATCCAAGATTTTTTTCATCTTGTACTCCCTTTCATGCATATTGATCATCTCAATTTCTGCCCCAACCAAATCGATATGAGCAGGCAAAAGGTCTAGATTTGGCGTTTCTGTCGATTGGATAGCCTCCCGGGGATCCAAATCATTTACCAAACATTCATATACACTTGCGGTGATTGTACGCGGGTCAAAGCCAATCCCAGAAGTAGAGTTTGCTTGAGGATCTGCATCCACTAACAATGTTTTATATTCTAAAACCGCCAAACTAGCCGCCAAATTAATTGACGTTGTGGTTTTTCCGACCCCACCCTTTTGATTTGCGATTGCAATTACTTTTCCCATCTGAATGAAAATCTTTCTTAATTAAAATGTCATTTTATCCCACATGTCACTTTTTTGAAGATCAATTTGCCAAAATCTCTATCCGCAACTCAAATTAACAGAACAAGTTCAGCATATTTCGTACTTTTGACGAAGCAAAAGCACATATCCTCAGGATGCTAAGATACAAAAAATCGAGATATGTATCCACTTTGAAATTGCGCTTTTTATAAGTACCAACAACACAATGATTTTAATAATATCCGGAACAAACCGCCCCAATAGCAAGACGTTAAAAATAGCAAAGTGCTACAAGCAAATACTTGATCGTAAGTCAATTGAAAGTGACATTTTTTCTTTGGAAGATCTACCAGCAAACATTTTAGAGACAGATCTTTATGGCAAAAGAAGCACAGCATTCGAACCTATCCAAGAAAAGGTCAGTAAAGCGGAACTGTTTATCTTCATCGCCCCAGAATACAACGGAAGTATACCCGGAGCACTCAAGCTTTTTATTGACTGCTGCACATTTCCGATCAGCTTTTACCACAAGAAAGTTGCATTGGTCGGACTATCTTCTGGACGCTATGGCAACCTCCGTGGAATCGATCATCTCACTGGGATATGCCACTATTTAAGAATGCATGTACTTCCACTCAAGATTTTTATACCCGGCGTTCAGAATGAATTGAATGATGACGGAGAGTTATTTAAGGAAGATACACTGCACTTCATCAATGAGCAGATTGATGAAATTATCCGATTCTAATAACCCCATACCAAAAGAAGCCTTCAGTATCACTGAAGGCTTCTCTCAGGTGTATAAATGCTACGCTAATAGCGGCTGAGCTAATACCCAAAAATCTCTTTTAGATCCAGCTTCTTAACTTCGCCTAATTTGGCGAGATCAGCTGGCTTAAGACTGTCTTCTTTCGCTACGATACAATAAACATAGGGCTTTTGACTCATTTCCTTTTTATGAAAAGCATGCAGATTGTCATACGTTAATTTCGGTGCTTCTTCGTAGACGACTTTACGAATATCAGTTGTATTTCCCAAGCGTTGTGCTGCCAAATAACTCCCTAAAATAGCAGCATTCAACACACGCTCACTGGCAATTGACTTTTCTAGACTAACTTTCGCGATATCCAGTCCTTTAGCACTTTCAGGCAATACATCCAACAACTCGTTCATGCCTTTAATCGCATCGTTAAACTTATCTGCCTGTGTGCCGACATAAGCTCCTACCGTATACCGATTGCCTTTTTTATACGGTTGGCCATAATAAGCATAAGTGGAATATGCCAACGCCTTTGACTCACGGATAGTCTGAAAAACAATACTTCCCATGCCGCCGCCAAAATAATTATTAAATAACGAAACTGTAGGCGTCAGGGCACTGTCGTAAGCTTCTGAACTTCTATACCAAAACACCTCAGCTTGCTTCATATCAAAATCAGCAAAAAGCACCTGATTATTGGTTGTTGGTAACTCTTCAAACACAACCGCCTTTTTTGCCGCTACGTAGGCTCCGGTACTTTGTTTTAAAGGCTTCGCTTTCGCCACAAATTCCGTAGCCGATAACGGACCAAAATAAAGCATTGTATGCTTCATATTAACCAAATCGTGCAACACCTTCACCAAGTCTTCCGCTTTTAAAGCATCCAATTCAGGATCTGTAAACACATTATTAAATGGATTTTTAGCGCCATATTTTGCATAGGATTTCAAGCCCTCCATGATTGCAGTCTTGCTTTCTTTCGCATTTGCTCTCGCTTTTTTTGCACGGGCAATATACATTTTGAAAGCTTCCTGGTCAGCAACACAATTGCGCAACAAATCTTGGATCAAGTTCAATGTGGCTGTGAAGTTTGAATTTAAACCCGAGATCGACACCATGGTCTCTTCGTTACCGGCAGACACCGAAAAATCAGAAGCTAATTGATAAAAATCTTTGCTAAACTGTTCACTTGACTTATCCTTTGTACCCAAAAATTCAAGATAACCAGCAGCTAAAGCCAATAACTTATTACCCCATTTTCCACCATCAAAACGATAAGACAGGGAAAACAGCTCATTATCTGAGTTCTTTACAGCCAGCACAGGCAGTCCATTTGCAGTAGCTTTCTGAATAGCTTTATCATAATTTACCCATACCGGCTGGATTCTATCCTCCGGCATTGCTTCAACCCGCTTTAGGAAATCAGACTGGTCGTCACGATTGACCGTTACAGGCGTAATCTCTGGTTTAACAACCTTAACCACACTGTTGTCCACCCCCTTACGTTTATAAACGACAACATAATTATTGTCGTTCAGGTATTTGTTTGCAAAGTCCACCACATCTTGCTTGGTAATCTTATTTAACTCATCCGAATACCCCACAACAGATGCCCAATCTTGACCAGAAGTAAAGGCATCCATCAATGATTCAGCGCGGTCGCCATAGCTTTCGTTCTGTTTAATTTCATCTTTCTTTGCATTATTGACAATTGCCGTTATCAGATCATCCGAGAAATCGCCTTTTCTCAATTTCGCCAATTCTTGCAACAGTAGCTGCTTTACCTCTTCCAAGCGCTGTCCCTGACCAGGATTACCTTGTAGTAGCAGCAAGGAATAATCTTTTAATACGTAAGGAAAAGCACCAGCGCCCAACAATTTTTGGTTCTTCACCAAATCCAGATCAATCAGACCCGCAGATCCGTTCGTCAAGATCTGACTCATCAAATTGAGCATGCGGGCATCCTTCGTTGCAGCACCGGGAAAACGGAATCCCATCAGCATAAACTCTGCATCCGGACCTTTGACCTCACGGACAATAGGTGTCAAAATTGGTTTTTCAGCATCAAAAGTGTAGGCAGGAATCTCTTTGGGCTGCATAAAAGCAAAGCTCTCATCCACTTTTTTAACGACCTCAGTAGGATCAAAATCACCCGACATAATAACACCCATATTATTAGGGACATAATACGTATGAAAATACTCCCGAATTGCCTTCAACGACGGATTTTTAAGATGCTCAACAGTCCCAATTGTGGTCTGCTTTCCATAATTATTATCAGGAAAAGCCGCTGAAAACATCGATTCCACTGCCTTACGATTATCTTTATCGAGACTTATATTTTTCTCTTCATAAACAGCTTCAAGCTCGGTATGAAACAAGCGCAATACCGGATTTCT
Source organism: Sphingobacterium sp. UBA3549 (assembly GCF_002376635.1). NCBI lineage: Bacteria > Pseudomonadati > Bacteroidota > Sphingobacteriia > Sphingobacteriales > Sphingobacteriaceae > Sphingobacterium > Sphingobacterium sp. UBA3549. The sequence goes on along the minus strand of NZ_DFOE01000037.1, from coordinate 273,767 downwards.
AAACCTTTCCGCCTGCACTGCCAGATATTTATCCAGCACATTGCTAGGAATTTGCTCCTGATAAACAGTCTGTTCAAATGAAGTGAAAGCATTCGTTCCTTCGGCCCCCATCGACGCCATCAATTTATCGTACTCATTGGCTATTGCATATTTAGCAGCCTCTCCAGACACTTGATCAATCTCCTTATAAATTGCTTTCCGTTCGGTTTCGTCTGTTGTACTATTGTATTTCTCATAGAGCGCATCAATCTGGTCCAGCAGCGGCTTTTCTTTGTTCCAGTCTTTCGACCCAAATTGATCTGTTCCTTTGAATAGCATATGCTCCAGATAATGCGCTAAACCAGTATGATCTTTCGGATCTGTTTTACTACCCGCCTTTGTAGCGATGTACGTTTGAATACGGGGTTCCTTTTTGGTGGGACTCAATATTACAGTTAAGCCATTTTTTAACTTATAGAACCGCGAACGAGTAGGATCGTTGGTTACGTACTTGTAGGTATACCCCCCTTCAGATGCTTCTTTCCAATTAAATTTGGCGTGCTGAGCAAACAAAGCACCCCCCGCTGTTGTTAGTACAAACGTAACAGCAGTAATTCTAAATAGGTTTTTAATCATATTTCCTTTTTCTTTTCAGCTCAAACTTAGATAAATTGCTTTTTATATGCAATATAATTAAAGGCATAACCCACAATTATTTATCCATTTGATACCGTGACAAACGAAGGGAACATTTACCCTGTGTCGGATTAAAAAGCTGTAGCTAAAAACGGACAGTTTTGATACCTTTATATCCCATCCGTTTAAATACTTTTGTTACAATAGTATATCATGCTTACTTTTGCAAAAAATTTAAAAAACGCTAACGTTTTATTTCATGACATCAAGAATACTTGCTTTTGTAACCTTGGCACTGCTTTCCTTTCGTACCACAGCCCAGGTTACACCTCGAATAGAAACTTCAACAGACACTTTACAAAGCCTTATCCCAGCCAAGAAAAGACTTATATTTCAACTTGAACATGAAAGCGGCGGCGAACTTAAATTCAATGAACGCTCGAAAGAAACACTAGCTGATTCTTACTATAATGGGTTAAATTTCAGAGTAGGTTTTCAAACCCAGTTTCAAGATTCAATAAAAAGCATCTACAATGAACTGTACAACTATCCGATCTACGGTATCGGTATCTATAGCAGTACCTTTGGACAGGAACATCTGGGCCAGCCTTTTGCTGCATACGGCTTTGTGGCTATCCCCATTCGACCAAAAGTAAATTCGAGATGGAATTTCAATTATCGGATTGCCCTCGGTCTCTCCGGCAGATTCAACCCCTATAACGAAGAAGATAACCCTTTCAATCTCCTTATCGGCAGTAAAAACAACGTTTTTATTGATTTCGGAATTCAGGCCAACTATCGGTTAAACAAACATTTTCAGGTTGGTGCCGGCGCGGCATTTCACCACTTCAGCAATGGAGCACTGGCATTACCCAATACAGGGATAAATCTCGTCCCTTTGAGTTTATCCGTTTCGTATACACCAACAGACAAGCCATTTGACTACAGAAAAACGCATATTCCCCCGATGGAGAAAACCGAAGAACTACATTTCAATTATGCCTTTGGTTTCAAGCAGATCGACCGGGAGCATGATAGCCAATATTTTAAATCGATGTTGGGAGCTTACTATAGCAGACATTTGGGCTACAAATGGCGCCTCGGCGCTGGGATTGATGCATTCTATTCTGCCAGCGGGAATGACGAAAAGGTGGCAGGCGACAAAGCCGGCAAATTTTCAGCCTTATTTTCGTACGGACCAGCGTTCTACATCGACCATGTTTTAAACTCTAGATTGTATATCAACGGAAATGTAGGGGCCTACCTGCATCGCAACAAATTTAATGGCGAGAGCATGCCCGTGTACCTTAGAGTAGGTGTACGCTATAAAGTCTACAAAGATATCTTTGCTGGCGTTTCTATTAAAGCCCATGGAGGTAAAGCCGACTTTATTGAATGGACGACAGGTTACGGCATTAAGCTAGGTAAAAAGAAGAACTAACAATAAAATAACCACAAGAAATGCCCAAAGCAGACTAACTACCTGAAAGGGAATTTCGAAATCTACAGGCAATTCAATGCATAAAAAAAAGCGTTCATGATGAACGCTTTTTTTATTGTGGGGATTACTGGGTTCGAACCAGTGACCCCTACCTTGTCGAGGTAGTGCTCTAAACCAGCTGAGCTAAACCCCCTAACGAAAAAAAAGCACCATTTGATGATGCTTTGTGGAGGCTACAGGATTCGAACCTGTGACCCTCTGCTTGTAAGGCAGATGCTCTGAACCAGCTGAGCTAAGCCTCCGTTTTGGATTGGTGGAGAATACTGGATTCGAACCAGTGACCCTCTGCTTGTAAGGCAGATGCTCTGAACCAGCTGAGCTAATTCTCCGACTTTGTATGGTGGAGGCTACAGGATTCGAACCTGTGACCCTCTGCTTGTAAGGCAGATGCTCTGAACCAGCTGAGCTAAGCCTCCATACTTTTTTAAAGAACGCCGTTCCCTAATTGCGTGTGCAAATATAGCTTAAAAATTCTATTCTCAAAATTATTTTATAAGATTTTATGCCTTAACGATCACAACAAGCTAAGAAACACCGAAATAATTTTTAGTCATAGAACTTCCACGAAATTCCAAACCTAAAGTTGGCGGTATTCATCGGATAGCGCCGAACCGTGTAGTATCCGTGTGGATAGAAGTTCTGGTTTAAAAAATTATAGCTCAAAAACATGTTTACCCGTTGTATGTTTGCTGTAATCCACAAATCCATAATTGGATAAGTCGAAAACTCGATTTGCTTATATGCATTGTAAAATTGCCCTGTACCAACCGAATAATTTGGATTTGCATAAGGTGTATTAAACTTCGCATCCAAACCAATACTGTAATCAATCACTTTATAGAAAAGATTGCTGTAGTACAAACTATGCCAGGTATACAATTCGGGAACCGCCAATACGTCTTGTTGATCTGTCTTTTGATAGACAACCAGGTTGTCTAAAGTAAAATGGTTCAATTTAAATTTTTGTCCGACCGTTACCTTCAATAAATTGGCCTTATCCAATTGGGTCGGAACAATCCATTTGTCATTTTTAGGATCGTCCTGCGGATTGGGCCGCTCTGCAAAATACGTATAATTATTCATCAGGAAATATTCAACCTTACCATGAAAACCAAGCATCGGATTAGCATATTGAAAACCGAGATTCTGAATTTTAGTCTTTTTAAGATCCAAATCATTCCATTTTGCATACGTATAATTTAAATTCTCAAAAACCATCTCAGGGGACTTATTCTGTGAATACGCAGATAGCGTTACCTTTCCGATTTTATCGCCCATAGCGATATCCGCTTTGGCATCATATAAAAAATCTCCAAAATTGTGACCGAATACAATCTGATTCGCCTTCAAACTAAAATCAAGACGGTCGGAAAACTGATAGCCCAATTCGCCCTTTACGATGCCATTTTGATAAAAGCGATCAAACGTGGTGCTATCTGGCAATTTATTAATCGCCTGCGGATAAGCCGCGCGGTTATTATAATAGCGATTGGAATCGAGCTGGTTTTGCTCCACCCAGTTCATATCGTGCTGAAACGCCAGGTTTAATTTTGCCTCATTCTTAAATACCGACTTCCCACGGAGGAAAAAGTTGTATTCAAACTCATTCGAAACATTTGTAATCAGGGTCTTATCATTATTTAATGCCAAGGCTTTGTTGTTGTAGGGCAACACTGCATTCTGATCATCCGTATTCTTGAAGAAGTTATAGGTTTGTCTTCTAATACGCGTATTGTGCGCCATACTATTGGTAGGCCGAATCTCCATGGTGGGCTTACCTTTATCGATGGTATCCAATCGCCCCACGTAAAGCGACTGTCTTAGAAAAAATGATTTATCCCACCATCTGGATCGTGGAATCACATTCTTGTCAGAATTGCTAAATTTAGGGTTAAAACGATTTGGAGCCTGTCTGTTTTCAGGCGCAAACGGGCGATCTTCGGTAATAGAGCCATTTTCCATGGCATCCAACCGGTTAAATACCGCATTGATCAACAGGTTATACCGATTATTTTTTGATTCGTACCACGAGGCAATTGAAGCCTTTAAGTCGGAGTAATTCTGATTCAGGTAATAACCATCCGTTTTAGTCGAATGGAAATCCACATTCATATTCCATTGGGAATTGATATTTTGCGCTACCCGAGCCCTAAAAACCTGATCATTAAAGAAAAACCCCACCGCTGACAACTCAGAGTATCTGGCCCGTGCCCTAAAATATTGAACCGAATCAGGATTTAGTAAATAACGCTCCAATGCGGTAAAACCAGACTGAAATCCAATGTTTTTTTTAGGCTGAAACAGCAGGTCGCGCGTAGCCAGACCATAAGAACCGAGATTTACACTGGGATTCCAAGGTAAATTCTGTGGATTATAATATTGATAATTATGATGTGACGTATCAATCTGCCGTGTATAAGTGCCTTTTTTTAGCATATCCAATGTTGCATATCGGATATACTTTGCCGATAGGATAACAGAATCCTTCTTTCCATCCTCCTTGGCTCTCGCCGAATCCAATGCACTGCTCCAATCCTCTTTGCTCTGCGCAATGACATCCACGGAATAAATAAATAAAACACACCATGCGGCAAGTATGCGTACGATCAACTTCATCTAAAATTATATAAAAACCAAAAAAGCTAAATTCACCTGAATGAACCAATTACCCTTCACCCTACACAAATCCGACAACCTTCTCCCTCACCGGTGTTACATGAAGATGCAATTTATTGCAAAGCTATTAATTCTTTCAAAATTAATGTCATTTTAGGTTCCGCTTTCTCCGCAACCGCAACAATTTCCCGCAGGGATACAGGTTTAAGCTGTTCATGAAAGCCTTCATCCGTAACAACTGAAATGGCAAATACCGGCAGCCCCATATGATTGGCAACAATAACTTCCGGAACAGTACTCATACCGACCACATCCCCACCGATCAAACGCATATAGCGATACTCCGCTTTGGTTTCCAAATTGGGGCCCGCAGAAGAAACATAAACAACTTTTCGTGCAGTAATCGTATGTTGGCTCGCAATTTCAAGAGCCTGCGCGATCATCTCTTGGTTATACGGCTCACTCATATCCGGAAATCGTGGGCCAAACTCAGCCAGATTTTGTCCGCGAAGTGGATTGTCGGGCAATAAGTTGATGTGGTCTTCAATAATGCCGAGGTCACCCTTTTTTACCGCAGGGTTTAGCGATCCGGCAGCATTTGAAACAAACAATTTTTTTATCCCCAACACCTTCATAATACGGATCGGAAATGTAATCTGCTGCATATCGTAACCTTCATAGTAATGTAGCCTTCCTTGCATGGCGACCACATTACGGCCACTCAGCTTGCCAAAAATAAGCTTACCAGAATGAAATTCAACAGTTGAAATAGGGAAATTAGGAATATTGGAATACATCAGCTGATACTCGACTTCAATCTCATCAACCAATTTACCTAAACCGGTACCTAGGATGATACCGAACTCTGGAGTAAAATCTCCAATTTTTCTACGGATAAATTCCGTAGTCTCATTTATGCTATGATACATACGTACAGAAAAACTAAGTATATCAAACTTAACTTAATTTTTCTGTACGTACAAATCAAATCAATACTTGTATTTACATCTTCTCACCAATGGCGAAACTTTTTATAGCCAAAATGTATTAGTTGTGGGACAACGCGCTTTCGCTAGCTTTACCCGGCGTACTGATCAAAAGCATCACAAATGTAATAAAGCCATTTATGATAATTAGGTCCAATCCGATAACATAAGGTGTATACACCTCGATAATATAGGTCTTAAGCAAAAATAATATAGTTGGCGAAAGGATACAGATGTAAGGTACAGCCTTATCCCGCACCGCATATTTTGTAAAAATCCCAAAAACAAATAAGCCCAATAAAGGTCCATAGGTATAGCTCGCCGCGGTAAAAATTGCATTGACGACCGAATCGTCATTGATGAGCTTAAAGACCAGAATAACCAATAACATCACAATAGAAAAGCCAAAATGCACATAGTTACGCTGTTTGATCAAAGCTGGATCATTGGGGTTTTCCTTTTTATTGAAGTTCAAAAAGTCTACACAGAAAGAAGTCGTTAAGGCCGTTAGCGCACTATCCGTCGTTGCAAAAGTAGCAGCTGTCAAACCCATCATAAAAATAATGGCAGGAACGATGGTCAAATGGTTCAATGCAATTTCCGGATACAAATAATCACGCGTGGCCAACTGGGTGACATCAATACCGTTTTTAGCCGCATAGATATACAACAGAGCGCCTACAGCCAAAAAGAAAATATTAATGACCACAAAAACGCTTGTAAAAGTGATCATATTCTTTTGCGCCTCTTTAATGGTCCCCATCGATAAGTTCTTCTGCATCAAATCCTGATCGAGCCCTGTCATCGCAATGGTCACAAAAATTCCTCCCAAGAATTGTTTCCAAAAATTTGCTTTACTGCTCACAAAATCATCCCAGAAAAAGATCTTGGAGTAGCTACTTTCTTTCACGGCCTCAAAAGTATCCACAATACCAAAATCCAATCCTTTTGCCATAAAATAAATGGAAAGAATGACAGCAGTCACTAAGAAGGTAGTCTGTAGGGTATCTGTTACGATAATCGTTTTTAAACCGCCCTTATTGGTATACATCCAGATTAACACCAAACATATAACGACCGTAATCGCGAAAGGCACATTCCAGGCATCAAAAATAAAATGCTGTAATACAATGGCGACCAAATATAGACGAAATGCGGAACCTATCGTTCGGGAAACCAAAAAAATAGCGGCACCAGTTTTATAAGTGGTGTGCCCAAAACGCTCTTCCAAATAGGTATAGATAGAGGTCAGATTCATTCGGTAATAGAGCGGAAGCAATACGTAGGCAATAATGACAAACCCCACTGCATTGCCAAGAACGAATTGGAAATAGCTGAATTCCGAAGCACCGACGGCACCGGGAACTGAAATAAAAGTTACGCCGGAGAGTGCGGTACCGATCATCCCAAAGGCGACCATATACCATTTAGAATTACGGTTTGCAACAAAAAAAGTAGAGTTATCAGAAGCTCCCTTTGAGGTAAAGTGTGCAACTGCGAGCAAAACCACAAAATAGATTATTATAAAAGATAATAATATTACTGGTGACATAGTTTGTTTTTAAAATAGGTGATTAGTAGTTGGTTATAGTCAATGCGCAGCCTGATAGGATTCTATCGCCTGTCTCACATTCCCGAACTGCTCAAGCAAAGCAGCAGCTTCATCCTCGGGCGCCCCTGTTTGATCCATAATAATACGCACACCACGACCCACCAGCTTATGGTTTGACAATTGCATATCGACCATCTTATTCCCTTTGACCCTACCCAATTGGATCATCACGGCGGTGCTGAACATATTTAATACCAGCTTCTGTGCTGTACCCGATTTCATGCGGGTAGATCCAGTGACGAATTCTGGTCCCACAATTACTTCAACAGGATATTGCGCTATCTCCGCAATCGGAGAGCCACCATTGCAGACGATACATCCTGTCACAAGTCCTTTTTCATTTGCGGTTTTCAATCCACCAATCACATAAGGAGTCGTACCAGAAGCCGCAATACCCACCACAACATCGTTCTCATCGATATCATAGGCTTCCATATCCTTCCAGGCCTGCTCCAGATCATCTTCTGCAAATTCAACCGCTTTCCGAATTGCGGTATCGCCACCGGCGATCAAGCCGATGATCCATTCAAATGGCACACCGTAAGTTGGAGGTAATTCAGATGCATCTAACACGCCTAGACGGCCACTCGTACCAGCGCCGATATAAAAAGTTCGACCACCAGCCTTCATTTTCTCCACAGTGACCTTAACCAATGCTTCAATCTGAGGGATAGCCTGCTCTACAGCAAGTGGCACAGATTTATCCTCATTATTGATATTAGTCAATAATTCATGCACAGACATCTTGTCCAAATCCTGATAATTCGAATCTTTCTCCGTTGTATTTACCATTATTAGTATGTATTGTATTTCTTTATTTCAATAAATCGGGCACATCTACAAATTGATACCCTTTTCCCTTTAATATGCGAATGATATCATCCAAATGATGATACAGTTTATCTTTACGCCGGTCATCCGTTCCCATATGAATCAACAGCATAAACCCGTTAAGCCCAAATCGTGCCTCGTAGGACCACAGATTGTCGAGAATCACTTCCGATGACAAATAACGACCCCCCATTTCAGGATACGTATAATCGGCCGCTGTCCGTATTCCGGGTGTATAATTAACCGAAGATAGCCCCAACGCTTTTGCCCAATTGACCGTTTCAGTCGTATACCATTCATACGAAGGAATATAATAGGACAGATTTCGGCTATTAATACCTGCACTTTGCAATGCATTCAGATTAGCCTTCACATCAGTCACAAAAGAGTCGCGTGTAACCAATAACACACTTCTACTTCCCCAGTCGCTCACCAAAAGATGCTTATCCGAATGCCCCGAGACATAGTGATCATCCCTTAACATCCGACGCACATACGGTTTAAAGGTCGGATTTCTGAGGTAATCACCTGTCAGGAAAAATGAACCTTTTACATGATGACGTTTTAAGGCATCCAACACTGCTGCAGTACCTTCCGACAAATCATGACCAGTAAACATCAGCGCCACCTTTTGTGTTGTCGAGTCGCCCCGGACAATAGCACCAAAAATATCCTGGGTTACTTTTTTCCAATAGGCTCCTCCATGGCCTTACCCTCTTTTGAAGCAAGCAAATAAATCAGAGCAGCAGTTCCATCCATGGTCGGCTCATTGGTACTATAGTCCCCGTAATCATCGTGATAGACGGCCAAATCACTTTGAAACTCCGCATAACGATCGGGATTATTCAGCTTGATACCGATCAAATTGCGATAAGTTGATGCCATAATAGGGCCATCAACCAAACCTCCGTCGATCGGGTGCTTTCCCAGAAACGTGAATGCCGAATGCGGATCCACAGGTGTATCGCCCCAAGATGGAAGACCATAAACCATGCTTGTTCCCCAGGGATTTGTCCCAAACAACCAGTCAAAATTAGCCTGAGCGAGCTCATCAAATTGTGCATCTCCTGTCAGTTCCTTGTACCACAAACATTGGATAGCAAAAGAGACAGTCAAATTATTGCTACACCAGATAAAGGGAACTCCCCGATAAAAGGCATTTAACTCTGCTCTGCGATTAACTTCCTCAATCCCTTGCTTATAGTAAGAGACAATCTCCTCGCGATCTTGCCCTTTTAATCCTTTTGCCAGTTCATAATGTCCAAGGTTGATAAACGGATACCACTGATAGTGAGCGGCAGTATCGGTTATTATCCAAGGTGTCACCTTTTCCTGTCTGGCATATTGTAAACCCTCTTGGGCAAATTTCTTTTTCTTTGTCGCTGAAAACCCCATTGCAGCAGCCAACTGCATATCATCCACCCAATTGTCCTCTGCATAAATATAGGGCGATTTCACAGAAACCGTCTGTGTCACGCCGGGCTTAATATTGGCATAGGCATAGGCGGACGCTGATTTCTTCGACAGCAGTCTGGCATACTTCCGATCTTCCTTAGCAAACAACGTCGCCCCGAGGCGAAAAGCACTGCTAAATTTACCCGCAGTGGAGCTTGTCCCCGTCGTATTATTCATAAACTTACCGCGTTGCTGCGGCTCACCATCGATAAAATACACCGGCCTTTCAAATCCACGTCCATAATACGGATCTTCCTTGGGCATCCGCATACTGGCGTGATCCCGGTCGTCTCCAATCTGATTGTACATTTCGTTAGCCTTGGGATGCATCTTCAATAACCAATCTAACCCCCATTTTGCTTCATCCAGGACATCTGCCCGGCCATTTTTACCATCAAGCCCATTCGCCAGCTTCAGATCACCAAACACTCTTGGAAAATCACGATAGGCAGCAAGCAAGTGAAATGTTGCATTTGCCGAAGTTGTCGCATATTGCAAGTAATCAGAAGCATCGTGCCAACCACCACCAGCATCGATATGCGAACTATCTTGAATTCCCACTTTTTCTGCGTAAAGCGTAAAACCATCGTGTGTATGGCAACTATCCTGCAGAAAGGGATTGAACAATGTCCGTTGTTGACGCATATATCGCAACACAAAATCTGCGGCCCCTCTATAGACGTCCTGTGCAATTCGGAATGTTGCTGATTTTACATCGTCAGCTTTAACAAAGAAGCGTCCTGTATCTTGTACGGCAGAAAAATCAAAACGAAAACTTTGAATAAAAGGACCGTAGGCCCCATAATCTTTTCCAACAGGATGCACATACACGGTTTTACCTGTTTTTGCGTTTTTAATCTCAAAAGAACGAAGCTGCCTGATTGACTTTCCACCCCATACTGCAACCTTCTTACTTGCCGGAGTATAGCCCAATTGGTTTATTCTAATCCAAGCATTTTGCTGTGCTTTCGCAAAGTTACAAACAAAACATGCAAAAACAAGCATAAAAGCTTGACGTAAATTTAAGAAGTTTAGACATTTTTTTATCATATCAAGGCATTTATTTTCAAAAAAGATCTTTACGTCCACTTGTTTAAAATGCTAACGACACTATTTTACCATCCATTGTGCTCGAAATCACACCTTTTTGACCATTTATTGCAACGGGATTTAGCATTCCATTCGATATTTTATATTGCCATACAACTTCGCCTGTTTTTGCGCTTACTGCAGAAAGTAAACCCGAATGACTCGGCACAAACACCAATCTACCGTTTGTACTAATAGCCGACGGCGTCAACTCATAAGGCAACTTCAATGCAGACTTCCAAACAACATCCATGCTGTTTCCAGCCACCGATACACCCAACAGATCACCATCCATTGTCTTTACATAAACCAATTTACGATCTGCAGAAAGTCCCATCGACTCCCGTACTCGAATTGTATCTCTTTTTTCCCGCCAAATAACTGCTCCTGATTTCGCATCCAGCGCTGTCATAAAACGATCGGGCGCAACCACAAAAACACGATTATTTACGCCCACTGGATTACATGCAGCAGCAGAAAACATGCGATTGGTCTGTCCATTGTTCCATTCCCAGGAAAGACGACCTGTCTTGGCATTCAGGGCATAAAACTCATTACTCCATGAACCGAAAATTACATTACCCAAATAATAGGTCGGTAATGTTGACACAAATCCTTTGACCTGATCAAAACTCCATTTTACAGCACCTGTTTTAATATCCAACGCTCTAAACTTACCATCAGAACCGCCGATAAAAGCAACGCCATCGTGTAGTAATGGCGATCCCAAAACCGCCTTCTCTGTCTGCACCTTCCACAGTAATCGACCATTCCGAGCATCCACGGCATAAATTGCATGATCCGATGATCCAGCCACCACGATTCCTTTCGAAACTGCAGGCGTGGAATACACTTTACCACCAGTACGGAATGCCCACAACTTCCTGCCGGTCTTTAAATCGAGTGCAAAGATATCTCCGGCAGTGTTTGATGTAATCACGCTATTTTTGTAAACCGTCAGTCCCGCTCCGATATCACTTGCATCTTCAAAAGTCCAATTGACCTTAACTTGATTGGCATATTTTGTATTGACAGCATAACTAGGTCGTGGGTAAGTCGCGGTTTCATTTTCAAAATGATGATTGAAAAGAGGGACAACGAGCCAGGGCTTTTCCTGGGTACCCATTCCCGGGTTACGCTCTTGATAAGTGGCCTTACCGTCTGCAATGGTTACAATATTATAACCACCAATTTCCTTATTTGCCCGCAGATTAGAGCGCCCCATTACACCAGGAATTCCTTCCCAATCGTATAATTTATTGATATGCCCATGCCCACAAAACGCCAGCTGAACATTTCGAGTTTTGACCCTTTTCAAGGCGTCAAACCAGTTATTCAACGATGAATCTTGTGGATAGTGGTTAATATAGATCAATGGTAGCTGTTTATCCGGGTTCGCGGCAAAAACAGAGTCCATCCAGACCAGATTTTCGCGTGGAATCTGACCAGGGCTCATCCGCATGTTTGGACCAGAATTGGTCCCCATAAATGCATAGCCTTTGTGCTTGAAGAAAAAAGTTTCACCACCAAAAACGGTGCGAAAAGTATTCGCTCCATTTTCAGACCAATTTCCATCATGATTCCCCGGAATAACATACCAGGGAAGCTGCAAGCTATCCAAAATACGCTTAGCCAGCTTGAGCTCATGATCAGCACCAAACTCGGTGATATCACCAGACAGTATCACGAAATCAATATCTTTCACCGTATTTAGATCCTTTACTGTACGTCGCAAATCTTCCGCTCCTGTTGCACCGCCAACATGCGTATCGGTCACGTGAGCGAATTTGAAAGACTGCTGTGCAATCGAGACATTAAAAATGCAAGATAATGCAATAAAAAAGGTAATAATTGGAAACCTCATGCGTAATGTTTTCTTAAAAATAGCGTTTTTATGCATAAAACAGAAATAATATTGCGTTTTTATGCAAAAGCAATGTTAGATATTGGTTGAGATGCGCCTAGACAGCATTCGCTATTAGAGCATAAAAAAGCCTTGTCTATAAACATAGACAAGGCTTAATAGATATGTAAATTAAATTACCACCCTTTAGTTTGGGTTAACTTATAACCTTTGGCAGCATATTCATTCACCTGCTCTAATCCAACAGGCGCAATATAAGAGCGATCTGTAAATGATTCCCGGTTGCGTACGTCCTCAACGCGATAATAACCAATTAACTTATCGCCATTCGTACCATCATACGAAATGGTATTACCATTCGCATCCACCACTTTCAACAAACCTTTTTTGCTATCCACCAACAAGGCCGGCATATCTTGTTTAACATTGATCCAAGGACCCAAGAAATAGTCGTTGTTTTTGCTGAAATCCATGTAATTCAACTTCTTCCAACGCTTGATATCAAGCAGACGTAATCCTTCATAAACAAACTCCATACGTCGCTCACGTCTGATTTCCCACATCAACGGCGAAACGTCAGCATCGCGGGAAGGATCATTTGCAATGGCGCCAACTTGCAATGGAGCTGTTTTCTGAACACCCTTTGCAACCGCAACAGCGTCAAGTGGACGATTACGGATCGCATTAATGGATTTATCGATATCAGTCTGTGTCACTGCAACACCACCGAAACCTTCTGCCAAAATTTGCTTCGCCTCAACCCAGTTCAGCACAACTTCCGCCAGGCGGATCACAGGAGCATCCGAGGTATTTGTACTGGAAGCCCAAGCTGCCGGATAAGTTTTGCCCAAATAACCCAAAGCTTCTCGGGATGCAAACTTATACGCATAGAAAAGTGTCGACGAAGATGTTAGGGGTTTCTCGTAGATGGAAGCCTCAAAACGTGGATCACGCGTAAGCGCCAGATCTTTCAGCGTAAAGCTATTTGCATTTGCCAAAGAAGAACTTTGCCATGGCTTACCGTCGTTACAGATAAAAGATTTAATCAACACAAGATTAGCAGCATTACTCTGGCCTTCTGTACCATTACTATACGATCCTACACTATGCGTTGCGCTTTTCGTAGCATCATAAGCGCGGTACATAATCACCTCCTTATTAGCACTTAAATCATCCGAAGCAAATAAGCTTTTGAAATCACTGCTAAAATTATAGGCATTGGAAGCCATAACAACTTCCGCGGCTTTTTGTGCCATTTCAAGGTATTTTTTTGCTCTTTCCTTATCTAAATTGTGATAATACAAAAAGGAACCTTCAAACAACATCAGTCTGGAGATAAACGATGCCGCCACATATTTATTCAAATATTGCTTACCATCATTTGTACGCATATTATCCAGTACATACTGAAAATCGTCATACACATGATCCATTACTACCGCACGGCTGTCGCGATCCTTGTACATCAAATCCAGTTCAGTATCTTTCAATTCCTTATCATAATAAGGTACGTCACCAAACACTTCGACCAATCGGCTATACTCAAACCCTCTGAAAAAACGAGCTACCGCCATCCAATGACGGTACGTTTCATCATTGATATTCGGTTTGGTTTTGTTCTCAATACGGTCGATAAAGATATTTGCTTTGCGCACATAAGTAAAACTCCAAGTTGGACCCGCATACTCACGGATCATTTCAGGAGTTTCCATTAAAGCTATCGTGCTGGAATATTGATTTTTTCGACTTGTAGGAATCGTATTCTCAAAATTATCCTGAATATTTTTCTTCGTTAGATCATCCGAAAAATCATAACCTGTCACCGGCGCATAAGCCTTAGCGAAACCTGTATTATATCCCGTAAAATAATTGGCATAAAAACCGTTAGCGTACAGGCGCAGCGCAAGTTCGTTGCCCCAACCTTTATCATCTTCCAAGCTTGTCAACTGATTACGATCAAGCACGTCTTTATTACAGGATGATAGCACCAACGTTGCTCCAAGCGCCAAAAATGCTATTTTCTTTGTAAATTTCATTGTTGTAAATTTTAAAAATTAACCTGAACACCAAACGACACCGACTTAAACATTGGTGTACCAACACCTGTTCTACCCGAGTTATAATTTGTAGCATTAAAAATAGAAAATCCATTGATTGCCTCTGGGTCTACCGGTAAGCCGTTCAGCTTATCAAAAGTGAAGAAGTTTTCCAATGAAGTATATACTCTTGCCGTTTTGATAAATGCTTTTCGCGTCAATGTCGACGGAAAGGTATAACCCAATGTGATATTTTTAATACGTAAATACGACATATCCAATAGGTAACGGGACTGTTTAACCATATTGTTTGCATCATTGCTTGCCGCATTATTATATGCTCTCGGATAGAAAGCACCTGTATGGTCTGCCGACCAGAAATTATCAGCAATTGCTGAAGGCATAGCACCATCCGAAGCGTTATAACCAGGAATCGTCAAGAAACCATTACCCCAGATCTGACGTTTTCCAACCCCCTGCATAAATCCAGAAAGATCAAAGCCCTTATAGTCAAATCCCAAACGGAAGCCGTATTCATAACGCGGTGTTTCGTTACCGATAATCTCCATATCACCATGATCATCCAAGGTACCAGCTCCGGCATTAATCTGACCATCGCCATTCAAGTCAGTAAATTTCACGTCACCAGGACCAAATTTAAAATTACTGCTTGTCGGGAAGGTATTGTAAGCGCCGTTAGGATCTGAAAGCTTATTAAATTTCTTTTTATTAATTTCAATCTCCACCATCTTTCCCGAAGCATCATATTCAAAATCACCCGCCTGATATAATCTATCAGTACGATAACCCCAGATTTCACCCACATCTTTACCATTATAGTAATCTGAAATTACCCGCGTGTTTGTATATTGCAGAATAGTCGTTTTCGCATCCGATAACGTTCCTCTGACATTAAAGCCAAAGCCGCCTTCAAAACGATGGTTAAAATCTAAAGCGAGTTCCCATCCTTGTGTACGTAAGGCGCCAAAGTTACCCTGTGGTGCAGGAGCTCCAAAAGTTGCACTAACATCACCACTTGGGACGATCATGTTTTTAGTATCTCTTCTATACCAATCGAAAACTAATCCCAATTTATTTTTGAACATGCGCATATCCAAACCTATGTCTGTCGTTTCAATACGCTGCCACTTCAATTCACTTCTTACTGCCGAAGGAGTTCCAATCGTAAAATAACGGCTACCGTCAGCACCCAACCAAGCTACATCCCCCGGTATCATGGTCGATGTGTATAAACTTGGAGGTACAGTTTGATCACCAATAGATCCCCACGAACCTCTAAACTTCAACTGATTAAGTGTAGGTTTAGCCCATTCCATAAAACTCTCTTCCGAAGCTACCCAACCTGCCGAGAAAGATGGGAACCATTGCCATTTCAAATCTTTCGGAAATTTCGAAGAACCATCATAGCGAATGTTTGCCTCCACAAGGTATTTATTTTTATAGGCATAATTTACACGTCCGAAATAGCCTAGTTGTGCCTCCCATGCAGCATCACCTTTCGCCAATTGCGCAGACGTATTTACACCGAAACCCAATTGTGGATTACGAATATCCAATAAGTTAAATGTTTGCGAAGAGTTCATATCATAATCCAACGTCACACGGTTAACACCGGCAATAAATTTGAAATCATGATCATCGTCCAGATTTAAATCATAGGTCGTGAACGCATTGATAGTATTATTACGACGAGCACCTGAAGCTCTCAAAAAGTGATCAGGATTTGCTCCATTAGCCGTATACGTATAGTAATTCAGATCATATGCAGCCATCGCTCCTGTAGCACCTGCAGCAACCACCTGACCATCAGAATTTACATAGATCGGATTACCCGAAGCATCTTTTCTCGCTACACCCGCAACCCAAGAATCTGCCGCAGTAAAACGTGTACCAGGCTGCGTTGTGATTTCCTCTTGATTGGAGAATGTGTAATCAAAATCAACTTTCCAGTTCTTCTTGATATTCACAGTTGCTCCTAAATTCAAATTGATGTAGTTATTTTGGAAACTCGCCGTATTTGCGGAAGACGTCTCGCTCCATGGGCTACGAATCATATTACCTCTGTCGTCATACCCCATCGGATACAATGAGCTCCAGCGATAGAGATACAACCACGGATCTGCGGTCGTTGAACTTGTTGTATAAGGGTACTCTTTTTTACGGCGCGACACCATAGCACCACCGCGCACCGTTAAATATTTATTAATATCAGAGGATATGCGCAATGCCGCATTTGTACGGTTAAACTTGTCATGATCCGTTGTTTTCATCATACCAGACTGACTCAACAACCCCATGCTCAAATTATATTGTGTCTTACCCGATGTACCCGAAATACTTAAATCATGCTGAGAAGTAGGGGCAGCCTTACGGATCATATAATCCTCTACGTTGTAGGTACGAACACCATACTTTTTAGTAGGTTCGGCAGGATTGACATACCAATCACGGCCATAAACAGTAGGATCATTAGCACCAATGGAGTTACCGTAATTCTTTTTCCAATCCAATGCCCGCTGATAGCTTTCGCGGTTAATTTTGTAAAAAGCACCTGTCTCAGATTCCCCGACACGTTCAGCTGCTTCCAAAGAGTATTTGAGCGCATTCACATCGCCCATATTATAATCTACGGCAGAGTTCTGGAAGGAGAAGTTATTGGAATAATTGATATTGAAGCTATCGCCACCCTTTGCTCCTTTTTTTGTGGTAATCAATACCACACCAAATGCAGCTTTAGCACCATAAATAGAAGAAGCAGCTGCATCCTTCAGTACCGAAATAGACTCGACATCAGCAGGATTAACCAATTGGATACTTGGAATCTCCACATTATCCAATAAAATAAGCGGACTAGATCCCCCAGCAATCGAACCCATTTGACCACGGATTTTCATCACCGGATCGGAACCAACTTCTCCACTAGGCACCACAACAGTCAGACCCGGTGTCGTACCTTGAATACCGCGGCCAACATCTGCAATAGCACGGCCCTGAAGATTATCCTTTACATTAATAGTAGAAACAGCACCAGTTAAGTTACCTTTTTTCTGAGTACCGTACCCCACCACCACAACTTCATCCAACGCTTGATTATCGTCGGCTAGCGTCACATCAAGCGAACCTGAAGTTACGGAAACTTCCTTCGTCACGTATCCAACAGATGAAAAACGCAACTTGCTCCCCACGGCAGCTGTAATTTTAAATTGTCCTTGAGCATCGGTCTTTGTTGACGCAGTACCGCCAATCAAAAATACACTTACCCCAGAGACTGGACCTTTTCCATCCTTTACAGTACCTTGCACCGTATTTTGAACCGCACCTTTTGCAGAAGAACGTAGAAGAGCGCTTGTTAAATTACCACTGTTCAACGTACCTTCTTTCTTTGTAAAAGAATAGGATTCAGAAGGAAAACTCAATCCAAGAGCAACAGAAAATAGTACAAATTTTCTCATTGATTATAGAGTTTTAAAATAAATGATTCTAGTTAATATTTGTTAGTTATTGCTATTCAAAATCAGTGTAAAGCAGATACTTTTGACGCATTTGCTTATATGCTTTTAAGTCATCGGACCACGACGCACGAATCTGTTTCTCGGATTGACCAGCAAGGATCTGCTTTCGTAATTGATCAGTGCCTGCCAGTTTATCAAAAAATTCAGGCCGTGCAAAAAAAGTGGATTTATCCGGCGTCTTTTGATAAAAATCCAATAGATATTTTAAGGTGAATTTTTGACTCGCTGGATCTAAAGCCCGTAGGTCTATACCATAATTTGTAGCCCCTTTTCCTTCCACATGCTTCGACATACCATGGCGTTCGCCGGGGGTAAACGTAAAAGAACCGTATACCGGATTTGTATATCCTAAAACCTGAAAAGGCCAATCTGTACCACGTCCTACCGAAATGTCAGTCCCTTCGAAAAGGCACAATGAAAGATATAAACGTACAGACAGGGGATTGGGTAAACTTGGCGAGGGAACTACGGGCAAATCATACATTGTTTTGTGATCCCAGTTTTGCACCTTCACAATCTGTATATCCGCCTGGCGCCCATTCTCCAACCAACGTTCTCCATTGATCATCTGTGCAAGCTCTCCAATAGTCAGACCGTGAATCATAGCTATCTTATGCCAAGACACATCGGATTTAAATTTATCGTCATGCCTTACAGGACCATCTACTTGATCGCCATTTGGGTTTGGGCGATCTAGAATGATCAGTTTTTTATTATGTTTTGCACAAAGTTCCATGACACGATGCAATGAAGTGATATAGGTATAAAAACGCGCACCCACATCTTGTAGATCGAAAATCATGACATCAATGGAATTCACAATGGAATCCTGCTTTTTATTGCCACCATATAATGTAAACAAAGGCAAACCTGTTTTCTGATCCACATCATTCCCAAACTTCTCGCCACGTTCAACATTACCACGGAAACCGTGCTCAGGAGCAAAAGCAAACTTTAAGTCAACTTTGTTCTCCATCAATACATCAACAAGATGCTTTTTATCGGAACCAACAATCGAGGTTTGATTCCCCATAATACCTACCTTCTTACCTTTTAATTGAGGCAGATATAAATCGAGCTGGTCCGCTCCTGGCAGAATCACATTCTCCGCAGCCCCCGCTACGCGTATCCCATTTGCCGTATTGACCTGAGCAGACTTTAGTGAACTGCCGCAAGAGACAAAACCGGCAATCGAAATCACAAAGGCAAGTTTTAATAAGGTAGTTTTCATCATAAATAGACTTTTAGCTCATGCAGAAATGCAGTTTTATGCATGAATAATTGAAAATCAGGATAAAAGTAAGTAGAAGTTTTCGTTTTTAAAACAAAACTTGTCATAAAAACGCAAAAGAAAGTAAGTATTCACTTTTATATTGAATACTCAAAACTCTTGAACGTTAATAAAAAACGATAAAAAGATGGATTAGACCAAAACACAAGGAGCTCTTTAACAGTAACTTAAGAAGAATCTTACAATAGATAGTATGCTTATAAAAGCGCAAATAGAAGCGACAAATGCAACAAGTATGATACAATCAACACTATTTAACAACGTGGCAAAATACAGCAAACCCGCAAAACATAGCGCACTTTGGGTATAATTTAGAATTATATTGCGAAAGCAAGCAAGAAAATGCTATAAGTGGAATTTCGCTTTCCAGTTTTACTTAAGGAAGAGAATTTAATTTTAAATCATTCAGCTCGGATCGCAATTCATTCATGAATTTATCACCCGGATCGTCTTTACCTGTAATATAATTTGGATCTGTCTCTTTCCACCAACTTGTCTTTTTAAAACGCTGATATTCATGGTGTCCCAAGACGAATTCTATCGGGTATTTTTTGCTGAGATAGCGAATCAGTTCTTCATTAGCTTTCAGTTGTGCATTGGTTAGTGGAAACTGACGGCTACCGATATTCTCGATACCGATCGCACAATAGTTGAGCCCTATTGTATGTCGCGCAAAGATAGAATCGGGCAGAAATTGGTAAATAGTGCCATCACGATCAATGACAAATTGGGAAGATACATTCAAAGCACTTGCTTTGGTCAGCTCAGGTCTTCCCGGCAGTTTCACCGGATTGAAAGTGTTGAATGTTGCTTTCACACTATTGTTTGCAGTCCAGTGCACAACAACCATTTTAGGATGAATAATCGGGGCTGACTGGGTTAGACCATGTCTATTTTTCAAATAATCCAAGGAAAGCTGTATTCGTTCCTGATTCCAAGTAATTGGTTTTTGAATGATGTTGGGAGATTGGGCGAAAAGACACCATGAACAAAACAATTGTCCTAATAAAACTATTTTTCTCATAAATAACCAAATATAAAAAGACCTACTTTATGCATTAATACTTTACTTATATAAATAAAAAAGGGGAGTTCCCCTTTTTTATTTATTCTTTGACGTTGAACCATAAAGGCGTAAGTAAACGATATTTTTCCGTATTATTTCCGACCGCATCTGGATTTCGTGTTTGCTCATTGCTTTCGTAAATCATTGCTTGTATCCATTGGTTTTGATTATTTAAGTCAAAGATTGTCGCATTTAAATTGGTAGGTCTCTTTAAACTTGGCCCATAGATTACAGAATTATAATCCATCCTCCTCATATCAACCCAAGTTTCCGGATTCAAACAAAGTGATATATATTTCTGTCTCATTATATGACTTAATCCGTTATCAAGCATACTAAAATGTTGAGAAAGGCCATCTGCTACTTGAGCGTTCCAGTATTTAGTAATATCAGCTGCAGAAACGCCTAATTTTCGCATATTAGACTTAACACCTTCTTCGTAAGCAACTAATGCACCATTAGAATCTCCCTTTCTCAACTTTGCTTCTGCTTCGATTAACTTTACCTCCGAATAGGTAATGAAAGCAAAAGGAGATGTAGTATTTGTGTAATACCCACTTTTACTAAACCTTCCATAATCCTCCGGTTTTACCTTAGTTTTGTCACCTTGACTACCATCAGCAAGAACCCCTTGACCGTTGGTTATAAAATCACCAGCGCCGGGCCCTCTATATTTTCCGTCAGATGCTGCTCCCTTCATTATTTTGCTTATTCGAGGATCTTCGTATAATTTATTAGAGACAGGAAACGCAGTTAACATATTAACAAAAAATTGTGTCCAAGCGAAATACCTTGGATTAGTTTCACTTTCAAATCCACCCCAACTCGACCATGGGTTCTCATCAATTAATTGACCTCCGCTTAAATAAGGGAATTCAGCATCCATTCCATCTGCGTCAAATCCCTTTGCACAAGCTGCTATAATTTCATCAGCATTATAGATAGCAGATTTTTTACTGAGATGATTATAATATCTAGCTTTCAATGACCAAGCAAACTTAATCCATTTTGACACATCTCCTTGGTACAACAGATCACCTTTTTTTGCATCTAAACCTCTCTTATTATTGGGGTTTTCAAGAGCAGTAATAGCCTCATCGAGGAGTTTTTGAATCCGCTCATAAACCTCTTTTTGTGTGTTAAATTTAGGCTTTAATACAACTTGATCTTTACCGTTATAATAATCATCCACTACTATACTCCCATACTGACTGGTCAGCAACCCAAAATTTAATGCTAACAATATTTTCCCTACACCGACAAAATGAGGGTTTCCTTCTTCTTCGCCTAAATTAATTATATCGACACAATTAGGCATTGTATTCACATAGGCATTTTGCCACAGGAAGTAAGAAGCCGTAAATCTCCAATTTGCAGCAGCATATCCTCCAGAACTTGCGGTCTGAAGTCCTCCATATTGCATTACCCCTGCTAGCTCCCTCGTTCCCCGCCATTGAGCAGCACCACTGGATGTTGTTATTGCACCAGCCAGACGGCTGGCAGCCTCTACTCTAGCTGGATTATTTGGATCTTCATTGACATCCAGATACTTACTACAAGATGATAATCCCATCCCAATTGTAATTATGTAAAAAATGCTATATTTTTTTAATTTATTTTTCATAAGTTTTAAAAGGAAAATTTCAACCCTAAATCAATACCTCTTGTCGCAGGAACACCAAGGTTATCAAAACCAAATGAACCGGACCCACCGACACCTGCACCACTACCTGATACTTCAGGATCGACGCCAGAATAATCTGTGAATAATAATAAATTTCTTCCTGTCAATGTAAATTGTAAATTCTGCAATTTCAATTTCTTCGCCAATGAAGATGGAGCTTTATAATTTAAGCTAACGTAACGCAAACGAACCCAACTACCATCCTCAACAAAATTTTTGGAATTTTTTGCATATAAGGTCTGATAATAATCTTGATTCAAAGGAATTGCCAAACCATTAACTTGTCCAGTAGATTCTATAACCCCTGGTATCACCATATTATCACGATTTTGCGTTAAAGGGCTCAAACCAGAGTTCACGAGAGTATAAGCAGTTGCATTAAAAACATCACCGCCTTGACGGAAATCCCACATAAAAGATAAACCAAAATCTCTATACTTAAATGTATTTGTAATTCCTGCTATCCAATCGGGATTGCGATCACCAACCAACTGCATAGAAGATGCAACTTGTGGACGACCATTATTATCTAATAAATACTGTCCTTGATCGTTTGTTTTCCAGACATTACCGTTTATTCCAAAGACTGTACCATTCAAAAAAGCCGCAGCCTGCGCGGCATTATCCGTAACCCAAGCATCCGACAACTCTACACGATCTAAACTACCTGGCAAACTCAGGACTTTCGCCTTATTTGCACTAAAATTTAAATCTAACGACCATTGAAAACTTTCTTTCTTTATCGCCTGAATATTGATTATACCTTCCCATCCTTTGTTTTCTATTGCTCCCCCGTTGAGGTAAGCAAGAAATGAGCCTGAAGACGGTGGTGTCCTGGTACCTAAAATCTGATCATCAGATTTAGTTTTATACCAAGTTACATCAAGCCCCACACGATTATTTATAAATCTTAAATCTACGCCTACTTCATAAGAATTTGTGAACTCTGGCTTCAGATTAGGATTGCCAAAATAATCGGTAATATTCGTAATGAATCCCCTAGGATTTATTGTAAAATCATTTATATAAGTACCCAAAGTCGTTCGTAAAACGTGGGCAGGAGCATCTTTTCCAACCTGTGCCCAGGCTCCACGCAGCTTTGCATAAGATAAAATCCCTGTAGATTCACTTGCATAAATTTCTTTAACAAGGTCAGTTAGCACAACTGATGTGCTAATAGAGGGATAAAAGAAAGAATTATTCGACTTTGGTAGTGTTGAGGACCAATCGTTTCGTCCTCTAAGATTCAAATAAACTATATTCTTCCAATCCATATTTAAATCTCCAAATACCCCCATTATTCTTCTCCTATTAATGGACTTGGAAACAGTACGATCAGCCTGAATGCTATTATTAATTCCGACAAAATCTGGATCAATAAAATTAATAGCCGTTGAAGTAGTTGTTTGCCTATAAGTGGACTCCAAATTATGTCCTACAGTCAAATTAAAGTTGAAATCACCATAGCTACGCTTCGCATTTGCTAAAAACGTTGAGGTCGTAATTTGATTATTAGCTGTCGATTCAGCCAAATAACCTGTTACACTCGTTTGGGATGTTGGAGCAGTTACACTCTGGAAATTCTCAGTATAATAATCTGTACCAATACGATAAGTTAAATTCAACCAGCTTAGTGGGTCATATGAAATATCCCCGACTGCCATAAAACGATTCACCTTATTCGTTATTGGTTTCTTATTTATTGTCCAATAAGCATTATCTACAGCACCATCCGAATTCTGGCTCAATAATTTTTGGGTTCCATCAACATTGACATATTCTTTCATATCAACATTCATCGGCCAATATATTGCCCCCATAACACCATTAGCACTACCTTGAGAAAAATATGTTCTTCCAGAATTTATATAGTTCATATTCGCTCCGATTTTCAAGTTATCGAAAATCTTATGATCAGCGTTTAAACGAAATGATTTTCTGTCGAAATCCATATTTTTGACAATTCCATTCTGGTTCAACAAAGAAGCAGAAGCATAAAAAGATGACCTTTCTGTGCTTCCTCCTGCTGTCAAATCGTGAACTTGAGAAACTGATGTTCGAAAGAATTCACCTAAATTATCATATATCTTATCTGATTGATCAAATTTTGGTCCCCAAGACAAATAGCTCTGTGGATCAAATTTGCCTTGTAGTCCTTGTTTATAAATTGACTGCAATTCGGGCAGCTTATTTACATTATCAATCGAAAAAGTTGTTCCGTAAGTTATTAGACCTTTTCCTGAGGATCCTTTTTTAGTTGTGATTACAACAGCCCCACTAGCCGCTCTTATACCATAAAGAGCTGCTGCAGCAGGCCCTTTCAATACGGAAATGCTCGCAATGTCTTCAGGATTAATATCGACCCCACGATTGGAAGCCGGTGCGGTACCAGCTCCCAACCCACCTTGGGAGACAGGAGTTGTATTATCGATAGGTATCCCATCAACAACAAATAGAGGTTGATTATTACCACTTAACGAGCTCCCCCCACGGATCATAATATTTGCTGAGGCGCCAGGTGATCCTCCTGAATTCGTAACTTGCACACCCGCTACCTTACCCTGAATAGCGTTAACGACATTTGCTTGATTAGATTCAGATATTTCTTTAGAACTCACATTTTGAACAGCGAAGCCTAAACTTCTAGCCTGCTGCTTGATTCCCATTGCCGTCACAACAACTTCTTCGAGAGCTTCCTCGCTACCAGAAAGTGCAACATTGATCGTCGCATTTGTGCCAACTAATTGTTGCCTTTCTTGAGAACCTACTGCTCTAAAAATCAAAATATCACCTGGCTCTGCACTGATCGTAAAACTGCCATCGGGCTTCGTTTGTGTACTGACAGCTTTACCTTTGATACTCACGGTGACATTGGCCATGTTACCTCCATCAGAAGCATTCGTCACTTTACCCGTTACAGTTTTGGTCTGCGCCCACAAGCTAGTGGAGAGCATCACCCCTGAACAGAATAAGAGAAATTTTTTATTCATGGTTTTTAGTTAGTTGTTAATAATTGCCCGCGACAGGAGGTTCCAGTCCACGGTTTTTTCAATTGCTACACAATACTATGAAAAGCATCGTATTTATGCAAGTTTATGCGCAATTATTTAAAAAAGAAATGACAACAAACACATTAACGCACAATTTAACAACAAAAAAACTGGCATTCCACCTCAAAATAGATACAAAACCGCACAGCTTAGCAAAATAAAAGCAAAACATCTCATAAAAACATCTAAAATCTTTATTAAAAGCGCCCATAGAACCTGTTTTACATTATTTGATGGTAAAAATATAGGCATAAATATAAAAAATCACCAATACATGCATCATCCAATAAATACCAGCGCGCTTACGCAGGCTTCCCCTGTCTACCACAATTTACGTTAACAAATAGATACCATTTTCGGAGATCCTTCGGTGCTTGTTCGGTACTTCCTCGGTACTTGCTCGGTGTTTCTTCGGTTGTAACCGAAGAAACACCGAGCAAGTACCGAGGAAGTTACGTAAAAATAACGAGAGAAGGCCGAACTTGATATTGACAAATACGTATTAGTTTGTTAACTTAAGGGAAAAATAAACACTAATTGATATCGATTATGGCAGTCATTAAAAACGGTGCCAACGGCACACTTTCGGGGAAAGCAGGATCAATAGTTTTTGTTACAAATGGAAACAAAACCTATGCAAGGGGCTTACCAAAGAAAAACACAAAAAAGCCTACTGTGAATCAAATCCAGTCGCGTTTAAGGTTTTCTCTCATCCAAAAATTCAGCTCCTCAATGCTCTATTTGTTACGGATCGGATTTAAAAACTATAACCCCAATAAAAAGGCTTATAGCAACGCCATGTCCTATAATCTTAATAATGCTATAGAAAAAACCGCAACGGGCTATGCCATCAACTATGAAAACTTCCGTATTAGTAAAGGAATCCTTAATCCGATTACCTCCTATAGATTTGAGATAGATAAAGAGACAGAAACATTCACCCTCTTCTGGGATTATGACACAAAGCTAAGTGTAGCTTCTGGCCTCAATGCAAGCAGCTGTCGACTGATTCTATCTGGCCCAGAAGAACTTGCATTTGCCAATGAGGGCATGAATACGCTTGTCCAACAAAAACAAACGGTAAAACTTCTAAGACAAGAGCATATTGGCACCTACCACATCTATGTGTTCTTCCATAAATCAGATGGAAGCGACGAATGTACAGACAGCAAATATCTAGGTACTGTCGAATGGTAGTGAAGCCTTCAATCTGCTACGGAGCAAGATTGATCTGTACATCAAAGTGTTTCTGAATATAAGCTTGCTGCTCGGCAGAGTCTGTTTCCATGTCGTGAATGGCACGATCTCTTTCTTTGTCAACTTCCATCTTCACCACACAGCGGTAGAACCGAAATATGTCTTTTTCAGTCTCCAGTATTAACCTCGGTACGCGGGCTGGCCTCCCTGTTTCATCTTTGGCCACCATCGTAAAGTAGGAGGAATTACAATGTTTGGTTTCGCCCGTCTGAATGTTCATCGCTTCTACTCGAATACCGACTTCCATAGATGAGTTGCCCACGTAATTTACCGAAGCGATCAAGGTAACGAGTTCGCCCACTTCAATAGGCTTCAAAAAATCCACTTTGCCAACCGAAGCCGTCACACAATAATGCGCTGAAAATTTGGAAGCAACAGCAAATGAGATCTGATCCATCAAGGACAAAATATAGCCCCCGTGAATTTTACCGCCAAAATTAGCATTGGATGGCAACATCAGCTGTGACATCCGAATCACAGAATCGCTTACTGTTTTATAGATTTCCTCCATACCTATAAATGTACATCGGATCGGTTACAATTCAAAGCAAAACATTGACAACTTGGTAAACACGGTTGGGGATAGTTAATTTCTCAAAAAAGGGATATCCGTAATACAGATATCCCTTTTCTTTAATCCTGATGGTCTGGAAACCACTTATTTTATATGCTCAGCAGCATACGGTCCTTCATTACTCAGACGATCGACAGCTTTTACCGCAACATACTGAAGCTTTTTGTTGTTCGATGTCATTGGGATCTCTTTACTCGTGACTCCAGTATCCAAAATCTCGTATTGCCATACCCCCCCATAGTTGAGATACAATACCCATTTTGCAACCTGATCAATTTGCTGATGCTGCCACTTCGCAAAAATATTTCCACCTTGCGGCGTTAGTAACAAGGATGGTTTCAAAAGTGGATTTGCATTTAACCAGGGACTTGTTGGCACCAGCGCTTTCACCTGGTAGGGTCCATTAACCAAAGCCTGTGTCATGGCCGGGTTTTTGGTCAGCCCTGCCAAACTCCAGTGGATTACACCCTCCCGATTATCAGGCAATAGTGTCCGTGCAGCCTCTACTTGATTAACAATTTCTTGAACATATTCTGTCCCGCGCCTGCCCACTGTATTGATACCCGGCCAAAGGTGGCGTCCCAAGGTATTTTCACTTTCCCACCATTTTAACAGCGCGGTATAACTCTGCTTAGCGGGTTGTATCGGCCAATACAATTGGGGAGCAAAATAGTCGATCCAACCTTTGTTCAACCATAATTTAGCATCCGCATAAAGCATATCATACTGACTCGATCCCTGGATCCCTGCCGGATAACCTG
Organism: Sphingobacterium sp. UBA3549; assembly: GCF_002376635.1. Taxonomy (NCBI): domain Bacteria; kingdom Pseudomonadati; phylum Bacteroidota; class Sphingobacteriia; order Sphingobacteriales; family Sphingobacteriaceae; genus Sphingobacterium; species Sphingobacterium sp. UBA3549. The sequence continues at coordinate 245,946 of NZ_DFOE01000037.1, read as the reverse complement.
GTTTCCAGATGCCGAACGGGCTGATCCCAAATTTGACAAAATTCTTTTCCTTTTTAATATCTTTATAAATACGCTCGATAAAGGTGTTTACACTATTTCTCCGGAAGTCACCTCGGGAAAGCGTACCACCATTACGTTTGTATTCATTGTAACTATCCAAATCTGGAAAATCCTGGCCACCATTATATTCAGCATAAGGATAGAAGTAATCGTCAAAATGTACGCCATCGATATCATAACGTTTGACAATATCCATTACTACACGAGCAGCATGGTCCTGGGTAGATTGTTTGGATGGATCAAACCAGTAATACCCTTGTTTGAGTTTGACAACAGATTCGGGCATTTTACGTGCCATAGAAGCAGACGTAACAGCACCGCCAGCAGTATGATGTGCACGGTAAGGGTTTAACCAAACGTGAAGCTCGATCCCTCTTTTATGTGCCTGTTCTACCCAAAAATCTAGGGGATCATAATAAGGAGATGGTGCCTGCCCTTCTGTTCCCGTCAAAAAATATGACCAAGGCTCAAGATCACTTTTATAAAATGCATCTGCTGATGGACGCACCTGAAAAATTACTGCATTAAAATTATTATTTTTCAAGAAATCTAAAATACCTATAGCTTCCTGTTGCTGCTCTGCTGTACTCAGGTTATTTTTGCTCGGCCAATTGATATTGGCAACAGAGGCCACCCAGGCTGCACGAAACTCACGGGGTAAAGCTGGGAGATTGACGACAATGTCCTTCTTTTTCTCTGCAACTGGCTGCGCTTTTGTCTCAACTGTATTTTTCACCCGTTCGCGCTTAGGTAATGTGGGAGGATCCTTTTTTACAATTTCGACATTGGTCGTTGTGGTATTGACAGGCTCGTGTTTCTTATTTTTCTTGGATGAACAAGAAGATAAAACAAAAAGTGCTGTCGCTAAAAATAATAGGGAACGTTTCATCAATCTATAGAATAGTGTTTTTTCAAAATAACGAACGAAGATACATATAATATTAGTCAATCTTGGACAATGGGCCAATCTTCTGCGAAATGGATCAGCGCTTTAACTCGCCTTTAAAGATCACCTGTTCCAGCTGAAAATCGTCATTAAAGACAATGACATTCGCTATGCTTCCTGCATTTAGATTTCCGATATCCGCTCGCTTTAGCAGGTTTGCCGGATACACCGTCGCCATTCGGATCGCTTCATAGAGTGGTATGCCCACCTTTTGCACCGCATTTTTCACGCCCTCAAATAAGGAGATTGCCGCCCCCGAAATGGTTCCGTCCGGCAGCGAGTAATAGCCATCATTCAGTACATGCTGATAGATATCTTTATCGCAAGCGGCTACAGCATCGGTAATCATAAACAGACGCATTCCCATCTGACGTTTCGCAATTTTCACAGCTTCAAAGCTGACGTGATGCCCGTCGACAATAATACTTGCCCGCGCTGTCGAATGGTTAAAAATCGCGCCAACCAACCCAACTTCGCGATGGTGCAAAGGCGACATGGCGTTAAATAGATGGGTACTTGTTGGGATCCCAAGATCATAGCCGCGCGTTCCTTCTTCAAATGTAGCATCACTATGCCCAGCACTGAGCAGCAAATTATAACCCTGTAAATGCTGTAACAAATCGTCTGATATACATTCGGGTGCTATGGTCATCATCTTGACAACCTGATTTCCCGCCAAGAGCTCGTCAATCTTTTCCTTTGTAGGCTCGATGATTAATTCCGCAGGATGCGCACCTCGTTTTTTAGGATTCAAAAAGGGACCTTCTAGATGTAACCCTAAAAATGCATCGTGCCGGAAGCCTTCTGCCACGCGAATGGCATCCTTAAAGACGGGTATGGTATTGGTCGCCAGGGTCATCATAAAAGAAGTCGTGCCTTTACCGACCAAGCCCTCGGCGATGCGTTCCAAAGAGGCTACACTACGCTCGGCGGAATACAAGTCCGATCCGTCGCCATACAGTTGCAGATCGATCAGTCCTGCACAAATATTACACCCATTGACTGGATAACTGGTGTAATCCGTAGGCACATCATGCTTATCAACAATTGCGGCAATTTTACCTTCATTAATCAGTAATGCTTTTTCTTCAAAGATCGCCTCACCAGTATATATCTTACCTCCAATTAACGCTAGCTTATTCATAGATTTTTATTTCGTTTACCAATTTACCAAAATTCGAAAATATACTGTCCCTTGTAAACGATTTGTTTCACAGTCGATAAATGTACGCTCAAAGTTTTTGATCTTTTCATTTTAACTTTCTAATTTACTGTTGTAACTTAGTTCCATGTACTTATTTAGAAAGCGCAATGCAGAACGCCCGACGAATGGGAATATAAAAGCCATGCATATTATTAATGCAACGGCCATTATTGTCTTTTTATTGGGACTGATCTACAAAATATTTTTTACTTCCTAAACACTGTAATTCATGTCAAAAAAAGAAATCTTCAATACGGACAAAGCTCCGGCTGCAATAGGCCCCTATAACCAGGCGATTAAAGCTGGCAATACATTATATGTCTCTGGGCAAATCCCACTGGTTCCCGAAACAATGGAGTTAATTGCATCTGGTATAAAAGACGAGGCGCATCAGGTGCTGAAAAATATCGAAGCTATCCTGACAAATGCTGGATATACTTTTGAAGATGTTGTCAAAGCATCCATTTTCCTAAGTGATATGGAAAATTTTGCTTTAGTCAATGAAGTCTATGCTGAATATTTTAAAGAAGCCCAGCCAGCCCGGGAGTGTGTTGCGGTAAAAACATTGCCGAAGCATGTAAATGTCGAGATTTCAGTCATTGCGTGGAAAGATTAATCCGTGGAAAATAGCAACGAAACAGCAAGCCGCGGAAAATATCTTTTCGCGGCTTTTTTGGCTCCCTTTATTTGGGGATTTATGTCTATACCTGTAAGGTGGATACGTGGCTATCCTGCCGAAGATATCCTTTATTTTAGAATTATCACCGCCCTGTTGGTCTTATGGGTATACTTGCTTCTTTTTCGGAGAAAAATGCTAGCAGCTGATATTCGCAAATTTGGGCTTCTGTCACGGGCAGACAAGCTCATTCAAACGGGCCTTATGCTTGTAGTCTCCGCGCTGATTTTTGGGAACTGGTTTACTTACATCTATGCTGTCAACCATGTGAGCATTCAATCCGCCGCATTGGCCTATCTGACCTGCCCCCTAATTACCGCGGCAGGAGCCTATCTCATGCTCAAGGAAAAATTGACTGGATGGCAAAAAACTGCACTTTTCATCGCTTTCAGCAGCGTATGCCTACTGGCAAGAGGTTCATTGAATGATGTCCTATGGGCGATTACTATCGCATCCTGTTACGCGTTTTATCTGATCGTGCAACGGGTATCGACAGGCTTTGACAAGCTCAATCAATTGGTCCTTCAACTCAGTATATGTGCATTGTTTGTGATACCCAAACTGATCTATAATCATCACACCATCCCTAATGAGCCCGTGTTTTGGGGCACCATAGTGCTCATCGCATCTCTGTTTACGATCATCCCTCTTTTTTTGAGCATGTATGCCCTCATCGGCATTTCATCCACCACGACTGGTGTTCTTTTGTATATTAATCCGCTGATCGCATTTACTTTGGCAGCGACCTACTTTCACGAACCTGTCCCATTCATTAAGTATGTAGCTTATGGTATAATATTGATTGCGATAGCTATTTTCAACATTAGTAATTTGCGAAAGAGTAAAATGAATTAATTAAACTATACAGGCATAGTAAAAATTAACAATATTCTTTACAATTTCTCTGTAAATAAACATTTAAGAATACCTGATTTTTAACGTTAACATAATTCATGTATGTGAAATCAGTTTCCACTTCATAATTGATTTTAAAAAAGGTTGTTAGTTTTATCACAGTACTTTAAGAGTATACTTTTTCTGTACGATCAAGGCCTCAAGCACCCGATTTTATGTACCTGTCTTGTACCGACACTCCAGCATAGCTGTGCATTGCAAATATCTCATAAAACTGAAAAATCTAAAATTAGTATAGTAATTTTAAAAGAACAGAACTTCTCTGGTGCAAGCTTTTATTGCCAACTTTTCTATTTACCAACGGCCATCTAGGGCGCTGATCAATCCTCATCAATCATACCCTTCTAATGATACCACAAGAGCTCCCTTACCAAGTATATTGATATTTAGTGTACTATAAATTTGATTAAAATGATAAATTAAAAATTAAAATTTTCAAGGGCCTTTACTACTGTCGTTATAATATATCAAAAAAGAACTATATTTGTCCTTTAGGATGCATCCCCACCTATTGTTAGTAAACTCACCTAATCTTTAAAAGCATGCAAACGCATGTTTCTATCTCCCCCTTTTACATAGGCACATCTTGACTTCTCTGAAATGATTATTCGCTACCTAGCTCATTGTATTGCTAAGAGACTGATCTTTGCCCCCGTATTTAAATCCAACAAATCCGGATGCACCGGTGATATTAAAGTGTGTAGCTTATTCAAACGATAAGACTAATGAGTTAAATTTTAAACATTAAACATCGCCTTGGTCCCCTTTTTGTCCTACCGGATCAAAAGCAGCAAGAAAAACCATTACCTCACTCTTTTTTTGCCGCAATAATGAGTAGTATTTGTTGCTATTAACATACAAGTTAATCATTTTGCAATTGATTGGATAAAAATCCGCTTATTGCTAAATTTTTCTCCATCTATTATTAAACATAGAATATTTCTAATTCGTTTTGAAGGCTGCACTGTTGATATAAATTATCATAAATTCAAATAAGTATTGATAATAGCAATACACAAATGTGTAGTAATATGTTTAATGAAAAGTAAATTAATATAATTTAATAACTTTGCCGCTTAATTTTATAAAAAAAAACACGTGAAAACTATTAAAAGTATTATCCTACCGGTAACATTGATCGGCTTACTGGCCACATCGTGTTCCAAAGTAAAAGATTTGGTACCAAATGAGGAAAAAGAAATCAACACCCAAGCCAAAGGTTTCAAAAAGTACACCTTTGAACCTACAATATTTAACTTATCCAATTTTGAAAAGAATGGAATACAAGGGCTGTTCAACAAAACAAAGCAAAACTCCATGACCTTTCTAAGGGACAGTACATGGGCTAACGGAAAAGGGAAAACTGATTTTTATGAATCTACCGAAATACCAGCTGTCCTAGACGAAACCAGAAGACAATTATACCTTGGAGCTATTATTAAAGGAGAGGATGCAATTAATGTTGACAATGTTAAAACGGTCTTTATTTCTCCACAACATCGTAATCCAATCACTATATATGTAAACTTCCCTACTGACAGTATTTATAGAACTACCTTACCATCAAAAAGAGTAGAGAATGAATATTTGAGAAATGCGCTAAAAGCGGGTTCCGGTATCCAAATTCAATCGTTTACCTATGAACAGAGCCAATTTCAGAAGACTGAGGAGCTGAAAAAATCATTTGGTGCAAATTTGGATTTAGGAAAAATATTGAAAATTGACTATTTGGATACACTTAGCAAGTCCAGTTTCAAGACAAAAGTGCGCGCGGAATTTACGCAAGAAAACTTTTCTGTTAATATAGAACCACCTATATATGAACCTTTTTTAAAGGAAAGCTTTGATATTAAAACAATTGGACCATACGAACCGTTAATTGTAAGTTCAGTAACCTATGGGCGCAAGGGAATATTCATCATGGAGTCTGATTCATCTTATTCAATGGTAAAACAAACATTGAACGTAGCTTTCAACCTTTCAGCCGAAATGTTAGGTTTATCCGCTACGGAAAAATTGGGTGATAAATTTTATGCAGAACTTAATTTACGACTTACCAAGGAACAAAAAGCAATCATCCAAAATGCAAGAATAAAGGTTTATATAGTCGGAGTAGATGGAAAAAGCACCGTTGAGGCAGTAACAGGAGGTCTAGCGGGATTTGCAAAGGTAATTGCCCAAAATGGAAACTTTACACCAGAAAATCCGGGAGCTATTTTGTATTATTCATTGAACTATTTACGTGATTTTGGAACTTTCAGGAATAAGTTTCAACTGAATATTACATATTAATTTCCTATAATAATCAACAATGGTCATGAGAAGAAAACTGTATATTCTATCCATCTTATTCTTTCTAGTAATAATCGGATGTAAAAAGGACACTCCCTATCAAAAGAGCGCCGATATGGAAAAGAGTAAAAAAAATTTACTATCAAATTATTTTAAAGATTTAAAAATCGAGCCTATCGCACCGGTTATTGTTGAAAACAAGAAACTTGAAGCAGAATCCTTATCTGGCAAAAGTAAAAAAGCTGTTTTGACCCATCTACGGGACACAACAACCGCATCGGGAGTCGGGACCGTTTCATATTATGAGTCTGACGAAATGATAGTAACCCCATCAAACTCGAGTTACATCTATCCGGGGGCCATTTTAAAAGCATCCTCGATAGCAACTGATAAATTTGAAACTCTTTTCGGCTATGATAGAGCGCCAATCAGTGTGCAACTTTCATTCCCATCAAGCAAATCATTTGGAACAATACCAACTGCAAGTCTAGCGAATAGCAGGATGTTTTTAAGAGACGCTTTGATGGCACCGGACTTTTCCGGCGAGACCATTGTTGATTTTACTCAATACTTTGCGGGATTCAATAAATATGAAGAAGTCAAGCTTGCATTTGGCTATAATGTAAATGAGAAAAAATTATTTTCTTCGACAAACACTTCATTTAACGAAAGCTCTAATTCAACCAGATATTTTTCGAAATATGTTGCCAGCTATACTGTCAAAAATTTCACCTTTGATATGTCTGATCCAGTAGAGGGAGAACTTATTGATATTAAATCAATTCCGCCCAATTTATTTAATGGTTTTTCTCCAGTCTATATCAATTCGGTTACTTATGGTCGCTTTGGTTTACTAGTACTGGAATCCAATAAGCTCGGTAATGATATGAAAAGTGTCTTCGAAAAAGTCGTTAAGAAAATTTTGAAAAAAACGACAGAATCATACACACAAGAAGAAAAATCGCTGTTCGCTGGCAGTAGAATAACAATTTATTTATTAGGGAGCAAAATAGGGAGTAATACAGTTCAGTTATTGTTGGATCCTGATCCGGAGAACCTCTCAAATTTTATATCAGAAAACGTGGGAACGTTTACAGCCAGTGATCCAGGTGTACCGATCTCCTATACTGCCAAGTACCTAAAAGACAATTCTAGGTTTAAAACTGTTTTCAATATTCAGCGCTATTAATTATCTAGAATTCATAATGTCCAAGTAGTTTAGCTCGCGACTTAAAAAAATGAAAATTAAAATGAATAAAACACTAAAAAGTTATAAAAAAAGAAATATCCAAAAAACCCAAAATATATTATATTACTTCTGCCTGCTTTTAGTTGTTTGGGGATGTTCAAAAGATCATTTTGATGTTCACAAAACTACACTTGACGATAGCTTGAAGGCATTGAAAGATCCAAGATTAGATCCGTTCACCATAAACACGAATGCATTTCCCAAACCGATCGATACCCATGGATTCGTAAAAAAAAGCAGCACCGACAACCCATCTAGGAGTGGTGGCAAACGTGCTTGGGTAGAAAGGGAACCTGACACGATAGACGTGAAAGGTTCTCAGATCTTCCTGTATCAGAAATATAAGGCACAGATGTTTACCATTGTGGAACCAGAGATGAGCAAGATTATCTATCCGGGTTCAATTATTGATGGTAGAAGTGTAGATGGTCCGAATTTTGATCCCAAAATGTTACTTGGAATCTCAGATCATATTCGTCCAGTCACTATATCTACATCTATGCCTATTTCGCCAGATAAAGTTGCTTATACAAACTTACCCAGGCCCATTGCAGAAAGAGCACTATTTAATGCAGCTTTGAATGATTTAGAGCGCTTATATCCCGATGATATCGGCGCCGCCAAATTGGACGTGGATAGAGATACTTTTCGCGTCTATGAAGAATTAAAGACGCTATATGGTTTTAATAAAAAAATAGATGCATTCTTAGTCGACACGAAGACAATAAAACAAGGCGAGAATCATATGATTGCCTCAAAATCGGCTATGAAGATCCGGTTTGCACAGGAAAATTTCACTATAGATGTCGAGGACTACAATGGGTATGATAAATTATTCGATCCTAGAGGGTTAGATATGCAGAAAATTACAGGCGGTGTGACCCCTCTTTTTGTCAAAAGTGTAACTTATGGCAGAATGGGAATCATGGTGATTGAATCTGGATATAGCAGCGAAAAATTATACAAGGCCGTCTATAAACAGATTGATATCCTTAAAGGCATTATTGGGCTCGGCAGAGATATGACCGAAGAAGAGAAGAAAATAATCAACGAAGCTTCCATTAAAGTCAAATATACAGGTGTCGGATCGGACTCATCCCCAGCGGAAAAAATCCAGGGGCTGGCAGGATTTATTCAGACCTTGACTGCCAATAGTACCTATTCAAAAGAAAACCCCGGTGTGCCAATTGCATTTCAGTTAGCGCTGCTAAAAGAAGGCAATGAACTTTTCGCAGCACCATTTCAAATTAATTATGGACCTTTTGATAAGCCATATTTAAGGATTGAGTACAGAAACTTTAAACAGGAAGTAAAAAAACCAGGACTATATCAGGGAAACTCCCATCCTAGCGTGAATTTGAGCACTCAATTATCATGTAGAGCCGAAGCCTATTTAGCATGTTATCAAGATCCGGGCGCTACGATAAGATTAACTGTACCAAACTTTTTAGAGTTTAAATATGATATCATTAAACACACAAAATCTCAAGGAAATTACTTTGGTCGACTTTACGGAAACGGTGAATATACAATACCAAAAAATACGTTTTTTAAAAATTATGGTTTCGAAGCTAAAATAGAGGATGCTCTTTCAGAAAAACATTATTATCAAGAAGCGGATAATTTCACAGGATATCCTAAATCGCGAGAGATACTTATTCAAAACAACACATTCAAATTAAAGCCGAATGCCAATTATTATCATGTTTTACCGGAATTATTTAACGATTATAAAAAATTTGAAAAGTTAGAGTTTAATGACCTATAGAATATTAAAACTAGATTAGGAGCAACAAAGAATGAAAGCTAAGTCGATTAATATTTTTGTGACTAGTGTAATAGTAATTTTATTGTACTCTTGCAATAAAAAAGACATTCCTATTTATGACATTTCATCCAATCAGCGCAAAATAGTAGAGAAGTTAGATTCCATCTATCTCATTGCTCAACAAGTATATTTATGGAACGATCAATTGCCCGCAATTGATCGTTTCAATCCCAAAGCATTTTTTTATGCACAAACAAATGAAATCAACCTCTATGAAAATGAAATTTTTCAATTAACACGTTATGCAAAAGATCCAACAACAAATGAACTTTATGAGTACAATCCTTTCAGTCCAAAATTGCCAAAATACTCTTCGATAGTTCAACCGATGACTTCTAGCGATGAAAACATAGCAAAGGATTATACCCTATCAAATCCCTTTGGTATTTCTGTTGCCGTTGAAAATAATAATGTTAGACTTATTTATGTAGATCCCAATTCACCTGCAGGGAAAGCAGGGTTAACCAGGGGAATGCAAATTATGACTATAAATGGAGAGAAGGTCATTTCAGAAAAGTCCTTTATCAAACAATGGGAAATTGCACTTAATCTATCCTTTATCAAATTTGAAATACTTGATCTAAATCTAGGAAGAAGAGAAGTCCGATTAAATGCAGCTATATATGAAGAAAATCCTATTATCAAAAAGTTAGTATTAGACAGAAACAAAACTAAAATCGGATATTTAGCCTATAACAGTTTTACTTCTGAGGAAAATACCAAAAAGGTTCTAGAACCCGCATTTTTAACATTCAAACAATCCAATGTCTCAGAATTGATTGTCGATCTGAGATACAATCAGGGAGGCTTTCAAACTAGTGTTAATTTTTTCGCGAACTTGATTGCCCCCTTGTCAGTGGACAAGAAAATTATGTATTCCGAACGTTATAACGATCTAATGCAAATGGGGAACGCTGACATTTTAAAGTCCCAATACGTTCTAGATCAAAATGGAAATGCTACTTATGAGAATGGTAGACTGATTACCCTGCATGACTTAGATTATACAGAAGGAGCCAATACCAACTATTTCAGCAAAGAATCAGGCTTGCATGGTCTTAAAAAAATCTATTTTATCGTTAGTGACATTACCGCATCAGCGAGTGAGCTGTTAATTAATATTTTTAAACCATATCTGGATGTGCAAATTATAGGTGTATCAAGAACGGGCCAAGAAAAGGTGCAGACTTATGGTAAACCAATCGGCTTTTTCCCAATTAAAGTAAAGCAATTTGACCTTTACCTGAGTACGTACCAACTTTTAAATTCGAAAAATGAAGGTCATTATTTTAAAGGTATACCCGCCGACCGAACTGTGATAGATAATATCGAAGCTGATTTTGGTTCTCTGGCAGACCCTGCTATAAATTCAATTATTAACAGTAGTACCCAAAAAAGGCTCAAAAATTCAGAAAAAAAAGAGTTTTCCAATAGACGACATCCTATTTATTACTTCAATAATGACCGCCTGAAAGGAAATCTAAAAACAGTTAAGGATCTCAAACTAAAAAAGCAGTAAATGGCTCTAATTTAAATAATACAACCCTCGAACAGAACAAAAAAAGAAAAAAAACGTACATAACTAATAAACAAACAGTTATATAAAAAATAACACCATTTGTATCAACTTTATTTCTTAAAATTTTTGATTTGCCATCAACAGTAGTAAATTAGCATCTAATTAAAGGAATCACACGCCTCTAATCCCATCGATTTAGAGTATTGAATACTATACAATAATCACTTGCTTCAATCTCCAGCAATATTCAATACTGTTTCCCTAACCAAAATGCTAAATGGAATTAGCCCGCTCCATTAGAACTTCACCGTTATGAAAATACGTATATAAAAAACTGAATATAACACATATACTATATGAATAACAAATTATACTCTACTTTGAGGGTGTTGGGTATTGTTCCGACAATGCTTTTTTCATCATCCTTATTGCATGCGCAAACCAACCAGATAAAGGGAACGGTTGTTGACGCTAAAACCAAAGCCCCTATTCCAGGCGCCACAATTAAAGTGCTGGGCACTTCCAATGCAAGTTCTACAGATGTAAAAGGCGCATTTCAGATCAATGTAGATGACAAAAATCGCATATTGAACATCAGTACTGTCGGTTATGAAAATAAAACGGTAACATTGGGTCCTGGAGAAACGACAGTAACGGTGAGTTTAGAAGAACAAACACAGCAGTTGGAAAGTGTCGTGGTCACCGCACTAGGTATTAGCCGTGCACAAAAATCATTAACATACTCAACACAACAGGTCAATGGTGACGAATTGAACAAAGTCAAAAGCACCAACTTGGCAAATAATTTAAACGGTAAAGTAGCCGGCGTTAATATTGCTTCCAGCTCTTCAGGACCAGGTGGCTCGGCGAAAGTTATTTTGCGTGGTAACAAGTCGGCCTCTGGCAACAACCAGGTACTTTATGTTGTCGATGGGGTTCCGATCAATAACCAGACAGTAGCTTCACAACCTGGAAATATCTATGGGGGTGATCGTGACGGTGGAGATCCAATCGCTTTAATCAACCCAGAAGATGTAGAAAATATCTCTGTATTAAAAGGAGCCTCAGCAGCTGCATTATATGGCAGTCAAGCCGCCAATGGTGTTATTTTGATTACAACCAAATCTGGCAAACAAGGCCGTACTACTGTCAATTTTTCATCAAGCGCGCAGCTAGAGCAGGCTGTATCGTTACCTGAGTTTCAAAGCCAATACGGACGAGGGTCAGGTGGTAAAAGCAATACAACCAGTTTATCAAGCTGGGGAGACAAAACCAACGGTGCTAACTATGACAATGTTGGCGAATTTTTCCGCACAGGTAGCAACTTCACCAATTCATTGACATTGTCTGGAGGTAACGAAAAAAATCAAACGTACTTCTCCTATGCAAATACGCTTGCAAAAGGTATTCTCCCAGAAAATGACCTGATGCGTCACAATTTCAATTTAAAGGAAAGTGCCAAATTCTTTGATGATAAACTAACAGTAGAAGGTAGTGCAAACTATATCACACAAAAACTGGATAACGCCCCTTCCTCTGGATTTTACTTCAATCCTTTAATCGGGCTGTACCTATTACCACGCAACCTAGATATCGCTGACTACAAACAATTTGAAACGTTTAATAGTTCCCGGAATCTATACGATCAAAATTGGTACACTTTAAGTGACGTAGAAACAACACAGCAAAACCCATGGTGGATAGTCAATAGAAATCCAACCCGTTCAACGCGGAATCGTCTCCTACTAAATGGTAGCGCTAAATATCAGATTGCACCTTGGATCAATGTCCAAGCCCGTGGGAGTTTAGACCGCACAAGCGAAGTATGGGACCGCAAAGTATATGCAGGCACACCAACGCCCCTCGGTAGACCAAACGGTAATTATGATTATACAAATACAACGATTACACAGCAATACGGGGATTTGATCGCTAACATGAACTTTCACATCAATGACAAATTTCAAATTACAGGATTGGTTGGTACAAGTATCACGGATTGGAAAACGGAGGGTGTTAACTATTCAAGCGGGACCGTTGGTTTAGAATACCCAAACCAGTTTATTATTCAGAACTCAACAACACCAGCCCCGTCCACTTTGTCTAACAATCGCAGACAGTTACAATCAATATTTGCAAGTACAAATCTATCTTATGACCAATGGCTTTATCTCGATCTTACAGCGCGTAATGATTGGTCAAGCACATTAGCGTTTACAGACTCCAAATCTTTCTTTTATCCATCTGTAGGACTAGGAATTGTGTTAAATGACAAATTACAGTTGCCTGAATTCATTAACTTGGCAAAGATCAGAGGTTCTTATGCAATTGTAGGAAATGACCTTCCTCCGTATACAACGTTATTGACCAATACCGTGGGTTCTTACTCCGTATTGACCTTAAATGATATCGCTTTTCTTAGAACATTAAAACCGGAGAAAACACATTCACTGGAACTTGGTACCGAATGGCGTATGTGGAACAACCGTTTGAATGTGGATGTAACTTATTACAAGACGAATACTAAGAACCAGTTTTTCAAAATTGCGGCCAATCAAGCATCTTTATATAATCAATTTGCAATTAATGCCGGAGATATCCAAAATCAAGGGGTTGAGGCATTAGTTTCAGTTGATGCGATCAAAAATGACAGTTTCACTTGGAACACCAGCCTAAACTTCACCTACAATAAAAACAAGATTATCAAATTAGACGATCGTGTAACAGAGTTTGCACTAACAGGCGCTGGAAATTTCGGCAACTATGCCTCAAAATTCCAAGTTGGTGGTTCTTTCGGCGACATCTACGGAAAGGATTTTGTTCGTGATGTCCAAGGTCGGATTGTCGTGGATGGCGATGGAACACCTCAAATAAATTCGGATTACGTCAAATTAGGAAATTCGAATCCAATCTGGCAACTGGGTTGGAACAATACGTTTAACTACAAGAATTTTAGCCTGAGTTTTCTGATCGACGGTAAGTTTGATTATCAAGTAATGTCATTAACGCAAGCTTTGCTCGACGGAAATGGTGTATCGAAAGTAACTGGAGATGCTCGTGCAAATGGCGGAGTAACTATCAACGGTGCCACATCAAACGGAACACCTGTCACAAATATTGATGCCGAATCATGGTATAGTAAGACAGGGGGTATAAGTCCTGCAAGTAGCCAATACATCTATGATGGAACAGTGGTTAGATTACGCGAATTAACCTTTGGCTATAATTTTAATATTAAAGATAGTTTCTTTAAAAAACTTCGTATCAACGCCGTAGGAAGAAATCTCTTCTACATCTCCAAAAAGGCTCCTTTTGATCCAGAAGTAGCCATGTCAACAGGCAATTCGTTAAGCGGGATAGATATTTTTATGATGCCTGCAACCCGTAATTACGGACTTACGTTAAATGCAACTTTTTAAGAATACTCACATGAAATATACGTTCAATAATATAAGCAAATTTATCGCTACAGGGTTACTCATTGGAGGTACCTTAAGCGGTTGTACCAAGAATTTTGAGGATTACAACAAAAATAATATCGGATTGACCGACGCGGAACTAGCTGCTGGAGGAAAAGACTTGGAGATATTGTTTAAAAGGCCGCAGATGGCAATATACAATTTCTCTGGCGGTGGAGATCCCAATTCCTTTCAATTGCAACAAAACCTGAATGCAGACGTTTTTTCAGGATACATGATGCCAGCCACAGATTTTAAGCTAAGCAACCTTAATTACGCGATGAAAAGTGAATGGAATGGGGAAGCTTATAAAGCTCTTTATCTCAGTGTAATTAATCCTATTGACAAATTACAAAAAAACGGACTGGATAAAACGTATCCTGCTCTTGGAGCGGTCGCAAAAATCCTTAAAGTAGAAGCCACCAGTCGTGTTACTGATATATATGGGCCAATTCCATACATCAAAGTTGGATCAGCGGAGGAAACTACCCCTTATGATAAACAATCTGATATTTATGCGGCATTCTTTACTGAGCTAGAGCAGGCAGTAGAAGCATTAAAATCATTCAATGCCCAGAGTCCTATGACTAACAAAATTGAAGCAATTGACTTGATTTATCCAAATATGGATAATCAGACACGATTTAAAAATTGGCTTAAACTAGCTAACTCACTTCGGCTACGTCTTGCTATGCGCATTGTAAAAGTAAATCCGCAATTAGCAAAAACACAAGCTGAAATAGCATTAAACCCTATCAATGGCGGCGTTTTGGAAAACAACACAGAGAATTTTAAAGTTACAGTACCAACCAATGGCACATTTACCAACCCCCTCTGGTTCATTTCTAAAAATTGGACTGACACGCGCATCAATGCAACACTCACATCCTATATGGTAGGACTAAAAGATCCAAGGATCGCCAAATATATGTCCCCCGTTACCCCAGTATCAACAGATACTTTACTCCTTGGCTCTAAAGGAAAGTATATCGGTATCCGTGCAGGAGGAGTCAATATAAAAAAGGAAACACACCTAAATTTTTCTGCACTCAATACAGAAGGAAATACACCTACACTAACTGCAAACACAGCTCCCGTCCTAATGACGGCAGCAGAAGTCTACTTCTTACGTGCCGAGGCGGCTTTAAGAGGCTGGAACAATGCAGGGGGCACAGCACAATCACTTTATGAGAAAGGAGTGGAGACTTCCTTCACGCAATGGGGTGTAACGTCAGGGTTGAGCAACTATTTGAATGATAATACAAGTACTGCCGCAGACTATGAAGATCCAGTCAATAAAGAAAACAATGCTAAATCGCCAAGTACATTAACCATCAAATGGAATGAGGGTGCTACCAATGAAGAAAAATTGGAACGTATTATCACACAAAAATGGTTGGCGATCTTCCCTGAAGGACAAGAGGCTTGGAGTGAATTCCGTCGTACCGGTTATCCACGCCTATTCCCGGTTGTGGTCAACAATAGCGGTGGACTGATCGATACTAAAATACAGATCCGTCGCTTACCGTTCCCACAAAATGAATACAACACTAATGCAGCTGAAGTACAATCTGCAATCTCGTTGTTGGGCGGACCTGACAACGGGGGTACCAGACTTTGGTGGGATTTAAATAAGGGTAATTTCTAATCGAGAGATCATCCGGGATAAATTCTCAAACGGGGCTATTCAAGTTTTGAATAGCCCCGTTTTTATATAATTTTTACTGTCCCGTTCAACGCAAGATCCCAATGTGGGAAGCGGGTCAATGATCCAGCGGGAATACTAATATAAAAATCCGAATAACCATAGCGGAATCTTTGCGCCAAAACCTGTTTCTATACCATCTGCCGCAATCAGATAACGATCCGCATTTCGAACCTGCTGACTACCTTTATTTTTACCGCCCACTTCGATATGAACCTGCTCGACTAAAAAGTCGCCAGTCTGCGGTTCGGATACTTCCAGCCCTGCATGAAGCAATTGATTCAATAAAAAAGTTTCCCGTAGATTTCCTTGGTTTGGATCTGGGTGAATTGCATAAGAAAGGTTGGTATTTTCCAAGAAAAGTTTGTCCGGCTTTTGTAGCCGCGATACGCCTTTCCCTTGTGCGGATAAAACATTTAAGAGTCCTGCGTCCTTCAATTGATAGATGTATTCTAATATGCGATCTCTGGAAATATCCATTTTGGCTGCTAAGGCGGAAATATTAGGCTTGAAAGGAGCGGATTCTGCTATTACTGCTAATAAGCGTTTTACTTTCACAGCCGTACCAGCATTGTAAGATGCAATGTAAGCAAGATCAATATCAACGACCGCATCTATAATTTGCTCTAGTTTAGGCAAATATTCGTTTTCACCTTCGGTAAATATAGGCAGATAACCCGATCGCAGATACTTTGCAAATAGTGGCAGCGGTCTTATGGAGGAAGTAATATTCACACTGATCTCGCGATGTTGCTTTTGAATGTCTTCAAATGTCATCGGAGAGAATGAGGCCACTCCCGAGAACTGGAGATATTCTCTAAAAGAAAGTCCTGCCAATGTATAGCTCACCACTCGCCTGCTTAAATCGGCTTGACCACGATAGATGTCTAAAGCCGATGATGCCGAAAATATAACGCGCATACCGGGAATCCCATCATAAATATTTTTGAGTTCCCTGGACCAGTTAGGATACTTATGTACTTCATCAATCAGAAGGAGTTGCCCCCCCTGTTGATACCAATCCATTGCGGTATCTAATAAACTATGGTTGTAAAACCAGGTATGATCAGCGGTAATATAGAGACTTTTATCTTTTAATGCGCCCACGTCATATTTCATATGCTGCAATAAAATCGTCGTCTTACCTGCCCCACGTGCACCTTTGATCCCTATCATCCGTTGATTCCAGTTAATTTTTTCATGAAGGTATCTCCTGAAATCATTGTTGATGCCCTGCAAAAGAATATCTTGAAAATTGATCAAAGTTTCCATATTGTCGTTTCTATATTACAAAAATAACTAAATAATGTTGTTTTAAAACTACATTTTTACTAACATATTGTTGTTTCAAACCTACAATCTAATGAAAATTATGCGCAATAGAGTTCAAAATCAAATTTCTCTTGACAAAAACTTAATGGAAATCCTTTGTAGCAAAGACCAAGAATTACCCGTTTGATTAATAAAACCAAGAAGAAGATTATGAAAAATCTCTCCATTTTGAGTATTACGACCCTATTGGCATGTTGCATGCTATTTGTTGTTTGTAAATCGGAGTCACATTTAGAAAATCCTTACAAGGATAAAACAGAAAAGGAACTTGAGTCGCTTTCCAATGAGAAGTACAGCAAAATCGTTGCCTTTGCTAGCCCAAAATCATGTACTGACGCCACAGAATGGGAAATGATGGAAATACGGACAGTATGTGGGACAAGTTACCTTCCCTATCACAAATCCGTTGACAAAACAACCTTGCAAAATATGATCAATGACAACAACCGGTTGATGGAGATATACCAGCCAATGGTGGCTCCCCAAATAAATTGTATACCTTATCGCAAACCATTGGGCGTGATCTGTAAAGAAGGAAAAGCAGACATTAAATATGAAGAATCTGCTTCAAAATAGTCACACTAGCCCAAGAAACGGCTCCATAAACGCATAAATTTTTCGTAATTTAGCCATTCAAGAAGAATGGCTGAATTAAGTTTAATTACCCCCATAGAATACCTCAAAGGTGTAGGTCCACAAAAGGCAGATGTGCTCAAGAAAGAGTTACAGGTATTTACCATTGGTGATCTACTGACGCAATATCCTTTCCGTTATATCGACCGTACAGAGTTTCATAAAATCCGGAAACTTCATCCCGATATGATGGCGGCACAGGTACTGGGGCGATTGGTTTCGCTACAACTCGTGGGCGAGAAAAGAACGAAACGTCTTGTCGGTTCTTTCAAAGACGAAACGGGCTCCATGGAGCTGGTCTGGTTCCAGTCCATCCCATGGCTCCAAAAATCATTAAAAGTCGGCTCAGCCTATATTATTTACGGCAAGCCGAGCGAATTCAATGGGCAGCTTTCCATTACGCATCCCGAAATGGATTTATATAATCCGCAGGTTAAACAGATCGGCAACATGAGTTTGCAGCCGGTGTATTCGTCGACAGAAAAACTCAAAAAGTTCAATCTGGATACCAAAGGGATCCAACGCTTGCAGCAGACTGCACTGGAAACCGTATTCCGTGGTATTGACGAATTGCTTCCTCAGGATGTCATCATTAAGCATCGTTTGATTTCCAGACAACAAGCTTTTGCATCCATACATTTTCCAAGCGATCAAAAGGAGCTGAACCAAGCGATTAAACGCATCAAGTTTGAAGAGCTATTCTTTATACAGCTCAAGTTGCTCAACAACAAACAGCTCAATACCCAGAAGTTTAGAGGCCAGCGCTTCAATAAAGTCGGTGAAAAATTCAACACGTTCTTTAACGAGCGCCTTCCATTTCCTTTAACAGGAGCGCAGAAACGCGTTGTGAAGGAAATTCGCCTGGATACCAACACAGGCGCGCAGATGAACCGCCTCGTACAGGGCGATGTAGGATCCGGGAAAACTGTTGTTGCCCTGATGAGCATGCTGCTCGCTGTAGACAATGGATTTCAGGCCTGCATGATGGCTCCGACAGAAATCCTGGCGACCCAGCATTATCATGGACTTAAAGATCTTGTTGGCGAAGATATTGTTACGATAAAGCTTCTCACTGGCTCCACCAGTACGAAAGAACGTCGTCTGATCCACCAGGCCCTGGAGGATGGTAGCCTGGATATTTTGATTGGCACCCATGCCCTGATCGAGGATAAGGTAAAATTCAACAACCTAGGCTTCGTAGTAATTGACGAACAGCACCGTTTTGGTGTAGAACAGCGGGCAAAACTCTGGCGCAAGAATGTCATTCCACCGCATATGCTGGTTATGACAGCGACACCAATCCCACGGACACTAGCCATGACCATGTACGGCGACTTGGACATTTCCGTCATAGACGAATTACCTGCAGGACGTAAACCAATCAAAACTGTCCACTTTTTTGAAAGTTCGCGTTTACGAATGTTTGGTTTTATGCGTGAGGAGATTGCCAAAGGCAGGCAGGTCTATGTGGTGTACCCGCTCATCAAGGAAAGCGAAAAACTTGATCTGATATATTTAGAAGCAGGCCTAGAAAATTTGCAACGTGAATTTCCGCTACCACAGTATAAGATCAGCATTGTCCATGGCAAAATGCCCGTAAAAGATAAAGACTTTGAAATGCAGCGCTTTGTCAAACACGAAACGCAGATCATGGTTGCTACCACCGTTATTGAGGTCGGGGTCAATGTCCCGAATGCTTCGGTCATGGTCATTGAAAATTCCGAACGTTTTGGGCTATCCCAGCTGCACCAATTGCGTGGCCGCGTAGGCCGTGGTGCCGAACAGTCTTTCTGTATCCTGATGTCGGGGAATAAACTGAGCAAAGAAGGACGGTTGAGACTGGATACCATGGTGCGTACCAACGATGGATTTGAAATTGCAGAAGTGGATCTGCAGCTCCGTGGGCCGGGCGATATATCCGGGACACAGCAGTCGGGTGTTCTTGATCTCAAAATGGCAAATCTGGCCACAGATCAAGCGCTGCTCACCGAGTGCCGAAATACCGTTATCGAAATCTTCAAAGAAGACCCGATGCTCCAAAGCGAAAAAAATCATTTGCTCCGAAACTTCCTCGCAAGAAAATCAGATGGTATCGCCTGGGACAAGATTTCTTAACCGCATGTCATTTTCGCTAGGAAAATTGATCCATCAGGGCAGGGCTTCCTAAAAGCCCCTTATCTTTTTTGTATATAAAACCAAATTTATTTACTTTTGCATCATTATGAACATGATATAGAAAATATCCCTTCTTTTACTAGGCAAAAGATGGCGACCGAACGCTTACATATTTTGAGTTGCCCTGGTAAGCAAATCACAGGAAATTTATTGGTTAATGGAGAATTATGTCATAATCGGCATCAGTCTTGTGTGGTGTACAAATACATAAATTCTTAAATTTACCTTTTCAAACAAACATCGAGCTTTCGGGCTCATTGAACAATAATTAAAAAAGTGAATGAATAACAAGAGTTAGGTAATAAATAGTTTGCAGAGCACTGCTCAATGACCTTTCGATTTCACTTAAAAGACTTAATAGTACAAAATGGCCAGATTTAAAATACACGATACAGCTATAAAACCCGAAACAGCCGTCTTGGTGAGTGTCATCACCCCAAGCGTAACGGAAACAAAAGCAAAGGAATACTTGGAGGAACTTGAATTTCTTGTGCAGACTGCCGGTGGGGAGACCAAAGGCATGTTTACACAAAAGTTGGGTTTCCCAGACCGTGCCACATTTGTCGGCAGCGGAAAGCTGGAAGAAATAAAAGCTTATGTTGAAGCTGAAGAAATTGACATCGTTGTTTTCGACGACGAGCTTTCACCTTCCCAGCTGCGCAATATTGAAAAAGAACTCAAACGCAAGATACTGGACCGTTCCAATCTGATCTTGGACATCTTTGCCCGTCATGCCAAAACTGCACAGGCAAAGACACAAGTAGAATTGGCCCAATTGCAATATCTTTTACCACGTCTGACCCGTATGTGGACCCACTTGGAACGTCAGCGGGGGGGTATTGGTATGCGTGGTCCGGGTGAATCACAGATTGAAACCGATAGACGTATAATCCTGGACAAAATTTCTTTGTTCAAAGAACGCCTAAAAGCAATCGACAAGCAAAACGAGACGCAACGGAAAAACCGTGGTGAGATGATCCGTGTAGCTTTGGTAGGTTATACCAACGTAGGAAAATCGACGATTATGAATATGATCTCCAAGTCTGACGTACTGATCGAGAATAAACTTTTTGCTACACTGGACACCACAGTACGCAAAGTTGTGATCGACAACCTCCCCTTCCTGCTTTCAGATACGGTCGGATTTATCCGTAAACTACCGCACCATTTGGTGGAATGTTTCAAATCGACATTGGATGAAGTTCGCGAAGCCGATGTACTGATCCATGTAGTCGACATCTCACACCCCAACTTTGAGGACCATATCCAAGCAGTAAATGAGACATTGAAAGATCTTAAGGCATTGGACAAACCAGTGATTACGGTATTTAACAAGATTGATCTTTACAAACCGGCTATTGAAGAAGGGCATGATGGCGAAGAGATCGAGGTCACATTGGATGATTTCCGTAATTCATGGATGGCAAAAAATGCAGATCCCGCAATCTTCCTATCAGCAACAAATAAAACGAATATCGAAGAGTTCAAACAAAAACTGTACGATATCATTGTGAAGATGCACAATGAACGTTATCCATACAATAACTTATTGTATTAATTTTGACAAACAATGCTGTGAATGGGCCTTATGCCCATTCACAGTTTAAAAAAATACGAAATGAACAAAGAGGTGCAGTTTCAAGATTGGGGTCTTGTCGATTACCAAGAAGCATGGGACAGACAAGAATCCATCTTTAAGGGAGTATTGGATATCAAGCACGACAATAGGGTCAATGCGACAACGACCATTACCCCAAATTACTTGATCTTCACAGCACATCCGCATGTTTACACCTTGGGGAAAAGCGGGCACGAGGAATACTTGCTATTAGATGAAAAAGGGCTCGAAGAGAAGGAGGCCAAATTCTATAAGATCAACCGCGGTGGTGACATTACGTATCACGGCCCCGGGCAGATTGTCGGTTACCCGATTCTGGATCTTGACAACTTCTTTACGGATATCCACCTTTATCTGCGCACACTGGAAGAAGCGATCATATTGACCTGTGCTGATTTTGGTATTGAAGCCGGAAGATATCCCGGGTTTACGGGTGTATGGATTGAACCGGATAAGCCAACAGCGCGCAAAATATGTGCGATGGGAGTACGCGCTTCACGCTGGGTGACCATGCATGGCTTTGCCTTCAATGTCAATACAGATCTTGACTATTTTAGCAATATCATTCCTTGTGGCATAGACGATAAAGATGTTACGTCATTAAAGCGGGAACTTGGCAAAGAAGTCGACATGACAGATGTGAAAGAAAAACTGAAAGGCCATATTGCGAAACTCTTTGAAATGCAAATAGTGTAATTTAAGTTTTCAACAACATACTAAGGCCCTTTGAAAGCGGAATTTTAATTTCCCTTCAAAGGGCCTTATTTCTGAGCATCCCCATTCCTCCTGTTTAATAAAACTCCTGCTAAGGACACAGACGAAGGACATTTTCAGACACTTAATGGTCTTTACGTGCCCCCGACGCTATTTTCGAATATTAACAGTAAAACATACATTCGTAGCTGGCGAGTTTCCCATCGGCAAATCTGAAGATAAATAGCCCAGCATCGCCGTTCTGGATATAATATACATGCGGATCAGTGATCCAATTCGCCGAAAGCAGGTCGCCAAAGTGGTCTACAAAGTCTTTTTCTGCATAATTAGCATCCATCCGCTCACTCCCCATGACAATGGTTTCGCCTTCACTAAAAAATAGCTGGTACAGACTACCCACCACTCGCCCTTTATTATTTTTTTCAAAGGCGACGATCATATTGGGTGTTTTATAATAGTACTGTGGCTCCCACCCACATTCGGGCATATCCGGAATTTCGGAAACCCGTTGTAAAGCCAGTTGCTTCATTTGGGCATCTGTGATCTTTCCGTCAAATAAAGACACGCCTTTCCACTCGAAATGAGTGTTTAAAGCTTTTAGTTTCTTTGCATATACTTCAGACTGGAGTTCATTGTGAAACTTATCGGCCAAGACCAATTCAAAATCGATATCAACTTTGGGATCCACTACTCCTGCTTTGGTGTAGGTTTCCTTCCAGTAAGTAAGGGCTTCTTTCAATTTGGAATACTTGGTCCAGCCTATTTCCCGTAGACGGCCTACCGCCGCCAGCTCCTTTTCCTGATCCTTTCCTTTGACGTCCAAATAATCTTTTAAAACCTTTTCATAGGTGAGTTGGGCCCCCAGATATTTCATCTGAATATATTCAGGTCGCTCATGAAAGTGATCGCCAATGTACACCCATCCGTCAGCATACAGCGGTACATAATCGATGCACACCATTTCATTGAGACCTGCCCTACGCACAGCGGTACTTGTTGTATTGGGTGCCTTACGCACGCGCAATTGCGAGACCTGTATATAGAAATGTGGGCATTGAGCACCCGTTGTTCCGCGATAGAAATATTGCTGCGGCTCCCCGGCCGACTTCTTTCCATACATAGCGCTTTTCAGGGGCTGACGGTCTATAAAACCAATATCGCCATTACTCACCTGCACCTTATACTGTGTATTGGTGGAATCTAGCAGGTAGACAGGTGCCTCAGTCGGGAAAACTCCCAAGAGATCTTTATTATTTCCTGCTTCACGGTAAAGGTGCCCCCATGTTGAGGTATACATTGGTCGCTGACCTGCTGGCTGTGCTACTGCGTAATTGATAAACCAACTAACAAAAAAGCAGAGTATAAGTAATCCTTTTTTTGACACAAATTAATTCTTTGAATGCATGACTAGTTGCCGTTCCATTGCGATCAATAGCAGGTAATACCTTTTCTACAAATGCAATTGCAGCCTTCATTGATGCTGGTTAAACAAACACCATTTCGATAACCAAATTAAACAAAAAAGGGGCCAATGAAATCACCGGAATCAGGTATTTTTTGAGCTAGGGAACGATCAGATGTATAAACTACCGGATGTCACTATTTGCGTTGCAGTAAACTCACCTGACCTTCCAATGAGAGGATTGTCTTTTCTTGTGCTTTGACCGTTTGCTCTAAAGCATTGATCAACTGCTTATAAATTCCGAGGCCCTCGGCTGTGGCTGGAGTTGTTTCGACAGGCGGTGCACTTACCTCTACTTTCTCATACTTCCGCATCATGGTTCCTTCGCCCATCAACAACCATGCGGGACTAATATCGGGATGTTTGGACAATATAGCGATCATGGCATCCGAACTAAGTGCGGTATTCTTCTGCCCTCCTTTAAAGTTTGCATAGGAAAGTTGCACATCTCTGAAAAATTCGGTTTTACTGATGCCTTTGGTTTCGGCGATCAGCAGCACGCGTTCCTTTACATTCACTTTTGCCCCTTTTTTAAAAAATGTTTGTGCTTTATTTGTTCCTTAAAGATTTTATTTCTTGCTCTTGTATCGACAATAATCGCTCTAACGAAATAATTGTCTTTTCTTGAGACTTAATAGTGATATTTTGTGACGATATAACCTGTTTTAATGAATTGACTACTGCATTGGTTATGCCATCTATTTCATTAGTTACATAGCCTCTCTCGTCCTCCTCCTGAGCAAGAGCGGGTTTTAACATCTCACCTTCACCCTTTAATAACCATTCCGAAGAGTACGCTGGAAATTTTTCAACAATACTCACTAACCACTTTGCCTGCACATCAGTGTTATTGCTTAAAGCACGTGTAAATACACCCCTACTCGCTCCTACTGCAGTTTCAAAGGCTGTTACACTCAGTCCTTCTCTATCTGCAATAACTTTAATTCTCGTTAAAAAAGAACTCATAATCAATAATTATCAATATAAAATTTGTTTAATCGAAAATTAGTGTTTAAATTAGCTTTACCATTGATAATTATAAACACAACATTTAATCAAAAACCTTAAATATGAAACCGAAAAGGCTTTAGATCAGTGCACGGATCAGTATTTGCCCTAGTAGCAGTTTCATCAACTAAAAAAATATAATCTGATGAAAAATACGCAAAAGAAACTAAAAGCGAAACATTTTCGCTATTTAACCCAAGAACACATCGACGATCCGATGAAATATCTTATAGAGTTCTTTGAAAGCGAAACGTCCATACGGGACTGGTTAGCAGACTTAAATATGTTAATCAACGCGGCTTCAAACGCAAAGATGAGCCCACCGCGTTCCTCTAACGGATATCTCACCAAAAAATTAATTGAACAGGTAGAATTGGCGTATGTCATTTTTAGGAGATGTAAACTAAAAACAATAGAACAACCGTTGAAGTTCAATAAACGTGTTTCAGACTACTGGAGTCAGCTATTAGCAACAGACTCATCGACACGTAATATTGACACAGCAGCAGACAGCATTAGTCGATTTTTTTCCTATCAGTCTTTGCAAAAATGGTACGACATTCTTGATGATTTATGGATAAGTTTAGGAGACAGGTATAATGATTTTTTAGGCAATAACGGCCATGCAATACTTGCTGTAAAAGAATTCTTAATGCGTCTGGCGGCTTCTCTCGGAAAGATTTATGAAAATAAAATACTTCCCGACAATGTTATAGAAAATCAAGAAGACATTGCAAATGAGCAGTGCCAAACCCAGCAATCTTTGGACGAAACGGAAGACGAAATACTTCACACCAAAAAATGCATCATATTGCCTGACTGGCTTGCTTCCCAACCTTATTCCATCTCAGCATTAAAAGATTTCTTTGATAGAGACGATCTAAATGGTTGGCGAGAAGACATCCGATATTGGTACCAAACGGTCATCGACGAAAAAGAATTCTGGTCGGCGGACCACAAAAACAGTAAATTTTCTGGCGCAAATTTACTCTTTAACTATACCTGCGTTTACGCCTTATTGGAAATGTTATCCAATAAATCTGAGGAATCACCTATTCTTCCAGTCGGCATGGACGATTCATTTTCGATATTGCCCGAATGCCAATCAGTTTTGATTGGGCACATGAATAAAGAGATCGTGCTTTATTATGTTTCAAATGAAGAACTGGACAATCCTTTGTCAGCACTATTGGCAACAGTTAAATTATACGATCAGCAAGAGTGGAATGAAATCTTGTTTGAATGGATCAACTATGGGCTCGCCAAAAACCGATATACCGGCGCCTATTCAGATTACAGTACACGAATTTACCAGACTATGATCAAAATAATAGAACTCGCCTATTTAACAGCTTTTTCTGAAGAGATAGAATCTCTCAATCAAAAACAAACAGCTCCTCTAGAAACAGAAATATAAAGCCCATTTATTCAATCCATATTATGAACACCGATATTAACCCTATTATTGAGGCAATCCTTCGTGCCGTTGCTGTCGATGAAATCTACCATTGGACTTTTGACCACGATAATAAAAAGTTTCAGATGCTACAGATTAATATAGCATCAAATAAAGGAATGCGACATTCGGATCCGAGTAGCCTGATTAACAAAATTGTCAAAAACCGCCCATCAGACTTATATATCAAAGTGTGCCTTACGCACGAAGCACAAAAACAACTGGATCTCGGACAGGCTCGCACTCATCTTATCTACCAGCCTAAAAACCGCGTTTATCAAAATCCGGCGCAAGAAATCCCACTGATCTTTCCGGATTATACAGCTACAGAGATTATCGAAAAAACAAGATCATATATCGACAAAGAAAAAAGTAAAATCAGATCGTTTATAGATGGACACTTTTACTATTTGGATAGTAACAACCATGCTCACGCAGCCTTTATGCTACATCAGGCCATCGAACTATCCCTGAAAACTGCAGAACATATCCTTTTGAATGATGATCGAAAATCACATTCGCTTACAGGTAGTATGGGCTACCTTAAAAATTTTGATTCTAAACTGGCGATACTAATCGACAACAAAGAAGAAAAACAAGCCTTAGCTAAAATCGATGAAGCTTATATTGGTTATCGCTATAATCAAGATTATCTTATCGATGAAGATGTATTAGAAACAGGCTATCAGATTGCTATCAATACATTAAACTGGATATACGATTATTCGAATATTTTATTCAAAGAAATTAAGTCAAAACTTAACTCGCCTGCAGTCAATAACTTCGAAGTTGAAAATTGCAAAAACAACAATGAAATATACAATCAAAGTTACTGTAACGCTAATTATCGAGACCTCATTTTAAACGCTATAGAGCGCTATTGCACTCCTGCGCTGGTCGTATGTTTCGGTTATGATTCTGATCATCACAACTATCATAATGCGCTGAAAAGGGTAAAAAATGATTGCATCACGCATGCTTACTATATCTTAGTCGCTTATGATATTTTAAGCATCGAGATCAATAATCTAACGCAGCTCATAACAGGTATGCTTCCCAAAAATGTATCGCTTACGATGGTCGCGGAAAACACGAAAGCTTTCACCAAACAGCTCTCAAACGGGCATCCATTTTTTGTGTCGCTCCTCAAAGTGGGCGACATCTGGTTTCAGAATCCATCCATAGCCAATATCGATCGGGAAAGCATTGCTGCTCCACAGTTACATCTTGAATATGTATGTCAACAATGGAAGACGCGCTATAATAACGCGCGTACATTATACTTACCTTATGAGGAAGACTGGTCGTCAATAAGCGTAGAGGCCATATATTATATGCTATCGCAGGCGTTGGAGCAGACTTGTCTCGGTGTAATCAATAGCGTACTTCAATACAAACCGCAACGGGTCAATCTCACTTTCCTCATGCAACTCTGCAAATTGATAGTTCCTGATGTCTACGCCACATTTTGCTTAGATCATGAAGAGCCGCTTAAGGCCTTTAAAAACATAACGGAAGCACAACAACAATTTACGCACAATGCAAATTATAAAGGAGATCCATTAGCAGTTATAGAATTGCAAAAACGCACAAAAACTTTTATAGAAAGGTGTAACCAAGAGATGGAAAGCTATTTTGAGAGGATTTCTAGCCAACAGCTGGTCGAACAAGTTGAATAGAAGAGATTATTAAAAATAGAAGCCTGAGACCCCTTATTTCAACGATTATTCAAGACCAATAAACGCTCTAAAATTATCCTTTGAGATTACCTGAACATCTGCGCTATAGGCTTCTACAAAATTTGACGGTATTTTTGCTTTCGCCTTAGGGTTCCATTTAAATTCGTAACCGGTTATTTTGCCGTCCGCTTCTTCTACATAATCGATTTCTTGCTGCTGTTTAGTCCGCCAGAAGTATTTATTGACAAAGCGCCGGCTATAACTGTTGTGTTTTAAGCGTTCTGAAATCAGAAAATTCTCCCAGAGTGCCACCACATCATCCCTTAATTCGATTGGATTAAAGTTTTGTATCACAGCATTGCGGATTCCGTTGTCATAAAAATATATTTTTCGATTTGTCTTTATTTCATTACGCAGGTTTCGGCTAAAGGAAGTCAAGGGGAATATAATGTAAGAAATTTCCAAGAGATGAATATAATTGGCAACAGTGTTTTTATCAACTCCTGTAAGCTGGGCAATTTCATTATAGCTCACTTCGGATCCAATTTGAAAGGCTAAGACTTGAAGGATCTTCTCGAGAACTTCTGGTTTTTTTATATTCGCTAAGGTCAAAATATCCCGATACAAATAACTTTGAGAGATCTCATTGAGTACTTCCCGTTCGTCACCGCGGCTAGTAATCGATTCTGGATAAAATCCATAAACCAGTCTAGTTTCCAGATCGCCTGCAGCATTAAGAAAGCCAATACTATGCTCATATTCTGCATAAGAAATAGGGAAAAGATTGAACTCTCTCTTACGTCCTGTCAATGGCTCATGTGTATGGGTTTTCAACTCAAGCGCCGAGGATCCGCTGAGGATAAGCTCGACATCTTTAAATTGGTCATGTATAATTTTTGCTGTTAAACCAATATTTTCGATACGCTGTGCTTCATCAATAAATACCACTTTAGCTTGACCAATAATTGTTTCAATCTCTTTTGTGTTAGGACTGTTGAGATAAGTCCTTACCAAGGGATCATCCCCATCCAAAAATAAATAATCGTCACCAGAAAGTATCTCTTTGATCAGGGTAGTTTTACCTACTTGCCGCGGACCAATTAGTAGGATAGTTTTCGCCTTAAAAAGTGCTTGCTCCAACTTATTTTTGATTAATCGCTGTATCATAGTACATTTTGTATTCACCAAAAGCAATGCTTTTCGGTGAGTATATTCACCAAAAAGCATTACTTTTGGTGAATTATAATATCATATAACTTTTGTATACTATTAAATACTGCCTTAAATACGATGGGACCCCCAGAATTCATCAGTCGAAGCCTTAAAGAAATCACCAAAATATTTATCGAAGAATGTAACTAGGAGATGGAAAGCCACCATTTCTTCATCTCCCTAAACAAAACTGACCAAGAAGCCTCGCAAAGCAAGGGCGGCAGAAAAATGAGAAAGATGACATCCGGATCAATCGTAACTACGGGTAAAGTGGGAATAGTGTAAAGATCTCAAATGGAAATTACAAAAATCACAGGACAACCTAATTTTTTTCTGTACCCCTATTTTAACGGCACTCTGTACCTAAACAGCATCCTGTACCCTTCTTAAATTAGCAAAAAGATTTATTCTTATGGCGACAACTGCACATCAACCGTATCTGATCAGACAAGTGGAACTTTCTGATTTAGCGCTTATCAAAGAAATGCAAAACAAAAAGCAGGTAGATACAGCACGCATAAGCATGCCTTTCCTAGTGCTCGACCAAGGCAATCAATTAAAAGCCTTTTCATCTGTAATACTCTGCAAAAAGAATTTACTGTCGGTCGAAATGACCTACGAGGGTCCTATTTCGGATACGCTTTCCATCGTATTTATGGACAAAGCGCAATCCTTCTTTGAGCAGCAGTTGATGGACCTATTTGGTTCGGAAGAATCGCTCAGAAAAGGAATCCACCGATATAATAACTGGTTAAATCAAAACAGAAACAGTAAATTAGCATAAGGATGGAACAGCAACTGTTATATAAAAAAATAGCCAATATTGTCGAGAACCAGATCAAAAATGGTTCTTTGGTCTATGGCGATCGTTTGCCTTCTGTCCGCAGCGCTCAGAAATTATACAATGTAAGTTTAAATACGGCAAAAAGTGCCTATATGGAACTAGAGAGTCGATCGCTCATTGAATCACGGCCAAAATCAGGCTATTTCGTTAGCCGGTCTGGGCTTCGTCGGATGGCGATTCCCTCCATTTCTACCTTCAAAATCGACGAAAAGAAACAAGATCCCGCGGCATTGATCGATAAAGTTTTCCACTCCTTGGAAGACAAGGAAATTACACGCTTTTCACTGGGTTTACCGAGTGCATCATTACTTCCGATTCAGAAACTCAATCGATGCATTATAGAGTCGGTTCATGACCTGCATGATTATGGTGATCAATATGGACAGGTACAGGGAAGTCCGAGCTTGCGGAAAGAAATTGCCAAATGGTCATTGGTACTTGAAGGAAAAATAAGTGACGAGGATCTTATTATCACGTCGGGTGCCATGAATGCCATCTACAGCTGCCTTCGTGCCGTCACTAAACCCGGCGACACCATAGCGGTGGAAAGCCCCCTTTATTTTGGTTTTATTCAGGCCTTTCAACTACTGGGTCTCAAAACCATCGAGATTCCGACCCACCCTATTACGGGAATTGAATTAGATGCCCTGAAAAAAGTTATTCATAAAATTGATGTCTGTTGCTTCGTTACCAACTTTAGCAATCCACTGGGTGCGCTCATGCCCGATGAGCATAAAAAGGAACTCGTCAAACTGCTCGCACACTACCATATTCCATTGATTGAAGACGACCTGTATGGAAACATCTATTTCGGTTCGTCACGGCCCAAGCCGTGCAAATATTTTGATGAAGAGGGACTGGTGATGTGGTGTGGATCATTTACCAAAGTATTGGCGCCAAGTTTTCGGCTTGGATGGGTTGAGCCCGGGCAATACAAGGATAAAATCCTAAAACAAAAACTCATACAGACGATTTCGCAGCCTGCTATTTATCAAGAGGCGGTTTCCAAATTCTTACAGATCGGCAGGTACGACCATCACCTCAATAGCTTCAGAAAAAAATTGTACAGCAATTATGTCAATTTTAGAAACAGCATTGAGGCCCATTTTCCGGAAAACACAAAAATGTCACAGCCTGAGGGCGGATTTGTACTTTGGCTAGAACTAGATGCTAAGATTGACTCAACGATGCTCTACGATTATGCCCTCAGACAAAAGTTGAGCTTTGCTCCCGGAAGAATGTTTACACAGCACGATCAGTTTAAGAATTGTATTCGGCTCAACTATGCCGTAGACTGGAACGAAAAGACGGCACAGGATCTGATGCGCCTTGGGCGATTTTTCAAGGCCGTATTGTAAGAGGAATACCATTGGGACCTTCTTTGGGAAATATTACCACTTTTCCATCTCGGCTCAACTCCGTATCAAATATTTCCGCGATCATCAGTTTGGTATCATTGGATAAGAATTGTTCTGCGCCGTGAGTAGTTTATCTACCAGGATCTGACCTTAGAGGTATTTAACCCGTATCCAATACACGTTTCAAGGGCACTTTGTGAGCGCGCTGAAAATTGAAAAAACGAAGTATATTTACTCGCAGAGAAAAGAACCCTTGCTAACGAATAGTTTCAAAGAATTTTTTGGTCTTGTTATAGGCGATTATACCAATAATACCTATCATAAGCCATAAAAAATCGACGACAAAAATATCACGTTGTCCATTGTGAAACGTATCCCAAATCCAGCTTCCGGTCATAAAACCGTTGACTAATGGGATAAAAAATGCTAAGACACTTCCAATCAGCAAGGTTTCGCGATTGGTTCTTCTAATGCTTTTTCGAAGTATATAGTACAGAGAAAACAGCAACCAACTGTAAAAATACACCCGATAGATAAAGTCCTGATTGACTGCTGGGCTCAATTTGATTGCAATGAAAGCCAAGGCTGTGACAGGCAGCATCGTCAGACATATAGCGGTAAAGATATTGGCTGCCCAGAAATTGAATTTTCGTTTTCGTGGAATTACATTGTTTTTGTCACGCGCAACTAACCAGATTAATATACCTGAGATAATGACCAGACAACCCATAGCTCCCAAAATAAAGTACACCATCTTAAGCGGATAGCCTCCATAATCGCCATAATGCAGCCGATATATAATGCTGCGGACCCCGTCTGCATAGGTAGCTTCGCTTACAGGGGATTTTTCGGCAACAATTGTATTATCGGCAACTCTAACGGATAATATACCCGATCCGGCAAAACTTTTATTAAAATGCGGCTCAAGCTCCATGACAACATGCATATTGGAATCTGCGTAATTTTTGATCGTGATGCGCTGAAAATCGGATTCTGGCCATTTATATTTTGCCAAATCCAAAAATGGAGCGATCTTAACATGTGCATCAAGGGGCTTATAGGTATAGGGGAAATTTATATCCGCACTAACACCTATATCTTGATACATTTTTTGTTGATCACCGTCATAAAGCAGCTTACTAAGTGGTAAAGCCAATACCGAATTGATAATCAAAAAGGTTCCGGTCACGGCAAAGATAAATTGAAACGGGAAACCAATAACACCTAAGGCAGTGTGCATATCGGTCCATACTGTTTTCCATTTGCTAAAAGGCCTGAATACAAAGAAATTTGACACAATCTTGTCCCAATGTAGCAGTAACCCAGTGATAAGAGCAAATAGAAAAATAAAAGCTGTTATGCCTGCGATAAGATAACCAAATGGTGCTATGCCTACCCTAATCGGTACTTGATTAAGCTGGGCCAAGAAATGTAAACGGAATAAAAACTCTCCCATATCATAATTCTGTACATAATCACCATATTTTTTATTGGCGAAATTGTAGGTAAAGTTTTTCGAATCATCCTCTCCTCCTCTTCTTCGGCCATTTTTCTTTGCAGCTTTTTGTTCGGGCGTTATCTTGGCTAAATTTTCTTTGTTTATGATTGTGTCGTTAGATGCACTCAGTGCTACGTAAGCTGCTGTGCCTTCGCGGTGCATATAAAAGGTAATATCACGTCCGTGTAAATTGGTCTGTCCCTTAAGTGAATCTAGCAATCGGTCAAAGTTTTGATGATCTTCACGGTAGGTTTTATAGGATGTATTATTCTGCCAGGCAGCAATTTCATGTCTAAAAAATGCAAATGAACCCGCAAAGAATATCACATAGAGGATAGCACAAATGGTAATGCCACTGATGGTATGTGTATTGAAGTAGATATTATAATTTCGGTTATTCATGACGAATTACAGTTTAAAGAAATAAGGCAAAGAGAAAATTACTGCCAAAAGCAAGTATATCCCCCATATCTTCCATCCGCTCTTAGCAAGGAAAGCCAATAAGAGCAGTACCGCCCATAATAGATAACCGGTGAGACACGCTGTAGCAACAACATCTTTTTTTTCAAAAATATGTGTGACTAAGACATGAAATGAGAGCATCACAATATAACCACCGACAAAACCGGCTGTAATTTTCAGGAACCGTTGAAAGGGTGTACTGAGGTATTTTTTATTAGCAGGCATATTTTATCGGTTAGGAAATCAACAATTCAACACAAAGGCTAAATAAATAGAGGCCCAAAATCGGATACAATTTAAAATAGCGATATGGATTCAATAAAACCACGAGACTCATCATACACATGAAATAAGCAAAAAAAGCAAAAAAGCCTGCTCCGAAACCTTGCAGATAAAGCAAGGCGGCAAAGGGAATGAGTAGCAGCAATATGCTTAAAATGCGCACAAACTTCGTTTGTGCGCACATTTTTTCTAGCCATGGTGGTCTAGGCCCAAACTTTACTTTTTTACTTGAACTGTAAAAAAGATAGGTTCCACAGAGTATCACGATTAGCAATGTACTATACATCGGTTCTATATTTTATCTAGATCGTTTGTTTAAAACTTATAGGTAACTCCCATACGGAAATTACGTCGCGCTTCTACGATATAGGTATAATAGCTCACACTTTCTGCTATTTTAGCATTTTTTGCAGTGATAGAGCCTGCTGTAAGCAGCTTTCTATTGTCCAACAAGTTATTAACCATTACAGAGATATTATATCTCCCTTTTTGGTAACTAATACCACCATCGGTTCGCAAATAATTCTTGAAATTACTTTCTTTTGTGGTTCCGATAGCACGATCAAACATTCCTTGAACGCTACCGACAAAGCCAAGACCACGAACCATTCCTTCTTGAATACGATAGGAGACAAATGCATTGGCAGTATGTTTTGCGGTATTTGGCGTAATATCCCCAATCTTCTCTTCTCTTGAATCTTTTGATATTTTAGAGTCAGTCAACGCATAGTTGGCATTCACATTCAATCCGGGTAGCACTTCGCCAGTTACATCAAATTCGATACCTTTCGATGTTGTCTCACCTATAGCTATTTTGAAGAAACTATTTGTGCTTCCTGGTATTGGATGGTCAAAATCGTCAGCTAGGGCATTTTTTCTTTTTATCTGATAGGCACTTAATGTCGATATCCACTTTCCACCTCCCCATTCTTTTTTCACACCAGCTTCAAAATCGTTCCCACGAACCGGTTTGAAAGGATTTCCATCCCAATCAGAACCAGCCTGTGGAACAAAAGATTGATCAAACAACCCATAAACACTTGTAGATTTGTCAATAGAATAACTC
This sequence comes from Sphingobacterium sp. UBA3549, assembly GCF_002376635.1. Lineage (NCBI taxonomy): Bacteria > Pseudomonadati > Bacteroidota > Sphingobacteriia > Sphingobacteriales > Sphingobacteriaceae > Sphingobacterium > Sphingobacterium sp. UBA3549. The sequence continues at coordinate 211,295 of NZ_DFOE01000037.1, read as the reverse complement.
AACCCAACGCGTGGAGAAAATGCCTTATCATTTTGGTCTGGTATTACCTGCGTGCCTACTGTTTTTCCCAGCGTCTCAGCCACAGTATAACGTAATCCTAAAGAAAGACGTAACTTTTCATTTAAAAAAGCCATCTCATCATGTGCGTAGAAAGACATATAGCTAGTTAAATTCACATAGTTGGAACCTCCGGCGCGCACCTTGATATTCTTTGAGCGGTCAACTACAGGAAAAACTGTTCCAGGAATATTATATTGTGGATTATAGACGTTCAATGCCGTACCTGGAATTTCAGCGAGTAAAGTTCCAAAATCGCCCCAAAACTTCTTGTTACCGTAATCTGCGCCCACTAAGATTCGGTGACGAACACTACCTGTATATTCTTCTCCATTTAAAGAAACCTGACCGAAGCGATTTTCACCATGCTCGTCCGCAATACTGTAATAACGAGGCATATCACCATTCGCAGTCATGTAGTTCAACCAAGTGCTCGTCGCCTTCATATCAAAATTGAAATAAGCCATTTGCGCATGTAATTTCCAACGGTCGTTCAGCTGACGGTCTAAATAGACATATGCACTGTGGTCCTTCAGCTTACCTGGTTCCATCGAAGGGTCACCATAGAAAAAATCATTGGAAATATCTGGATCAGCAAATCCCTTAGGCGAAAAAGTATAATTACCATTTGCCAGATAGGTAGATCCCTGATAGGTGTATTCAAATGTTAAACTCGTCAAAGAATCGACCTTATACGTCACAACTGGAGCCACAACAACACGATTGTTGTAGTTGTATTTTGTAAAATAATCCTTTTGCTGCGCAGCCATATTTAAACGGTATAACAACTTGCCATCTTTCCGTAATTTACCATCAAAATCGACCGCAGCGCGATAGGTACTGAAACTTCCCACATTAAATGTTGCCGACCCTTTAGTATTCCCTGTTGGTTTCTTGGTAACAACATTATAAAACCCTCCTGGCTCACCATTCGCTAGCATAAAACCTGCTGGTCCTTTTACAAACTCGATTCGTTCGATCATGCTCGCATCTTCGGCAGTTGGTCCCCAAGAGGCCTCGATATTCATACCGTTACGAAATGCCGGAATCTTAGATCCGCGCATGCGTATGTTAGCGTACTGATTGTCCCAGTGACCTTGGCGTGTAGCCCCGCTAATATTCCGGGTGATACCATCGACAATATCAAATACTTGCTGATCGGCCATTAAATCGGATGAAATAACCTGTATATTCTGAGGCAACTCCAAGATTGGTGTTTTAAGACGCAAAGATCCCGATATACTATCGAATTTATAGTGTTCATAGTATTTACCATAGACCGTTACCTCATCTATCGACTCGAACTGATCCTTCATCCTAATTTGCCCCAACTGTATACGCTCATCATTCAATACAACTTGCATGGTATGCTTGCTATAACCGATCGCTTTAATCTCCAAATGGTAGGTCTTCGAAGCAAGCTTATCGAAGATGAAGTGTCCCTCACTATCCGTACTTGTCGTGACACCAGTATTCGTCAATTTTACGGTCGCCCCGGAAATGGGCTCAGATTTTTCATTGATAAGAAATCCTTCAATAACTTTGTTCGTCTGTGCCTGCGCAACAGAAAAAACCGAACTTATCAAAGGAATGGCTAAAAAGGATAAAGATTTATTCATGAATGTAGTATGGTAGATGTTTTTTTTAGATCTTCTTTTTTCAAAAGGATCCATTACTGTTTCGATGTTTCAAATGGATCCTTTAATTATTCAGTATATTTCAGGCCTGCAGCTATTTCACGGTAATAAAAGTCGTACTACCCTGCCATGCTGATGCATAGGGTTTCCCTTCATGTTCACCCGCAACCTCAACAAATGTACTTGCTTCCAAAACATAAGGACCCGACCAGAGGGCATCAAATGTTAGCAGGCCATTCTCATCGGCAACAAACTCTTTCCCCCAACCTGTCGCAGAAAAAACGGATACTTTGGCTTGAGGCACAACTTTGCCGTGGCTAGTAATCTTTGCTTGCAAGCTTTGACCTTTTTTTAAGTTATTCGCTGTAAGCAGTTCAATCTGCAATGGATTTTTTACGACGCTATAATCAAGTACTGTCGGTTTTCCAACGATAACCGGTACAAGCGAAGAAAATTCATATTTCGTTTTACCACCCAAATCTTTAGGTGCCTTGACAATGGATAGAAAATAGGTTCCCGCTACGACAGGTTGAAATGACCCGCTAAAGTGATCACCTTTATTCGTCAGCTGTAGTTTGATGGGCTCCTTTCCAGGAGTATGCAACATTAGTGAGAAGTCCTTCACGTCGGAGTACCATTTGTCGACCTGATCTCTTTCGTTTGTTGCAAATTCACCGTAATATACTTTTACTTCATGGGCTTGGTTGAGTGTCCCATAAGAAGATGTTTCAATCCAGAGTGCGTGTGCATAACCATTATTACTACACAGCAGTACCGCTAAAAAGGTAAAGAATGAAATTAAAATTTTCATAATATGTTGATTGATGTTTAGTTTTTCTTCAACTTATTATGGGAGAATTCCAGGTTTGTTGGAGTCCAACAACGAATAAATGATAAAATTCGTTATCTTGTAAATTCTTCCATATCGTATATCGGGAGTAACTGATACAGCATACTGTTTCAGTCACCTACATGCAGTTGCCGCTGTATGTAGATTTGTACCATGTAATAGATTGCCGTCTATTGCATGGTATTTGTTAGCCGTCTTTTATTACACCGATGTAATTTAGACTGATTAAAAACAGAGCAAATATAACAGGAAATCTTTTTAAATCAAGTATATTTTTTATTTTACAGTATTTTATCTTCTTGGGTTAAGAAAAACTGCGAAGCGAATGGAGTTAAAGTTTAAGAAGAAAGAGCCACAGGCATTGAAAACGCAGCTAAATGTTGTTCGAGCACATGTTTCAGATCGAACAATTCAGTTTCCTGATATCGTGTTGCGACATGGAGCTTGATGCGTTCGCAATGCGGTTCGAAAGTTTGCTGTACAAGATCAACCGTATTGTTTTCACCGGAGAGGTGAGTGAGAATAAGATGTTTAAGACGTTTTGTTTTATGGGCATTAAACAGTTCAACGGCGACCCGATTTGAAAGATGGCCCCATCCACTACTAATCCTGTTTTTAAGAAAATAGGAATATCGGCCTATCCGCAACATATCTTCATCATAATTTGATTCCAGAAGCAATACATCCGAATGCTGGATAACATGTTCTACATTTTCACAGGGCCGTCCTATATCGGTCAATATACCAATATTGTATGTGCCATCCGAAACAAGAAAGCTGCACGGTTCTTTGGCATCGTGATATTTGGGAATACCATACACTTTGAGCCCTCCTATTTCGACAACTTCATCGTGATTTATGATATGTACCAAATGAGATGGAAGTTGCAACCTGGTACCCTCATAACTACCTTTAGTGATATAAACTGGTAGATTATACTTTTTAGCGAATACGGATAGCCCCCTTATATGATCAGAATGCTCGTGTGTAATGAAAATTGCTTTGATCTGCGTGGGTAAAATACCCAAATTATACATCCGAAGGTGAATATGTTTACTGTTGATACCAGCATCTATCAAAATGGCAGAATCGTCTTTAGCGACATAATAACAGTTCCCATTACTTCCGGAGGCGATTGCGCAATATTTCATTCGTGACTTTATTTATAAGAATATATATTATCGCCTCAAAGATACAAAAAACAAAAAGACTCAGACAATCATTAACATTCCGGCAAACTCAAAGGAATATTGACGGCAAGTCCGCCATCGGCTGTTTCTTTATATTTAGCGTTCATATCAAGAGCCGTCTCCCACATCGTTTTAACCACAGTATCCAAACTAACCTTTGCTTTATCCGGATTCGATTGTAACGCCAACTGTGCTGCAGTTATCGCTTTAATAGCCCCCATCGTATTGCGTTCGATACATGGGATCTGAACCAATCCGCCGATTGGATCGCATGTCAATCCAAGATGATGCTCCATGGCAATCTCGGCAGCCATCAATACCTGGCGCTGCGATCCACCCAGCACTTCGGTCAACGCTCCGGCAGCCATGGCCGAGGAAACGCCGATCTCTGCCTGACAGCCTCCCATTGCAGCAGAAATAGTTGCATTTTTCTTAAAAATTGAACCAATTTCAGATGCCGTAAGGATGAACTGTATAATTTTATTTTCACGCATTCCGTCGTGGAATGTAATATAATACTGCAATACAGCCGGTATAACACCTGATGCACCGTTAGTAGGAGCTGTCACCACACGTCCGAAAGATGCGTTTTCTTCATTGACGGCAAGTGCAAAACAACTTACCCAATCCAGAATATATTGAAAGTTTTGTCCTCCTTCGCGAATTGCGCCTACCCAAGATGTATAATCTTGATAGGTACGCCCTTGCATTAACTTCTTATTTAGCTTAGCCGCTCTTCTTTCAACATTTAGTCCCCCGGGCAATGTCCCTCCTGTATGGCAGCCCCGGTAGATACACTCCTGTATCGTTTGATAAATAGTTAATACCCCCGCCAGCGTTTCGCTTTCTTCACGCCATGCACATTCATTTTCGAGGACCAGCTCGGAAATTTTCAATCCGGTTTTCATCGTCCAATGCAGGAGTTCCTGCGCAGTATCTACAGGAAATGGAAGGTCTACTTCCGATAAAACACCTTCGGTATCATTTTCTTGCACGACAAAACCGCCACCTATAGAATAATAGGTTTCACTAATTGCTTTCCCATTGGATAGAAAAGCCTGAAAAGTAACAGCATTCGGATGAAAAGGCAAGCTTTCAGCATATAAAAAAAGTAAATCTTCTGGGTAGGAAAATGGAATGGTTCGTTCCCCAGCGACTTGGAGTTTACCGCTTGCCTTGATATGGTCCACTTTAGGCGTAACTTGATTAACATCAAAGGTGACAGGATCATCTCCGCTCAATCCTAATAGAACAGCAATATCAGTACCGTGCCCAGCCCCCGTCTTAGCTAAAGAACCATAAAGCAAAATTTTAACCTGTTCGACCTCGTTTAATACACCATTTGACTTGAGCACAGCTGTAAATTGCTGCGCCGCACGCCACGGTCCTAAGGTATGCGAACTAGAGGGTCCTATACTAATCTTAAACATATCAAAAACGGATATTTGTTCTTTGCTCATAATTTTTTTTATTGCGGTCAGCCGATCAAGTCACTGCTTTATTAAAAACCGCATCTAAATTAGTACAAATAAAGTACAATGTTACCTGCAATTGCATTATTATCAATTTCAAAACCAAGCTCACGTTCTTTTAGCAAGTATCCAACAAACATCTTACATTTTTTAGCGAAAAAGTAAGAAATGCTTCCCTATCTTTGTTGGCTATAATTTATAGGATGACGGGAAAAACAGTTTTATATTCTTTTTTTACATTTTTTATTTGTTTCTTTTCGATTAGATCGTATTCTCAGCAGCTCCCTAAGCGGGAGTTTCGCGGTGTATGGGTTGCAACGATAGGTAACATAGACTGGCCCTCCGTAAAGGCTGGCAATAATGTGGCAAAGCAAAAACAGGAATTCATTGATTTACTGGACCAACATCGTAGTGCGGGACTGAATGCGATTATTCTGCAAGTGCGTCCTGCGGCAGACGCCTTCTATGCAAAAGGCAGAGAGCTTTGGAGTAGATACTTAACTGGAAAACAGGGATTGGCGCCTTCTCCATTTTATGATCCTTTGGAATTTGCAATCAATGAGGCTCACAAGAGAGGAATGGAACTTCATGCCTGGTTCAATCCGTATCGTGCTTCAACTACGTTAAATCCCGCTCATTTTTCGGAAGACCATATTACCAAGCGTCACCCTGAATGGTTCTTCACTTATGCCGGCAAAAAACTTTTCAATCCGGGGATTCCCGAAGTACGTAAATACATTATTGATGTGATTATGGATGTGGTTAAGAACTACGATGTAGACGGGATCCACTTCGATGACTATTTCTACCCCTATCCTGATAACAGAAATACACCCGTACCGGATCAGATTACTTTTGGTCAATATAATAATGGGATTGAAAAAATTGACGACTGGCGACGTAACAACGTCAACCTGTTGGTACGTGACCTCGGTCTCGCTATCAAAAAGGTAAAGCCCTATGTCAAATACGGTATCAGTCCTTGTGGTGTATGGGACAACAAAGAAAACAATAGTGCTGGCTCGGAGACCCGTGGACTGAGTGCTTATCGGGAATTATATGCTGATGGTGTCAAATGGATGCAGGAAGGTTGGATTGATTATATCAATCCGCAGATCTACTTTCCTTTCAAAAATCGAGCAGCGGCGTATGAGATCTTAGTTGACTGGTGGCAGAAACACACCTATGGCCGCCATTTTTATGTGGGCCATGGAGCTTATCGTGTTACCGAAAATAAGATCGGCTGGACAGACCGAAGTCAAATTCCGAGACAGGTACGTCACTTAAGGGCGGAACACAATGTGGAGGGAAGTATTTATTTCAGTTCCAAATCGCTTACTGATAACCTTGCTGGATTGCAGGACTCTATGCGGAATGACCTATACCGAAGCCCTGCTTTACCGCCTGCGATGCCCTGGTTAGACAGTATTCCACCGAATGCACCTTTTGGTCTTTTAGTGAAAAAATCGCCCAATGCTAAAATGAACACCCTATTTTGGCAAAAGCCAGATATGGCAAGCGATGGGGAGTCTGCTTATGGTTATCTAATCTATCGATTCAACCTCGATGAAAAAGTCGGTATCCAGGATCCGGGAAAAATTATTTTTATCACCTTTGACGGAGATAAGCTTCAGTATACCGATGACGACATCAAACCGCACCAACAGTATAAATATGTCGTGACGGCAATAGACCGAATGAAAAATGAAAGTAAGCCGTCTGATAGTAGGACAGCCATCGAAGAGAATTAAACCAACCCTTAAAAAAACACCTCTTCCTAAATGGTTTTGCTTTGCAGGGAGACCATTTTGGGAAGAGGCGCTTTTGGGTGTGATGCTATAAACTTTATTTGCCCTGCCCGTATTTAAATTTCTTATTAATTGTTACAGGGAGCTTGCCTTTGGGGATATTTTGCCCTAAAATCGTTTTTACTGCTGCTTTCTGCATGAATGCATCATTCTGATAGGCAAGCAAAATGGTCTTCGCCTTTTTCGCTGCTTCAAAACCATCTAATGCATAAGCGTTAGTGAATAAGGTCAAGATTGATTTTTTTGCAAATTTCTTCATCAACCCTTGCACATCTTTATTCAACAGCATCGTTGGGCGTGGACGAAGTCTTGTATCGTGTACAGCGATAATAAACTGCTTATTCTTTTTAATTTCTTTTGTCAAACGCTTAATGTCATCTTTACTCATGCTATCGGTAATGAAATATTGTGTTTCATTGGTCAGCGCAGCTCCTAATTCATTTTGAAAAGTTTGGTTGGCGGTGATTCCGATATTAATAATAGCAGTGGGTAAATCATTTTTGAATGACTTCAATTTGTCTGTTGAGTTCAATGCGGTTATTGCTGCATTTGAAAGTTCATCAATAAGCTGAACTGCCGAGGCACGGTGTAATTCACTATATAGATTCTGTAAGGCAGTCGCCTGGTATTTATCTAAACCAAGCCATAGTTTAGCGGCGAGCACTCTTTTGACGCGCGCATCAATATCCGCCTGAGCAATACGTCCCGCTTCAATCGCTTTTATTATTAAATCGATTGCGCGTTTGCTATTTTCCGACACTTCAAGTAAATCATGGCCTGCAATAATGGCCTGTACATCGGCTTCACCGTTTGGAAAAAATTTCTTCACGCCTTTCATGTCCATTGCATCTGTAACCGTTAGCCCTTTGAAGCCAAGTTCATTGCGTAAAAGATCGGTAACAACTTTCTTGGAAATAGAGGATGGCATATTAGGAGTGTCGTCCAAACTCGGAATATTCATGTGAGCCACCATAACAGCGGGAGCACCAGCCTTGATCAACTCTTTGAAAGGATACATTTCAAGGCTATCCAATCGCTTTTTATCAAAAGGAAGCTGCGGCAGATCGTAATGTGAATCCACGTCGGTATCACCATGGCCAGGGAAATGTTTGATGGAAGCCAATATTCCGCCATCCACCATACCCTCCATATAAGCCTTTGCCTTTTGCGTCACATTATATTTATTATCACCAAAAGAACGGATACCTATTACTGGATTTTTGGGGTTATTGTTGATATCTACGTCGGGCGCAAAATTAAAATGCATCCCTATGCGATGGAAATCTAAGGCAACCTCACGTCCCATACGATAGATTAACTTATTATCCTGCACGGCGCCTAATGTCATTTGATAAGGGAAAGACAAGGTAGAATCCGGCATGCGCATACCCAAACCCCATTCGCCATCAAATGTCATCATCAAAGGAACCTTAGCTAGTGACTGATACCGATTAAACATCTCCACATGTCGTACTGGACCGCCCTGAAATACGACCAGTCCCCCCAAATGCTCGTCTTGTACCACTTGTGCGACGGAGTCAATATACTTTTGCCCCAGATTGGTGTGTGCACGAACTAAAAATAACTGAGCAACTTTTTCTTTTGGGGTCAAAGTATTGAATACCGAATCGACCCATTCATGCTGAGAGTTAATATAGCGCACAAAATCTTTTTTATCCTGAGCTTTCAAAAAAGGAATTGTGCCGACTAGTGCCAATATTGCCAGACCGAATTTTTTGAACATAAATTAGTTTGTATAATGTATTTAAAAGTACTAAGAACGCTATTATTTTGGAGAATAAGAAATTGTTTTTGCAATATTTTTATATAAAAACGCATAAAACGGCATTTTTATTACATAACTGGCTGTAAAGAACTTCTCAAGATTTGGAAGGGGCAGCAAAAGTACTGACGCTACGGATTAAGGGAGCAAAACGCGGGGCGGCAATTGATTACCGCGATTAACGAAACAGTTCTTTGGCAAAAACCAATCACTGAATCTTGTATGCTAAATAAGGTTATACTTTTTCTCTAAAAACAAGGTCAGTTCCATGGTATTCTCCAATTCGCCGATAGCTTCTTTTTTCCATAAGGTATCTATAATCAGCAATAAGAATTCGGTTTCAAACTCAGGACTTTCATAACCTAACTCTTTAAAAGCACGATGAATAATGGGCTGAACCGGTTTCATAAACTGTTCATGCTGCTGTCTTGAAAATGGATGATGAGACAAACGCTCCTGTAATCGCCAAAATATGGGTTCTGCACTCACCAGCTTACTTGGGAGATTGATCATTGTGCGCAGAAATTCTTTTGGTTCACGATAGGTCATCATGCCGCGGTGATGGGTAAGCACTTTGCGATATCCTGATTTAATCAAATAAACCAGCAACGCATCTTTGTTTCCAAAATGTTTAAAGATCAAGGCTTCAGAAACTCCAGCATTTTGGGCAATCGTTTTGGTAGAGGTATTCGTATAGCCTTGATCTGAGAAAAGCAGCAATGCTTCTTTCATAATACGCTCTTTTCTACTCAAAACACTTTCTTTCATCTTTTATTCCTTTTATCAAAACCTTATAACACTACATCTGCTATACGGTTTTGTTTAGCTGACTTTTAATTCCACTGCAAATATATCTAATCTTTCCATTCCCTTGGGGGTATTGTAACCAAAATGATAATAATTCGTAACAAATAGTACCCTATTTTTGACAAATCAATTTATGTAACCATTAACCGAATATTAAAACACATTCGCTGCTCAATCAATGAAGATCAACTTGTGGACTATCTCGCTCCTAGCGATCAGTATGTTGTTATTGGGAAAAAATGTCTTAGCCCAGCACTATATTATGGGCACGCTGCTGGATGATAGAACATCACGCCCTATCCAGGCTGCAAGTATCACGTTCATCGCGGTGAAAGATTCAATTAAATTTCAGGTTCCTACAGATATTTTAGGGAAGTTTAGCAGCAGCAAACTTTCCGACGGCGACTATTTGGTTACAGCACAAGCGATGGGCTATACGACAGACCTTCGGCGCGTTAAGCTGCTTGGTAAAACCGTTGACCTTACGTTTAAACTCAGTAGCACTGAAATTGTATTGGATGAAATCAGTATCGCCGCGAGCAGTATACAGGTTAAAGGAGATACGCTCGAATTTGATACGAAGAAATATGTTACACAAGATTTTGCAGATGCCGACGAATTGATCAAACAGATTCCTGGGGTTGAAATTGATGACGATGGCAATGTTAAAGCTCAGGGTGAGTCCGTCAATAAGATTATTATTGATGGTCGGGAGTTTTTCAGCACAGATCCTAAAGTGGCGTTGAAAAATCTTCCTGCCGATGTCATTGCTAAGATCCAAATTATCGATGATAAAACAGAACAAGCGAAATTTAGTGGTTTTGATGATGGAAAACGGATGAAAGTGATCAATATTGTCACCAAACCCGATAAAAGAAAATCCTATTTCGGTAAGCTCTCTGGGGGGGCAGGTCCTGACCGAAAATATGCCATCAATACACAGGTAACCAAAATGAATCCTAAACGGCAATATTCAATTGACATTAATACCAACAATGTCAATCAGCCCAATGGTTTTGCCCCTCGCGGAAACACAAGAGGCCGCACCGGACAGGGAGTGACCACACGTTTCAATGCGGGGTTTAATTATTTGGACCGTTTTTTTGATGACCGGATGGACTTCAATGCAAATTACACCTACAACTATACTGACAACAATGTACTCAGCCAAAGCAAAACAGAATATACTGCAGGCAACCGGGCCAACCAAATCAACAACCAGAATCAATTTAACAATACTTACAGCAACAGCCATGCGCTGTCGGTCCGCGCGAATTGGAAGATAGATTCTATTCAAAAGCTGGACTTTCAACCTAATTTCTCCTATCAAAATAATGACAGGAACAGTAGCTCGACGGGCAATACCTTATTAAATCTTGCCGAGATGCTAAATAGTTCTGACCGCAGGAATAAGAGCTTTGTAGAAAATTTCAACTGGGGCGGAGACCTCACGTATATGCGAAGACTTAACAAACCCGGTCGCACGATCAGTTTTAATATCAATGGCTCATTTAGCAGCAATAAAAGCCATGCTGAAAATTTCGCGCTAAATTCGTATTATAAAGATGGGCTATTCAGCCGGGTCGATACGGTCAACAATAGAAATTATTCCCTTGGTGACAATAATGGTTTTCGTTCCAAAATTGCCTATACAGAAATGTTAGGTAAATATTCCCGAGTGCAGGGGAATTATACTTTTCGGAATACTGCACGTTATTCGGACCGGAAGACCTATGAATTCCTAGCTGAAACAGGTCAGCTCGGGGAATTAAAAAACCGTCTTTCCAATGAATTTCGAAATGATTTTGTCTACCATAGCGGTGGTGTCTCCTACTTATTTAGCAAAAAAGACAGCATAAGGTTTCAGATTGGCTTAGATTATCAGACTGCAGCGCAAGTCAATGACAAATTATTCCCCAATACGCTGACAACAAAAAGTCACTTTACCAGTCTGCTGCCTAATCTGAACTTCCAGTATAATTTCAATAAGGACACACGGGTTGAGTTTCGGTATAATACAAAGACAAACACACCTTCAATCGAGCAATTGCAGGATTTTATAGACAATCAAAACCCACTTCGTATCAGCTCCGGAAACCCAAATCTCAAACAGGAGTATGACCATAACCTTGTTTTGCAATTCAGATCAATCAATAAGGGCACGGGGAAAAGCTTCACCTCTGATTTTACAGCAGATTTCATTCAACATAAAATCTCCAACACCATTTTCACCATAGATTCGGCATTCACAATTACGGAGGACGTCGTATTGGGACCAGGAGGACAGTATATCAGGCCAGAAAACTTCGATGGAGTTTATAACCTGAAATGGCAGAACAGTCTTGGGTATCGCTTTGAACCGTTGAAGCTCAACTTAAACCTGAACAACAATATGTATTTCAACCAAAATTACACTTTGTTAAATCTCGAAAAGGTCAACGCGCAAACATATGGAATGGGTCAACGCGTTGGCGTCAATACAGCATTCAGTAAAGACGTTATCATTGGATTGGATTACAATGGAAATATAGCATTTTCCAAGAACTCAGCGACCGAGAAGTCCAATTATTCAGTCTATAAGCATACCATCGGTAATTCTATCGCTTTAACCCTGTTAAAAACCTGGACGCTCAATTCAACGTTCAACTACCTCTACAATGGTAGTATCCTGAATTCACCGAGTACAACAAGTTTGCTATGGAACGTTTCTGTGGGCAAAAAACTATTTAAGCGCAGGAACGCTGAAATCAATCTTACGGTATTTGATCTATTTAATGACAATAAAAATATCAATCAGCAGGTCAACGATCTTTGGATACGCGTTTCGGAGTCCAATGCCATAACGCGCTACGCGGTATTAAGTTTCATTTATCATCTTCGGGGTCTTGGCGGAAAAGGAGAGATGAAAACTCGTCGTTAGCCTAAAATGCCCATTAGATCAATCCACGTGGAACACTTCGGTCAATCAACGGTAAGCATATAGCCAACTCCCCTGACATTGATAATCTTGATCCGTTCATCTTGACTGAGGTATTTTCGTATCCGGCTGATAAACACGTCCAGGCTACGTCCTGTAAAATACTTATCATGGCTCCAATAGGCCCGCATGATATCCTCCCGTGGAATGACTTTATCCTTCTGTTCGTATAGCTTCCGCAGTAGTTCACTTTCGCGGAAAGACAACTTGAGTACCTCCCCCTGATACGTTAACTGATGTTTTAGGCTATCGAGGCTATAGTCTCCGATCATAAGTTTCTGACCGAAGAGCATCTTTGGGCTATTTTTTAATAAGGACTCTATACGCACAACGAGTTCTTCGATCTTAAATGGTTTTTTGACGTAATCGTCTCCGCCCAGACGAAATCCCTTCACAACATCCTCTGTCTGCACTTTGGCGGTCAAAAATATAATGGGTATTTGGGTATCTGATTCCCTTATCTTTGTTGCCAATGTAAAGCCATCCATGACGGGCATCATCACATCAACAACCAAAATATCTGGCCGAGTCGCTGTAAATGCTTCCAGGGCTTCGTGCCCATTGCTGCAATGGGTGACATGAAACCCATTTGCTTCTAGGCTATCGGCAACAATCATTCCGAGACTCGGCTCATCTTCTACATATAAAATTTCAATCATAGCGTAAATGATTCAATTAAAATATATTTTTTCCTCGTTTCAAAAACCATTTGGTGCAATTCACTTGTTAACAACTCACTATATAATGGCATTTGCTTTCAGACGTATATATCACTATTTATTAATGAGGTAAGAGAATACGAAAGGTACTTCCTTTGCTAAGCTCACTTTCGACAGTAATTTTCCCATCGTGCCTTTTTACCACCTGCTTGACATAGGCAAGGCCCAAACCAAATCCTTTTACATCGTGTAGATTACCGGACGGGACCCGAAAAAACATATCAAAAATCTGATTATGGTATTCGGAGCTAATCCCTTTGCCATTATCTGTAATACGAATATGGACATTTTCCTTCATTTCCTTTACTTCCACCTCAATATAAACTTCCTGTCCAGCATATTTTATCGCATTTTCAAGCAAATTATTGACCACATTTTTTAAATGGGCTTCATCGCCATTGATCATGATCTTATCCGGTATCGTAATAAGGTTAAAATCCACTTTTTTGGCTTTATTCAGTTGGGCAACTTGAATAGCTCCTTCCACCATGGCTACAAGATCGAAATCCGAACGTTGTAAAACAATCCCCCTGTTGGCATCAATATCCATCTGAAGAACCTTTTCGATCATATTGGACAGATGTTCCAGCTCTCTTTTAGAAATATCCAGATACCGATTCATCTTTTCCTTATCATCCTTTACACCATACATTTGTATAGCTTCTATGGCTGCCATGACTGTAGATACTGGTGTTTTAAGCTCATGTGTCATGTTGTCGACAAAATTCTTACGGAGCTCGGCCATTTTATTTTGGTTTAGAATCGTTTTCATCAGATAGAAGAATGTGCCCAGCAGCAGCCCTATCAATAGCAACGAGATGAGTAGCTGCCAGCTCAAGCTATACAAGAGATACTTCCAATCCTCCTGAAATTTGATAACAAGAAATTCATTTTTTTGCGGATTGACCATCATCGGCCTCGTCCAAGCGAGATTTGCTTCACGGTACTTGCGGCGCACGTCTTTGATTTGATCATGAGGAATCGTAACAATAGCCATTTCAAATGGCACTGATATGCTCTTATTATTTAAAGATTCTTTGAATTTTCTTTCGATCAAATTGAGATTAGCTGTATTCATATCAAAGTCACGGAACAAAAAGGGCGGAATGATTGCACCCTGTCCTTCGCGATCTTTAGGAAATATTTTTTCTCGTTTGTTGTGGCTCTCACGTTCAAAACGCTCGTTTTTAGGCCGTTCGGCATTTACTCGTTGTAAAGCCCTATCGAGCTCTGAAGCGGGCAATAATCCCGAAAGCTCTCGTTTTACATCTTGTAGGAGGCGATTCCGATCAGCCTCCCGCCCATCCAATTGCCGGTCTCCATTGCGAGCCTGGTACGCCTCCTGAACTGCGTTGAATAGTGAACGCTCAGCTGTGGATAGAAATAGATCCCGCCGATTGGTATAACTTCCATAAAGCCAAATCCCCAGAACTACAGTAATTCCTACCCCGATTAAAACGATCAAACTGATCAGTAATTTAAATCTTCTACCCATAACTAAAACAAATTTAAATTACTAGATTTGCAATCGCTGTGGTAATTAACCATATTTAACAAAATATAACACTGATTAACAGTTGTCATTGATTACTTTTGCACTATTCAAAAATTAATATGATTAAAGACTTTAAGAGACGTAGTATACAATTTTTACTTCCACTTTTTACATTGGCCGCTTTTGTTGGTTGTAATAAAGACGTTTCACTCTCCTTGGATAGTTCGAGAAATGAAACAATCGGCTTAGTACCTATTGATAGCGTTTCCGTCAAAGTTTCTACTTATCAATTGAATATCGTCCCATCGTCTGCTACCGGGATGATTTTAGTCGGGAAGAATAAAAATGATGTCACAGGAAGCGTGAAATCGACTTCTTATATGCGTTTGGGAATCGGTACGATTAACAGTGCTACCTTACCGGATGATGCGGTACTGGATTCTGTTTCATTGGTGATGCCGCTCAACAAATATTATTATGGTGATACGACTCAAATGCAAAAAATTTCGGTTCACCGTGTTTCGGAAGATATCACGCAAACTCAGCTCGACCCTACTAAACCTATTTATGAGCGTCCTTATTATCTGCCTTCACTAAGTATTGCAAGCACGAAAAAATTTGCTTACGAGACTAATAATCTAGCGGAAATTTCATTCAGACCCCGTGTTAGATCGATTGATTCACTTCATTTTAGATTCAACGATATGATCAGTAATGAATTGTTTTCACTGATCAAAAATAAAGATAATAGAGTTTCTACTAGTTCAAGTTTTCAAGAATATTTTAAAGGTTTAGCGCTCGTTCCTGATGCAGGGAACACAACAATGATCGGACTTAAAGATACAATTTATCTACAGGTACATTACTCCTTCATGAATGCGCAGGGCGCAAAGACTTCAGGGAAACAATATTTTAACATTGATAATAGAGGTTTTCAGTATAATCATGTTGAAGCGGATCGTTCAGCAACCAAGTTTGCTTCAATGACTTTATCAAACCCGGAGATAGCTAGCGGCCAAACAGATGGTTATACCTTTATAGAAGGATCTACAGGGGTTGTAGCAAAAATAGAATTTCCTACGTTACTACAGTTAGTGAATGATCCGACGATTGCAATCAATAAAGCTGAATTAGTCATTGAGGCAGAAAATAGCGCTCAAACGAATTTTGCCCAACCAAGAAGTTTGGTACTCATGATTGCAAATAGTTTAGGTAACCCAATTGGTCTACTGCATCCACCTTTCGGTAATCCTAATGAAGTTCAACAAGCAGTTGCTGTCTCCGACAATACAAATTATGGTAAATATACTTTTAATTTGATTGAATATTTAACCAGATTTAAGACAACTTATAAAAATACGTCGTTATACGTATCTCTACCGTTGCAGAATCTTTTTGCAACAGGCGACAGATTGATCTTGTCCAAACAGGGTAATGAACCAAAAATTAAATTAAACATCCTTTATACTAAATTTCAATAATTTATGAACAAGAAAAATTGGCTACTCATTCTATCAGCTCTTGTATTGACCGTTTCATCTTTTTCTTCTTGTAAAAAAGATAACAACGATGAAACCGACAAAACTACAGAGTGGTCTGCTCAAGCAGCATTTAGTGGTGATCCTAGATCTGGTGCTGCGAGTTTCGTGATCGATAATAAGGTATATGCAACGACTGGATTAATCAACAATAAGGTTAGAGCAGTTGATGTGCAAAAATTTGACGCAGATAAAAAATCATGGATATCTCTTCCAACTTCGTCTAATTTCCCGGGTATCGCAAGAAGTGGCGCAGTGGGGTTCTCTATAGGAAAAATTGGCTATGTCGGTAGCGGAACTGATGATGGTACAAACGCTTTAAGTGATTTTTATTCATTTGACTCCGCAACAGAAACATGGAAGAAAATAGCTGATTTACCAATCGCATTAAATGGTGCAGTTGCTTTTTCGGTAGGTGGAAAAGGATATGTAGGTACTGGTGCCACAAACGGTACGCAGGGTGGTTCAAAAAATGAAAATAGATTTTTTGAGTATAATCCAGCAACCAACGTATGGACAGAAATTGATGCTGTCACTTTTCCTAATAAAGTAACTGGTGCATTTGCTTTTGTAATCAATAACGTAGCTTACGTAGGTGGTGGTGTTTCTTCTTATGGTTATGGAGAAGCTCTTCGCCAATTCGATGGCAAAAGCGGATGGATTACTAGAAATTCACTTAAACGTTCGGACGGAACTTATTCATACGATTTGACGCGTTCTAATGCTTCTACATTTGCGATTGGTGGCAATGGATTTTTAGTAGGTGGATTGAAGAACTCTGTTGCTCAAAACACAACATATAAATATGTAGCAAGTGGAGATTATTGGACGACAGAAAATACTGCTTTAGCTGGCTCCGCAAGGTATAACGCAATCAGCTTTGCTATTGGTTCAAATGGATTTATCTCTACCGGATTAAATGGTACAAATCCACTTGACGACACATGGATGTTTACACCTGTGTACTAGTAAATAATTAGGAATCAAAAGAAAAAAGGAATGTGGTCTATCTGCATTCCTTTTTTAATGTCGGTACGTTTTTACATTAGCTTTACCTATCAAGTGGTATATAGACGACTTTTTAGGGGAATGCATATATCAAATGGTGAATGCAAAACTTCTCGAAGTAAAAGGGGTTATCAAATGCCATTTGGATAACCCCTTTCACTTTTATTAAAACCACACCTCCATTCCGTTTTTATAAATTGATTGCATCACATGATGTTTATGAGGAAAGTATATTGTTGGAACGCTATTTTTCAACGGTTTTGATTTCATACAACGTATTCCATAGCTTACCTGTTACAAATAGGCGTTTGCCCACCTCATCATAAGCGATGCCATTCAATTCATTATCGTAAGCAGACGTATGCTCATAAATGCCCACCAAATTAATCCGCTCCTCTACTGCTCCTGTTTGTGGGTTGATGATAACAATAACATCTTTCTGATAGACATTTGCATAGACTTTGCCGTCTATATACTCCAGTTCGTTAAGTTCATCCACTGGCCCGGCTTCGTCGTAAACTCCGATAGCATTCAACTCCTTACCGGTTGTTGCATCTAAAAAGTATAGCTTATTGGAGCCATCAGATTTAATCAAGTGCTGACCATCGTAGGTTAGACCCCAACCTTCTTTACTATTTTCATATTTAAAGGAACTTTCCTTTACAAAAGAGTTTTTATCAAAGACATATCCTTCTCCTTGTTGCCAAGTTAACATAAATAACTTATTACCAACCAAGGTCATTCCTTCTGCGAATGTCTTTTCATCAAATTTAATCTCTTTCAGTACTTTACCTGTTTTTAGATCAACTTTTCTCAGGTTAGACTCGCCATAGCGCCCATTCGATTCATAGAGAACACCATCTGCAAACTGTAGACCTTGTGTAAATGCTGTCGTATCGTGCGGATATTTGTTCACTACCTCAAAACCATAGTTTTTTGCGCTTGCGGGTACAACGTAAAAGGTACTGGAAACAGAATCAGGTTTTCCGGCGTTGTATACCAAAGCGGAAATATTCCGTGTACCATAAGCCATGTCCTTTGTATCTACGGTAATCGCCGTGGTGTCGGTTGATGAGCCCACATGTTTATCGTCTACAAAATAAGCTACAGAGTCCATTGTCACTGATTCAAATTTCAGTTTCAATTGCACTTGAGCACCTTTTAAAACAGCTTGATTTGCTCCAGGAGATGCAAATTCCAAACTGGATTTTTTTGACTTACAAGAAGCAAAAGCAAGTGCTGCAATTGCCATAAAATAAGTAATTTTTCTCATCTATGTATAATTATTTATAAGTACGTATTCAACTATCCCAAAACGCATCTTTGATATAATTGAGTTCAACTTTGGGGGATCTCGTTATGGAGACAACATCAAATCGAAGCTCACCGGTGTAATGGGTTTTAAGGATATAAGCCTGGGCAGCACGAATCAGTCGACGTTGCTTTTTTACATCTACAAATTCGTAAGGTTCGCCGAAATCAGTTCCCGACCGTGTTTTAACTTCAACAAATACAAGTGTATCCTTGTCCCTCACGATCAAATCTACCTCTAAATTCTTAAATCGCCAATTTCTTAACACTATTTTATAGCCTTTCTCTACGAGGTATTCCATCGCAATTTGTTCACCCCAATTGCCCGTTTCAAGATGCTTGGCCATAACAGTTGATCACTTTACAATAGTATTTCCCAGAAACCCACCCAACAACCTTTCAGCTTCTTTTAGCTTCTGATATTTAAAAATAAGGACTTCCAAATTTGCCTCATCTTTTTCGTGTTTCATCTCTTCACGAATATGATGCATTTCGGTTTCAATTTTACGTTTTTTAATTCGATAGATCGCCGTAACAACAAGCGGTTTTAAATGCTCATATTCTTGCGTTACATAAATTTTACGTTTATCGTCGTTCCAATTTTCACTGAGCGAATATTTACTGGCAACACTATTAATTGCCAAATCCGAGATTGACGGATCCGGATTGGAATAGAACTGCTTGGCATCAGGAATCTCGTACTTTGCTGCAGCCTCTCGATACACTTTCAAAATATAGGCTGCGGCTTTGTCTTTAAACTCAATATCGCTTATATTTCCCAATAATACGCCTGCTACAGGAATATCTCCATCGCCTTCCCAAGTAGCTAGATAGTCACCATAGTTGATTAAAATACGTACAATCTCACGTTCCTGGAGAATTTCCGATGTCAGCTGTGCCGGCTGCTCAATGGACTCCATAGGGGCAACTCCGCCTCGCTCATCGTCAGTCATAAAGAAATCCGGAGGCGGACCATCCATTCCAACATGCGACACGCCGGCGTTTGGCAGTGAGCTTTGAGGTTTCCGTGCTGCATCCTTATCTGCTTTTCTTGCCCGATTTAGCCGTATTTTATTGAGCTCGGCCAATAAAATCCGTTCTTCGATATCCAAAAGGCTGCTACATTCCCGAATAAAAACAGAGACCTTAATCTCATCTGGAATCAATGCAATACTTTCGACCACATCACGAATTACCTCAGCCCTCTTTATTGGGTCATTATTGGCATCGCGAAGTAGAATATTAGTTTTGTAAAAGATAAAGTCCTGCTGCTTGGATTTCACATAATCCTTAAAGGCTGCAGCACCAAACTTCTGCACGTAAGAATCGGGGTCATTGCCATCAGGAAAAAGCAATACCTTGACGTTTAAACCTTCCTCGAGCAGCATATCTGTACCGCGTAGAGAAGCTTTAATACCCGCTTCATCTCCGTCATAAAGAATGGTCACATTTTTTGTAAACCTAGAAATAAGCTTGATCTGACCGGTTGTCAATGACGTTCCAGAGGAGGAAACAACATTTTCTACTCCAGCTTGATGGACAGAAAGAACGTCTGCATAGCCTTCTACCAAATAGCAATTATCCTCCTCCATAATTGCCTTTTTTGCAAAATTCAATCCATATAGAACATCTGATTTATGGTAGATTTCGCTTTCCGGAGAATTTACATATTTGGCAATCTTTTTATCGGTCTTTAGCGTCCGCCCCCCGAAGCCAATGATGCGCCCCGTCAAGTTATGTATAGGAAACATAACCCGACCACGAAATCGGTCATATAATGATTTATCGTCACGTTCAATGGCCAAGCCACTTGCTGCTAAATAATCGGCATGAAAGCCGGCTACTTGTGCCTTGTCGACCAATGCGGTCCATTCCTCCGGCGAATAGCCCAATTCAAATTTTTTAATGATATCCTCAGTGTAGCCCCGCTCTTTAAAATAGTTGAGTCCAATGACCTGCCCCATTTCAGTTTTCCAGAGCTGTTCGGCAAAAAACTTACCGGCCCACGCACTCAGTACATACAGACTTTCCCTTTTATCTTGTGCTGCCAGCTGAGCAGGAGAACGCTCAACCTCTTCTATTTGAATCGAATATTTATCGGCTAAATAACGGATGGCCTCCGGATAAGAAAACTTTTCCAGTTCCATCACAAATTTAAGGGAATCTCCACCAACACCACATCCAAAACACTTATAGATACCCTTCGAAACAGAGACGTGAAAGGACGGTGTCTTTTCATGATGAAAAGGGCAATTTCCTATCAAAGACGTCCCCCGTTTCTTTAAATCAACGAAGTCGCCCACCACCTCTTCTATCCGTGCTGTTTCCAGTACCTTGTCAATAACTTCCTGCTTTATCAAACCGTTTGCTTTTTAATGTAAAATTAGATAAAAATGTTTTAAAAAGCTATGCCATTATATTGAATGGCACCATCTATCTGCTTAAAAATTGATACTTCGGAAACATACAAAGAATTATAGATATAAATAAGAACCCTCAGGATATATCCGCATGAACTTATGCAAGTATAACTGAGGGTTTTGTTTGTGCCTGTTGTCAACGCATAAGGAAAGAGAGATGAAACACAAGCGATGCAACAGGACTTTTTATCTTAATTATTCAGCATTCCATAAAACTCATTCATATAATAAGATTCTTGGAGTGCGTCTCGAAAATTTTGCCATTGTTCTTCGTCAAAAGAAAATACAATATCTGGATAGGGTGTCTTCATGATTAATCGAAATTCGCCGTCCGGAAAAGAACTAAAAAAGAGCTCATCACCCGTGCTTCGTGTCATGTTCAAAAAATCAACAAACTTATTCTTTGTAAATGTCAGTACAAAACTTTGTTGCCAGATATAATAGGTTTGACACTTGAGACAAACACTGATATGGGTATCCCCTCTTTGGCTTAGTATCTTCGTATCACACATATTTATTTATTTAGACTTGTTATAAATAATATTCAAATGTAAGAATAGTTTTTATAATAACAAGTACATCAACAAAAAAAAGGCGATATATTTCTATATCGCCTTTTAGTCATTAAAGATTAGTTTAAACCTCTCTTCTTCAATAGATATTTTGGATCTGGGTCCGCACCCCTAAACGTGCGGTACATTTTGGCAGGATCATCTGTACCTCCTTTTTCAAGAATGTTTTTGCGGAAAGAATCTGCTGTTACCTGATCGTATAATGATTTTTCTTTGAAAGCTGCAAAAGCGTCCGAGTCTAATACTTCAGACCAGATATAGGCGTAGTAACCGGCTGAATATCCACCCGCGAAGATGTGCTGAAAGTAGGTACTTCTATAGCGTGGGATAATCGCATCAATAATACCTATTTTCTTCATTGCAGCTTTTTCAAAGCCATTGATATCTTTTGAAATCTGCTTTGTCGTAGCGTGGTAATCCATATCTAACAATGCTGCCGAAAGGTATTCAACTGTTGCAAATCCCTGGTCAAAAGTACCAGCTTTCTCCATCTTCTGAATCAATGAATCTGGCATTGCCTCTTTGGTTTTAAAATGTTTTGCATACGTTTTGAGCACCTCAGGATCTGCAGCCCAATTTTCCATCACCTGCGAAGGCAGTTCAACAAAATCACGTGGTACGGAAGTTCCGGCCATCGATCTGTATCTCACATTGGATAGGAGCCCATGTAAAGCATGCCCAAATTCGTGAAACAGCGTAGTAGCCTCATCAAATGTTAAAAGTGCTGGATTCTTTCCTACTGGCTTTGTAAAGTTACATACGATGGAAATTACCGGCGCGACACGTTTTCCGTCTTCTGTCGACTGGCTACGGTAAGAGGTCATCCAAGCTCCACCGCGTTTAGACTCGCGCGGAAAGAAATCAGCATATAGAAGACCTAAATGTGAACCGTCTTTATCTTTGACTTCATATACTTCCACATCTTTATGATAAGTTGGGACATTGTTTAAAGCGACGAATGTCAAACCGTATAATTTATTAGCTACACCAAATGCGCCTTCTCGGACAGCAGGCAAACTTAAATATGGTTTAATCTCATCCTCATCCAAGGCAAATCGCTTTTTGCGAATAATCTCTGTATAATATCTCCAATCATAGGGTGCTACTGCAAAATTCCCACCTTCAGCGGCTATTTCTTTCGCAATATCTGCTTCCTCACCTTTCGCTTTCGCCAACGCTGGACTCCATAACTTATTTAACAACGCATACACATTGGCTGGATTCTTGGCCATGGACTCCTCCAGGACATAGGCTGCATGGGATGAATAGCCCAACAATTTTGCCTTCTGGAGACGAAGGTTGACAATTTTTTGAATAATTGCTTTGTTATCGTTTGTATTATCTTGATTCCCACGAAGCTGATATGCTTCCCAAAGCTGCTTTCTCAACTCGCGATTTTTTGAATATTGTAGGAAAGGCATAATTGAAGGATTCTGTAAAGTGAAAACCCATTTGTCCTTCTTACCTTTTGCTATGGCCTCCTCAGCAGCCGCTGTTTTCAACGACTCTGGCAATCCTTCCAATTGACTAGCTGAATCAACTACGAGCATATACGCATTTGTTTCAGCAAGCAAATTTTGTCCGAATTGGGTTGTTAATGTTGAAAGTTCAGCATTAATCTTTTTCATTTTTTCCTTATCGGCATCCTTAAGATTTGCTCCAGAACGTACAAAGCTCTTATAAGTTTCCTCCAGGAGCTTATTATCCTGTTCATCAAGTGCCAATGTATTTCGGTTACTCCATACGGTTTTAATACGGTCGAATAATTTACTATTCATCGAGATTTCATCTGAATGACTCGATAAAATAGGCGCCAGATCTTTTGCTATCGCCTGAATACTGTCATTTGTATTGGCGCTATTTAGATTATAAAATACAGTAGATACATTGTTCAACAACCTACCTGCATTTTCAAGTGCAACTATCGTATTTTGAAATGTTGCTTTATCCGAATTATTGACTATTGTGTCAATCTCCAAATTATGTACTTTTATAGCTTCATCAAAAGCTGGCCTAAAATCCTCTGTCTTGATCTTGTCAAAAGGAGGGACGTTAAATGGGGTCTCATAAGCCAATAAAAGAGGATTATCTGTCATCACTTTTTTTTCCTCACAACCAACAAATGCAGTTGCCACTATCGCAAAGAAGGGCAAAAGTTGTCTTTTCTTCATATTATCTGATTATTCCTGTTATTTTTCAAAGATAATAAAATTAGACAAATGAACGGCTTTGAACTGGCACTGTAAAATTAGAACGGTAAAACGTCATCCTATTGTAAAACAAAAACTTATTCGCAATCTTGTTAAAAATAATCTGTCAATTTGAGTAAAAATATTTTAATGAGCGATATTAACCGTTTCTTTTGGAGATGTGCCGGAGTGCATCAAGAAACTCTTGAAAAATATCCAGAAGAACATAGTAAGTACACAGCCATAGGTGCTACTATTTTTTTCACGGGATTATTTGCCAGCCTTTCTGGCGGCTATACCATGTATTTTGTATTTAGTGGGGGAGCTTTTGACTGGCTTTTAGCACTTGTATTTGGTATTATTTGGGGATTAGCGATATTTAATATGGATCGCTATATTGTCCTAAGTATAAATAAATCGAAAAGTGGCTTTATGCAACTTCTGCAGGCTCTCCCTCGCATTCTATTGGCTATTTTGATTGGATTGGTAATCTCAAGGCCATTAGAATTAAAAATCTTTGACAAAGAGATCCGGGAAAACCTCCGAGTTCGATTTCTCGCCGATCAACGTGCTAAAATTGATACGCTTAATAGTACATTCAATAAGAAATATGCCAATGAGGTGGCCCTTTTAAAATCGATCACAACCGAACGGGATTCGTTGGAATCTAGCATAAAAAATGACCGAACAAAATTGAATTATGAAATTTTTGGAAACAAAACGACCGAAACATCGGGTGTAATGGGCTATGGTCCTTATGCAAAGATGAAAGAAGAGGAATTGAAGAAAAAAGAGGGCTACTTGGACACGCTACGCAACAAAATAACACTCCAGCAGAACGCGATACGCCAAAAGCAACAATTTGAAGGTATATTGGATCAAAAAGTTTTATCGAACGCTTCGCTGGATAGCGCCGTGAATGTAGCTGGTTTTGCCGATCGCAACTCGGCCTTAGGCAATCTCCGGTATGATGCCAATGGTAAAGTCAACGAGTCAAATGCGAACGCTGTATTTTTTATTGCTTTGCTTTTTGTCTTTCTTGAATGCTTGCCGGTAATTGTAAAACTGTTAGCAGGGAAAGATCCCTATGATAATGAACTCCAAAACCAAAGGACTATTCATGATTATGAGTCAGACACCAATGTAACGGTTCAGAAAGAAGCTATTGACCGATTAAAGGATACATATGTTGATGTTTCCATCAATAAGCGAATGAAAGAGTTCTAATGAAAACCACTATTATTAGTAGACAAACAGATTTTAGAACTGACAGATAAAATTATAAACGGGCTTACTATTTGTTAAGCCCGTTTATGTTAATCTTCTTCGTCCAGGAATTTAGCATCTATTTGTTTATTTGCTTTAGCCCCCAGCCGTTTTAATTTCTCCACTTTACCAATCACATTCCCTGCTCCGGTGGACAGTTTTTTGGTCGCATCTTCATGGCTTTTTAATGCACGTTCCAACTGGTTTTGTACCTGTTCCATATCATTTAGGAAGCTTACAAATTTGTCATAAAGACTTCCTGCTTCTTTGGCGATTTCAATCACATTTCTAGTTTGACGTTCTTGCTTCCATATGCTAGCGATGGTACGAAGGGTTGCCAATAACGTTGAAGGGCTAACAATGACGACTTTGCGATCCCAGGCATCACTAAACAAATCTGGTTTCTGAACCACTGACATACTTAAAGCTGATTCGATCGGCATAAATAACAATACAAATTCCGGTGATTCAATACCATATAACTCGTGGTAGTTTTTTGCGGAAAGTTCTTTCACATGGTTTTCTACGGATTGTATGTGCTGTTTTGAAAAAATTGCTCGATCTTCATCTGTCTCGGCATTGACCCAACGTTCGTAGGCAACCAATGAGACTTTTGAATCTACAATTAAGTGTTTATCTTCGGGGAGATCAATAATTGCATCCGGCTGCATTCTCCTTCCCTCAGCATCCATAAGAGATACCTGTAATCTAAATTCACGATCGCGCATAAGTCCCGAACGTTCCAACACCCTTTCTAAAATTACTTCGCCCCAATTTCCCTGTTTTTTGGTATCTCCTTTTAAGGCTTTGGTCAAGCTATTGGCTTCATCCTTGATTTTCAGACTCTGTTCAACCAGCTGGAGAACAACTCCCTTTAAAGAATTCCTTTCTGCTGCTTCTTGATTGTAATTTTTTTCAACTTTTTCTTCAAAAAGTTTGATCTTTTCTTTCAATGGGTCCAAGATCAAGCCCAGTGAACGATGGTTAGTTTCTGTAAATTTCTGCGTCTTTTCTTCCAATATTTTATTGGCTATAACCTGAAATTCATTATTGAACTGCCGTTTGATTTCGGCGATTTCATTTTTTTGCTCTTGGTATTTATCAAGCTGCGCTTCATAAAATGAACGTGTACTTTCTAAAGAACGTTCGGCAACCAAAAGATTTTCTCGTTCCTTTTCCAGTTCATTTCTTAGCATCGAACGCTCTTCCAACAAGCTTTGCTCCCGCTGTTGGGATCTAGCGAGCTCAATTTTCAGTGTTTCCACTTCTTTACTATACCCAGGCTCAATAGTGGCTTGGTTATTCTTTTTGAGCACCAAGACTATCAAAATGACTAACAACAGGACGATTCCTGCAAAGAAAACTATTTCCATGATTTGTATTTCTTAAGATGGCTAAAATTATCCTTGATGATATTTTGCCATTACGTTTAATTACATATAACTGACCATATTTTAAGGGTGGAGCACGATTCTAAAGAGCAATAAAGTTTAATCCTTTATCGGCGCACACAGCATGTCAACACTCCTCTTAATCTAAAGCTACCCTTTATGGGAAAGTATAACAGCGAGATTTCATTCAAAGCCACATTATTGTAACTTTTGATGTGTTTTCCACCACAGGTCAGGCATTTCGCCAGAAATCGCCAATTGGTAGTCCTCATAACGGCATGGGACGAGATAATAGCGCTCATTGACCGATTTTGAACCAAAATAGGGAACTTGGATCCACCAACGGTCTGATTTTTTACTCTTCACAAAGACCAACTCGTGAGCTTCGTGTTCCAGTGTTGTACGATAGATGATATAAGATGATTTGGGATACAAAGGCGTATCTTGCTTACGGTTATAGTAGCCATCAATAAAGCACCATATCATTTGAGATACTAACATCGCTGTCTGCTCCATTGGATCAAATGTTGGATTGAATTCATAAAAACCAATGGAAGAACATTTATCCGACATCCCAGCATAACGTGCAAGTTGGCAAGCTTCATCGCCATATAAGCCATTCGGAATTGCATTGGCATTTCCTGGCGCTTCGGAAGATCGAATGGCACCAATGTCAAAGCTAATGAGGTCGGCTGCGCGAATGAGCGGTTCTGACTGATCCATTTTACCAGCAATCATACCTACTCGTGTTGCGTTGAAGAATAGCTTATCATACATATTGATAGATTCCTTACTGACGAGGTAGGTTTGATAGGCTATGGAATTCAAATTGAACAAATAGTCTGGCTGATGTAGGATAATATGATTCACATAAGAGCGAGACGTCAAGCTTACATTTTCAGCATTTTCCTGATCAATATCAAAACGTGCATCGATAACCGCTAGCTCTATTTTCCGTTCCAAATTTTGATACCCCAAATATTGTGCATAAGTAAGATCCTGCCCTCCTCCAATGATAATAGGGACAATATTTTCTTTCACCAGCTCTTCAACTACGGATTTTAAAGCAATATAGGTATCTTGAATTGTATTGCCTGCTTTGATATTTCCCAGATCAACAATATTCATCTTGTAATCCCCCTGATACAGCGCATATAGATGTTTTCGTACGGCATCTGGCGCTTTATCTGTTCCGTTATTATTCAGAGAAGCCCGGTCTTCTTCTACCCCGACAATCGCTAAGTGAGGCTTTTTATCTCCTTCCCAGTTTGGAAAGTCTGTTTCATAGGCTTGAATAACGTTTCCTAGTTGAGAATTTAAGAAGCCATGCTCGGGCGCAAAACTTATAACTGAAATTGGACGAAAGAATACGGACAGTGATGACATAAGCTATAATTTGTAAAATATCTTATTTTTCAAGATACAATTCACACAAATATCCATTTATTAACTAACTTTTGAAAACATTATTTTTAACAGTATCTTTATAAAGTGATATTAATAACTGGAGGAACAGGTTTTTTAGGGTCTACACTAATTAGGCAGTTGATAGACCAAGGAATTGACGTAATTGCCATTAAAAGAGCTCAATCGACTATTCCCACCCCGTTGTTATCTTCTTCTTTGATTCAGTGGGTCGACGCAGATATCAACAACTATTTTGAACTCGAGGATGCTCTCGAAGGGGTCACCAAAGTGTATCATTGTGCTGCAATGGTTTCCTACCAAAAAAAGGATGCTAAATCACTGTTTAAGGTGAATGTTGAAGGAACGACAAACGTAGTCAACCTTTGCCTTGAAAAGGGCATTCGTCTCTTACATGTAAGCTCTATTGCCGCTTTGGGTACAAATAGGGACAACATTCCAGTATCCGAAGAAGATCAATGGGAACACAATTCACTGACATCTAACTATTCGCTATCCAAATATCAGGCAGAGATGGAGGTGTGGCGCGGTATAACAGAAGGTTTGAATGCAGTTATTGTCAATCCTTCTGTAATTTTAGGGGCCTCAGCTAGCGATAAAGGCTCTGGAGCTATATTTTCGATGATCGATAAAGGCTTACGATTTTACCCAACAGGAAGCGTTGGCGTTGTTGATGTAGAAGACGTTGCTTCCATCATGATTCAGCTGATGGAAAGAGAAGATGTTACTGCGGAACGCTATATCATCAATAATCTCAATATTAGCAACAAAGACCTTTTGAGTGTTGCGAGTGTATTAATGAACAAGCCTGAACCGACAATCGAAGTGTCAGAGACCATGCTTCAAATTGTGTCTACAGTATCCAGCTTGCTTTCTATATTTAAAAAATCAAATGCAACCTTAACAAAAGAGACGGCAGTTGCTTCCAGTGCTAAATTGCACTATTCCAATGCTAAAATCCAAGCACTTCTTAATCACAGTTATCGTCCTTTGGAACAAACCTTAAAAGAAATTGCAGCATTATATAACAAACAGTAAACTATAATATATTAAACAACCAAACCTTGATTCATCGTGCGTAACAGTCATTCTATAACGATCCCTTAACTAGTTCTTATTTCCCTTAATCAATATGTTTTTAAGGGAAATGCCGATAGGGAAGATCAGTATTTGGATGCATTATTCACCATTGTTTCATAAAAAAATAATACAATGAAAAACTATTACATCATTGATTTTGATAGTACATTTACGCAAGTAGAAGCACTTGATGAACTTGCACGAATCTCTTTGGAACATCACCCCGATCGCGAGGCTATCTACCTCGAAATCGAGCGGTATACCAATCTCGCGATGGAGGGTAAACTATCTTTTCGCGAAGCTTTGGCTGGCCGCGTAAAGCTCTTAAATGCGAATAAAACTCATCTGGATAAACTTGTTTCACATCTTAAAAAGAAAGTATCCACCTCTTTTTCGCGAAATCGTGAATTCTTCAAAAAAAACGCTGACACCGCATGGATTGTTTCAGGAGGTTTTAAAGAGTTTATTACACCTGTCGTTACCCCTTACCATATAAAGACGGAAAATATCTATGCCAACACATTCAGATTCGATGATGAAGGCAATATTATCGGTTTTGACGAAGAGAATCCACTGTCAAATGAAGGTGGAAAAGTGCAATTATTGAGACAATTAAAAATTGAAGGAAGGTTATTTGGCATTGGCGACGGATATTCCGATTTCCAATTAAAAGAGTCGGGGTTGATTGAAAAGTTTTTTGCATTCACTGAGAATATCCAACGTAAAAGCGTGACTGAAAAAGCCGATTTCATTACACCAAGTTTTGATGAGTTCCTCTATGTCAATGATCTTCCCCGTGCAATATCCTATCCCAAGAATCGTATCCTATGTTTGATCGTAGGCGATGTACCAGAAATAGCAGCTCATATCTTAAAAAGAGATGGCTTTTCAATCCGGATAAAGGATACCATTGAAGAAAAGTACATCAAAGATGTCGGTATGCTACTATTGGGCGGCAATATTGATATCAGTGATGAGCTGCTTCAGCAAGCTGACAAATTAAAAACGATCGGGTATTTGGGCGATATCAAAGGTCACATCAATAAGGAGATCTGTAACGCCAAAGGTATTGTCGTTTTCGACGACAAGAAAAATAAAAAGAAGAATTCAGAGTTTATTCCTCGTCGAATGGCTGAATTCATTAATAATGGCGACACGTACCTTAGCCGTAATTTCCCGAATCTGATTTTACCCAAAGTGAAACAGGTAACCAGATTGCTCCATATCCATAAAAACGTTCCTGGAATCATGGCTCAAATCAATAAGGTATATGCTCAAAATAATATTAATATTGTTGCCCAATTTCTAATGACCAAAAGCGATATCGGATATGCGGTAACAGATATACAAGGAGAATACGATAAAGATCTTTTGAAACAACTCAAACAGATCGAGAATACAATAAAATTTAGAATCTTATATTAAACGATTGCTATAAATCAGGCTCCCCATAGCGGTGCCTGATTTATATTTCAATCGCTCTCTTTCACACAAAAAAACGCGTTATGTCCTTACATCAGGATCCCGAATTAAAGAAGGCTGTCCTAGACTTGCCCCAAAAGGAGAAAGACAAGCTTCTCGTACGTCTGATAAGCAAGGACAAAATGCTGATCAAACAATTGCATTTCCAATTATTGGAGAATGCAGATGACTTAGAGGAACGTATTGAAAAACTACGCAAGCAACTGGCACACCTGTTCGATACTAGTATAAGCCAGATTGGTAATACGCCACATCACAGTAATTTTATTGCGCTTAGTAAACTTGTCAAACAGGCGAGTGGCCTGGTCAATGAACACGAGAAAGTCACTAAGGATAAAGTTAGTGAGGTGGAATTTAGAATCTATATCCTGAAAAGAACGATCGTGGATTACGACAGACTTTTTGATTCCTCTTATCAATCTGCTGCGCACAAATTACATAAATATATAACAGGACGTATAAAGCATGCGGTAGGCAAATACAGCAAACTTCATGAGGACTTTCAGTTCGACTATCGGGAAGATTTCCAAAATACATTGGATAGCTTTGGTAATACGACGCTAAAAAGCTATATTAGTGAACAGAAGATTGATATCGACCTAAATTAATTATGAGAAATAGCAAAAACCGCGTTAAAATTGGATCCTTTCATGTTACTGCTTACGAGCAATATAAATTAATTTACCTAGCTACATTGCTAGTTTTACTCGCTTTCGCCTATACCTTTTACCTAGCGAGATAAATGTCCGCCTGCAGTCATCGGTTATACACTTCAGTCCATACAAAAGCCACACCTTTCATAACGAGCAAGTCTGCTATTTTTTTTACCAAAAAATTTAGCACTTCATACCCAATACTTAATAGTATTTCGCTAAATTCGCAATTATTCGAAATTTTTGCTCGTGGGAATTCAAGAAATATTAGAAAAATACAGCCAAAGCGAATCCATCCAGTCGCTAACCAAGGCTATGCAATCCAAAAATCCGAAAATTCAGCTTAAAGGACTTATTGGATCATCGGATGCATTTATAGCCGTATCTTCTTACAACTTACAGGAACGTCCAATGGTGTTTATCTTACCGACCCATGAAGACGCATCTTATTTTTTAAGCGATCTGGAAAGCCTACTGGATAAACAGGTCCTTTTTTTTCCTTCGTCTTATCGAAAAGCATTTGATTTTACACAGACCGACTCTGCCAACGTATTACAGCGTGCAGAGACGTTAAGTTCACTTAACCACACATCCGAATTGCCTAAAATGGTGGTTACGTATCCGGAAGCTATTGCGGAGAAAGTAATCAACCGAAGTGATTTGGATAAGAATACATTGGAGATAACAGAGAATACCGCTTTAAGTATTGATTTCATCAATGAATTCTTGATTGAATATGATTTTGATCGTGTAGACTTTGTGTATGAGCCTGGGCAGTTCGCGATACGAGGAGGCATCGTCGATATCTTTTCTTTTTCGAACGATCTTCCTTACCGTATTGAATTCTTTGGCGACGATATTGAAAGCATACGGACATTTGACATTGAGTCGCAGCTTTCCGTCAAAAAGATCCACAAAGTAACCATTGTTCCTAACGTTCAGGCCAAGTTCTTGACATCACAGCACATTTCGCTGCTAGAATATATTGATCAGGGCGCCACGATCTGGATAAAAGACGCTCAATTCACCTTAGATATTGTTAGAGAGGGCATAAAGAAGGCGGAAAAATTATGGGCAGGATTGAACGATAAGCAGAAAAAAGACAACCCCGAATGGCATAATCCAGCCCACGAATTTACAGACGAAAAAAACCTCAATGCGCTGTTTTTTGAGTTCCCAATTATTGAATTCGGCAAACAATTCTTTTATAAAACGGAGAATACATTCAAGTTTGATATCCATCCGCAACCCTCTTTCAATAAAGATTTTAATCTTTTAATCCATAATTTCAAGGAGAATGAAGACCAACGCATCCAAAACCTTATCTTTTCAGATTCAACGAAACAGGTTGAGCGTATTTATACCATTCTAGAAGATCTCGACAAATCGGCAACATTCATCCCAATTCATAAAGCTTTACGCGAAGGTTTTAGAGATGACAGTTTAAAGTTGGCCTGCTACACAGATCACCAAATTTTTGACCGCTATTATAAATATAAACGCAAGAAAGCTTACGAACGTTCGCAGGCAATTACACTGAAGGATTTACGGGATCTCAAACCAGGCGATTTTATTACCCATATTGACCACGGTGTCGGCCGATATGGAGGTTTGGAAAAAGTGGATGTCAATGGTAAATCCCAGGAAATGATCCGTCTGATCTATGCAGATAACGATCTTTTGTATGTGAACATCAATTCTTTAAACCGTATTTCCAAATATTCCGGTAAGGAGGGTACGGTTCCCAAAATGAACAAACTCGGGACCGATGCTTGGGACAAACTGAAGAAGACGACCAAGAAAAAGGTAAAAGATATTGCGCGTGACCTAATCATGCTTTATGCCAAAAGAAAGGCACAGCACGGAAATGCTTTTTCACCGGACAGCTACTTACAGAATGAATTGGAGGCCTCCTTTATTTATGAGGATACACCCGATCAGGAGAAAGCTACTGCCGATGTAAAAAAAGATATGGAATCTCCACATCCAATGGACCGATTGATCTGTGGGGACGTTGGATTTGGAAAAACGGAAGTTGCCATCCGTGCGGCTTTCAAAGCTGTAGCAGACAGTAAGCAGGTTGCCGTACTCGTACCGACGACAATTCTTGCATTGCAGCATTTCCGTACATTTTCGGAGCGACTAGAAGGTCTTCCATGCAATATAGACTACATCAACCGTTTTAAAACGACCAAACAGATTAAAGATACCTTAGCAAGGCTTGCCGAAGGAAAAATAGACATTATTATCGGTACCCATCGTCTTGTCAGCAAAGATGTTAAGTTCAAAGACCTCGGCCTGATGATTATTGATGAAGAGCAGAAATTTGGCGTTGCGGTAAAGGAAAAATTGAAAGTTATGCGTGCGAATGTAGATTCGCTAACACTGACAGCAACACCAATTCCCAGGACATTGCACTTCTCATTGATGGGTGCCCGCGATTTAAGTATTATCTCCACTCCTCCCCCCAACCGGCAGCCTGTACAGACAGAACTGCACGTTTTCAATGAAACATTGATCGGCGAGGCAGTCAGCTACGAACTTGATCGAGGTGGGCAGGTATTCTTTATCCATAATCGTGTGGCGGATCTTCCGCAGCTGGGCAATTTAATCCGTAAACTGGTCCCCGGAGCCCGGGTCGGTGTGGCTCATGGCCAGCTTGAAGGCGATGAACTTGAGGATGTAATGCTCAAATTTATCAACCATGATTTTGATGTCTTGATCGCAACAACGATTATTGAGGCAGGTCTTGATATTCCAAATGCCAATACGATCATTATCAATCACGCGCATATGTTTGGTCTGAGCGATCTACACCAAATGCGCGGTCGGGTTGGTCGTTCCAATAAGAAAGCATTTTGTTATCTCCTCAGTCCACCATTGTCAACCTTAACACCGGAGGCTTACAAACGACTTTCGGCGATAGAAGAATTTTCTGAACTGGGCTCTGGATTTAATGTTGCCATGCGCGATCTGGATATACGCGGTTCGGGAAACCTCCTAGGAGGCGAACAATCGGGTTTTATTGCCGAAATCGGTTTCGAAATGTATCATAAAATCTTAGACGAGGCCATTCAGGAGCTGAAAGAAGACGAGTTCTCGGAAGTATTCGCCGATGAAAAAGAACGAAAATATGTGTCTTTTACACAGATTGACACGGACCTCGAGGTATTGATTCCCGACGAATATGTGACAAATATTACGGAGCGATATAATCTGTATACCGAACTCTCCAAACTGGAAAACGAGCAGCAATTGGCAGCCTTTGAGCAGGAGCTTGAAGATCGCTTTGGCCCTATTCCACGTGAAGTGTTTGAATTATTCAATACACTCCGTCTGCAGTGGTTTGGTAAAACGATCGGCTTCGAAAAAATAGCTTACAAAAAACATACGCTGAAAGCTTACTTTGTCAGTAATCCTAAATCAAGCTACTTTGAGTCAGATCAATTCGGCCGCGTACTGTCTTTTGTACAAAGCCATCCAGAGATTAGCAACCTGAAAGAAGTTAAAGGCCAGCTCCGTTTGGCGTTGAACAATGTGAATACCATTGGATATGCACTGAACCTCTTGAGAGAAATGTTATAAGATATTTAAATACCCCGCGTATAAATAAAATCTACTCCATCTGTAGATTTTATTTATATTTGGTATGCAGGAAACACCTTATTCGTTCCGAATAGTACCAAAAGTACTTCCACACAAATGGGAATTTACTTACTCTCGCTATTGAGCAATCTTGTTATGGAGGAATAAGGCATCATAAGCATCAATAAACACCATTAGCATGACAAGCAATACTGAAACGATCCTCGTTCATGAAGGACAGCAATTCAACCAGACATCTGCAGTAACCACTCCAATTTATCAGACATCAACCTACGTTGCCGACCCAGATCCAATGGAGTATATTAAAGCCGCTACCGAACCAAAGCATCCTTATTTTTATCATCGCCATGGCAATCCAACGAATAGTCAAGTGGCTACCATCTTAGCGAAGTTGGAAAAAACCGAGGATGCACTGTTATTTGCAACTGGTATGGCAGCGATCAGTACGGCCATATTGGCCATCGTTAAATCGGGAGATCATATTGTCGCCCAACATGCACATTATTCCGGAACGGCTATTTTCTTTAAGGAGTTCTTAACGGATTATGGCATTACAGTTACTGCTGTGGATCAAACAGATGTTTCAGCTTTTGAAAAAGCTATTCAGACAAATACCAAGCTGATATATATAGAGACTCCATCCAATCCCAATCTCTATATCACGGATCTAAAAGCGATCGGAGAACTCGCCAAAAAGCATGGGATTCAGAGCATGGTCGATAATACCTTTGCCTCCCCCATTAACCAAACACCGACAGATTTTGGAATTGATGTCGTTGTACATAGCGCTACGAAATATTTGGGTGGACATAGTGATCTCACTGCAGGTATCGTGTGCGGCACACGAGACTATATTGCGCGTGTATGGAAACGGTCTGTCGCTTTAGGGGCATCACTTGCACCGCTTGACTCCTGGTTATTGTTACGCGGATTAAAAACGCTAAGTCTACGGGTCAAACAGATCAATACCAATGCGCTGAAGCTGGCCGAATTTTTGGATCAACATCCAAAAATCAAAAAAGTCAGTTACCCTGGATTAGCCAACCATCCACAACATGAGCTTGCAGCCCAACAAATGAAAGGCTTTTCGGGCATGCTTTGCATCGATGTTGATGGTAAAGATGAGGAGAAGGCATTTTTAAATGCACAGAAACTCATCAATGGCTTGCACATATTTATCAATGCTGCCAGTTTAGGTGGTGTTGAATCCCTTATTGTACACCCTGCGAGTATGTGGGGACGCCATCATACAAAGGAACAGAAAGAAGCTTCGGGAATCACACTTGGAATGCTACGCATCTCCGTTGGGATCGAACATATCGATGATTTAATCGCCGACTTAAAACAAGCCTTGGACCAGATTAACTAGGATCTATCCATTAGATCGTTATCGCGGAGAACAAAAAAGGGGGATAACATGAACTTGCTATCCCCCTCTTTAATACTATCCAATCACAGTACACGAGTACCATCCGCAATCCTGACCTGAATCACAGAGAGTTCTTTATCAAATTTCTGTTTGTACTCCTTTTCGAGTGTTGGCAAAATTGAAGGTAATACACCTTCTTTAACGATATTGATCGTACAGCCGCCGAAGCCGCCGCCCATCATTCGGGCTCCGATCACTTCGGGAAACTGCTTGACATAATCCACTAAATAATCCAGTTCCGCACAACTGACTTCATATACTTTGCTTAAACCTTCGTGGCTTTCGAAAATATATTGCCCCAACTGAACAACATCGCCAGAACGTAGTGCATCGCATGACTTTTCGACGCGCTCATTCTCACGGACAACAAAGCTTGCTTTAGCGTAAATATCGGCATCTTTTTCTTTCACCAATTCATCCAGCATCTCGACAGTTACGTCACGTAAGTTTTTGACTTCAGGGTATTTCTCCTGTATCCACGCAGAGGCCTGCTCGCACTGCTCTCGGCGTGTATTGTAAGCGGTAGAAGCCAATGAATGTTTTACGTTGGTATTCAATAATACAACTTCATATCCTTTCAGATCAAGCGGAACATACTCAAACCCTAACGTACGGCAATCCAGCTTAATAACATTTTTTTCTTTACCAAAAGCAGACGCAAACTGGTCCATGATACCACACATCACGCCAGCGTAAGTATGTTCAGCTTTCTGCGCGATCTGGGGAATATCAAGTCGTTCTACCTGCAGATTGAACAATTCGCTGAGGGCCAAGGTAACCGCACATTCAACAGCCGCTGAAGATGACAAGCCTGCTCCTAGCGGCACATCACCATCGATATAAAGATTAAATCCACCTAATACTGCTCCGCGTTTCTGATACTGATCGACCACTCCGAGGATGTAGTTTGGCCAATGTTTTTCCGAAATAGCAATCTCTGCCATTTTCACCTCGTGCCGTTCCTGATAGTCTTCTGCATACAATACGATCGTATCATCCGATCGCTTACTTACAGCAACATAAATTGCCTTATCAATCGCTGCAGGCAATACAAAGCCATCATTGTAATCGGTATGTTCGCCGATAATATTAATGCGTCCAGGCGAAGAAACCACAAGCGGCTCTTCTTGATAGTGCTCTTTAAATTTATTTACTATTGTATCCTTTGTTATCATCTTGTTTAGATTTATAATGTATTGTCGAACAATTTCGCAACTGTTCAGCGGCAACTTCTGGTGTAATATCACGTTGGGGGTTTGCTAACATCTCATAGCCGACCATAAATTTTTTCACCGTTGCAGAACGCAGCAGTGGTGGATAGAAGTGCATATGCCAATGCCACTCGGGATGTTCGCCGTCATTCACTGGAGCCTGATGCATTCCAGCGGAATAAGGGAAAGATGTCTTGAAAAGATTGTCGTAACGTGTCGTCAAAAGCTTGAGTATAGCCGCAAAATCGGCCTTTTCTTTATCGTCAAAGCCAGCAATATTCTGAATAGCCCGTTTGCTGACGATCATCGTCTCATAAGGCCAAGCCGCCCAAAAAGGAACCAAGGAAACAAATGAATCATTTTCATCGATAATTCGTTCTTCCTTACTTAGTTCAGCTTTAACATAATCTGACAGGATGGTGCGCTGATATTTATCGAAATACTTCTGTTGCTGAACACATTCTTTTTGAATTTCTACAGGCAAATGGTTTTGTGACCAAATCTGTCCATGTGGATGTGGGTTACTGCATCCCATAATTGCACCTTTATTCTCAAAAATCTGAATGTATTTGATCCATTCAACCTTGGAGAGATCCACAAATTCCTTTTGCCAAAGATCTACCACAGCTTTTATTGCCTCTTGATCCATTTCTGGCAGAGTGAGGTCGTGGCGGGGCGTGAATGCAATTACTTTACAGATTCCTCTTTCGGTTTCGGCTACAAATAATTCATCTTCATTAAATTCTTGCTGGCTTGTATCTTGGAGTAAAGCAGAAAAATCATTCACGAAGACAAAACTTTCTTTATAATCTGGATTAATATCGCCATCTGCCCGTTGATTGGTGGGACACAAGTAACATTTTGGATCATATTCAGGCCTATTATCTCCCGGAAGACCCTCCACTTGTCCTTGCCATGGTCTTTTACTACGATGCGGAGACACAAGTACTTTTTCCCCGGTAAGAATATTAACGCGTGTGTGGGGAGAGTCCCCAAAGTTTAAAGTTGATTGCATGTCATGTATAACTGGTGTACAGAATACACAATTATAGCTATATTAACTGAAAAGTCAAAGGGGATTTTTTATGCTTTAAACTTCGGGTCCTGCGCTTTTAACAATTCGAATATGGTAATTTCAGGAAGAATACCAACACGTCCCGGATAACCTAAAAAGCCATAGCCAACATTGACATAAAGTCGTTTATTCTGTTTTGCACGGTACAATCCCGCCCATTCTTTATAGATGTATTGTACCGGGCTCCATTGCAACATTTCAGACCTGACGCCAAATTGCATACCATGCGTATGACCGGCAAACATCACATCCACATCTGTGTCCAATACCTGAGCGCGCCAATGAGAAGGATCATGCGACAACAATAACTTAACAGGCTGTTCTTCGGTGCCCATTAAAGCTTTCTGAATGTCACCATGCTTCGGAAAACGGCCTGTACCCCAATTTTGAACGCCTACGATACAAAGTTCTTCCCCATCTACTTTAATTTTACGATTTTCATCCATTAAAAGATCCCAGCCCATGATTTTATGAACATCGATCACATTCTGGAGGTTCTTGCGCTTTGCAGGAGAATCTTCTTTACCATAATAATAGTCGCCATAATCATGGTTACCCAGTGTAGAAAATACGCCTAAATCAGATTTTACACGTGCAAAAATATCTTGATAACCGCGCATTTCGGAAGCTTGTGCATTCACAATATCACCAGTAAAAAACGTCACATCAGCCTTTTCTTTCAATAGCATATCAATCCCTCCGTTGACAGCTTTCTTATTGTAAAAAGATCCAGAGTGCACATCCGATATCTGCGCTATCGTCATACCGTGAAATGCCTTCGGCAAATTAGGCAAATACAAAGGAACTCTTCTGACACGATAATCGTAAGCTCCTGAAATAATACCCCAGCTCAGCGGTATCAAGGGCGAGGCGCCAACTAGAATACCTGCTTTGGTCAAAAACTCCGATCGGCTAATTCCTTTGACTGGATTTTCTGGTAAAGGGTCCCCGGCATCTTCGACCAAATCCTCGACTGATTTCTTCCTTGCAAAAAGACGTTTTACCCATACACCACCACGTCGGATATCATCAATTAACAAAATCAAAAAGAAAAATATCTTGGATGCCGCCGTTAGAAAAAAGGCCACCAAGATAACCGACCTTACGATTAAAGGAATACTATATTTTGCGGAGATAAAGACACCTAATAGAAGCAAAGCAGAATAAGACCACCACAAGATCGAAAATACTTTTGTTTTGGGGAACTTAATCTTCGTTGCACGGAGCGCAAAGAAAATATAAAAATCTAATAGGAGTAATACACACGCGTTTATTAACAACATCTTTTACCTGTTTTAATTTTTGGCATTGAGTGCCATTTGTTTTAAAGATTCAATCCATTTGGGATCATCATTAAGACTTTCTACCAAACACACTTCTTCTCCGCCCAACTGCTTAAATTCATTAGCATATTCCACGCCAATTTCATCAATGGTCTCGATACAATCTGCCACAAAGGCAGGACTGAAAATTAATAATTTCTTACATCCTTTGGCGGCAAGATCATGCAATAAATCGGAAGTATAAGGCTGTATCCAGGGTTCTTTACCCAGACGGGATTGAAAGCACTGCGAATATTGCTCCTTTCTTAAACCTAGTTTGGTAGCAATAGCACGTGTTGTTGCATAACATTGAGAAAGATAGCAGTATGAATTAACTGTCGCTTTACAGGACTCGCAGCCTGATTCGGGACATTTTAGCTGACCTGTAGGATCAACTTTTCCAAGTTGCCGCACAGGAAGGCCATGATAACTAAAAACAAAATGATCAAAACTTTCTAAATCATGCCTGCGGGCATGATCTGCGTAGGTCTCTACCATTAAATCATTCGTACAAAAATTGCTCACAAAACTGATTTCTGGCAAATAATTCCATTTGCGAATCAATTCCATAACACGGTCTATCACTGATCCCGATGTTGCTGAGGCATATTGAGGGAATAAAGGGATGACCCGAATAGATTCCAACAATAGACCTTCCATATTTTTCAAAGCAGACTCAATCGATGGATTCTGGTAGCGCATCGCCAATTCCACATGGTACTCATCTCCCAACGCTTTCTGAAGCAGGTCACGCTGCAAGATACTATAATGCATCAAAGGTGATCCAGTTTCTTTATCCCAGATTGATTTGTATACCTTTGCGGATTTCGGAGCACGTGTCAGTGCTATAATTCCTTTTACCAACAAGGTTCGTTGGACGTAAGGAATATCAATTACACGCGAATCCATTAGAAATTCCGTTAAATATCTTCTAACATCAGGAGTAGTGGGACTATCAGGTGTACCCAATTGTACCAAAAGAATACCTTTTTTGCCTTTATTGCTCATAGCTTACAAAGCTACACAAAAAGAATACACCAAGAACACACCCGGGATCTAAACCTTGGAATTATGAAATATCTGTGACGGGTAATTGCTCTTATAAGGCTTCTAAAGTTGCCTTTACATCTTTCATCAACCACATTGGCGTTGAAGTGGCACCACAAATACCAATACGATCGTTCTCAGCGAAGACCGATGCATCCAATTCGGCTGGATCAGAAATAAAATAACTTGCTGGATTTGCGTTTTGACAGACTTCAAACAGCACTTTTCCATTGGACGATTTTTTGCCTGACACAAAAACGATTTTGTCATATTGTTTCGCAAAAGCACCCAGATCTTCATATCGATTGGAGACCTGGCGACAAATAGTGTCATTTGCCTTCACTTCATACCCACGCTTGATAAGCTCGTCTTTGATCGCATAAAATTTATCCACACTTTTTGTTGTCTGGCTATATAGCGTAAATGAAGATGGCAACGCGACTTGATCCAGCTCAGAAAGATCCTGAAAAACCAAGGCTTCATTATTCGTCTGCCCCTGTAAACCAATCACTTCAGCATGTCCATGCTTACCGAAAATCAAAATCTTCTCCTTTTGATCGAAGGACGTCTTTATACGGTTCTGCAATTTAAGGACTACTGGACAAGAGGCATCTATCAAAGTAATATTATTTTGCAAAGCAATACGATAGGTATCTGGCGCTTCACCGTGGGCACGGATCAATACCTTTTCATTGCTCAAAGTGGGCAGAGCAGCATGATCTATAATTCGTAAACCTTTTGCTTTTAATCGAGCAACTTCCTCATCATTATGAACAATATCACCCAAACAATAAAGATAACCATCCTCTTCCAAGATCTCTTCCGCCATATCAATAGCGTATACTACTCCAAAGCAAAAGCCTGAATCCTTATCGATGTCTACTGTTAGATTTAATGCCATAATATCACAAAGTTACATATTCATATTGAACTTAGATCAATTGTTCTTTTACTTTTATACAATCGATAAAATGTAAAGCTTGTTACCGTCTGCACAAAAAAAGTCAATTGTAACGGATCAGAAAGAAACATTTATCTAAACATCAATAGCGATCGGAAGTGAAACAGAAAGATTTCACCCGTAAGAGCCTATTAAGTTTATCAAGAATTGTGTGTATATGAATCGTAAGGATATTGCATATGAAATGCAATTTATCTAATTTTGCATAAAAATTAAAATAATGGCAACTAACAGAACTTTTACGATGATCAAACCTGACGCTGTAGCGAACGGTCACATCGGTGCAATCTTAAACGATATCATTGCTGGTGGTTTTAAAATCATCGCAATGAAATACATTCAACTTTCTAAAGAGACAGCTGGTGCATTTTACGCAGTACACAAAGAGCGTCCTTTTTATGGTGAATTGGTGGAATTTATGACCTCAGGTCCTATCGTTGCTGCCATCTTGGAAAAAGACAATGCTGTTGAAGATTTCCGTACACTGATCGGTGCAACTAACCCTGCTGACGCGGCTGAAGGCACAATCCGTAATAAATATGCAAAATCAATCGATGCAAACGCTATTCATGGATCTGATTCAGATGATAATGCTGCTATCGAGGGTAACTTCTTCTTCTCGCAATTTGAAAGATTTTAATCTTTAGAACAACATAAAAAAAGGTCTTTACANNTGTAAAGACCTTTTTTTATGTTTTGCCCTCCACTCTCTCGACAAGCTCCAGCGTTCAATTCCGTTCTCATACCAGTAGTCGCAGTTTAAAAAGCCGCGTAGGAATCTTTAAAAGTTTCTTTTATCAAGATACTCATCCTCTTTGGCGGTCATCTTGGCTTTATCTGCCGGTTTTTTATCGGGATAACCGCACAGGTGCATGACACCATGAATAATAACCCGGTGAAGCTCGTCACGCACATCAACCTTAAACTTTTCAGCATTCTCCTGAATACGCTCCACACTAATAAAAATATCGCCGGCGATAGTGTCATCATATTCGGAAGAATCAAAAGTAACGATATCAGTATAGGTGTCGTGATTTAAATATTGCTTATTGATTTCAAGCAAGTAAGCATCCGAGCAAAGGATAAAGCTCAATTCGCCAACACGTTTAAATCCTTCTCCTTTGATGGCATCAGCAATCCATTGGCGAATCTTTCCCTTTTCTTTTAATTTGAAATCCGTATCCTCGGTAAAAAATAATATGCTCTTCATCCTTCTATTTTTTATTCATTCTTGTTTGACGTATTAGTCGTTGTGTATCTAAAAATTGCGGCTATCCATGTAGCTTTGCAAAATGATTGTTGCAGACACGGTATCAATCAACCCTTTCTGTTGACGGTCCTTCTTTTTTTTCCCACTTTGCGCGATCGCTGCAGAAGCCATTTTAGAAGTAAAACGCTCATCTATTTCAGCGACAGCAATGGCTGGATAAGTCTTTTTAAGTTTTCGAATAAAACCGACAACATGCTGTGCGGATTCAGAGTCGGTACCATCCAACTGACGCGGCTTGCCGACAACAAAAGTTTCTACCTGCTCTGTCTGTAAATACGCTGCTAGAAATGTCCAGATATCCTCCGGATGTACAGTCGTCAATGCCGTCGCAATAATTTGCATTGGATCGGTCACTGCAACCCCTATTCGTTTTGTACCGTAATCAAATGCCATCAGTCTCATGGATATGTTTTTTTACAAAAGTACAATTTAGATATGAGTATTGGGAGATATATGCATGAAGTTCCATTTATACGTTAACATAATCGGATTAAATTATTTACACTAAAATAACGTTCTTTTGTGTCCTATTTAGTTCCACGTTTACTTAGGTTTAGTTTAGGGTTTAGTTAGGGTTAGTTTAGGTATAGTATAGGTAAAACCTAAGTAAACCCTAACTAAAATCTAACTTATAGCTATACAAATCCTAAGGTAATGTAGGAACATACAGATCTTTACTATATCATTGTATACCTCATCAAATCCCAATGACGATTTTAAGCTTGAAGACATTGATCTTGAGAGCGAAATTTACTCACTGGGCAAATGAACACAGCTATTGCATGGAAATGGATGGTTGAATACGTCAAATTTCAACTCATTAAGATTGGGCACAATGGTGTTAAACAATGAAAAACAACGTTTTGAATAATCGAAATCAAGTAATAACTTTGATTGTCGATTTTGCTACGACAAAAGATATTGATTTTTGAAACTATAATCTCTTCCTTTACGCTTTGTCACATTCTAATGTTGGCAAGAAGTGGCACAGTATTAAATCATAAAAATCGGACAGAAAGATATTTAAACAAATGAAAAGAACACTTGTAGCCAGTTTCCTGTTGGCCTTATGCTTGAATACACATGCACAAACTAAATACGAGCAATACATTACCACTCTTCGTGAAGAAAAAGCCGCTGAATTGGCGAAAGAACAATATGGCCCATTGAAATCAGATCAAGTGGCATTTTTGGATTACTTTCCTGTAGACGTCAGCTACAAAGTCAAGGGCAAAATTGATGTTCTGTTTGATGAACCAGTTTTTCGGATGCCGACCTACGACGGCACAAGCAATGAATACAAAAGATACGGAATCATAACATTTATCCTTCAAGGTAAAAAACGTGTACTGAATGTCTACCAAAGCGTCGCATTATTTCAAAACCCAGCATACAAAAAGCATTTATTTTTGCCATTTCTAGATTTAACAAATGGCCAGGAAAGTTATAGTGGTGGCCGATATATTGATCTATCCACAGACGATATAAAAGGAGACAACGTTGAGATAGATTTTAACAAAGCATATAACCCCTATTGCGCTTATAGTAACGGTTACCGTTGTCCGGTTCCCCCAGTTGAAAACAATTTAGAAACAAAAATTATGGCAGGAGAAAAAGCATTTCAAAAGTCAAAAAACGAAAGGCCGGTCAATCTTAATGCAGGCCAGGAATTCAGTGCTGCCGACAAGAAAATCATTTCATCTGGAGGTGAAAATGCAATTCTTCGTGTATTGCAGACAACGGACGAAAAAGATCTGAAAGTTTTAAAAGCGACAAGCACTGATGTCAAATACAACGACCCATTGATTGAATCACTTTCCA
The DNA here is from genome assembly GCF_002376635.1 of Sphingobacterium sp. UBA3549. NCBI lineage: Bacteria > Pseudomonadati > Bacteroidota > Sphingobacteriia > Sphingobacteriales > Sphingobacteriaceae > Sphingobacterium > Sphingobacterium sp. UBA3549. Next base: position 166,423 of record NZ_DFOE01000037.1, on the reverse strand, counting down.
AAAGAATGTTTGCGACGGTACGTGATCCCAATCACCCGGGTGTAGGCATCGCTGCGCCACAAATCGGTATAAATAAAAATCTAATCTGGGTACAGCGATTTGACAAACCAGATCAACCTTTTGAGTTCTATATCAATCCTAAAATTCTATGGCGCTCCAAATTAAAACGTATGGGTGCCGAAGGTTGCCTTTCTATTCCTAACCGTAAAGAAGACGTATTGAGGAGTTACGCGATCCGCTTGCAATACATCAATAAAGAAGGGAAAGTGATCGAAGAAAATATCGAAGGCTTTACTGCTGTTATTTTTCAACACGAAACCGATCATCTCTTCGGGATCTTGTTTCCGGATCGACTCGAAGAGCAAAGTCAAGAAGCATACTCCCCATTAAATGATAAGATTGAGTTTTCTATCAAGCCCAGCACATTGATGCCGTAATCTTTTAGGACACGATTCAGAGTCAACCAGTAAGTGCCCTAAATTATTAATCGCTTATAAAAAAGAGCCCCCATGAACGTCATCATGAGGGCTCCATATTTATTATGGAATCTACTTGAGTTAGATCAATCCTTTTTCAGCTAATAACTCGGCTACTTGAACGGCGTTGGTTGCAGCACCTTTACGTAAGTTATCCGCTACTACCCACATGTTAAGGGTATTTGGTTGAGATTCATCGCGACGGATACGTCCTACAAACACTTCATCTCTACCATGTGCATCTTTCGGCATCGGATATTGCAGTGAAGATGGATCGTCAACAACGATACAACCGCTTTGTGCCGCTAAAGCTGCACGTACATCTTTCAAATCAAAGTCATTTTCAAATTCGATATTCAACGACTCAGAGTGTCCACCCATTACAGGAATGCGCACTGTCGTTGCAGTGACTTTAATAGAATCATCACGCATGATTTTATTTGTTTCAAGAATCATTTTCATCTCCTCTTTTGTATAGCCGTTTTCTTGGAAAACATCAATATGAGGGATTACATTGAGATCAATCTGATAAGGATAAGCTTTCTCACCATCTTTTCCGGCACGCTCATCCATTAATTGGTTGACGGCTTTTACACCCGTACCTGTCACAGATTGGTAAGTCGAAACTACCACACGCTTAATTTTATATTTATCGTGTAATGGCTTCAATGCCACTACCATTTGTATCGTCGAACAGTTTGGATTTGCAATAATCTTGTCGTCAGCAGATAACACATCACCGTTTACTTCCGGAACCACCAGTTTTTTTGTAGGATCCATACGCCAAGCAGAAGAATTGTCGATCACCGTAATTCCAGCTTCAGCAAATTTAGGAGCAAATTCTTTCGATGTATCACCGCCAGCGGAAAATAACGCAACATCAGGTTTCAAAGCAATAGCCTCAGATGGTGTAACCACCTTATACTTCTTTCCCTTGAATTCAATTTCCTTACCCTTACTACGCTCTGAAGCTACCGGAATTAATTCTGTTACTGGGAAATTTCGCGCCGCCAACACGGTTAGCATTTCAGTACCTACAAGGCCTGTTGCGCCGACTACTGCCACTTTCATTTTTGTCTGTGTTTAAATTGTGTATATAAAATTTGTTATTTGATTTTGTTTTAGTTGATTCTCGAAGAATGAATTCTTCAAATTTAAAAAATATTCGGCAATTTCACTATTAAAATAACAAAATATTAGTCCCTCTACTAAAAATGTCACAACATTTAGAGTTTATTGGCGCTAATTGCCGAAGAACGATCTCTACATCACGGATCAGCCGATAAAATTTAATATTAAAGCAATTCAAAAAAAGTAAAAATTTTCGCTGCTTATTCAAAAAAAAAGAACAAACGATTGAAACAGTTTAAAATCTCATAAAAACAGCCCCAAGAGTCTATAAATTAACGTTTTTTACACACATCATCCAGCATCCCACAGTTGATAGATACTGAAAAGCCTTTATATTTGCATCATAAACCGCCATGGTTGAAATTTCATTTTCATTACACGATGAAACGTAAATTATGTCAGGCTAGATCCTGTCCTAATCGATGGGAACAAATGAGCGGAGCGATTCCTTTACACTGTTGAGCATGGACACTCAAGATGGTAAAAGTAGTAGCTTCATAAATTAAACTTACAAATGAAAGAAAGCATTATTATCATTGGTGCAAATGGCCAGATCGGCACAGAATTAGCTATCGCATTGCGCAAAAAGTTTGGTGCAGAGAATGTTGTAACCACTGACATTAGAGAACCACAGATTAAAAGCCCTGACGAAAGTTTCGAAATCGCTAATGTTCTTGACAAAAATGGACTTGAGAAATTATTTCAACAATATAAACCTACTCAAGTATACCTACTAGCGGCTATGCTTTCGGCTACAGGAGAGAAATACCCTGAAAAAGCTTGGGAATTGAATATGAATGGCTTATTAAATGTTCTTGATTTAGCTGTGAGCTATAAAGTTTCGAAGATATTTTGGCCAAGCTCAATTGCCGTTTTCGGACCACATTCTCCCAAAAATAATACCGAACAATATTGTGTAATGGATCCAAACACAATTTATGGAATCAGCAAACTTGCAGGCGAGCGCCTCATAGAATGGTATCAAGAACACCGTGGTCTTGATATTCGCAGCCTCCGTTATCCCGGTATCATTTCTTGGAAAACAGAACCAGGAGGTGGTACAACGGATTATGCAGTAGACATTTTTTATGAAGCATTAAAAACCGGTTCCTATGCTTGCTTCCTATCTGAAAACACAGCATTACCGATGTTGTACATGGAGGACGCCATTCGGGGTACACTCGAATTAATGGATGCACCAAAAGAAAGACTAAGCATTCGCCACAGTTATAATCTTGGAGGTATCACATTTACTCCAAAAGAACTTGCACAAGAAATTAAAAAAATTCTTCCTAATTTTGCAATCTCTTACGTAGAGAACGATCCGAGACAACAGATTGCCGATTCATGGCCTGCTAGTCTAGATGACTCCTATGCAAGAAAAGACTGGAATTGGACGCCAGAATTTGACATCCAAAAGATGACGGTCGACATGATTGAAAATCTTAAAAACAAAATATAACAATGGGAAGAGCTTTCGAATTCAGAAAAGAGCGGAAATTCAAACGCTGGGCCAAAATGGCCGTTCAATTTACACGTTTAGGTAAAGAAATCGCTATGGCGGTTAAAGAAAGCGGCCCTCATCCCGAAACCAACTCCAGACTTCGTACAGCAATACACAATGCCAAGGCTGTTAATATGCCCAAGGATCGTATTGAAGCTGCAATCAAACGTGCTTCAGAGAAAGATTCCAAGGGTTATGAAGAATATGTATACGAAGGCTATGGCCCTCATGGTGTACCTGTTTTAATTGAAACTGCGACAGATAATACCAACCGCACTGTAGGAAACATTCGCAGCTATTTTACGAAAGCTGGCGGTTCACTGGGAAAAACAGGATCACTGGATTTTATTTTTAACCGCAAATCCATTTTCCGTTTTGCTGCAACAGAAGAACTGGACTTAGAAGAGTTGGAATTAGAGTTGATCGATGGAGGCTTAGAAGAATTATACGTGGAATCTGATGAAGAGGGAAATGATGTTGCTGTCGTTCAAACTTCTTTTGAAGACTTTGGTAATATGCAAAAATTACTGGAAGAGAAAGGAATTGAGGTGAAATCTGCGAAATTGGAACGCATCGCCTTATCGCATTCAGATATTACCGAAGAACAAGCAGCGGATGTCTTAAAGATGATTGATAAAATCGAAGAAGATGATGATGTTCAAGCTGTTTACCATAATATGGCATAGTTAAGGAATCTGTCAAATAACAAAAAAGAGCGCTCGTCGCTCTTTTTTGTTTAAAACACCGTCTAGCCCCGTCAGAAAAATTACTACATTTGTAATAGACTAAATCAAACTCGTATCAGAATGACTTTTGAAGAATTTTTCATAAAAAAGAAAATTGATTTAAAAGCTTTACAAGCTGCAGATAAACCCTTATTTGAGGAGTTCAAAGCACATTATTCTGCGATGGGAGAAAAAAGCTTTGACCACAGCAAGAAGTTCTGGTTCAATAAGCTTCGAAAAAGCTTCCATCTGAAAGAGGAAGAAACTCCAGCCGCAAAACCTGCAGTAAAACAGGCCGTGGCTGATACTCCAACGGAGACTTCTGGTTCGAAGGCGATAAAACCCGCGGGCTTCAAACCTCGATTCAAAGCTACAATTACACCAGCAGTTGATGAGGCTAAAACCACCGAAGCACCAGATTCTGCTAAAACTGAGACCGCCTCTGCTCCTACAGGATTTAAGCCGAGATTCAAGGCCGGAGTCACTAAAGCCCCTGACGCAGCAGCAACTACTCCTGCAACTGACGAAACTACTCCATCGGCGCCAAAACCAACAGGATTCAAACCGAGGTTTAAAGCCGGAGTCACTAAAGCTCCTGACGCAGAAGCAACTACTCCTGTATCCGAAGAAACAACTGACAAAGCTACTCCATCGGCACCAAAACCAACAGGATTTAAGCCGAGGTTTAAAGCCGGAGTCACTAAAGCTCCTGACGCAGCAGCAACTACTCCTGCATCCGAAGAAACAACTGACAAAGCTACTCCATCCGCACCAAAACCGACAGGCTTTAAGCCGAGGTTTAAAGCGGGGGTGACGAAAACAGAAACTTCCGAACAAGCGCCGCAGGCCGCACCAATAGATAAAATCAGTTCAGAATCAACTATAAATGCTGAACCAGAAAATAACAATCCGGATACCCAAGAACCTGTTGCCAACAAGCCTACAGGCTTCAAACCACGGTTTAAAGCAGGCGTGACGAAAATAGAAACTTCCGAACAAGCGCCGCAGGCCGCATCAATAGATAAAATCAGTTCAGAAACAACTATAAACGCTGAACCAGAAAATAACAATTCAGATACCCAAGAACCTGTTGCCAACAAACCAACAGGATTCAAACCGCGGTTTAAAGCAGGTGTGACGAAAATAGAAACTTCCGAACAAGCGCCGCAGGCCGCACCGAAAGCCGCAGTCAAATCAGAAGAAGTCGTAAATGCGGAACAAAAAAACGAAGATTCAGACACACAGCAAACTCCGGCAATAGCGCCCGAAAACCATAGCATTGACGAACAGCAAACTGCAACCAGTAAACCCACGGGCTTCAAACCAAGGTTCAAAGCTGGCTTAACAAAAATTGACAAAAAGGAAGAATAATTTTCACTACATTTAGAGTGATTTTTTCAATTAATTTTTAAATTCCGATTAAAAACCACAGACCAATGTTAAAGGAAGAAAGACAAGCATTCATTATACATCAGATTAACCTACATAACAAAGTTTTATCTTCAGATCTAAGTGTCCAGCTGAATGTATCTGAGGATACAATTAGACGAGACTTAAACGAACTTGCAGAGAACGGTAAAGTTTTAAAAGTCTATGGTGGAGCATTATCCAAATCTTTTCAATTTCCCTTCCAGGATGGGAATGTGTATGCCAAGGAAGCAAAAAAAGAAATTGCTAAGAAAGCAAGCACATTAATCTCAAATGGCATGACAGTCTTAGTCGGCGGCGGGACAACATTAATCGAATTGGCAAGAACAATACCTGATCACCTTCAGTGTACATTTTTCACTATAAGCCCGTTAGTTGCATTAGAACTGGCAGAAAAACCAAATCTGGAAGTCATTTTGGTCGGCGGAAAGCTTTCACGCAACACAAACATTGTTTCTGGAGCTCAAGTGGCCAATGAATTGGCCGATCTTAAAGTCGATCTTTGTTTGTTGGGAACAAATTCTCTTTCCGTAGAAGACGGGGTTACTGACTCGGACTGGGAGGTCGTACAAATCAAACGCGCTATGATTAAATGCTCGAAAAAGGTAGCTATTCTGAGCATTGCGGAAAAACTTAATTCAGTTCAAAAAATGAAAGTAGTTCCGTTACGTGATATTTCCTATTTGATTACCGATGTCAATCCAACTGATGTTTCCCTAAAAGAATTTGCGAATACAATTGCAATACTTTAATATTGCCGCTCATTTAATTTAGCATGTCATCGCAAACGAAAAATGACTCTTTAAAATCAAAAACAACAAAAGGACTGCTATGGGGTGGTATGGCCAGTATCATCCAGCAGTTTTTGGGCTTCGGCTTCGGCATCCTTCTAAACCGTAAACTAACAGCGGAAGATTACGGTTTAGTAGCGATGATCACTATCTTTTCCGTTCTAGCTTCTGCCTTTCAAGAAAGTGGGTTTGTTTACGGTATCGTGAATAAAAAGCAGGTTGAACATAAGGATTATAACGCTGTTTTCTGGACAAGCGTCGGGATTGGAACATTCATCTATATCGTCTTATTTTTCGCAGCTCCTCTTATCGCTCTATATTATAATCAACCAGTACTTATAGAACTAAGCAGGTTTACCTTCTTGTCCTTTTGGCTAGGAAGTTTTGGTATCGCCCATAACGCCTACCTCTTCAGAAATCTAAAAATAAAAGAACGCGTTATTACGGGCACTTTTGCACTTATTGTATCCAATTTGGTCGGGGTTTATCTTGCTTATAAAGATTATGCTTATTGGGCATACGCTATTCAAATTGTATCCTACAGTGGCTTTAATATGCTCGGATTCTGGTATTTTTCCAAATTTAGGCCAACTTTTCAATTCGATTTCCGCCCCATTCGTGACATTTTAGGATTTAGCAGTAAAATACTGGTTACCAACATCTTTATCAACCTGAATAAAAATATCTATGCGGCAATCTTAGGACGCCATTATACTGCAGAAGAATTAGGTTACACGGTTAATCCAAACCGCTGGAGCATCATGGCCCAGAATATATTAACCAATATGGTCAATAATGTGACCCAGCCCATTTTAAAGGAGATAGAAGATGATAAAGACAGGCAAGTAAGGGTGTTTCGCAAACTGATTTCTTTTACTGCTTTTTTGGCATTTCCCATGTTATTGGGTTTAACCACTGTAGCACAGGATTTCATTTCGATTGCAATCACCGACAAATGGGCGCAAAGTGCCATATTTCTTCAAATATTTTGTATTGGAGCGGCATTTGATTCTGTTAGCAACGTTTTTTCTAACCTCATCATTAGCAAGGGAAAACCTCAAGTTTATATGCGGAATATAGTCATTTTTGGTTTGCTCCAAATCGCTATTCTCTTCTTTGGCAAATCATTAGGTTTAGAACTGCTCATTGGATTAACCTCGGGATTAAACGCGCTTTGGATATTCGTTTGGTATGCATCAGCCAAACCGTATATGAACTATTCATTCCGTTACCTTCTAGGGGATATTTTTGCTTATGCACTATTGGCAGCGATAAGCTGCTTAGCAGCCCATTATGCCACCGCAGCCATCGCCAACCTCTATCTTCGGTTTGTCAGTACAATTGGAGCTGCTGTATGCATCTACATCATCGTTAATAGAATCTTTAAACCAGGTATTCTATTAGAGCTCTCTCACTATTTCATCAAAGTTATCCGAAAAAAATAAATGGCTAAGATACTCTCGATTATCGTTTCTTATAATTTTGAGCCCTGGATCCACAAGTGCTTACCTAGCCTTGTGGCATCGACTTATCCAACAGATATTCTAGTTATCGATAATAATTCTGCAGATAATACAACACAGATCATCAAAGAAAATTATCCAACAGTAAGGTTAATAGAAAGTACTGAAAATTTAGGGTTTGGAAAAGCTAACAACATAGGCCTCGAAATTATTTTGAAAGAAGAATATGATTATGCTTTTTTGGTCAACCAGGATGCCTGGGTGGATCGGAACTGTCTCGCCAATTTAATCAAGGTAAATACAGACAATATCGGCATTATTTCACCGATTCACTACGACGGTACAGAAACCACACTGGACCATGGCTTTGCTGAGTACACAAAAGATGCCATCACCAAAAATTCCTATCGGATCTGTCCTTTTGTCAATGCCGCCTTTTGGTTGATCCCCAACACAGTTATCAGAAAAGTCGGTGGTTTCGCACCGATCTTTTTTCATTATGGGGAAGATAAGGATTATGCCAACCGCATCAATTACTACGGATTAAACATTGTTCTGGCTGAAGAAGCCAAGGCTTATCACGATAGGCAGCAACGCAAAACAGACCGCAAAGCTTTTATGAAAAGCGAATTTGTCTATCATCTGACTGAATATTGCAATATCAATTATACTTTTGTAAAAGCTTTTTCGATGGCGGTATTGGCAAGCCTAAAGAAAATGGCATCTTCATTTTTTAAAGGAGATCTTTTTGAAGCAAAGAGCTATTTAACTATTGTTTTTAGATTACTTGGAAAAACGAGTGCTGTTTATCGGACTCGTCAGGCCAACAAGAAAGCATTCAACACAATCTTTTGACACATGAACAGTATTGCTCCAGTCATACTTTTTGTCTATAATCGTCCTGATCATACGATAAGAACGCTTACAGCATTAGAAAAAAATAAACAGGCAGACCAAACTATACTTTACATCTATTCGGATGCTGCAAAAAATGAAAAGTCTGTTCAAGCAGTTGATGAAGTGCGAAAAATTATCAATAGGGCCTGGAAATTTAAAGAGGTGATTATCGTAGAACGAAAAGAAAATTGGGGTCTGGCAGCGAATGTAATTGACGGTGTTACGAAAGTGGTCAATACGCATGGAAAGATTATTGTCTTAGAAGACGATCTAGAAACTTCAGTTTTTGCCCTGGATTATTTTAACAAAGCATTGGAGCGGTATAAAGATCAAGAACAGGTCATGGAAATCAGTGGCTACAGTTATCCGGTAAAGGATTTAAATAAGCTGCCAGAGACGTTCTTTTTCCGAGTGGCAAACAGTTGGGGTTGGGCAACCTGGGATCGCGCCTGGAAATATTTCAACCCAAACATTGATGAAATTGTATCGGATTTTACAGCAGCGCAGATCCATCAATTTAGTATAGAGGGTAAAGAAAACTTTTGGAAACAAGTACGGGAATTGAAGGCGGGAAAGATCAACTCTTGGGCGATACGCTGGTATGCTTCCATATTCAGAAAAAATGGATTAGTTTTGTATCCTAGGAATTCGATGACCCAGAATATTGGGAACGACGGTTCGGGCACACATACAGCTTCTGAATCAACTTATCAGGTTGCACTAGCTGAACATCCTGTAGCGTATTTTCCAACGGAAATTTCAGAAAACAAACAAGCTTACGAAGCTATCAAGCATTTTTATGCACATCGCAAAGGATCATTGTTCAACCGTGCCATCCGATTCTTTAAAAAGAAAATAAACACATTCAATACATAAAGAAACATGTCTGCTCATCCTAAATTCTCGATTATAACTGTCGTTTACAACAATCTTCGTGACATAGAATACACCCTTAAATCTGTTGTTAATCAAAGCTATGACAATATAGAGTATATTGTGATAGACGGACAATCAACCGATGGTACATTAGATGTCATCCAAAAATATAGCAATCAGATCTCTGTCGTGTTATCCGAGAAAGATAAGGGCATCTATGATGCGATGAATAAAGGGTTGGCCCTAGCAACAGGTGATTATGTTCTTTTTCTAAATTCCGGTGATGAAATATATGATCTCAACAGCATTGAGAACCTTGCTAAACTGAGTGACAACGCCGATATTCTTTATGGCGAAACTATACTTGTAGACGAACATCGAAATATTGTTGGTGAACGGAGACATAAAGTCCCAGCTTATTTTAACTGGAAAAGCTTTCGCTATGGTATGAATATATGCCATCAGGCCATCTATATCAAGCGTGACATAGCCGAGTCATACGATCTCAATTATAAATTATGCGCCGATATTGACTGGGTTATTCGCTGTGCCAAAAAGTCAAAAAAATCCGTTAATGCACAGCAATATGTGGCCCGCTATCTTGTTGGTGGAATGTCAAAGCAAAAACATAAGGAATCTTTGAAAGAGCGTTTTGCTATTTTCAAACACTACTATGGGGCTATTCCTAATCTATTCAACCATGGGATTATTGCACTAAAAGCCATATGGCACCGTCTTAATTATGGAAAACCTCAAGACTAATGTTAAATCCTGAAATTTTAACCGAGCTTGTTACAGTCAAGATGCCGTTTGGCAAATACCAAGGCTACACCTTATGTAATCTTCCTGAGCCATATTTGGTCTGGTACAACCAAAAAGGTTTTCCGAAGGGAAAACTAGGTCAGCAGTTAGCGACACTCTACGAAATAAAACTCAACGGTCTGGAGTATCTTCTCGAACCTTTGAAGAAAAGGTGACGAGGGTCATTTTATTCCATTTATTATTTTTCGTAGCTTTGCAAAGAATTTATTTTTAGCATTAAACGCCGTTTGCAGCGGTATCAATGAATATCATGACACAATATCAAACTTTGCTGTACTATTGCTACAGCCCTATCGAGGATGCCGAAAAATTTGCATCAGATCACTTAGAATTTTGTAAATCACTGGGCCTAGTCGGTCGTATCATTGTCGCTGATGAGGGTCTTAATGGAACTGTTTCCGGCACTATTGAAGCGTGTAAAAGCTACATGGATGCAATCTATGCGGATGGACGTTTTAACAAAACAGAATTTAAAATTGACGATGTCGAAGAACCGTCATTCATTAAAATGCACTGCCGATATAAAGCCGAGATTGTTCACTCTGGGTTGCGTGATCCGAAAGAAATTGACCCCAACCGTCAAACAGGTGTTCACCTCGAACCCAAGGATTTCTTGGCGATGAAAGATCAGGAGGATGTTGTTGTTTTGGATGTACGTTCAAATTACGAGCACAATGTCGGTCATTTTAAAAATGCTGTTACTTTAGATATTGAAAACTTCCGCGAGTTCCCGGAAAAAATCAAAGAGCTTGAAAAGTATAAAGGCAAAAAAATATTAACCTACTGCACAGGAGGAATTAAATGTGAAAAAGCATCTGCTCTTTTATTAAAAGAAGGATTCGAGGATGTTTATCAATTACATGGTGGTATTATTAAATATGGGAAAGAAGCTGGTGGCGAGGATTTCGAGGGCCAATGCTACGTCTTCGACAATCGCGTTACTGTCGATGTAAATTCTGTTAACCCATCCGTGGTATCAACTTGTTTTAACTGTGGCAAGCAAACCACCAAAATGATCAACTGCGCCAACCCGACCTGTAATGAGCATTTCACACAATGTGATGAGTGCGGCTGGGAGATGGATGGATGCTGTTCGCCAGCATGTAAGGAAAATCCCAATAAACGTGAATATGACGGAACAGGATATTATGTCAAGGTACCTCAACCCGTCAATATTGACAAAATCAGCAAAAGAAAACATAAAAATTTCCCACCGAAAGTGTCGGTCGAAAATTAATACGAATTGGACAAAAAGTATGAGGTCGGAAGTGTAGAACTTCCGACCTCATACTTTTTAAGATCTGCATTATCCTAACTTAATCCCATACGAGCTTTTTATCAAAAAAACTAATAGCCTAACACAGCTTACTTCCCAAACATACCGACGATCGAATCAAGAATATTTCCCTTCGCCTGTCCATCGTTATTTTTATCAAAAAAACTGCCTGCTAGTCCACCCAACATGTCCGTAATGCTACCGCCCGCTGTGGGCTGCTCCGTTGTTTGCGCTTGTTCTTCTTGACCACCGCCCAAAAAAGAGCCTAAAATACCCCCCAACATACCGCCACCTGCATTCTGTTGTGTTCCACCTCCTAGCACAGAACCGATCAGATCGCCAATACCACCGCCACTTGAAGCCTGCTTTTGTTGCCCTAAATATCCCATTACGATAGGAGCCAGCGTGGCCAGTACCCCTGTTACCTGTGAGGAACTCAAGCCTGCTTTATCCGCAATATTCTGGGTTACTACTTCGGTATTTTGACCAAACATATGGTTAACAATTTTATTGCCATCTTCAGAACCATTATGCCCCGCTCCTCCTTGTCCAAATAGATCGCCAATTTTATCGAGTATCCCGCTATTGCTATGCTGATCAATAGCCCTATCAATATTATCCGCCTGGCCTTTGTTTTTTGCGTTGTAATTCAGTGCTGCAATCATCAAGGGAACTGCTGCCGCTACAATCCATTTTGCTTTAGATTCACTGACACCAGTTATTTTTGAAATAGTCTCTATCACTTTGGAACCTACTCCACCTGTAACTAAATCTGTTAAATTCATAAGTCTTCGTTTATAGTTATATAATGAAGATAACGATTTTTTCGGTGAGTTAAGAAAATGCATGATGATAAGAAAGCCGCTAACAATAACTATTAACGGCTTTAAATGTATTTATTACAAATCGAATTATTCAACTAGCTTTGTCGACAACTCATTTTCAACCTCCTGTAGTTTAGACTCTTTTGTTAACAAAACATTATTTTGCACGCGGGATTTTGTCCACCTTCCTAGTGTCATATTAAATTCCCCATTTAATTGAATAAAGGTATCCGCCGACGGAGATGCGTACACAAATGCCTTGGTATTATCTCCATTTCTATAGAATGGCTGATTAGTTAAGGTAACCGGGTTAACAATATCATAAAAATCAGTGTTAGCGATACGATACCCAGCATTGGCACTTACTAGAGACCCTCCTGTACTCACAAATACCAAATCCTCTGGAATAGTTGTAGCTGTTACTTGAATTGTTGAAAAAACAGCTACTCCAAAAGCATTTCCGCTATTGGCGAGTAAATTGCCAGTTTTCGTCCCGAAGTCATATCCCGCTTTGTTAGCATAATCGTAATTGGCAACCCAATGTGCGTCGGATATACTCGTAGATTTCTCACCAGCAATTAACTTATTTGTGCCACCTACATAGAAAAACTGTCCTTTTTTTACAGAACCAACTATCAGATTAATTTTGTAAGTCCTTAAGCCACCTGTGGCCCAACCGTTAATTGGTATACCGGTAGGAGTTGATGCATTTGCATTATTTGTTGTAACAACACTGAACGGTGTTTTGGAAAAATCAATATCCTCCGTTGCTAAAAACTGCATATACTCATAGTTTGCATCTGTTGAGCCGCTAGGATCATTCAGAAGCCCCGTTACAACCACCTTAGGTGTTTTGTATTCCGACCTAATCTGTACAAGATCAGATTTTGTTCTAAGGGACTGATAAGGAATAAGACTATCTCCTGATACCTCATTAAATAATATTCCCAGATAGTTCGCCATTTTATATTGAGGCAAATTCGCCAATTCAGATTCGGGATTAGTTCTTACCGTAATAAAACCGAAACCGTCATTTATTTTTTGATCACCAGAAAGTATTTGACCTTCCCTTGGGGTATAACTAAATCCCCCCTTGACAAGAACAATTAAAGTACTTTCATATTTTGTTGGCTCTTTCAAAATTTGATCAGCGGTAACGCGGAGCGCCTGATAGCGATTTCCATCAGAAATTTTTTCAATTTTATTACTGGAAATATCTGTTATCTGCAATATTCCATTTAACCGCTGCAATTTTCCTCCTATCAAATCTACTACAATAGAATCGCCTGGAGAATACTCGTTGGCTTTTTCTCCCATTTGAATTGAAATTCCGCGCAATAAATCCAATCTCCTACGATCCTGAAGCACTAACACACCATGCGGTAAATTACCTGCGCTATGATCTGAAGTAACAATCCCTGTTATTTTTGAAGATCCACCCAGAGTCTCTAAATTCAACTCAATTGGAGTTCCCTTGAATAGTGTACGCACGTCATAAATCCCAATGTAAGCGCTAACTTCACCTCCAGGGTAACTAGGACTGTCTTTTTTACAGGAACTGAAGCTGAATACTCCAAAAACTACTATTATCAAAAAAAATATATGCTTTGTCATGTCTTCTTAATTAAGGTTTTTGCCACCAAACTTTGGTATTAATTTCGTCTGGTCCTTGTTGCTGGACAGCAAGTTTATAATTCGTCGGATTAGCCGATTGCACAATCACTGGATAATACATCCTTGCTGGCATTTCTCCATTATTTTGTAACCCCTTACCTTTTGGCAATATAGGATGTCCTGTTCTGCGATATTCATACCACTGTTGCATATCAGCCATAAATAATGCTTGGTATTTTTGAAAGTGAATTTGTTCCATCTTTTCAGCAAACGGTACGTTATCTTTCCATTCTCTATCTGATTTCTCTAAATGCTCTTTCGCAGTTACTGTCCAAGTTGGTATCCATAATTTTATATTATTTTCAACCCCACTGTAAAAATAATCTTCTATATTCCCTTCAATCCATCCCTTTAATACCGCTTCTGCTTTGATAAATTGCAATTCAGCAAAAGGCATGATCATACCAGTTATTGGCTCCGTCTGCAAACTATTAACCCCATTGTTTTGATCAAAAGAATAGAAATAGGACATTTTTGAATAATCTTCTGATCCAGCTGCATATCCACTAGGAACACCCACATAATTACCTGAGACAGGAGCAATTCCCATTCGATTAATTCCTGCTGTTCCATAGGTTGGAATATCAATACGAGGATCGTTTGTATCCCTTAAATAATCTAAGAAAAAAGAGCACAACGCAACTGCTCTAAAATCCTGTGCGCGGGTTGACTTGAAAGGCGAGACATATGCTCCATCGTTCGTCCATCGTAAAATTGCAGAGTCATCGTTGCTAGCCATGATGGGATAACGATCTTTTTCAGTCGAAAGAATTGTTTTAATTTTGTCCAACACATATTCCTGATGAAGGCTTTTTTTATCAGCAACACGCAATAACAACCTTAAAAACAAAGAGTTATTAAACTTCCTCCATTTAACCAAATCACCTCTATAAATTGGGTCATTAGTCGCATCAATTGTTTCGGTAGTCGCTTTTATTTGAAGTAACGTATTTGCAGAGTCCAACCTTTGCAACATATCAAAATAAATATCTTCTTGTTTGTCAAATTTCGGCTCTACTATCAGTGAATCTCCCGCCAAGTTAGACTGCGAATAAGGGATATCCCCATACATATCTGTCAAAATAGAATAAAGCCATACTTGGCCAATAATGGCGATAGCCTGATAGGATCTATTGAAAGTGACCGGCTCTATCGCCTTTTTATACATTTCCTTGAAGTTTGTAATCTCCGAATAATGTGCGCCCCAGATGTAGTCTGCCCAACTCCTTCTAAAGTCATAGCGGAATACTTTTCCATCCCCATCCCCAATTGAAACAGTAACCTGCATTAATTCGTTATTAAATGACCTATTTCTGCTCATATTTGCAGAAACCGAATTAATAAATGCGCTTGCCATAAATTGGTAAGGATATGCATTTTCTGTTTCATTCGGGTTCGTATTGGTCTCTATGAAATTCTTTGTACAGGATTGCATTAATCCTACTACAAGAATTGCAATTAATATTATTTTAAAATTCTTCATGACTATCAGATGTTAAAAACCAACAATTAAGTTAAACCCATAAGTTCTGGTGGAAGGAAATTGAGCAATCTCAAATCCTTTGACGATATCCCCATTATCCAAGGTTCCAAATTCAGGATCAAAAGCGGGCCACTTAGACCATATAAATAAGTTACGACCATACAATCCTACTGTCACGCGCTGTAAGCCATATTTTGATATAATTTTCTTGTTGAAAGAATAATCTAGCCTCGCTTCTCTGAATTTAATAAAGTCAGTTGGATAGGTACTTCCTTCTGCATTATCCTGCCCAAAATGAGAGCGATAATACTCGTCAATATTAGTGGCAATAACATCATTTTTTCGATATGTTCCATCGCCGTTATCAATAACGCCATTGCCAATTATCCCACTATAACGACCTGGCAAGGTATTCTTGGTTTTACCCTGTTCTGCTAATTTGTAGTGGGTAAGTGAATGTCCCACACCCCCCCATTGCGTGTCAAAAAGAACATTTAAATTGAAGTTTTTATAGCCAAAAGTATTACCAAAACTAATTTTACCTTTGGGTAGTGTGTTACCTAAATAAATAATATTACTCGTTAATTTGGCATATCCCGTCGATGGATCGTAGATAACCTGACCATCGGGAGCTCTCTCGTAGCCTATCCCATAAAGATCCCCCATACTCCCACCTTGTTTTGCAACGATCTGCCCTGAACCTACAGACCGATATTGTAATACCAATGACGAATCCGGTAAATCAACTATTTTGTTTTGATTCGCTGTATAGGTAACTAAACTTGACCACCTGAAACCATCTTTTTGATTAATCTGATTGGTATTCACCGACACTTCAATACCTTGATTTTGAACCGCCCCCATATTAGTCTTAAACGTCCTGTAACCGGATGACGGATCTAATGAACGATTTAGTTGCTGATTAAAGGTTTTTGAACTATATAATGCTAGATCAAAGTTTAATTTATTCTTGAAAAGCTTTGCTTCAGTCCCAACCTCATAAGACCTCGTTTTTAATGGTTGTAAATTGGGATTCTTCAATAGACTTGACGAGGTAACAGAACCAGGTAATAATCCATTACCTCGTTCATACAATTGCTGTAGCATATAAGGATCTTGACCTCCGTTTCCAACTTCAGCAACTGAAATTCTCAATTTTGCATAATTAATGACTTTGGGCAATTTCACAACTTCAGAAAGAATAAAACTACCATTTAATGCAGGATAGATTAATCCCAATTTTTTTTGCGGGTTAACCGGTGTAGCCATAGTACTATTCCAATCCATCCGTCCAGTCGCATCTAAGTAAAGAAAATTCTTATAAGAAGCTGTGACCATTCCATACGCACTATTAGTGACAAACTTATAAAACTTTTGATCGGAGATTACGCCATACTTGCTATTGGCCAAATTATATACCCCTGGGTAGGTCAGGCCATCAGCAGTATATGCCTCCCTCTTATAATGATTGTGTAGTGTACTCCCGCCAAGCGTAGCTGAGAATTTAATATCTCTTTTTAGATCCTTTTCATACTTTAATAGAAAGTCCAATACTGTTTCCTTTGAGAACAAAGATTGCGAACGATAACTACCTTCAGGCAGCTTCGTCCCAGAATCATACGGTCTTTCTTGCGCACGATCTTCAACAAAGAAATCTAATGATGAACGCACCATTAAACTGAGCTCTTTGTTAAATTGATAGTTGGCCGATGCATTACCTGTAAATGTATTACGATCATTCCTGTTAATAAACTCATGAGATATTGCAAATGGATTTTCAGGATATGAACTAAATGGATATTGGATGGCTTTGTCTTCCAATCCCTGCTTCCAATAATTGCGCAGCCAGTTATAGTCAGCATTAGGTTGCCAAAAAATAAACCAATACATCAGTGATTGATTGCCATATCCAGCTCCAGGCAAATTATCAGACCACCGTCTATTGTAATTAATCTTTGCATTTATGGTTAACTTATCTGAAATTTTTGAAGTTGCCGATAGTGCGAATGCAGTCTTATCGAAACCCGTATTTGGAGTGATCCATTTATTTCGAACATCAGTATAAGAAAACCGTGCAGATGTTTTTTCCGAACCTCCGTCTATTGTTAGTGAATTTGTAAATGTTCTTCCTGTTTGGAAAAACTCTTTACTATTTGAATAGGGTTGCCATAACGTACGTTCGGTACCTTGGGCTTGCGTTAGCGGATCATACTGAAAAAAATATTGCCCATCAAATTTTGGACCATAAGCGGAGCTAGTCCCCCCCGTACTATTTCCATCAGCTGAACTTCCGAAGGAATAATAATTAGCTCCGCCAGTACCTTGCCCATATTCATACTGAAAATCTGGCCAGCGGTTGACCGATTCAAATGCTGTATTACTATTAAGAGTAATACCTAATCCCTTTCCCTTCTTTCCAGACTTCGTAGTTATAATAATTGCTCCATTCGCCCCACGCTGACCGTAAAGTGCCGCAGCGCCCGGACCTTTCAGAACGGTAATATTTTCAATATCTTCCGGATTTATGTCATCCATACCTGACCCGTAGTCGGCGGGCATGTTATCTGAACCTGTGCCGTAAACAGAGCCCGAAGATCCTCCTACCCGTCTACCACTTCCCCCATTTATCACAATTCCATCTACAACAATTAACGCTCCAGCATCACCATTTAGATTTGCTTCCCCACGCAAAATAATTTTTGTCGAACCTACTGGTCCTGCATTAGATCGCATTAGATTAACACCTGCAACTTTACCTGACAATGCATCCATCCAATTGTTAGAAAGTGCTCCTGTCAAGTCATCGCCTTTTAGTACTGTTGCTGAGTATCCCAAGGCTCTTTCTTCACGTTTAATCCCCAAAGCAGTGACAACAACCTCATCAAGTGCTTCAGATGTTGCGTTTAACCCAATATGGACATTGCCTTGAGCAGCCTCGTAAGTTCGCGTTTGAGCTTCATAACCGATCATCTGAAAACGGATCTTTCCCCCTACTTCAATATCTACCTCAAAATTTCCGTTACGATCCGTAGACCCCTTCGTCACTCCACCTGAAAGTATCGATACAGATGCTAGTGGCTCCTTCGTTTGATTATCGACAACTTTTCCTTTAATCTTAATCTTCCCTTGATTAAAATCATGAAAAACACGATGGCCTCGTTCTAATGGAACCATCGCCTTAGCTACATCCATATTGCACGCAATTGCTAAAGCCGCAAATAGCACTTTCGAGGAGGCGTGCCGCAGATTAATTTGGATAGGGTTAATACTAAACATAGTTATTGGTGTAAATTGTTAATTTTCAATTTGGCACAAAAATATATCCCTAACAAAAAGTTTGCTTTAACTTAATGTTTTCTTTTTGTTAACAATTATTTCGAATAGCATTTCTTTTCATCACACTATTATGGTTTCAATTGTAATTAAAATGCTTTGAGATCCACTTTGAAGGAATTTTCATGCATTAGGCTCGCTTTAATGCGACATCTCGTTGGTTATTTTTAATTTTCAAATCGAAAATAATTAATAATATTTACAAAACGAAATAAATCGAAATTATTTAAGTTGCCATCGAACAAAAAAAAGGGCCTCTAAAAAGCCCTATAAATCAATTTAAAACCAACAAACACAGCAATAAGTCATATCGCCACTAAACAAAAAAAGTCTAAACTTTCGTTTAGACTTTCTATTATGTAATAAATTCGTTCATTAGCTTTTTTCGAAACTCCATTTCACATAATTGATATTCTTATCATCAGCTAAATACTTTTTTTCATAGTAAGTTTTGATTGATAGAACATTATCCACTAAATCCGAATGGTAAAGATCGGTAGTCTCTTTATATTTTTTTAGATTCTGTAAATCGATCTGCTCCAGCGTATACGCATAAAAGCCGTCGTTATCTGTTTTCAGATTCATTATCCCATCAGGTTTCATAATGAATTTATAACGCTCCAAAAACTTTGGGCCTGTCAGCCGCTTTTTCTCTCTGCTATCTTGAGGCTGAGGATCCGGAAAGGTAATCCAGATTTCATCAACTTCATTTTCGGCAAAATATTCAAGGATTGTTTCAATCTGTATCCGAAGAAAAGCAACATTCCGAATGCCATCCTCCAAAGCTGTTTTAGCACCACGCCAAATACGATTACCTTTAAAATCAATACCAATGAAATTTTTCTCCGGAAACAGTCGCGCCAGATTAACAGTATATTCTCCTTTGCCACAAGCAAGTTCCAAAACAACCGGATTATTATTACCAAACTGTTTCTCGGCCCATTTCCCTTTATATTCTTTGCCTGCATCAAGTTGGATTACATTTTCAAAAGTAGCAACTTCAGCAAATTTACGTAGTTTGTCCTTTCCCATTTTCAATAAATATCCCGCAAAAATAACCTTATATTCCCGCTTAAAAAAATAAATCTTATCCTAGGAAATATACCATTGATTGGCGAATAATCATGAAGCCAATGGACTAAAGAGAGAGCAATCAATAAATCACTTTCATACGGGCGATTTATATTGCATATAAAAAGCAATTTATCTAAGTTTGCAGGACTCAATAACTTATCGTGGAAAAAGGCGCTAAAATTTACATAGCAGGCCATCGAGGAATGGTCGGATCAGCAATACATCGCAAATTAATAGAACTTGGATACAGCAACATCGTGACCAGGACATCTCAAGAATTAGATCTGCGCAATCAACAAGCAGTAGCTGACTTTTTCAACGAAGAAAAACCTGATTATGTTTTTCTCGCTGCCGCTAAGGTTGGTGGGATTATGGCAAACAATACCTATCGCGCAGATTTTATCTATGAAAATATAGCCATTCAAAATAATGTCATCAAATCATCCTACGACAATAACATTAAAAAGTTAATGTTCTTAGGATCTAGCTGCATCTATCCGAAGATGGCTCCCCAGCCTTTAAACGAAGACATGTTACTGACGGGCACCCTAGAACCAACGAATGAACCCTATGCAATCGCCAAAATTGCAGGTATAAAAATGGCAGAAGCCTTCCGGGACCAATATGGTTGCAATTATATATCCGTAATGCCAACAAATCTATATGGCATCAACGATAATTATCATCCTCAAAATTCGCACGTCTTACCAGCTTTGATCCGTAGATTCCACGAAGCAAAAGTCAATAAGCAAGATGATGTTGTTATCTGGGGCACGGGGACTCCTTTAAGAGAATTTCTTTTCTCTGATGACCTAGCAGAAGCTTGTATCTTTTTAATGAATCATTACAATGAAAAGCAATTTGTCAACATCGGTATAGGTCAAGATATAAGCATAAAGGATCTCGCAGAATTGATTAAAGATGTAATTGGTTACACAGGTAATATCACTTTTGACAGTTCCAAACCCGACGGCACACCACGCAAACTCATGGATGTATCAAAGATACATGCACTCGGATGGAAACACAAAGTTAACCTTCGGGAGGGCATTCAACTCGCTTATACTGACTTTTTGAAAAAAGAAGTAGCTGAATAGCGAAAACAATATCACATTAATATGTCTCGCTATAAGAAGGGATGCCGTATTCATTTACTTCGTCCTTTATAGCAGCATTTTCCGTTTGGGCAAATTTATTTTTCTTCTTCTTCTTAGGTCGAATAAAACTCGTTAACTTTCCAATAAGACCACTGATCTTATCTTGATTGATTTGCCCAACCGCACGTTCTGATAACAGCAGCATGAGCGCCTTTTTAAAAACCCCTGTATTTTTCAGAAACAATCTGTTCATTATAAAGGGTACGCCAATACGTAAAGTCTTTGTTAACCAATCAGAATCTGGATTATTACTCTTGGCAAACATCTGCTGTATAATATTCGCTCCCGGGATATTATTTTTTAAGGTATTGAAAAAACGAATGGGGGCCTCTATTTTATTATTAAGCAACGTAAATTGAGCCTTTAGGTATAGCTCCTGTTCATTCTTTAGCGTTTTTAAGCGCAATATTTCAGCTTTAAGCTCCTGTAAATTACGTATTTTGGTCTGTTTATTGTTCATTTGTAGCCCTTTCTCTATCAAGTTTTTCTTTATGCAGTTCTTCCTCTTCTTCCTCAATTTCATCGTTCCATTTAGCCAAAAAACGTCGAATGGAAAGATCCATAAATTTTGCTTCCAGCATAGGCTCAAAAACGCGTATTAAGATAATGATCACTAAAAAGATACCTGCTGTTGCCAAAAAACCCAATGAATAACTGCCCAATAACTCTCCTAGCCAAAAACCTAGAGCTAAACATAAGAAAAACAGAACAAATAAGGTAAAAATAAGCTTAGTTGCATCTACCACTAAGCTTGCAATTAAACGAGAAGACCGTTCAATGGTTTTTAATTTGACAAGTTTAAATTGGGAGTCAATATACTCCTTAGTCTTTTGAAACGTACCACTTAGTGAAAATTTTTCTTCTTCCATGCATCTAAAATTTATTCAGGCTATTTCAGCCCATAACTAACAAAACGAAAACGCTGTATCTTATAACCGCAACACAGCACTACTCTACACACATGAAGAGCGCGCAGCTATCGTAAAACAGCTATCTCGCGAAATAGCCTGATAATATGTACTCTACACCAATTACTCTTTTGAATAATCTGCGAACTATGCATGTTCGATGATATCATCATCCAGCACTTCTTCTGCCTGATTTAACTTACCCTTCAATGTAGAAACAATTTTCTCTTTGAAATCATTCAACTGATCAAATTGCTCCTCCGCTCTTTCCCGAATAGCATCACTCAAATCACTTAGTGAATCATTTATTTTATCTCTTGTATCCGACCCTTTATCCGGAGCAAACAAAACTCCCAAAGCTGCACCCGCGGCAAGACCGGCCAATAACGCCAAAGCTACTTTACTTGTGTCATTCATTTCTTTTTCTTTTAAAGTTCTAAATCTATTACGACGAATATAGTCCTCGTTAATAATACAATTACCAAAGCAAATCGTTTGCCAAACAATGCTTTTTATCCATTATTAATAAGGAACTATATTAACAATATAATCATTTTTTTCGGTAATCTTGGATCCGCCATCAATATCTCACCCAACAATTATTAACTTACTCAATTTTTTAGTATCTTTAAATCAATCGATTATGAAAATTATGCTAAATAAAACCTATTGCAGCGCCGTCTATGGGATAAATGCCTGCACAATTACCGTCGAGGTAATCGTATCTACTGGCCTCCATTATTATATCGTCGGCCTGCCTGACAATGCCGTTAAAGAAAGCTTAAGACGTATCGAAAGTGCCATTAATTCCTGTCAACTTCACATGCCGCGCCAAAAGATCGTTGTCAACTTGGCACCCGCAGATATTCGTAAAGAAGGTTCAAGTTACGACCTATCAATCGCAATAGGCATATTAGCATCTTCCGGGCAGATCACAAATATCCGTCTGGAAAACTATCTTATCTTAGGCGAGCTATCATTAGACGGAAGTATTAAGCCCATACGTGGTGTTCTACCAATTGCATTACAGGCGCGCAAAGAAGGATTTAAAGGAATAATATTACCTAAAGCCAATGCAAAAGAAGCAGCTATCGTCACCGAAATCGATGTTATTGGTGTAGAAAATCTGACCCAAGTAGTGGAATTCCTCAACAATACAGTAACAATCAAGCCTACAAAAGTTAACATACAAACGTTTTTTCAGGATGATACGGCCATTTATGACGTCGATTTCTCTGATGTACAAGGACAGGAGAATATCAAACGAGCGCTGGAAATCGCAGCAGCTGGTGGACATAACCTTATTTTAATAGGTCCGCCAGGCGCAGGAAAAACCATGTTGGCAAAAAGACTACCAACGATCCTTCCCCCGCTCAATATGGCCGAATCGCTGGAAACGACCAAAATACACTCTGTGTCTGGAAATCTAAAGGCGAAAGATTCCCTCGTCACTGCACGGCCCTTTCGTTCTCCACATCATACAATATCCGATGTAGCCATGGTAGGCGGCGGCTCAAATCCATTGCCGGGTGAAATATCTTTATCCCATCATGGCGTATTATTCCTTGACGAATTGCCAGAATTTAAACGGAGCGTCCTCGAAGTCATGCGTCAGCCGCTGGAATCGCGTCAAATTACGATATCAAGAGCTAAACTTACCGTCGAGTACCCCGCAAGTTTTATGCTCATTGCTGCTATGAACCCCTGCCCTTGTGGTTATTTCAATCACCCCGAGAAAGAATGCATCTGCGGCACTAACACCGTCCAGCGTTATCTAAGCAAAATATCAGGACCACTTTTAGACCGTATAGACCTGCACATCGAAGTCACCCCCGTGCTATTTGACGAATTGAGTACGACACGCTCTGTAGATGATAGCCGCACGGTACGCCGTCGGGTCATTCAGACACGCGAAATCCAGAAAGAACGTTTTAAATCTTTCCCAGACGTGCATTGTAATGCACAAATGAGTACCCGATTAACGCGAGAAATATGTCAGATTGACGAAGCCGGAAGGAAATTGCTCAAAACTGCAATCGAGCGTCTCAGCCTATCCGCAAGAGCATACGATAGAATACTGAAGGTTGCCCGCACAATCGCTGATATGGAAAATAGCCCAACAATTGATAACCACCATATCGCTGAAGCAATCCAATACAGAAATTTAGATCGGGAAACCTGGAACGGAAAATTTTAGAATTGTGCCAGACAATGTTTGATAACCCATGGAAAACAGATGATCGTCAGGATTAGTCCCGACAGCGCACCAAAGAAATGGGCATCGTGATTAATACCATCCTGTCCCTTTTTGGACGCCCATACACAATAACCTAAAAACAGAAATGCAAATAAGTAAGCTGGCATAGGAATAATCATCATTACCCCAATGGTCACTTTAGGGTCGAAAAGAATATAACTAAACAGCACCGCACAGATGGCACCTGAAGCACCCAAACTATAGTAACCTGGATTATTTTTCTGCTGTACGATGGTTGGAATATCGCTCAGGATCAAGCTGCCTACATAAATAACAGCAAATAAGATATGGCCATAGGGACTTGCAGCAGCAAGTATACGTTCTAAACCAAACCCAAAATAGTAAAAGGTAAGCATATTGAACAGCAGATGTCCCCAATCCTTGTGCACAAAACCACTTGTCAGGATCGTAAAGACATTGCGGTTGCGTGCAATACTGTAGGGATGCAACATCAGTTTGCCGAAAAGTTGTTCATGTGAAAAAGTATAGACGCTGACGGCGATCGTAAAAAAGAAGATAATACTCGCAACAGGCGTTTCGGTTAAATAAGTTAATAGCATAATAATTTCTAAAATCTATCCTCTAAAAGTAAAACATAAAGTTCTTTTGGCCCATGTGCTCCCAAAACCAACCCCTTCTCAATATCAGCCGTTCTGGACGGGCCGGTAATGGTGGAAATCATCGTCGGAATCTCCTGACCGTAACGTTTCTGCATATAAGCCAAAGCATCTTTCAAATCCCAGACCAATTGCGAAGCCTTGGCAACGACAATATGAATGGGGGGATATATACTCAACCGCCGTCCGGAAGCATTTGCATTACTCACCATAACACTTCCATTACGAGCTATTAAAGCCTCACAAGAGGTGATACTGGCATTTGCCAATTCAAAATCCTTCTCTGTTTTCAAAAAGGGAAAACCATAGGGACTGAGTAAGTTTTGAATACCTTGTTCCCAAGCATAGATATTTTTAATGCTATTTACTTCGGTCAATGAAATCAAATTTTCAATCAGACCAATCTCGCCATCACAATATAGAAATTTGCCTCCCGCAGCGGTCAATTCACGCACAAAAACAAGATCCACTAATTCATCTTCATCATGGTAAAGAGCAGTTTCCTTAAAATTCGGATGGGGATTATCATTTTTTTGTAGTAATGCCTGACGTACCCGTTTTAACATTACCTCCTTCGCAGTTGCGTTCTTCACGTTCATGGCGCAAATATATAAATGCAGCGCTAGATAATTCTAGCGCTGCAACATTCAAATTAATTCAAATTATTGGACGGATTGTCTGAAATCGGACCATCGCTGGATCGCGCTTCATCCGGATGAATATCTAAGGGTAAATCAGTTTGTGGTACACCACCACCGTCGGCACCATTCACAAACTCCTCGTAAGTAGTCTTGGTTTCAAATGGACGCTTCCCTAGTATCTCTTCCAAATCCGATTGAAAGAGGATTTCCTTTTCCAATAGCTTCTCCGCTATTTTGATCAGTCCTTCACGTTTATCCAGCAATAACTGTTTAGTACGTGCATAAACATCACTGATCAAGTTACGGACCTCTGCATCAATCAACTCTGCCGTTTTGTCAGAATATGGCTTCTGGAACGATGCCTCCGAGCTGTCTCTGAAAGAAACATTTCCCACTTTGTCATTCATACCGTATATCGCGATCATTGCATACGAAAGCTGCGTAATACGCTCCAAGTCGTTTTGAGCACCAGTTGAAATTCTTCCAAAAGTAATATCTTCAGCTACACGCCCTCCCATGGTCATACATAAGCTATCGATAAGCTGCTCTGTCGTATATAAAAACTGCTCTCGGGGAAGATACTGCGCGTATCCCAAAGCAGCCACACCGCGGGGCACAATAGATACTTTAACCAAAGGATCTGCATGTTCCAAAAACCAGCCAGCAATAGCATGCCCAGCTTCATGATAAGCAACAATACGTTTCTCTTCCGGAGAGATAATTTTATTCTTTTTCTCAAGACCACCGATCACACGATCAACTGCGTCCTGAAAATCTTGCATATCAATTTCTGGTTTATTTTTGCGGGCAGCAATAAGTGCGGCCTCATTACATACATTGGCAATTTCTGCTCCTGCAAAACCAGGAGTCTGTGCAGATAATTTTTTTGCATCAACCTCAGCCGACAACTTCAGTGGTTTAAGATGCACTTTAAAAATTTGCTCACGGCCGATCAAATCTGGTTTATCAATCGAAATTTGACGGTCGAAACGTCCCGGACGCAGCAATGCCGTATCTAATACGTCGATACGGTTAGTAGCTGCTAAAATAATAACACCCGAATCCGTGCCAAAACCATCCATCTCCACTAACAATTGATTCAACGTATTTTCACGCTCGTCATTTCCACCCATCATTGAATTCTTACCCCGGGCACGGCCAATTGCGTCAATCTCATCAATGAAAATGATACAGGGCGCTTTTTCTTTAGCTTGTTTAAACAAATCACGAACACGAGATGCACCTACCCCCACAAACATTTCCACAAAGTCGGATCCCGATAGTGAAAAGAATGGAACTTGAGCTTCACCAGCCACAGCTTTTGCTAGCAATGTCTTACCTGTTCCTGGAGGCCCTACAAGCAATGCTCCCTTTGGAATTTTACCTCCAAGATTTGTATACTTACGCGGATTTTTCAAGAAATCCACAATTTCCATAACTTCCTGCTTCGCCTCTTCAAGACCAGCCACATCGTTAAATGTAATATTGATCTGAGCCTCTTTATCAAATAATTGAGCTTTCGACTTACCAATATTGAAGATAGCACCGCCACCACCGCCGGCACCGCCGCCCATACGGCGCATCAAGAAAATCCAGATCGCAGCCAACACCAATAATGGCAACATAAAGGTGATAAACCAGCTCGCCCATGGATTAGAACGGTCATCATACGTTAACTGTACCTTTGGTGTACCAGGCGCTAACTCAGCTTGCGAAGCAGCTAACTTTTTCTCCAAAACATCGGGAGAAGCGTCTTTAAAAATATATTGTGGTCCTTTGTCCTCTTGCCCAGATAAACTTGGTAAAGGATCGGAGGTCTTTACAGCATCCTTAAAACTAGGATTATCTTTCCAGCCCTTCTTCAGATACACCTCAACCTCTACAAGATCATTTTTCTTATAAGCGACAAGGCGCTCTACAGAGCCTGTGTTCAACATGCGTGTCTCAAAATCGCTATAGCTAACTTCCTTAGCTGGGTTTTCTCCAAAAACGTACTGTAAGGCAAAAAAACCTAAAAACATGGCAATCATAAGCCACACAAAATTAAATTTTGGCGGTTTTGGGCTTACCTTACTACTCGGGATTTTTTTCATTATATCGTAATTATATTTTCTTGATAAATTTTAATTGAAGACAATTAGGCGCTCTGGAAATGCTGAATCTCTGCATCTCCCCATAAATCTTCGATACCATAATGCGCTCGTTTTTCGGTCTTAAAGATATGTACAACCACATCCACAAAATCCAAAATCAACCACTCACCATTGGATTGTCCTTCTTTATATTGGGGTTCTTGACCAAATGTCTTGTAAACTTCGTCTTCGACACTTTTTGCTATCGCATTGACCTGAATGTTGGAATCAGCATGACAAATAACAAAATAATCAGAAACAGAACTGTGAAGATCTCTTAAATCCAAACGAACAATCTCGTTTGCTTTCTTTTCTTGCATACCGTAAACGATAATTTCTGATAGACGTTGGGACAATTCTGTACTTTTATTTTTACTCATTAAAAAATATGATAGTTTTGACTTAATATTTATTTAATACTTTCAGTTTGCAAAATAACAATATTTCGGGACTTATCATCGGCCAAAATACAATATATCTTGACAAAGTCGCCTCTACAAACGATTATCTCAGGGAATTATTGTCAAAATTCAAGCCACTAGCGGAAGGGACTGCCATTTTAGCAGAAGAACAGTTCCAAGGTAAAGGCCAGCGAGGAAGCTCATGGATCAGTGAACCGGGGAAAAATCTCACGACATCTATCCTTTTGAGGCCCTATTTCTTACCAATAGCGCAACAATTCTCACTTTCGGCTACCATCGCCATTGCAACCGCCAACTGGTTGAAAACCAAAGTTGAGCATCCTGTTGCCGTAAAATGGCCCAATGATATCTACGTCAATTCAAAGAAAATAGCCGGTATTTTAATAGAAAATACATTAAAAGGCCATAATATCAATAGCGCTATCATAGGAATCGGTATAAATATCAATCAAACTAATTTTGACACAACATCAACAATAACCTCTTTAGCATGCCTAACCGATCGAACCGATTACGACATAAAGAACTTAGCGGATGAGCTGTATCAAAGTATACACCTGGAATATTTGAACCTCTTTCACAAGGGATCCCACTATCAGCTAAACAAATACAACGAATTATTATTCTGGAAAGGCGAAGAAAAACCATTTTTAATCGCTGGCACCAAGCAAACGGGCATTATTCAGCAGGTATCTGCCGAAGGTAAACTAAAGATTTTATTAGATAACCAATTACAAGAATTTGATATCAAAGAGATTACGCATCTCATTTCTTAATCTTTACAAAAAAAGCAGAACCCATTTTTAGAAATATCAAAGCTTTGTTCTAACTTTGTCAAAGCGTGATTAAACCTTTATTCACCCAACGTATCTAATAAAAACAACACACTGCAATAATTGTAGCGGAAAAAGAAAGAACAAATTAAAGTCTGATGAAAAAATTAATACTGTTAATGACTGCAGTGATTTTTGCAGTTACGGGAGCATTCGCTCAAATTCACAAACCAGTAAAATGGACAGTGGCCAGCAAAAAGCTAAATAGCAAAGAAGCTGTCGTATATGTAAAAGCTACCATCCAAAATGGATGGCACATTTATTCACAAAATATAAAGGATGGTGGACCAATCCCAACTTCTTTCACTTTTGCTAAAGCGGCTGATTATACCTTAGTTGGTAAAACTGCTGAGCCAAAACCAAAAGTGAAACATGAAGACGTATTTAAAATGGATGTAGGTTACTTTACAAATGAAGTGATATTTCAACAAAAAGTAACGTTAAACAAAGGTACTGCAACAGTTAAAGGTACAGTCGAGTGGCAAGCATGTGATGCTTCACAATGTCTTCCTCCAGATGAATATGCTTTTGCTGTGACAATCAAATAGTAAAAATGATTCTATAAGGATAAATTAATAAGGCGATTCTCATCGCCTTTTTTTATTTTTGAACCTAACATCTGAAATACATACGCATGTTAAAAAATACATTCATTTTACTTCTGATTGCTTTTTTCAGTCTTTCTTTAACAACAGCGACGCTTGCATCGACACAAGATAGCTTAGCAAGTACAGAAGGACTTCAATTTGAATCATCACCGGACACATCTAATGCAGTTGAAGCAGTACCGGAAGACCTTAATTTTACAGCCTCGCCCGACACGATGGTTAGCCAGGATAGCAGTAAAACCGCTCCAGCTAAAATAAACGCCTCCTCAGGCAATCCAGAAATGGGAAAGAAATCACTTTGGAGCATATTTATTGCCGGATTAGTAGGTGGTTTTGCAGCACTACTTATGCCCTGTATATTTCCAATGTTGCCCCTAACGGTGAGTTATTTCACGAAGCAAGCAGGAAGTCGGACTAGTGGTATCAGCAAGGCACTACTTTATGGCCTCTTCATCATTGTCATCTATGTCGCTTTAGGAATGGTCATCACCATTTCCTTCGGCTCCGACGCGTTAAATGCTTTATCAACAGATGGGATATTTAATTTCTTATTCTTCCTGTTATTGGTTGTTTTTGCCGCGTCTTTTTTTGGTGCCTTTGAAATCACTTTACCGAGCTCTTTCGTCAATAAAATGGATGCCAAATCTGATAAAGGCGGCCTAATAGGCCTCTTCTTTATGGCCTTTAGCCTTTCGCTGGTATCGTTCTCCTGTACCGGTCCCATTATTGGAACGCTATTGGTAGAAGCTGCCTCAAAAGGAGAGCGCCTAGCTCCCGCAATCGGTATGCTCGGTTTCTCCATAGCGCTTGCCATTCCTTTTGGTTTATTTGCGATGTTCCCATCGATGCTAAAATCCCTCCCCAAATCGGGCGGATGGCTAAATTCGGTAAAGGTCGTACTCGGCTTCTTAGAACTCGCACTAGCATTAAAGTTCCTTTCAAATGTAGATCTGGCTTACCATTGGAATTGGTTAGATAGAGAAATATTCTTATCACTATGGATTGCTATCTTTGGCCTGATGGGGTTATATCTTATTGGAAAAATTAAGTTTTCCCACGACAGTGAACTAAAATTTCTTTCTGTACCGAGAACTATCTTGGCCGTCATTGTATTCGCTTTCGTCATTTATATGGTACCCGGATTATGGGGTGCACCATTGAAGTCCATTTCGGCATTCCTTCCCCCTACGGCAACTCAGGATTTTGACCTGTCTACTGGAGTAGGCGGTTCACCAGCGCATAGCGATGGTAAGGTCAAAAAATACGCTGAAATCTTTCATGAACGGGGCACGCCAAAAGGATTTGATCCTTATTACGATTATGAGGAAGCTCTAGCAGCTTCAAAAGAGCAAAATAAGCCGGTACTTATTGATTTCACAGGCTGGAATTGTGTCAATTGTCGGAAAATGGAAGCCAATGTATGGACTGATCCCGCAGTTGCCAAACTATTGAAGGAAGAGTTTATTATGGCTGAATTATTTGTCGATGACAAAACTAAATTACCAGAAAGTGAGCAGTTTATTTCAAAATACAGTGGGAAAAAGATAAAAACGATAGGAAATAAAAACAGTGATTTCCAAGCCTCGACTTTCGACAGCAATTCGCAACCACTATACGTGATCGTCGATTCATCCGGAACCGTATTGGTCCCGAAAACAGGTGCAAACTATAACGTTACAGAATATATTGCTTTCCTTCAGAGTGGAATTGACGCTTTTAAGGCAAAGAAATAGTCCGTATACGATTGGAGACATTCGACAAGAATAGCATACATGAACAATATAGGTAATTATTAAATTTGCATTATCTTTAGCTTAACCTGAAATAAAGTGGAGTAAAAAAGCCATTACCAGTTGCCAATAGCATTATTGGCGATAGCTAATAAAGGAAATATAATTGTATATACGCTTGAAAAAAGCTAAGTTTGAGTACGTATGAGTAACATTAAAAAAATTGCTGTTCTGACATCTGGAGGAGATGCTCCAGGAATGAATGCTGGTATCCGCGCTGTTGTTAGGGCGGGAATCTACAATAATCTTGAGGTATTTGGTGTAAGAAGAGGTTATGATGGTCTTGTTAATGGAGAGATTGTCCCTATGGATGCCAAATCTGTAGCGAATATCATACAACGTGGCGGCACTATCCTTAAAACTGCCCGTAGCGAAGCCTTTAAAACGATAGAAGGACGTAAACAGGCTTATGAAAACTTACGCAGCCACGGTATTGATGCCATGGTGGTTATCGGCGGGGATGGTACATTTACGGGCGCATCCAAATTTATTGAAGAATTTGATTTTCCTATTATTGGCCTTCCAGGTACAATAGACAACGATTTGGCCGGTACAGACTTTACTATTGGCTATGATACAGCCATTAATACTGTTATCCAAGCTGTAGACAAAATTCGCGATACTGCCGAGTCTCACGATAGGCTATTTGTGATTGAAGTAATGGGACGCGATTCAGGTCTTATTGCCGTCCGTTCAGGAATCAGTACCGGCGCAGAAGCAGTCTTGGTTCCTGAGTTTGAAGTGGACTATGACGCAATCATGAAAAGGCTCGACAAGACGCGTAAAAATAAATCATCTCGTATCATTATCGTTGCTGAAGGTGATAAAGAAGGCGGTATGGTTGTATCAGAAAAAATCAAGGAAAATTTCCCACATTACGATGTTAGGCTTTCTATTTTAGGACATATTCAACGTGGTGGAAGTCCAACATGTATGGATCGTGTCTTAGCAAGCAGGCTTGGCGTAGCCGCCGTAGAGGCTTTACTACAAGGCCGCAGAGGTGAAATGGCCGGACTAATCTGCAGTGAGGTAAGATTTACTCCTTTTAAAAGCGCCATTAAACACCATGTGAAAATGAACGAAGATCTGCTTCGTATCATCGAGATCCTTTCGCTGTAAAAGATATCGTTTAGTCTCAACTTCATATAAAAAAACGTGGATTGTCCAACCTTTTGGATAGCCACGTTTTTTTTTTACTTTATACAGATCTCCCCAAAACACTATTGCAGCTATAAAGGAAACTGACTTGACTTTTAAACTCTTTCGCTTTATTAGCACAAAACGAACTATAGCACACGATCTTATAAAAACTACTACTTCAGCAAATTATTTAGGTATTGCTCAGACACAGGGGGCAATTGTATTGCCTGACCTGCTTTTGCCATCGAGTCAGCGAAATGATTCGTATTACTGATAGCCTGTTCATAGGCTTTAACCACCTGATCAGATAAGTGTAAAACCTCAGGGCTTTTAAGGTTAATGCGATATTGATTATCTTCTAAGGTGACATGCTGATAAAAGCGATAGGCAGCAGCTTTTAGTTTTCCCAGTTCTTCTTGGGAGAGCTGATCGATTCTGGCATTTGGCGGAAGCGTAACATCAATAAAGGTAGTGTCCTTCGCCAATTGATCAATAGAATGATCCAGAGGAATGGCATGAAGTGCTTCTAAGTTCACAACAGGAATACCCTTATCGTCATCACCACTACACGAGGCAATCACACTCCACAAAAATATACTCAGAAATACTATTTTATTCATTATTATAATTTTTTGTTCCCTTAAGAAGAAACCCCTAATTGCATCCTCATATCACATGAGTTGAACAATTAGGGGCTATTAAAGGCCTAATGGCGGCCGAAAACGAATTGAGTTATTTCAGCAATTCAGCCAGCTTCGCTTCCAAAGCTTCACCTCTTAAATTTGATGCGACAATTTTGCCTGACGGATCGATCAGGAAGTTTTGTGGAATACCACGCACTTCATATAATTTGACCGGAGCAGATTTCCACCCCTGTAAGTCTGAAACATGTGGCCATTGCTGTAAATTATCATCATGGATGGCTTTCACCCATGCATCCTTTTTACCAGGATTATCTAAAGATACACCAAATACCGTAAACCCTTTATCTTTAAACTTATTGAAAGCTGCGACCACGTTCGGGTTCTCGTGACGGCAAGGACCGCACCAGCTCGCCCAAAAGTCCAACAAGACATATTTACCTCTTAAAGATGATAAGGAAATATTTTTTCCTGTGGTATCCGGCAACGTAAAGTCCGGTGCTATTGCACCAACAGCCACGGCTTTCAATTTCTGAATGCGATCAGCCAACTCCTTCCCTTTTTCGGAACTTTTCAATTCAGGAGACAATTTCTCGAAAGAAGTTACATATTCAGTAACATTCTCTCCATTGAGATTGTCAGACAATAAATCCAATGTATACCAGCTCTTCGGGTTTTTGTTTATAAATTCTGCATCTGATTTTTCCATTTTTTCAGAAATCTCAGCAGCTTGCTTTTGCAAACCTTCGATGAAACTTGGATCCTGTTTTTGAGTATCAGAAGCAGCATAATATTGTTGATTCAACGCTTCGAATGCGTCCGAATAAGGTTTTACAAAAGCCTTATATTGCATCAGATCGTCGTTAAGCGTTGTACCCGAAACAGTTGCATCTTTAAACCCTTTGGTTGCATCGACTTTGATAACTCCTTTCGAAAGATATAGCTGTGCCGTTTCGGGCTGCTTTTGACTATTTCTAAGTTCAGCGAAAGATAAGCCTTCTGGTGAATAGATCATCATACCTTTGGTTGGTGAGGTCACCTGCCCATTGAACTTAAACTCACCTTTTACGACCATCGCAGAATCTGTCTGCCGGGTTGCATTGGTAATGTATTGCATAAACACCTTCGCTTTGTCCGACGTAGCGTTTACTTTCCCTGTCACGGTGTAGCTTTCTTGCGCCATTAATAAGGCTGGTAAAAAGCTTAAACCCATTAATATTCTCTTTTTCATAATTATATACTCCACATAAATGTAAAACATTTCCAGTTCATGGAAGCGCTATTTAACATTTTTTAGCAAAGATGTTACCAACGGCCAGATGCACCGCCACCACCAAAATCACCACCGCCGAAACCGCCAAATCCACCGCCCGATCCGCCACCGAATCCGCCGCCACCACTTCGCCCGCCACCGCCGCCAAGGCCACTCAGCAATGTCCACCAAAACACATCAGAAGCACCGCGCCCATTCATGACACGCCGGCCACCGCCACCGCCGCCGCCGCGATTCGAGAAAATAACGATCAAGATAATCACAATAATGATCACAAACATAACAGATCCCGAGCCCTTTCCTTTTGGTTGCTTTGGATCAGCTCTGTATTCACCTTTGGTATAGGATATTAAGGAACTGGTCGCATCATCCACTCCCTTGTAATAATCTCTTTGACGAAATGCAGGCTTAATATCATTCTCGATAATGCGGTAGGCAATCGCGTCGGGAACAGCTCCCTCTATCCCATATCCAGTCTGAATGGTCACCGCGCGATCCCCAAGTGCGACCAACAATAAAATACCGTTGTTGTATTTTTTATTGCCAATCCCCCATTTCTTCGCTAATTGTACTGCGTAATCAGAAATATCATAGCCTCCCGTAGAATTCATCATAACCACCGCGATTTGCGTGGATGTAGAATCCTCAAAGGCCAGTAGCTTTTGTTCCAATAATTGCTTTTGATTCGCTGTCAACGTATTGGTATAATCATTGACAAGTCTGTTTGATGCTTCTGGGAAATCTTGGCCCAATACTGAGGCTATCGACAACGTGCAAAGCAATATTGCCATAGCAGGTATTCGAATCAGGGAAAATAATTTCAATACAAATTTCATCCTATTATTTTTTTGTCCGCCTTAAGCAATTCTTCCTGCTTCTATAGGCAATCGGTAAACCTCGAAGTTTCGCGGCTATTTATATTTATTCATTTATGCCACAAGCAGTAGCTGCGTTGCTGTTGCCTGCTAATTGACGATTAACGATCCCCAAACACCACATCATTGGGCAGTTCATTGATATCATCATGCTCTCGGGGAAAGAATTTTGCCAACTGTTTGCCCGCATGTTCGATCCCTCTAACCAAGCCCTCAACAATACGATCCTCCCTAAACTCAGCCACCATCAGATCTTTGGTACTGTTCCAAAAATCACTTTCCACGCGCTGGTGGATTCCTTTATCTCCAATAATGGAAAACTTGTGATCTTCCAACGCGATATAAATAAGGACACCGTTTTTCAATACTGTTTTATGCATGCCTAATTTGGAAAAATAATAAGTTGCGCGATCATGTACCTCATCGGGGCAATGATTTTCTACTACCACACGAATTTCACCGGAAGTCTCATTTTCGGCCACATTAATGGCGTGGACGATTTTGTCTTGTTCTTCAGAATTTAAAGCCATAATCTATATATACATGTGTATTCTTTGACGAGTCACCAAAGGGTTGATCGATGTCCAAAAAATATTTCTTAATTAAAAAACGAAAAAAAATGGATGATGAGCTTCTACGAAAGCCGCATCATCCATCATCCCATTCATTGCTGTCAATTTGCTTAGAATGATACCGTTGGTGCTTTATCCGAACCTGGGGCAGCAGTAAATGTACCTTTTGCCTTAAATCCAAACATGCCGGCCATTAAATTGTTGGGAAAGCTACGTACTGTTGTATTATATTGCTGTACAGCTTCATTATAGGCTCTACGTTCTATCGAAATACGATTTTCAGTACCTTCTAATTGCGCTTGAAGTTCCAAAAAGTTTTGGTTCGCCTTTAAGTCAGGATAAGCTTCTACAGAAGCCAAAAGGCGACTCAATGAGCCACTGAACTCGTCTTGAACTTTTTGAAATTTAGCGATATTTTCTTCAGACAGATCATCAGCATTAATCGTTACAGAGGTTGCTTTAGCTCTTGCCTCGACAACTGCGGTCAAGGTACTTTCTTCATGCTTTGCTGCCCCTTTTACGGTATTGACCAAATTCGGAACAAGATCCGCACGACGTTGATACGCATTTTCAACTTGCGCCCATTTTCCTTTAACATTCTCATCCTGCGAGACCATTGTATTATAGCCGCAGGAGTTTAAGGATACTAATGCAAATAAACCACATAGGGCGACCAAAAATCTTTTAATTTTCATTGTTCAAAGAATTAAATACTATTCAAATTATACGGTTACACTATCAAAGCATATACCAAGCTCTTACTAAGATAAGAATATTTTTATTTCCAAATCTTCAAATAGTCAATATTCATTAACTTTGTATCGGTTTTGGGATAAAAACCCAGCCCCTTATACTATGCAAAAAGAAATCGAAATTGCGATACCACCTGAAAAAATGGAGGATGAACACTATATTCTACAACAAGGTATAAAAACCCTACGCGTTCAACCCCAGCAAATCAAAGGATACAAAATCAGAAAACGTTCAATTGATGCCCGCAGTAGGCAGGTAGTCTACCGCACCCGCATTATTTACTACATCGATGAACTGCCTATTCCTGAAATCTACGAAAATAATTTCAAGTCGGCCAAAGATGGAAAATCGGTTATCATCGTAGGCGCAGGGCCTGCTGGTATATTTGCTGCGATCCGTTGCATCGAACGTGGCCTCAAACCAATTGTCATTGAGCGTGGTAAGAAAGTACAGGACCGTAGACGTGATCTTGCGAAGCTGAACCGTGAAGGCATTGTGAATCCCGAATCGAATTACTGCTTTGGTGAAGGTGGCGCAGGGACATACTCGGATGGAAAACTATATACACGTTCCAATAAAAGGGGGGATGTAGAAAAAGTGCTCAAGCTTTTCGTCTCTCATGGTGCCACCACAGATATTCTGGTCAATGCCCGACCACACATTGGCACAAACAAACTACCGCATATTATTGAAGCCATGCGCGACAGTATCCTTGAGTTTGGTGGTGAATTTCACTTTGACCAGCGCGTGGACGACATTTTAGAATCTTTTGGGCAAGTTCGTGGCGTCAAGTTAGCCAGTGGCGAACACATCAAAGCCAATCACGTTATCGTAGCGACAGGGCACTCTGCTCGCGATATTTTCGAGCTTTTCCACCGTAATAATTGGCTGATTGAAGCCAAACCATTTGCTTTAGGAGTGCGCATCGAGCATCCACAGACAATTATTGATCAGGCACAGTATCACTGTCAGGTTAGAAGCGAGCATTTGCCGCCTGCCTATTACAGCTTGGTGGAACAGGTTAATGA
Organism: Sphingobacterium sp. UBA3549; assembly: GCF_002376635.1. Taxonomy (NCBI): domain Bacteria; kingdom Pseudomonadati; phylum Bacteroidota; class Sphingobacteriia; order Sphingobacteriales; family Sphingobacteriaceae; genus Sphingobacterium; species Sphingobacterium sp. UBA3549. The sequence goes on along the minus strand of NZ_DFOE01000037.1, from coordinate 128,999 downwards.
CCGTGGTGTATTTTCTTTCTGCATGTGCCCTGGAGGGGTCATTGCTCCCTGTGCGACCGATTTAAACGAAATTGTTGTCAATGGGTGGTCACCATCTAAACGAAATAACCCGCACGCTAATTCAGGCACTGTTATCCAGATAAACCTCGCGGATGTTGCCAACGCACAAACGGATCCGTTTGCATTACTCAATTTTCAGAAGGAGATTGAACGAAAAGCTTTTGTGATAGGCGGTGGCAATCTGGTCGCTCCAGCACAACGCATGGTTGATTTCGTCGAAGGACGAGTGTCTTTCGACCTACCAGAGAATTCTTACAAACCCGGAACAGCCTCTGCAGACCTGACCGAAGTATTGCCGTCTTTTGTTCACAAAGCATTACAAGGTGCCTTGCCTATCTTTGGCAAAAAGATGAAAGGTTATTACACCAATGAAGCTATTTTAGTTGGAGTCGAATCCCGTACGTCTTCACCGATCCGTATTCCTAGAAATAAAGAAGATTTACAACATCCTCAGGTCAAGGGACTTTATCCGTGTGGTGAGGGTGCTGGTTATGCCGGAGGTATCATTTCCGCTGCAATAGATGGAATTAATTGCGTTGATGCGATCGATTTAAGTTAACATTTTTTGCTTTTTCTCTTGCAGAATACGAATGAATGCGTTATTTTTGTAGCATCAACGCGAAAGTAGCTCAGTTGGTAGAGCACAACCTTGCCAAGGTTGGGGTCGCGAGTTCGAATCTCGTCTTTCGCTCTAAAAAAGCTTCCAAAATTTGGAAGCTTTTTGCGTTTAATAATAGTCTCCTTTCCCTTCTATTTACATCCAGTAAAGCTTTATCGTTTCTCTCCGTGCCAAATTTGAGTTTAAAATTTACGAAAGAAGTATTAGCACAACTTCGACTAGATACCAAAGAAAGTATAAATTTCAATTGTGATTCTATTTAGGGAAGAAAGAAAGACCTAAAGGGGATCAGATTCTACACTTCTTCGGCACTTGCTCGGTGCTTCTTCGGTACTTGCTCGGTACTTGCTCGGTGCTTCTTCGGTTACAAGCGAACGAGTAACGTTAAAACTCCGACTAAGATCCGTTGTAACACCGTGAGAAGGGCGAATTTGGTTCCTATGGATCATACCATATATACCCCGCGATGTACAACATCTTTTGGGCATTTCTTCTCAATACAATTAGAAAATCTTCCATCTAACTAAAAACAACAAAAAGAAAAATGTCAATTGATATAATGACTACGATTCCATCGGTCGCATAAAAAAAATATGGCGTCTACTTCATTAGTAAACGCCATATTTTAAAAGCGATATAATCCAATATGGATTTAACTTGTTCTCAGACTTTCCTCTACAAGCTCTTCAACATATTTCCGAACAACTTCGTTAGAGAAACGTGTGGTTACATCAAATGCAAAGGCATGAACCAACAGGATACGCGCAGATTCTTCACCAATCCCTCTTGCTCTTAGATAAAACAGCGCTTCGTTGTCAAACTGACCAATCGTACATCCATGCGAACATTTTACGTCATCTGCAAAGATCTCCAATTGAGGCTTAGTGTACACAGTGGAATTATCTGACATCAACATGTTATTGTTCTGTTGAAAAGCATTGGTTTTTTGAGCATCTTCGCGAACGAAAATTTTCCCATTGAAAACCGCTACAGATTTATCCTGCGTAATATTCTTATACCATTCGTAAGACTCGCAGTGCGGCTTAAGATGATCTACAACGGTATGATTATCGACCAATTGATCTCCAGCAGTTAAGTTAATGCCATATAAATGGCTTTCCACATTTTCTGCATCCAAACGTACATTGATATTGTTACGAATAAATGGTGCTCCGGGGAAATTACAATTGTAATTATTATAAAGGCTATATTTTTCTTGGTGTACTTCTGTATGATTAAAGTACCGGCTTACAGATCCAGCGAGTTGCAAATAATAATGCTGCATCTTTGCATTCTCTTTGACAATAATCTCAGAAACCTTGTTTTGAACGTTATTTGCAGTACCTTCTGCAGTGATGAAGCTTTCGATCAACTCTAGCTCTGCATTTGGTTCGACAACAATCAAATTACGTGTTTGTGCAAAGAAATCCTCCTTGCCTGTTGCGACATGAATAATCTGAATTGGTTTATCAATTACGGCTCCTTTCTTTACATGGATAAAAACACCATTCGTGAAAGCAGCGGTATTTAACGCAACCATAATATTGTCTGACTTATCGGCATATTTGGCAAAATGCGCTTCAAAAGCAGGGTCCGACACGGCTTCATCCATAGGAACAACCGAAAGTCCTTTCACACTTTCTAGTTCGCTTACTGCCAATACATATTGGCCATTTACCAAGATAATGCGATAGGCATCCAGCTTAGGGATCTCACCAGCACCAAAATCTAAGCCTTCGATATCCACATCAACATCAAGCGCATAGGTCTTATTGATAATACTGTGGATGTTTGTATATTTCCATTCTTCATTCTTAACGGTGGGAAAGCCTGCTGCTTCGAAACGTTCGAATGCAAGTTGACGGGCTTGTACAAAAAACGAAGGTTCGTCCGAAACGCCTTGCTCCTTGTATGCTCCCAACACTTGTTGAAGTAATGATTCTGAAACTAATGTACTCATGTTATATTTTAATCAAATCGCCAAAATTCTCTTCCAATCCTAATAACTCAGGTAAAAGATTAGGCGTTTTGTGCATCATATTCTTTTAACCAATCGTATCCTTTTTCTTCAAGCTCCAAAGCCAATTCTTTAGGTCCTGATTTCACAATGCGTCCATTATAGAGTACGTGAACAAAATCTGGAACGATATAATCCAACAAACGTTGGTAGTGTGTAATAACAATGAAAGCATTGTCTTTGGAGCGCAATTGATTCACCCCATTTGCAACGATACGAAGTGCATCGATATCCAAACCAGAATCGGTCTCGTCCAAAATAGACAATTTTGGATTTAACATGGCCAATTGAAAAATCTCGTTACGCTTTTTCTCACCGCCGGAAAACCCTTCATTTAAAGAACGGTTAGCTAAATTAGCTGAAAACTCTACTAATTTTTGCTTGTCTTTAACCATCTGTAAAAATTCCTTTGCTTCCATAGGAGGAAGTCCTTTGTATTCGCGGATATCATTTACAGCTGTTTTCAAGAAATTGATATTCGATACACCCGGAATTTCAATAGGGTATTGAAAAGCCAAGAACAGCCCTTCACGTGCACGATCCTCGGGCGAAAGATCCAATAAATCTATACCATCCAATAGTGCCGAACCTTCACTTACTTCATACGATTCACGTCCCGCCAATACATTGCCCAAAGTACTTTTACCAGCACCATTAGGCCCCATAATCGCGTGAATTTCTCCCGCTTTTACTTCTAGGTTTAACCCTTTTAATATTTGTTTGTCTTCTACAGACGCATGTAAATTTTTAATGCTTAACATTTTATTCGTATTGAGTATGGTGCAATGCAGTGTTATAAAACTACATTTCCAATGATTTTTTATCTATCCTACTGAACCTTCTAATGAAATTGCCAATAATTTCTGAGCCTCTACCGCAAACTCCATCGGCAACTGATTTAATACTTCCTTCGCATAACCATTGACAATTAGACCAACAGCTTTTTCTGAATCTATACCACGCTGATTCAAATAGAATACTTGGTCTTCACCAATTTTAGAAGTAGTCGCTTCATGCTCTAACTTAGCCGTCTTATTTCTATTTTCGATATAAGGGAACGTATGCGCTCCACATTTATCACCAATCAATAAGGAATCACATTGTGTAAAATTACGCGAGTTGTCTGCATTCGGCCCAATCTTTACCAAACCTCTATAACTGTTGTGGCTCTTACCGGCAGAGATACCTTTAGAGACAATTTTAGATTTTGTGTTCTTACCCAAATGAATCATTTTCGTACCTGTATCGGCCACCTGATAATTGCGCGTCATGGCCACAGAGTAAAATTCGCCAATCGAATTATTACCTTTTAAAATCACCCCCGGATATTTCCATGTAATGGCAGAACCAGTTTCCACCTGAGTCCAGGAAATTTTACTGTTGTCTCCTTTACAGATTCCACGTTTAGTCACAAAATTATAAATCCCGCCTTTTCCATCTTTATCACCAGGATACCAGTTCTGTACTGTTGAATATTTAATCTCGGCATCGCGTTCTGCAATCAGTTCAACGACCGCAGCATGCAGTTGATTTTCATCACGCATAGGCGCTGTACATCCCTCCAAATAAGACACATAAGCTCCTTCATCTGCAACGATCAACGTACGCTCAAATTGTCCCGTATTTTGTGCATTGATACGGAAATAGGTCGATAATTCCATCGGACATCTCACTCCTTTTGGGACATAAACAAATGAACCATCGGAGAAAACAGCAGAATTCAAGGCTGCATAGATATTATCGGTCTGCGGGACAACTGTGCCTAAATATTTTTTCACCAACTCTGGATGCTCTTGCACAGCTTCACCAAACGAACAAAAGATGACTCCTTGTTCTTTTAACTTCTCACGAAATGTTGTTTTGACGGAAACGGAGTCAAAGACAGCATCTACGGCAACAACACCAGCTAATATTTTCTGCTCGTCCAAAGGAATCCCTAATTTTTCAAAAGTAGCAATCAACTCAGGATCAACTTCATCTATTGAATTCAGCTGTGGTTTTGCTTTAGGAGCCGCGTAGTAAGAAATCTCTTGAAAATCAATTTCAGGAGCTTTAAAGTTCTGCCAAGTAGGCATTTTCAACGTCAAAAAATGACGGAAAGCTTTTAATCGCCACTCCAATAACCATTCAGGCTCATTCTTTTTTGCCGAAATAAAACGCACCGTATCCTCACTAAGGCCTTTGGCTGCAATTTCCATTTCGATATCTGTCGTGAACCCGTATTTATATTCTTCGAGCTCTAGCTCTTTTAACAAATCGTCGTCTTTAGTACTCATATTGCGCTCTCACGGTTTAACTAATTTGGGAGGGCTTCACCTCCCCACCTATCGAACTGCAAAGTTACAATTTCAAAGCCAATAAAACAGCATTTTATACGGCTATACGCTGGTATTTTTAATAAAAAATGATATTTGTCACTCTATTTAATTAAAATGAACACATTTCAAACGATTATGACAGTCAAATGATTTTTCATCAATTAAAGCTATAAATACGCATCAATGATATAGCTAAAATCTATTAATCGTCAATAATTTCGTATATTTTTAAATTTCCAAATTTAATTTTGTATATTTACAAATAGTATTGATTATTAAGACTTAAGATATGCCCTTTGCACCGGACAAAACAGATTTAAAAATTCTTAAACTATTACAAGAGAATGGTCGTATAACTAATTTGCAGCTCGCTTCCAGCATTGGACTTTCTCCCGCTCCAACATTAGAACGTGTGCGAAAGCTGGAAAATTCAGGCTTCATCAAAAGTTATCATGCATTTGTAGACGAAGAGAAGCTAGGTCTTGGAATCAAATCGTTCATCCAAATTTCACTCGACTTCCATACACACAATGCGATACCGGAGTTTGTTGCCGCAGTAAAAATGATACCTGAAGTAACCGAGTGCCACCACGTTACAGGAAATTGCGATTTCATTCTCAAAGTTTACGTGAAAGATATCAAAGCTTACGAAGGTGTTATTATGGAAAAAATATCCAAAATACCTTTTGTAAAGACATTCCAAACCATGATGATTATGTCTACAAGCAAAAAAGAGCCTATTATTCCTTTGGAATATTAAGTGGTATATGAATTATTAGGCAAAGACACCTAGTCTCTATCAAAAACATCTTTACCGGCAGCTTACCTTTAGAGAACATTTACTCTTCCCGGCGAACGCCGGCGATGGTATAATAAACTTCTCGCAAAATTTAAACCAGGCGCCAATCAATTGGAGTTTTACCCTGTGCAACCAAGTATTGGTTTGCTTTCGAAAAGTGTTTGCTGCCAAAAAAACCGCGATAAACAGATAAGGGTGAGGGGTGTACCGCCGTTAGGATAAGGTGTTTTTTCGCATCAATAAGCACATTTTTCTTTTGGGCATAACTTCCCCATAATAGAAATACTACGTGATCGCAATGCTCCGAAATGGCGTGAATAATGCTGTCTGTAAAAATCTCCCAACCTTTCTTTTGATGGGATGCTGCGCGATGTGCTTCTACGGTCAATGTCGCATTCAATAGCAGCACTCCTTGTTTGGCCCAAGAAGTCAAATTGCCAGATTGTGGCTCAACAAAACCAGGTATGTCATCTTGCAATTCCTTGAAAATATTTTTTAAGGACGGCGGCACCGCAATTCCTTCCGGAACAGAAAAAGATAGACCATGCGCCTGTCCATCATTATGGTAAGGATCCTGCCCTAAAATGACAACTTTCACTTGATCGAGTGGTGTGAGTTTAAAAGCATTCATCACAAGACCTGCCGGTGGAAACACTTTCTTTTGTCGACGCTCCCCTTGTACAAAAGTAGACAACTGTTTCATATAGGGTTGGGCGAACAACGGCTTTAACACAGGCGCCCAAGAATCATCATATTGCTTTTCCATAATTCAAACATAGATAAAGTTCAATACAAAGGCAAATTTATCCGCCCCCCCTCCTTTCTCTTTCGATATGCAAAACTAGTTTAAGGGCAGCTGACTTCTATAAAAATACATTTTTACAAAATAACCACCTGAACAAGTTGCTTAAACGGTGAAATTAACGGATATTTGCAAGATTAAATTGAATAAAAATATTTTAAACAAAGATTTATGTCAAATCTCGTTAGAATCATTATTTGCAGTGCATTGCTTATCGGAACAGTTGCCTTATTCTGGACTGGGAACTGGGGCTGGGGAATATTAGGTATTTTCGTCACGATTTTAGGCTTCGTTACTGTATTTTTCCATGAATATATGCTGATTGCGCAATGGCATATGCGTAAACAAAATATGGTCGCAGCAGAAAAATGGCTAGGAAAAATCACCAACTACGAAAAGCAATTGATTCCACAACAGCACGGTTACTACAATATGCTGATTGGGCTGATCGAATCACAACGTGCACCCATGCAATCTGAAAAATATTTTAAGAAAGCATTGGCGCTGGGTTTACATATGGACCATAATATTGCTTTAGCAAAATTAAGCCTGGCCGGGGTAGCAATGGCAAAACGCAATAAGCGTGAAGCAGAAAAACTTCTTCAAGAAGCGAAAAAAGCAGATAAAAACAAATTATTGGCGGACCAGATCAAAATGATGAAAGATCAGATGGGCATGATGGACAGGCAGCAGATCCGATATAATCGATAATATTGAATAAATAAAAAAGCTTCAAAGTTATAACTTCGAAGCTTTTTTTTAAACGATACCTCAATCAACTAATTCTTTAATGGAATAGGAACATCCAAAAACTCGCCTTCTTCTGTACTGCTCTCGAACACCAGCTTGATCATAAGTGGCTTATCCGTTTTCTTCCAATCCTTAACAACCACCTGTATATCCACAGGCTTATCTTCTTCTAATAAATAATGCAGATAATTCTGTTTATCCTCGAACTTAACTAAAACATTGCCCATTTGGATCCTTGAAAAAAAATGGGACTGTTTTTTCTGATCCAACACTTGCGTGGAAAAGGTATTCATTTTATATTCCCTCGGATCAGTACTGTACGATATAGCAAATAGATTAACCACCAATTCTTTCTTAGATTCATCTACATAATATCCCTTGACATCAAACTGAATATCGTCAACAACCAGCAACGAATCTGCAGACTGCGCATGTACTATTGTGCCACCAAGGAAAAGTATGAAGATGGACATATATCGAACAAAAACATTCATATCATATATACTTAAAAAAGCCACGAAAACCGTAGCTTTGACTATTATTGTATTATTATTTTAAAATTATGCCCGTAAGCGATCCGCAGATCGGATTAACTTTTCATCTTTTCGCACGCCTCCCATGGCTAACGCACAGAAAATAATCGAAATTGGCAATAAAAAGAATCCTACTCCGATATTTCCAGCACCCAAAAATTGGCTTACTGTAGCTAAATGGGTACTTGCAGATGAATATAACCATATTGCAAATAATATAATCGCCACGATCTCTACCCAGATAAGCAAAAGTTGAACTTTACGTTTTTTAAACTTAAATATCGTAAATATCGGAAGCCCTCCTAATAAAACGGTTGCTACAGTCTGAAGGATATACCCAAATCCCCCTTCATGTACAGCCTGGCCTGCAGCCACACCATACACGCCAGTTACTTTTACATTTTTCCCTAACCCCACTAAATCGCTATAATTAACATAGGGAAATAGAAACAAGCCGAATATGACTAATCCTGCTATCAGCAAATAAACAGTTTGGATACGTTGAATCATAGTTTAATTTTTGTACAGCAACAAACTTAGATAAATTGATCTTTATATGCAATATAATTGCTTCCGAAAAAACAATCAACTTTATAGCTCTTTAAGTAGAAAAACAATCAAACCAACATTTTGTTGCAATTTTTTACCGGATACCAAAGGGCATCTTTTTTAGAAAGCTTTATCTTTGCGAAAAAAAAACATGTTATATATATACGGTGCAACTGCCCACGCAAAAACTGCAGTCGATGTAGCAGAAGACCTCGCGATTGATATTGGTGGCCTTATCGACAAATCGCTGCTCATTGAAGATGTATTCGATTATGAGGTTCAACTTCATCATCAAGTTAAAGATACGGAAGAAGAGTTCTTTATTGCAGTCAAAAATCCGGGTCTTCGCCAACGGATTGTATCGGAAAATGCTGGATCGAACTACAAGACGCTCATCCATCCGAAAGCTTTCGTATCGAAGAGGGCAGAAATTGGAGAAGGTACCATTATCCTACCTGGCGCTTCTGTCGCCCCTGATGTGCAGATAGGTGACCACTGCATTATCTCGGGCTCTGCTGTTATCGAAAGTAATACCATTATTGAAGATTTCGTTAATATCGGACCAAATGTTTCAATTGGATCAAATGTTCTTGTAGGACGGGGTTCCGAAATTAAAGCAAATACACGTATTGAAGATGAAGAAACTATTCCTAAAGAGAGTATTATTGCTTAATTAAATTCCTGCGGAATGAAATTGCAAGTCGTATAGTTTCTTATAGTAACCATCAAAAGATAACAATTCCTGATGTGTTCCGATTTCTTTTATTTCGCCTTTATCCAACACAATAATCTTGTCCGCCTTCTGAATGGTGGACAAGCGGTGAGCAATGACAATTGATGTTCTTCCCTTCATTAAATTGTCAATTGCATGCTGGATTAGCTCTTCCGTTTCGGTATCCACCGAAGAGGTCGCTTCATCCAAGATAAGAATCCGGGGATCGTGCACCAGCGCCCGTATAAAAGAAATCAACTGTGCCTGTCCAGCAGACAAAGTTGCACCCCGTTCTTTCACATCATAATCATAGCCCCCGGGCAGCCGCATAATAAAATTATGCGCTCCTACTTCCTTCGCGGCTGCGATTACCTGCTCCCTAGAAATCGTTGGATCACCGAGCGTAATATTGTTGAGCACACTATCCGAAAAAAGGAATACATCCTGCAATACCGTTGCTATTGTATTTCTCAAATAATCAAGGTCATAATCGCGGATATTACGGCCGTCCAACAGAATTTCACCTTTATTTATTTCATAAAACCGGCTCAGAATGTTGATCGTCGAAGACTTTCCGGCACCAGTAGCTCCCACTAAAGCCAAAGTCTCCCCTGGATTGACATTGAAGTTCACATCTTTCAGCACCCAGTTTTCTTCATTATAGGCAAACCAAACGTGCTTAAAAACAATTTCTCCGTTGATATGACGGGGTTTCAAGGTGCCTAAATTTGGTGTCTTTTCGTCAGTGTCCAGGACTTCAAAGATGCGCTCAGCGCTCACCATCCCCATTTGAAGGGTATTAAACTTATCTATAAGCTCCCGAATGGGTCTAAAGATCATATTGATATACATGATAAAAGCGACCACGACACCAGGAGAGATCACATCCCCCATAATCTGCTTGGAACCGAACCAGACCAATAACCCCAAGGCAATGGCCATGATAATTTCCAAAACAGGAAAAAAGATGGAGAAGTACCAATTCGTCCGGATATGTGCATTTCGATGTTGTGCATTAATCTCCTTAAACTTATCCATTTCTTGGTTTTCGCGCGCAAAATACTGGATAATACCGACTCCCGTAATGTGTTCTTGTAGAAAAGTATTTAAGTTGGAAACCCATTTTCTCACATCAATAAAAGCAGACTTCATCGCCTCTTTAAACACATAAGTCGCGCCCACCATCAAAGGCATTGGAATTAAAACAATCAATGTCAGTTTCCAGTCGGAGTAAAACATGACAACCAGAATAACAACCAGCTGCAATAAATCACCAATAATCTGGATCAACCCTTCAGAAAAAATATTTGAAAGGGTTTCCAGATCAGAGATGGTACGTGTAATCAATTTTCCCAATGCCGTACGATCAAAATATTTCAGTCTGAGTTGTACGATGTGATTAAATACCTGAATTCGAATATCGCGAATTACGGACTGCCCCAGGGTATTCGTCATTAGGGTATGATAATAACGGATCAAAGTCTGTAGGATGACCAGGGCCAACATCGCTATCAACATAAAAGATAATCCGCTTGTATCGAAGTTTAAGATATAGTTATCCAGTGTGTGCTGAATTAGCATGGGCAAAGCGGGCGCCACAGCAGCTAACAATATCGTTAGAACGACCGATATCCAAAATGTGACATGATACGGCCGCATATAGCGACTCATGCGCTTTACCAAATTGATATCGTAGGTTTTACCAGTTATTTTATCTTGACTCACGTTAAATTCTATATCTATTAAACACTATAAATAAGGATATGCTACTTCTGTTAAATACAAGCCATGTGCCGGCACGGAAACGCCAGCTTTCCCTCGGTTCTTGCTATGAATTACCTCCTGCATAAACGAAATTGGCTTGCCTTTTATTCCGATTTCCAACGATGTGCCCACAATAGCACGTACCATATTACGCAAAAACCGATCTGCTGCAATGTGAAAAACCAATTGTTGCTCACTATGCCATACCCACTCTGCTCTACGAATATCGCAAATATTTGTAAACACCTGCGTATGAGACTTACTAAAGCATTCGAAATCTTGCTTACCCAGTAAGAATTGTGCCGCTTCATTCATCTTTTCTACATCCGGGCGATCGCGCATAAAACATGAATAGGGATATAGGAAAGGATCTTTATGAAAATGAAGATGGTACTCATATGATCTTTGTGTCGCATCAAAGCGTGCATGCGCTTCAGGCCCCACTTCAATCAAGCGCTTTACTGCCACATCAAAAGGCAATAAGGCGTTAAGTGAATGAATAAATCGATCTGCTTTTTGCAAAATGCCTACAGGAACAGCATCAAAATGTGCATACAATTGTTTCGCATGAACACCGGTATCTGTGCGGCCAGCACCAGTTGTTTCGATGGGTTCCCGCAATAGGATTTCAAGCGCATTATTCAGTACTTCTTGCACGGAAATTGCATTATTCTGAATCTGCCAACCATGATAAGCCTGCCCAAAATAGGCTATTTCTAAAAAAAAACGTCTTTTATCCATTATATGTAACAAAGGTACGTTTTTCCAAATGAGCATCATTTCTCCGTAGAACGAATTTGCTCATTTTACTCATTATTTAATTCTTACATGACAAAACTGTTTGTTTTGCACTTCCTTTTTACTCAAATTTGCCTGATGGGTAATTTGGTATTCAGCGGCACCAAAGCCACAGTAAACACCTACTATCTTCGCCATGCGACCACGGTAAGTCCACCATGAGTCCACGTTGAGTCCACCTTTTAACGTAAATTCAATGCGGGAGCACCATGGTCGCAATATGGTTGCACGCCAAACTTATCCCCTAGTTGTGCATAACACAAAGCTAAAAAGGCTATAGTAATTCGACTAAATTTTCAAACGCCATGCCCCTTGAGGCTTTCAGTAAAACCGTGCTGTTCATTACTGGCGTTTCACGGATGGCTTGTTTTGCTTCGGCAGTAGTTTCATAAAACTCTCCCCCCTCGTATCGATGCACAAAAAACTCTTTTCCAACAAAGATCTTGCGATCAGCTGGGATAGATCTTACGTTTTCGACAATTTTTTTATGCTCTTCAAAAGATTCTTCTCCCAATTCGAACATATCTCCCAATACAATTGCTTTCTTATCCGCATCAATAATACGGATATTTTCTAGTGCAGCGGACATGCTCGTTGCATTTGCATTATAATAATCGCAGATCAGTGTATTATGTGCAGTTTTCATCACCTGAGAACGATTGTTCGTTGGGGTGTACGCTTCAATCCCCCGATTGATGGCAGCAGCAGAAATGTCAAAATGCAACCCTACGGCAATAGCAGCTAGAAAATTTTCGGTATTATAAGATCCTGTTAATTGGGTATTTACTATATAAGAGTCGGTCGTACCCTTCTTTTGCCATTCAATTTGCAACAGAGGATTTGCTTTAAGAAGCTTCCCTATGACCTGATTATTTTCCGAAAAACCATAAGTAACAATATCGGTTATCTGGCGGGCGGCAGCCATTTCCTTGAGATGTGGATTATCCGCCTGCAAAAATAATACACCTTGATGGTCCTGCAACCAGTCGTACAGTTCGCCTTTGGTTGTCTTTACACCTTCAAAAGATCCAAACCCCTCGAGATGTGCTTTACCAACATTAGAAATCAAACCATGTGTCGGTTCGGCAATTCCACATAAAAAAGCAATTTCTTTCAAATGATTTGCTCCCATTTCTATGATTGCCAGTTCGATCGAATCGTCTATTGCTAATAAAGTTAACGGAACTCCAATGTGGTTATTTAAATTTCCTTTCGTTGCATATGCCTTGAACTTTTGTGAAACCACCGCATATAACAGCTCTTTGGTTGTCGTTTTTCCATTCGTACCAGTCACGCCAATAATGGGAATATGCAATTGATGCCGGTGATAATTCGCAAGCTGCTGCAATGTACTAAGAACATCATCAACAAGAATATACCTTTCATCTTTTTGGTAAATATCTTCGTCAATAACAACATATTTAGCGCCCATTTCAATCGCGTTTTCTGCGAAAGTATTGCCATTGAAATTAGCCCCTTTTAAAGCGAAAAAGATACTATCTTTTCCAATTTTACGTGTATCTGTTGTAATATTCGGATACTGTTTATAAATCTGATAGAGTGATTGGATATCCATGTTGAGCAATTTGTTGAACAAACTTAGAGAAATTGCTTTTTATATGCAATACAATTATCTTTCGTCTAAACAATTTAGTATCTAACACCTTTCCGCAAACGTGACCGATAACGTTTGCGCATTTATTTTGAGGGATTTTCTTTAACGAAGGCTTTAATATTGGTAATTTCATTGACCAATTAAACAATCTGGAATGCGAGCAACTATACTTTCTCTTTTTTTTATCCCTTTTTTTCTTTTTGCTGTGGACGTAAAGCGTTATGACTTTACCGTGGCCGCGGATGGTACTGGAGATTTCACCACGGTTCAAGACGCCATCAATGCTGTCCCTGATTTTCGAAAAAAGGAGACTAAAATATTTATCAAAAATGGAACCTATCGCGAAAAAATCATTGTGCCGGGAAGTAAGCAGTTTGTCACCTTGATTGGTGAAGATAAATTTCAAACGGTTATCAGTCACGATGATTACGCACAAAAGAAAAATCGTTTTGGCGAAGAAATGGGTACCTCTGGCTCTGCAACATTCTATTGTTATGGCGATGACTTTACAGCTATAAATCTTTCTTTTGAGAACGTATCTGGCCCGGTGGGGCAGGCTGTTGCAGCCTGGATAGCAGGCGATCGCAACCTGTTTCTCCATTGTCGCTTCTTGGGTTTTCAAGACACCTTGTATACCTATGGGAAAGGTGCGAGGCAGTTTTATTTTCAATGCTATATCGAAGGAACGGTGGATTTTATATTTGGCGCGTCCACAGCTTGGTTCGAGGACTGCGAACTACATTGCAAAAACAGCGGATATATTACCGCCGCCGCAACTCCAGAGCAAGCAGACTTTGGCTATATTTTTAACAACTGCAAGGTAACTGGAAATAAAGACACAAAGAGTTTCTACTTAGGTCGGCCTTGGCGGCCTTATGCCAAAGTAATCTTCATGAATTGTAACCTACCAGAATTTATAGAAAGCAAAGGGTGGCACAACTGGGGAAAGGAATCGAACGAAAAGACAGCCTATTTTGCAGAATATAACAGTAAAGGAGCAGGTTCCATGTCACAAAGTCGTGTCAAATGGAGTCATATCCTAACTGACAGAGAAGTAAAAAACTTTACTATTCAGCATATTTTCAAGGATTGGACGCCAAATCTGTCATTCGATAGCGTAAGTGATGGCCGGTAACGATTGCATAAGTTTTTCATCTAAGTTACGAACAAAGAATGTACAATTGCTTTTGCAAATAACCGTTTTTAAACCAAAATGTAAAAAAATGACTCCGTTTAAAAGGTACTATTCCCGTACATTACAATTCGCACTCGGTTTGCTTCTTATGCTGCCACAGATTGGCATGTCACAAGAACCGGCTCGTCCAATTATACAGCAGGTCGAATTTAAAAAAGACACTTTAAATATTAGTAATTATGGAGCCAAAGGAAATGGTCAATTTCTGAATACGGCCACTATTAACCAAACCATACGCACGTGTAGTGAGCGTGGTGGGGGCGTGGTATTGATCCCTTCAGGAATTTGGCTAACAGGCCCTATTGAGATGCAGAGTAATGTAAATTTACACCTTAAACGAGATGCAGTCTTGCTATTTACCAAGGATTTTGATCAGTACAAACTTGTTGAATCAAATTGGGAAGGAGAGCCAGCATGGCGGAATCAAAACCCAATATCGGGTAAAAATCTAAGCAATATTGCTATTACAGGTGATGGTATTATTGATGGAAGCGGCGATGCTTGGCGGATGGTCAAAAAAAGCAAACTCACAAGCTCTCAATGGAAAAACCTTGTAGCATCTGGCGGGACAGTCGATAGCGATGCAGCAATATGGTACCCCTCGGAAAGTTCTCTTAGAGGTTCAAAACAAAAGAAGGCGGGCGTAATCCGTCCTGGTACGACCGCCGAAGACTTCAAAGATGTTAAAGATTTTTTACGCCCCAATCTTTTGGTATTTACAAATTGTAAAAAAGTATTAATAGAAGGGGTTACAATCCAAAACTCCCCAGCCTGGAATATACATCCCCTTTTATGTGAAGACCTTACCTTACGTAAAGTATCTGTCCGCAACCCTTGGTATGGCCAGAATGGGGATGGTGTAGACGTTGAATCTTGTAAGAACGTCCTCATTGAAGATTGCACTTTCGATGTTGGTGATGACGGCATTTGTATTAAGTCCGGACGCGATAAGGCGGGGCGAGAACGGGGTAAACCAACAGAAAATGTCATTATCCGCAACAGTGTTGTTTATCACGCTCATGGGGGCTTTGTGATTGGCAGTGAGATGAGTGGCGGAGCACGCAATATATGGGTTGAAGACTGCTCATTTATTGGTACTGACATTGGACTTCGTTTCAAAACAACAAGGGGCAGAGGTGGAATTGTTGAAAATATATTTATCAATAACATCAACATGGTTGATATCCCTGGTGAAGCGATTTTATTCGATATGTATTATGCTGCTGTAGATCCGGTACCGCTTGCTGGAGAAAAGAGACCGGCGATAAAATCAGTCAACATTCCAGTCACAGAAGAGACACCACAATTCAAGAATTTCTATATCAAAAATATTGTAGCTAAGGGAGCTTCAAAAGGTATTTTCTTCCGAGGTCTTCCTGAAATGCACATTCAGAACATCTGGATTGAGCATGCAACACTGCAGGCAAATAGAGGAATTGAAATCATTGAAGCTTCGCAAATCAATCTTAAAAACATTGTATTAAAAACACAGCAAAGGAATCCTCTCATTAGTATTGAAAACAGCAGCGGCATACATTTGGACAATATCCAAGCACTGGATGCTCCTGAGGTGTATGTCCAAGTATCTGGCGATAAAAGTGACAATATACGACTAACAAAATCCAATACTTCCTCGGCTAAAGTTGTCAGTCAATTTATTGCAGGAAGTACAGAAAAGTCCTTAACAATTAAAAATTAGGAATGTGATGAGAAAGTTATTTTTATTTTTTTTAGTCCTGCCGATGTTTATTCCATTCGCAGGATTTGGACAACAGAAACCTCTTTCTGAACAAATGGCCAACACAGTACTTGAAAAACTTTATCCAGATTCTTTATTTAATAAGACGGACAAGTTTCCAAAATGGTCGTACGATATGGGGGTTATTTTTGAAGGCTTAACAGCGGTATGGCGCAATACAGGAGATGCAGATTATTTTAACTATATGCAATCCCGCATGGATGCTTACCTGAGTATACCTGATTCTATTAAAAATTATGATGTCAAAGACTTCAATATTGACAACATTAAAAACGGCACAACCCTATTAATGCTATATAAAGTAACAGGCAAAGAAAAATATCTTCAAGCATGCCATCGGTTATATGCACAACTTCAAAAACATCCACGTACTCATGAGGGCGGTTTTTGGCATAAGAAGATTTATCCTTATCAGATGTGGTTAGATGGCCTTTACATGGCCCAGCCTTTCTATGCTGAATACGCTAGCCTTATGAATATTCCATCCGCTTTTGATGATATCGCAAACCAATTTGTTTACATGGAAAAAAATGCCCGTGATCCAAAAACTGGGCTTTTATATCATGGTTGGGACGAATCAAAGAAGGAACGCTGGTCCGATCCAAAAACAGGTCTATCACCACATTTTTGGGCCCGCGGTATGGGCTGGTATGTAATGGCTCTGGTAGACGTATTGGATTATTTTCCGGAAGATCACCCGCGCAGACAAGAACTGATCGCAATCTTAGATCGAACCCTATCAGCCGTTGTTAAATACCAGGACACCAAAACTGGTGTTTGGTACGACATTGTGGATTTGGGAACGAGAAAGGGAAATTATTTAGAGTCTTCAGCTTCCAGTATGTTCGTATTTGGATTAGCGAAATCATTACGTAAGGGGTATATTCGATCATCGTTTCAGAAATATTTGGATCGGGGCTATCAAGGGATCGTAAAGGAATTTATTAGCGTTGCTGGAGATAACCGTGTAGACCTCAACAAAACGGTACAGGTTTCTGGTTTAGGCGGAAAAAAATATCGCGACGGTAGTTTTGCATATTACATGAGTGAACCCGTTGTTACTAACGATCCAAAAGGTATTGGTGCCTTTATCCTTGCTGCATCAGAAGTTGAATTTGCGCAGGGAAAAAAAGGCAAAAAACAACATGTCGTCACACTGGATAATTATTTCAACAATGAGTATAAAAAGACGGCATCAGGTGAGCTTAAACCCTATCACTACCTTTGGGATGGTGATGACAACAACGGTTTTTCCTTATTGGGCAGGATATTTGAAAAAAATGGAGGGAAGTTAAATACTTTAAAGACAGCACCTACATTAAATAATCTCTTGCAATCCAATATTTACATTATTGTGGATCCTGACACAGAGAAAGAAACCGAACAGCCGCATTTTATGAACGAAACCCATGCACAGCAGATTGCTCAATGGGTGGACAGGGGGGGCGTACTTGTTCTTTTCTTAAATGATAGCGGTAATTGTGAGATTAAGAAATTCAATATGCTTGCGCAAAAGTTCGGCATTACATTCAATGAAGATAGCCGTAATCGCGTAAAAGGAAATGAATTTCAAACAGGCGCAATACCTATCCCGAAAGGTGATATCGTATTTCCAAATACATCCAAAATATATATCAAGGAGATTTCAACATTACAGGTAAAATCTCCCGCTCAGACATTGATTCAAGACCATGGTGACACGATCATTGCTACAGCAAAATATGGAAAAGGAACGGTATTTGCCATCGGAGATCCCTGGTTGTATAACGAGTATACAGACGGGCGAAAGTTACCGAAAGAATACGAAAATTTTACTGCGGCCAATGACTTAGTACAGTGGTTATTTAAACAGGTCAATAAATAAGGACTATGAAAAGAATCGCTATTGTTAGTTCCATCGCGGCTTTCTTATTGGGTAGCCCATGCGTTGCACAAGGCCTGGCTGCCAAAGATTCACTTGCAGAGAAGATGCTTGTATATCAGCTAACAAATGGTGCCTGGCCTAAGCAGTTGGTCGACAAAAGCGTCGTCGACTATAAGCTTCCACTTACAAAAGAGCTGCTTCGAAAGATCAAAAAAACGGATATTAATCATGCCACGCTTGACAATGGTGCGACAACCCGGGAAATAAATGGGTTAATAAACGCTTTTAAGGAGACAAAGAACGACGTTTACCTGAAGGCTGCCGAAAAAGGCATTTCCTATCTCCTATCAGCTCAATATGACAACGGTGGGTTCCCACAGTATTATCCCAATAAATCGCTTTATAGAGCTGAGATCACCTATAATGATAATGCGATGATCAATGCATTGATGGTTCTACACCATGTGGCCAATAAGCAGCTTGGTTTTGACGCTGTTAATCCTACCTTTATATCCAAAGCTCAACACGCCATAGCGAAGGGCATAGCATGTATCCTAAAAACTCAGGTCATCCAAGACGGAGAGCGGAGTATATGGGCTGCCCAATACGATGAGCAAACATTAATACCTGCCCAAGCCCGAAAATTCGAACCCCCTTCATTGAGTACCAGTGAATCGGTTGCTATCGTCCGTTTTTTAATGCTGCAGCCTGTAACGCCCGAGATTCAACAGGCCATTGAACAGGCAATAAATTGGTTTCAACGAAATGATATCGAAGGTTACCGTTTTGATCACGTTAAAAACACGTTGACAGGCAAGAGTGAACGTAAACTTATCGCTGATAGTTCGTCCACGATATGGGCCAGATTTTATCATCTAAAGGACAACCGTCCCCTTTTTGGTGATCGAGATAATACGGTCAAATACCGTTTCGATGAAGTATCCGAAGAACGGAGAAATGGATATGCATGGTTTGGAAATTGGCCCGAAAAACTTATACAAAAAGATTATCCAAAGTGGAAAAAACAACATCACATTCAATAAATAAAAATAGCATCACATGTTACTAACGCAACATACTATACAAACGATTAATGCTGATCTGGTGCACAAGCCCACAGCAATTTCTTTCTCCTATCCGGAAAAGATCCTCCAATTTGGTACGGGTGTATTGCTCAGGGGTCTACCTGACTATTTTGTTCATAAGGCCAATCAGCAGAACTTGTTCCAAGGAAGAGTGTTGGTTGTGAAGTCGACCGCATCCGCTGGCGCCGATGCCTTCGAACAGCAGAATAGTTTATATACATTATGTATCAAAGGTATAGAAGACGGGATGGAAGTTGCTCATTACGAAATCAACAATGCTATTTCTCGTGTGCTATCTGCAAATCAGCATTGGGAAGAAATATTGAAAAGCGCAGAAAATCCAGATCTTGAAATTGTCTTTTCCAACACAACGGAGGTTGGTATTACCATGAGCGACGACAACGTCAATGCCATGCCGCCGGCCTCTTTTCCAGGTAAACTTCTCGCCGTTCTATACCGGAGATTTGTCTATTTTAATGGCGACACAAACAAGGGTTTAACTATAGTTCCTACCGAATTGATTACCGAAAACGGGAGTAAACTAAAATCTATTATCACGGCGCTGGCGAAACTTAACGAGTTACCCGATTCATTTATGGATTGGCTTGACACCGCCAACGATTTCTGCAACACCTTAGTCGACCGTATCGTTCCTGGAGCGCTCCCCTCAACAGAATATGCGAAAACCTGCGAGCTATTAGGTTATGAGGATCAATTGATGATTATGGCAGAACCCTTTCGCTTGTGGGCAATCGAATCATTGTCTGAGCGTGTGAATCAACGACTTTCTTTCGCTTTAGCAGACTCCAATGTATTATTGGTTCCGTCGATTGAAAAATACAAGGAAATCAAGCTTAGACTGCTCAATGGGACACATACATTGAGTTGTGCTCTTGCGCTTCTTTCAGGCTTCAATACGGTAAAAGAAGCGATGAAAAATTACGCTTTCCATCAATTTGTCAGTTCCTTAATGCGCGATGAAATCGGTCCAGCTATCGTAAGCGAAACTATCTCCGTTTCAGATATTAACGATTTTTCATCCAAAGTGATTGATCGCTTCGCTAATCCACATCTTGAACACAAATGGGAATCCATTGCTTTGAATTACAGTTCAAAAATGGCCATGCGGAATATCCCTTTATTAAAAAAATGGTATGCGAAGCATCATGAAGCACCGCAGCTTTTTGCGCTTGGTTTTGCAGCCTATCTTTATTTTTTAAAATCCGAGCAGAAAGATGATCATTATATCCGTGTAATCAATGGGCATACCATCGAGCTTCAAGATGAGTTGGCTCCAAAAATATACGCCGCATGGGCGAATCAGGATCAGATTGTGCATACCCTACTTTCTGCAATAGACCTATGGGGTGAAGATTTAACGGAATTTGCACGTTTTGAAGAAACAGTTAAAGAAAAATTACAACTGATCGCTGAAAATGGAGCTTTAAAAGCAATTGAGCTTTCATTAGCCTTTGATAATAAGAAAGTATAACAAGTTACCACATGAAATACGCTCGCTTGAAAATCCAATACGCTATTCAAAACAACCGTGTATTTCAAAGGGGACTTAACAAAAAGAAGCTTTAATGAAAAATAAAGTATTACAAATACACCCCAAAGACAACGTCTTAGTTGCCTTACAAGATCTTAAAAAGGGTGATACGATCTCGTTTGAGGGAAATCATTATATTTTGCAGGAGGATATTCCTGCCAAGCATAAATTTTTTATGCAAGACATGCACTTTGGTGATGAAATCTACATGTATGGTTTACTGGTAGGGAAAGCGCAATTTGATATCCCGCAGGGAAGTATCATGAATACGGACAATACCAAACATGCTGCGGAGCCCTATCATTTCAGACCTTCAAATTATCATTGGGAAAAGCCCGATGTTTCCAAGTTCGAGGGTCGAACTTTCCAGGGCTACTTACGTTCAGATGGTCGTGCCGGAACTGCAAATTACTGGTTATTCATTCCGACTGTCTTCTGCGAAAATAGAAATCTTGATGTGATCAAAGAAGCACTGTATAATGAACTTGGGTATTCTGTGACTGGAAAATATAAAAACTTCACTCACCAGTTATTAACAGCCTACGAAAAAGGGGAAGAGTTATCTGTCGCCTCTATGGAGCGGCTAAATAGTACAACAGATCAAAGTGATCGCATTTTTAAAAACGTTGATGGTATAAAATTCCTAAATCATCAAGGTGGTTGTGGTGGAATACGCCAAGATGCAGCCATATTGAGCAAATTATTGGCTGCCTATGCTGATCATCCAAATGTGGCCGGTGTGACAATCTTGAGCTTGGGTTGTCAGAACCTTCAACTCAATGACCTTGTTAAGGATATCAAATTACGCAATCCTGCCTTCGATAAACCCCTCTTTGTATTTGAACAACAACAATCCAAAAGCGAAGAACTGCTCATTAAAGAAGCGATCTTGCAGACTTTTGTTGGACTGACGGAAATCAATAAATTCTCGAGACAGCCTGTTCCATTGAGTAAATTGACCCTAGGGGTAAAATGCGGCGGCAGTGACGGATTTAGCGGTATCTCTGCCAACCCTGCCGTTGGTTACACAGCCGATCTTCTGGTTGCGCTGGGCGGCAAAGTTCTCTTAGCTGAATTTCCGGAGTTATGCGGAGCCGAGCAGAATTTAATAGACCGTACTATCGACCCCAAAGCAGCGAATAAATTCATTGATCTGATGACGGCCTATAGCCATGCAGCCGAAGCTGTTGGTTCTGGATTTTACATGAATCCCTCTCCAGGAAATATTCGTGACGGTCTTATTACCGATGCGATCAAAAGCAATGGTGCAGCAAAAAAGGGCGGGACATCTCCCGTGGTTGATGTTCTGGACTATACAGAAGAGGCGACGAAGCCAGGTCTTAATCTGGTTTGCACTCCAGGGAATGATGTGGAAGCTACTACAGGAAAAGCTGCCGCAGGTGCAACACTTATTCTGTTTACTACAGGCTTGGGCACTCCTACTGGTAACCCGATATGCCCCGTCATCAAAGTGGCGACAAATAATGTCCTGGCAACTAAAATGGCTGACATTATCGATATCAATACCGGTCCTATTATAGATGGAGATAAATCGATCCAAACGATGGGAGAAGACATATTAGAATATTGTATCAAGGCAGCCAGCGGGGAAGTAACTCCTAAAGCTGTGTTATTAAATCAGGATGACTTTATACCTTGGAAAAGAGGTGTAAGCTTATAAATCAGCATATAGCATGAAAACTTTTTTAGACGACAATTTTTTATTGAACACGAATACAGCGGTTGAGCTGTATCACAATTATTCAAAACAGCTGCCCATCATTGATTACCATAATCACTTGATTCCGGAGCAGATCGCAAACGATGTTAAATTTGAAAATATCAGCCAGGTTTGGTTAAATGGTGATCATTATAAATGGCGGGCCATGCGCGCAAATGGGGTCGATGAGCGTTTTATCACTGGCGATGCCCCAGATGAAGAAAAATTTGCGAAATGGGCAGAGACAGTACCTTATACTTTGCGTAATCCACTCTATCATTGGACACATCTTGAATTACAGCGATATTTTGGAATTACGGATATCTTATCGCCAAAAACCGCTTCTAAAATATATGCAGATACTGCTTCCAAATTGAGCCAAGACAGCTATTCTGTACGTGGTCTGCTTAAAATGATGAACGTAGAAGTTGTCTGCACAACAGACGACCCGATCGATAGCTTAGCATTTCATCAACAGTTTGCAAAAGAGCAAGAATCGTTCAAGATGCTACCTGCTTTTCGCCCCGACAAAGCAATGAACTCGGACGATATTATCGCTTTAAATCAATACATTGATAAACTTGAAGAGGTAAGTGACATTCAAATCAATAGCCTAGGAACATACTTAGAAGCATTAAAATCAAGACATGATTTCTTTGCGGACCATGGATGTAAAGTGTCGGACCATGGTTTGGAACAAATCTACGCGGAAGACTATACCGAGACAGAAATCGTAGCGATCTTTGATAAGATTCGGATAAAAAAGGAAATTTCTATCTCAGAAAGCTTAAAATTTAAATCTGCGATGCTGATTTATTTTGCCGAATGGGATCATGAAAAAGGATGGGTTCAGCAATACCATCTGGGCGCACTACGCAATAACAATGCGCGCATGCATCGTCTGATAGGTCCAGATACCGGATGGGATTCTATTGGAGATTTTAGTCAGGCACGTGCATTGTCAAAATTTTTGAATAAATTAGACAATCAAGATAAGCTAACCAAAACCATCTTGTACAATCTTAATCCTGCAGACAACGAACTTATTGCCACCATGATCGGTAATTTCAATGACGGTTCTATCAAAGGGAAGATTCAATTTGGCTCAGCTTGGTGGTTTTTGGACCAAAAAGATGGCATGACAAAACAACTCAATACGCTATCAAATATGGGGCTACTAAGCCGACTTGTGGGTATGCTGACCGATTCCAGAAGTTTCCTTTCATTCCCTAGGCATGAATATTTCAGGAGATTAGTCTGTGACATATTTGGGGAAGACATCGAAAAGGGAGAAATACCAAATGATATCGAATGGGTAGGGAAAATCATACAGGATATCAGCTATAATAATGCGAAAGAATATTTTGAATTTTAATGAACATGCAGGGTAAAGTTTTAAGCTTTGGGGAATTGCTGCTAAGGATCTGCCCCGATATCGAACAGGATTGGATCGAACAACATCAGTTGCCGTTCTATGTGGGCGGTGCAGAGTTGAATGTAGCCACAGCTTTGGCATTGTGGGATGTGCCATCAGCCTATCTTTCTGCTGTGCCCCAAAATGCCATCTGCGAGGGTATTGACAACTACCTAAAACGTAGAAATATCGACACATCGGCAATGCTATGGGGTGGAGAACGATTGGGCATCTACTATCTTCCCAAAGGGAAGGATTTAAAAAATGCAGGAGTAATTTATGATCGCGCAAATTCATCGTTTTCCAATCTCAAAGTAGGCAGTGTCAATTGGGATGAGGTCTTTGTTGACGTCAAATGGTTTCATTTTTCTGCGATATGCCCTGCAATCAACCAAGATATTGCCGACCTGTGTTTAGAAGCTGTAGCAAAAGCACAAGAGAAGGGTATTTTTGTGTCACTAGACCTGAATTATCGTGCAAAGCTTTGGAAATACGGAAAATCTCCGAAGGAGATTATGCCTGCCATTGCCAAGTATTGCAATTTAATCATGGGAAATATCTGGGCAGCACATCAAATGCTTGGTACCCCACTAGATGAAAGGTTTCTTAATTCTTCTTCGGATTATTTAGAAGAAGAGTTATTGGCGCAAGCGGATCGTACAAGCAGAGAAATCATTGTCACTAATCCGATATGTCAATATGTGGCCAATACTTTTCGTTTTGACCATCAAAATAAAGGAATAAAGTATTATACAACACTGTTTGACAAAGACAGCCTCATTAAATCAACAACATATATTGCGGACGAGATTTTGGATAAAGTAGGCAGCGGCGACTGCTTTATGGCAGGTCTGATTTATGGGCTATACTCCAATCTTTCTCCAAAAGCGACATTAGAGTTTGCCACGCTTGCCGCATTTGATAAACTATTTATTGCAAGCGATGCAACAACGAGTTCTGTAGACGATATAAAAAATAGAATGACAGCATGAATTTAAAAGAGATTGTATTAGATAAAATCATTGAACAAGGGATGCTTCCCCTGTTCTTCCATCACGATAAAGCAGAAAGCATCGCGATTCTACGCACATTATACCAAGCAGGAATACGTGTTTTTGAATTTACAAATCGAGGTCCCGAAGCTTTGGCTGTTTTCGAGCGCTTAGTTGCCACAAGAGACCTGGAGATGCCAGATCTTTATTTAGGTATTGGGACGATTAAATCCGTTAACGAAGCACAACAATTTCTACAAATTGGTGCGGATTTTATCGTTTCACCACTGGTCAATCCGCTGGTTGGATCGTTAGTGCACGAGCAGCGTAAGCTATGGATTCCCGGATGTATGACACCGACAGAAATCTATACGGCTCAAGAACAAGAGGCAGCACTTATCAAATTGTTTCCTGCAAATATTTTAGGCCCAGCATTCATGTCATCAATCCGGGA
The DNA here is from genome assembly GCF_002376635.1 of Sphingobacterium sp. UBA3549. Taxonomy (NCBI): domain Bacteria; kingdom Pseudomonadati; phylum Bacteroidota; class Sphingobacteriia; order Sphingobacteriales; family Sphingobacteriaceae; genus Sphingobacterium; species Sphingobacterium sp. UBA3549. The sequence goes on along the minus strand of NZ_DFOE01000037.1, from coordinate 103,628 downwards.
CCTATTTAAAGGTCAGAAATTTATGCCGACGGGGGGTGTAGAAATCGAAATGGATAACTTAAAGGCATGGTTCAAATCAGGCGTTTGTGCTGTGGGCATGGGGAGCAAGTTAATTGACCCTAAAGACACCAGTAATTTAGTCGAAAATACACAAAAAGCGCTTGAATTCGTTGCAGAAGCAAGACAATAAAAACTCGGGTGTTACCCTTAAAAAGCGGGCGTACTAATCGCGTATACTGGCAGGGGCAAACAGACTCGTACATTAAAAATAAACTATTAAACCCATTATGATTAACACGGAGAAAAAGGGTAATTACCGTTGGGTAATATGCTCGCTACTATTTTTTGCCACTACCATCAACTACCTGGATCGTCAGGTGCTTTCCTTAACGTGGAAGGATTTTATCAGTCCTGAATTTCATTGGACAAATACCGACTATGGCAATATTACCGCATTATTTTCGATTTTTTATGCAGTCAGTATGCTTTTTGCAGGTCGATTTGTAGATTGGATGGATACAAAAAAGGGATTTTTATGGGCGATCGGGATCTGGTCCATTGGCGCGATATTACATGCATTTTGTGGTATCGCTACTTCAGGCATCGTGGCTGGAGAATGGTTTGTTGGTTTTGAAGGGGCAAAAGAGGCTATATCTCATGTGAACAACGTGGGTTTGGTATTGAGCGTCAGTGTCAATCTATTTATCTTCGCCCGGTTTGTTCTTGCTGTGGGTGAAGCTGGTAACTTTCCGGCGGCGATTAAAGCTACGGCAGAGTATTTTCCTAAAAAAGATCGGGCTCTATCCACCAGTATTTTCAATTCAGGAGCAACCATTGGGGCATTAGCTGCTCCATTGACCATCCCGATTATCGCAGCCCATTGGGGCTGGGAAATGTCCTTTATCATCATCGGTGCATTGGGATTTATATGGATGGGTTTTTGGATCTTTCTTTATAAAAAACCACATGAAAACCCGAAAGTAAACGCTGCCGAACTGGCTTACATTCACCAGGATGATCATGAACATGCGTCGGAGCAGACTGGTCTAACAAAGCAACCACGAACTACGATATCTGAATGTCTAAAATACAAGCAAACCTGGGCTTTTGTCTTTGGTAAATTTATGACGGATGGTGTCTGGTGGTTCTTCTTATTTTGGATGCCAGCCTATCTTTCGGCAGTATACGATATAAAATCATCAGATACTGAAGGTCAGCTCGCCATTTTTGTGCTTTATGCCATCACCATGTTATCTATATATGGGGGCTGGTTACCCACCTATTTTGTTGACAAAAAGGGTATGAATGCTTATGAAGGACGTATGAAAGCTATGTTATTGTTTGCCTTTGTCCCTTTAGTTGTACTTTTTGCTCAACCTCTGGGTCACATATCTTATTGGATACCTGTCATTCTAATCGGTTTCGCAGGAGCAGCACACCAATCTTGGTCTGCCAACATTTTCTCAACCATAGGCGATTCTTTTCCCAAACGTGCTATTGCGACTGTTACAGGCATCGGAGGCCTTGCTGGGGGCATAGGCGCATTTATAATTAACAAAACATCAGGCTGGCTATTCGATTATGCCAATGAAACGCAGCTCATTTTTATGGGCTTTAAAGGCGAGGAAGCAGGATACTTCATTATCTTTTCTTTTTGCGCTATAGCATATCTAATTGCATGGGTTGTAATGAAAACACTAGTACCTAAACTAATTTTAATAAAAAATTAACATATATTGCAAAATTTATATTATATTAGCAATATCTTTATAAATATCAATCTAAACCATTTTTAAAAACAATGAGCTTAAACTTAGAAGGTATCTTCTACGAGGAGAATAACATTCCCGCAGAATTTACGCTAGACGAACAGGTCGATCAAAGAGAGTTCCTTTCCAATGGAGAAATGATTTCTTGGACGGGTCAGGTAAACGAGGTTTTTTCACCAATATGTGTAAAGACTAAGGATGGCTTGAAACGTAAGCGCATCGGTAGTTTTCCTGTTTGTACAGAAAAAGAGTCCATGGAAGCCTTGGAAGCTGCTGTAAAAGCATACGACAACGGCCGTGGAGAATGGCCGACAATGAGCGTTGCCGATCGTATTACCTGTGTTGAAAATTTCACACAAAAGATGATTGCCAAGAAAGACATTGTTGTCAAGCTTATTATGTGGGAAATTGGCAAATCCTATGCAGACTCGGTAAAAGAGTTTGATCGTACTGTAGAATATATTTACGCAACGATCGACGCATTGAAAGATATAGACCGCGACTCTTCACGTTTCCAAATCGAACAAGGTATCGTTGCGCAAATCAGGAGATCTCCTTTAGGAGTAGTACTCTGTATGGGCCCATTCAATTATCCGTTGAATGAGACCTTCACCACATTGATCCCAGCATTAATCATGGGAAACACCATGTTATTCAAACCACCTAAACATGGTACGTTATTACATTATCCTCTATTAGAGGCTTTCAGAACAAGCTTCCCGAAAGGCGTTGTCAATACAATTTATGGCCGTGGGAATAAGATTGTTCCTAGTTTAATGCAATCTGGTAAGATTAACGTATTGACTTTGATCGGTTCGAGCCGTGTTGCTGATGAACTTAAAAAATTGCACCCGAAAGTTAACCGTCTTCGTGCTATCCTTGGGCTGGATGCAAAAAATGCAGCTATCATTACGAAAGATGCGGATTTGAATTTAGCGGTTTCGGAAACCGTTCTAGGCTCTCTTTCTTTCAATGGTCAACGCTGTACAGCACTTAAAATTATCTACGTGCACCGAAGCTTAGCACAGGAATTTTTAAAACGCCTTTCGGCAGAAGTGGCAAAATTAAAATATGGGATGCCTTGGGAAAAGGGTGTGTCGCTTACTCCTCTTCCAGAAGTCAATAAACCTGCTTATTTAACGGAATGCATCGAAGATGCAAAAGCCTATGGCGCAAAAGTGATTAATGAGCACGGGGGGCAGGTTGCAGAATCATTCTTCTACCCGGCAATTGTATACCCTGTTAACTCACAGATGAAACTTTACAGAGAAGAACAATTTGGGCCAGTGATCCCTGTTGTTCCTTTCGATGACCTCGAAGAACCTATTGAATATTTAATTGGTTCCTCTCATGGCCAACAGGTGAGTATTTTCAGTAACAATGCTGCTGTTGTATCTTCATTGATTGATCCATTAGTCAATCAAGTAAGCCGTGTTAACATCAACTGCCAATGTCAGCGTGGTCCAGATACTTTTCCTTTCACCGGCAGAAAAGATAGTGCTGAAGGAACATTATCGGTAGTCGACGCATTGCGTTCGTTCTCTATTCGTTCGCTAGTGGCAACAAAGTTTACTGAGGAAAACAAAAAGTTGCTGAACGATATCGTTAGTGAAAATGAATCCAATTTCTTAAGTACGAAATACATTTTCTAGTCTCTTACGACTTCGTTGAAAAAGCGACATCGATCTGCCTGGCATTAGTCAGCTATCGATGTCGCTTTTTTTTATGAAAATCCTCTCCCTATCTATCCAATTGATTTGCGTCTACGTTTTTTCTGCTCTTGTAACACCCTTAGGTTACTTCAGAATCAGATTTTTTTGGATAGGCAGTGCTAATTCCCGAATTCCGTCGACCACGAGCTTCGCCACTTCGTCTGCTCCAAAAGTGTTTAGATGCGTATCATCTTTCTTGCCGTGGGGGTAATTTCTATCGCCGCTATTTACATATAAAAACAATTGCCGGCTCCCTTCCTCTCCATATTGCGTTAAAAGTTTCGTTGTTTTACTTTCCATATCAATCCATGCGGTGTGCGTATGATCGGCTACCTTACGTACAATGGCAGGATATTGTCCATGGGTATTCATGAGCGTGCCATTTTCAAACTTACGTCTTGCGATTGGTGTTAATAGAATTGGGACGCCTCCTTTCTCGCGCGTTTGATCGATATAAAAAATAAGATTTTGTTCGAACTCATCCAGCGATGTTCCCACGTTAGGCTTATCGATCTTTTCGTCATTATGCCCAAACTGGATGAATACATAATCTCCGCTTCGGAGATGCTCAAAGATAGGTTTCCAATGATTCACAAAGCTTCCATCTTTGCCCACATCCCGTTTAAAGGATTTTGTACTGCGCCCATTTAGAGCTCGGTTATCGACTTTAACCTGTTGATTGAACAGCTTTGCAAAGGCCATTCCCCATCCAGTTTCAGGAAAGGTACTACTGTCTTTGTTGGCAGCCGTAGAATCGCCAATAATATAGATCGTAACTGGTTTTTCGCGCTGGAAAGCAAATAGAAAAATGAGAATAAGCCCTCCAGAAAATAGTAAAAATTGTTTTTTCATTACATCGGTCAAAAAAACACTCGCCTTCTTATTATCGAAGGCGAGTTGTCCTAAATTTTACTCAAACCCTTTATTTTACCCACCTCGGGTCGCCAATACCATTCTCCTTTAATGTCTGGTTTGTTACTGTGAAATCTCCCTTGGCAGCGTCCTTAAATCCAGGGTCCAAGAGTGTATAGCCGTTGGCTACTGCATCGTTTTTCACTCCAGAGGCAGAACTGTTGTAGAAGTTTACCGCATCAAAGTAATTATTGCTTTTGCGCTCGACCAGATTAGTAGCAGACTGATTAGCAGTCATTGCCAGCGACTTCACCATTAAATTTTTGGAGAATGTAATTTCATTCTTTGCTAAACGGACATATAAAAAGCGTTTAGAAGCATCTTGTATGACGTTATAAAAAGTATTATTGTTTACTTTAAGGATACTCGTAATAGCCGGGTAAGCTGTAGATCCACCTGCATCCATGCGAATAAAATCACGCCCTGACAAAAGAGCATTAGAAACGGTATTATTTGTAAATTCAAGTGTTTTGGTAATCGCGTTTCTAAAATCAATGAAATCATTTCCATTACCGACGATATTATCAAAAATAGTATTATTTATGCTTACGCTCTCAATCACAGCATTGACGCTACCAGAAATGATTCCTTTCGGATAATTTATCAATTTACTATCTTCCAGGCGGATATTTCCGAATGCACCTGTCTGCAAGTTAATGAAAGAGTTTCCCCCCGCCTTATTTTCTCCATCAAGTATCAGATCTTTTAATGCCAATGAAGCGCCCTTATCCAAATTAAAATAAGCAGATTTTACAATTGGACGATCGGTGGGTTTTGCCCCTTTGATGGATATCGCCTTGTCGATTAGTACATCCGCCGCTAGCGAATAGACCCCCGGCATTAGAGCGAGCACATCCCCCGCTTTGGCTGTACCGATCACAGCCGCTAAATTATCTGTAGGCTGCACAACAACTGCATCACCCAAGTCAAGCAATGTCATAAATGTGACGGACCCGCGGATTTTGTTTCCTTTCAATAATGTCGCTGTATAGCTTGTTTCTGCGGTTAGCCCTGTGACGGTTGCCTCCCCTGCTGCAATCTCTTGCGGAGTGACGGTATGGATGATATTCCCGGGGTTAACACTTATTGTCGTAGCCTCTTCCCCTGGGGTCCAATTAAGACGAACTGAAGTGGCCTGTATACCCTCTGGGCTGACAGCTTTCATAATCTGTTCTTCGTTTGTCTTAAAAGTAATGGTACTCCATTTGGAGTCTGCAATCGCCGTTCCGATAGCCTTGATGCGGACAGAATAATTTGTTGCCCCATCCAGTCCAACAATAGTATAGGGAATCTGGTCATTGGTAATCCCTTCAATTTTTTTGACCGGGCTACCTTCAAAATTGAGTTCACCATTCGCAAATAGTTCTAAGGTATAACTCTCGGCTGCTGAATTCTTCTTCCAGGTCAATCGGACTCCTGTTTGATTGACTATTTGGGCACTCATTCCCGTAGGAGAAAAATAACGGTCTGTCGTTAATTCCGTTAATTCTTTTACGCGATCATCGGAACAGCTTATGCCTGTCACTATGAGCCCGAGGCCGAGATATAGCAATATATTGATTCTTTTCATGCGTATGCTTATTTTTCTATTGAAAACTAAAACCATTGTTTGTCAACTTACCGTTGCTGTTATCCAGAAAATATTGCCAAATAGGCCAAAATTGCTGTGTATTGGGATCACGTAGATACAAAGCATCCCAAAAGGTTGCTAGGTCGCTACTCGCAACCATTGTCCATTTTTTCGATGAAGGGTATCCTGCTACGGCACCTGCTGCATCTGTATCGCCATAGTTTAAGCCATATATTTCCACTTTTTCCCCATCAGCGGCTGTCTTGTAGTAAATATTGGCCGGCAATGTCGCATATTTACCCTGCCTATTTTCCAGCTGCTGTAGTTTTTGTTTAGCTTCAGCCAATTTGGGCCCCAGCAGATTCCATCGAATCAAATCCCCTTTACGCAACATTTCTCCCGTAAATTCCAGTGCACGTTCATTGACAATTGCATTAAAGAAAACATCCTTACCTGCGGTAATCTGCTGCATGTAGGCTGTCACTTTCTCTGGATTGTTTGGATATGCTCGATCACGGATCATTTTAAAGTAAGGGGCAGCAGCACTCGGACCATCCAATTCATTAATAGACTCTGCCGCCATGAGAAGTACATCGGCATACCGCATATACATCCAATTTAATCCATCGTCATTTGTAGAAGTAACAAATCTAGACATCCACTCATAGCGGTACTTTCCAAAATACCATTTACCAAGATTTGTTGGCACCTGCACCCCGCTCGTCCATTCATAAGGAACACAACTCACATCCCGGCGCACATCTTCTTTCTCATACTCATAGAACATGATTGGATTAGGTCCATTTGTCCCACCTTTATTTTGTCCGGTATACTTATCTGTTGTGGTATGTTTAACGCCAAGGTCAAATATAACGCGGCCACGGCCTTCACTAAACGGAATTTCCCATAATGATTCTAAGCCAGCCTGACCTTTTTCTTGACACAATGTTTTAAAAACTTCTTCAAAACCCAGAAGTTTTGCAGTGCCACTAGTAATAATATCCAAGCATTCTTGTTTTGCTATCGCATACATCTTTTTTGAATCCAGTTCTGGATCATTACTTTTTCGAATTCCATCTGCACGTTGCGAATAACCTCCGGCGGCCAAAGCCAAACGAGCACGCAGCCCCTTAGCGAACGCTTTATTGACATGCTCAACATTGGCCGTTTTAGTACTTTGATTTGGCCAAGGCAAATATTTTTGTGCTTCCTCCAAATCGGCAAGTAATTGCTTGTAAATTATGTCTCGGTCACTACGCTCGATATAGATGGTTGCTGTACTAAGCGGTTCAAAACGGGCTGGTACATCTCCCCATGCCTTGATGAGATCGTTGTACACAACAGCTCTTAAAGTTAGTATCTCCCCTAGAATATAGGCCATTTCTGGACGTTGTTCTATGTCGCCGTACTTACGCAACCCTCTAATCGCTAAATTCGCTCGTTCTATTCCTTCATAGAACTTCGCCCAGGCATTATTATCGGTATTCATCTGGGTGTTATTCACGTTTGTGTTATAGTTTGACAATCGTGATTTTTCATCGCCAGTATTCTTTAAGCTATTATTGACTTCTGTGTCTGTATTGATGCCATAAAATACGAGGTACCTCCCCCGATAAGAGTTTGTTTCACCAAAAGATTGAATAATTCCTGCAACTGCTCCCTCCGCAAGATCTTGATTGGAAAAGATAACCGACTCATCCAATGCAGATTTAGACGGTGCTTCCAATATTTTATTGCAAGAAGATACGGATCCAGCAAATATTAAAGCCATTGTTATATGCAAAAGTGTTTTTTTCATAAGACTAGAAGTTTAAATTAAGACCTGCTACGAAAGTTCTGCTTTTTGGATAAGCCGAATAATCCACCCCCGGAGTAAGGTTTGTCCTCCTTCGTGTAGAGACTTCAGGATCAAAACCACTATAATTTGTCCAAACGGCAAGATTATATCCAGACACATATACTCTGAAGTTCCGGATTTTCAACTTTTCTGTAAATGCCTTAGGGAGCGTATATCCTATTGTAACAGTTCCCAAGCGCAAAAACGAACCATCCTCCACAGCCCAGTCGCTGAATACAAATTTATTGGTAAGAGGAGACCAGAGACTTGTATTTTTATTCATATCTTCCAATTGGTTAGCATCGTTACTGATTGTTCCATCGGGAAGTAAATTGGTCCAACGTTGTCCTTCTTCCATCACATTAAGCATGTTTCGGTTATTATATTTGCTCGTGGATGTGTATTCAATCTTATTTGCATTGTAAATATCATTTCCATAGCTCCAGTTAAATAATGCCGTCATATCAAAGTTATAGATGCGTGTATTGATTGAAAATCCACCAGTGTGCAAAGGGTTTGCATCGCCAATAATCGTTTGATCACTGGCGTTTATCTTGTTATCGTCACCGGCTAAATTTTTTAATTTCATCGTTCCTGGTCTTATGGTACCCACAACCGCAGAGGCATCAGCTACACCATCCTTTAAAATCCATTTGTTTGCGGTAGCATCATAGGCTTTAAAATCACCGACTTCGTAACGTCCGTCGCTCATATAACCATACATTTTACCCACTCGACCGCCAGTCTCCACAATGTAATCCGTTCCAATTTCTGTTGAAGCCCACCCCGAAGCCATTGGAATCGAAGCCAGAGTCCCCAAAGAATTGACTTTCGTTTGATTGAAACTAATATTACCGCTAAAATTAAGATCAAAGTTTTTCTTATTTATTGCAGACCAGTTTAGCGTAAGCTCAATACCTTTATTTTGGGTCTCCCCCAAGTTGCGGTATTGATCATCATAGCCTGATCCGGCAATTGGGAAAAGGATCAGAAGGTCTTTCGTTTTGTTTTTATAGACATCAATCGTTCCCGATAGCTTCTTCTTGAACAGGGTAAAGTCCAGCCCTATATTCCTTGAAATGGTCGTTTCCCATTTTAAATCTGGATTAGACATTGTTTTTGACGTCGCCCAATAATTTTTATACCCATTAACCCATTCCGTATTCTTAACCGAAAATATGGGATAGATCTGCTCTAATGGAATATTATTATTTCCGGATGTACCCAAACTTGCCCTAAGCTTCAGGTCATCCAGCCAAGATTGCGTGTTGTTCATAAATCGTTCTGATGAAATCCGCCAAGCTGCTGCCATGGATGGGAAATATCCCCAATAATTATCTGCAGAAAACTTCGACGAACCATCTGCCCGAAAAGTTGCATTAAATAAATACTTCGAATCTAGATCATAATTTACCCGGCCAAAAAATGATAGTAATTTTTCGTCAGCAAACATATAATTGTTTATCGTACTGGAGGCGCCTTGTGGCGTTAATCTGCGGGTATCATCCAGTTTAAAGCTTTTCGGAAAACCGTGTGTTGTATTCGTATTTAATGTTTTTTGTGTAAACAAATATTCCTGGCCAACCAACACACTTAAACTATGTCCTTTCGGGAGAAAATCTTGAAAGTTATAGTTCAGTGTGTTTGTTGAACGTATTCCCTGGGTAGAAGTATTCAATGAGATAAGAGCGGGCTTATTTTGTTCTAACGCAGCGGGAACATTCCGTACATAATAAGTGGTTGTGCCGTAAAACCGATCGTTATAATTGCGGTAATCATCAAAGCCAAATTCTGTCCTAAACCGTAAGTTTTTAACAATATCCCAGCTAAATGCCGCATTTAGGTTATACGTTCGTCTTCGCTGCAACTGATCATTATCGACCAAGGACTCTAGTGGATTATATAAATTGAATTCATCATCGGTTTCATCACTATTTGTCAAACCTCCCACCGGAAAGGGAGGATAAATCATTGCGAATTTTAATCGGGAGTCTGCTGATGAGGCTTCATTCTGTTCATTCATGCCTCCACCTGAAATGCGAACGTCAGAAAATCGTGCTCCTAGATCTATTGAAGTGCTTTTAGATGGCTTATGGTTCAGCTTGAAATTAATATTTTGTCTCTGAAAGCCTGACATTTCCATAATTGCCTTATCTTTTACAAAGGAATGTGAAATAGAATATTTCGTTTTATCAGTGCCTCCGGACAGGTTGAAATTCTGATTGAAAGTATTTCCTGTTCTTCCGAATACAAGTTCCTGCCAATCGTTTGGTTTGACGTCTTTATAGAGATCTATATCCTGAAAGTTACCGAAGTATTTGACATAGTTATCCAGGTTATTTTCCAATAAGGCCTGTTCGTATTGCCATGTTACATAATCGTATGGAGACAATACATCAAGTTTTTTTGCCAAATTTCGAATTCCTCCAAACGCACTATAACTAATTGATGTTTTCCCAGATTTGGCACTTTTAGTGGTTACGATGACAACCCCATTTGCACCCCGGGAGCCATATATAGCTGCAGAAGATGCATCTTTTAATACATCAATCGATTCAATATCAGCAGGTGCGATATCTGATATCGAAGACATCGGAAATCCATCCACGATATACAAAGGAGCATTATCTCCCGTAACGGAGCCACCGCCACGCACACGAACCTTCATCTCGGCATCAGGGGAACCTTCTGTTGAAGAAATCTGTATGCCCGCCATTCTTCCTGCAATCGCTTCAAGAGCAGATGACACTGGCGCTTTGGAGATCGTTTCTGCACCTACGGAGGTTACAGCCCCCGTCAGATCTTTTTTCTTAACGGTTCCATATCCGATATTAACGGTTACTTCCTCGAGCGCATTAGACTTTTCCTCTAGAACAATACTAAGCATCTTCTGATTCGTAGGAATTGTAACTTTTTTAGTCTGAAATCCGACATAGGTAAATTGAAGTTCGTTATTGTTACCAGGTATCTCGATGCTGAACTTTCCACGTTGGTCGGTCACAGCAACAATTTTTGTCCCAGACACGGTCACACTCACACCCACCAACGCTTTTTGATCTGTACCAACGACTGTGCCTTGGACTTTTCGGGTTTGAGCGTGCGCATTTAATGTGAATAACGAAGCACAGATAGCAGTAGAGATTACTAAGGCTTTACTCATATTTTTAGGGTTTAAAATTTTAATGATTAAATTGCTGTTGCAGGAACTGCATCAAAATTTAATTGGTTATCATACAATCAAGTTTACAAAGTATATTTCACTTGTTCATGCAAGTATCATTAAAAAGTTATGCAAACGTTGCCGGCAACGTTTGCATATCCTGATAAATTAGGTTTTGTAATTTTTTTTGATTAATATTATAGTTTATTTTGCCGATTATGAGATTCGAAAACTATACAATTAAAGATATTGCTAAAGCGCTTAATTTATCCACTTCCACGATCTCGAGAGCCTTAAGAGATAGTTATGAAATAAGCCCCGAAACAAAAAAGATTGTATTGGAATATGCCGAAAAGATAAACTATCGCGCCAACCCTATCGCTAGAAGTTTGAAAGAGCGTCGAAGTCATTCGATCGGTGTTATTGTTAGCGAAATAGCCAATAATTTTTTCTCACAGGTCATCAATGGTGTAGAATCTGTTGCTTATGATAAGAACTTTCAAATTATAATATCGCAAACGCATGAATCGTCTGTACGCGAACGACTAAATGTTGAATATTTAACTTCCAGATCCATCGACGGACTATTGATTGCATTATCTTCGGAAACCGAAGATATATCCTATTTGCAGCAGCTGAAGGAGCGGGGATTTCCCATTGTCTTTTTTGATCGCGTGCCGCAGCAGTTTGACACCTACAAAGTCGTTGTAAACAATCAACAAGGAGCCTATGATGCCACACAGCACCTTATAAAACTCGGAAAGAAAAAAATTGCCCATCTGACAAACTCCAAATCATTGTCTATAACGAAGGATCGATTAATTGGCTATAAAAAGGCGCTCATGGCGAATCATATCGATTTTGATCCAAATTTGGTCAAGTATTGCCAACATGGCGGGCTACACTCAGCGGAAATTGAGCAAGCTGTCGAGGAACTTATCCGCATTGGTTTTGATGCTATTTTCATTTCGGGAGACAAATTAACCACAGGATATCTTCATGTAATAAAAAAAAGGCCTTTAGCAGCACAACAAGATATCGCTATTGCTGGATTTACAAACTCAAATGTTGTAGATTTATTTTCTTCCAAAGTAACTTCTATTAGACAGCCTGCTTTCGAAATGGGGAAAATCGCGACAGAATTGCTTATTAAGTTGATAGAAACCAAATATCCAATCGCTGAGTTTGAAACTCGTGTATTACCTACTGAATTGATCAACAATGATTAAATCGATGGGGTACTGAATTCACATCAAACAAAAAAACCGTAAGAAATGATACTCTTACGGTTGGATAATAAGACATTCATGTCCTATTGCGCCCTTTCCTTTTCTTCGTTACTTGTATCTTTCTTACGGTAATTATTTTTTAAATTTCCAAATTTATACGAATAGGTTAATCGGACCACACGACGATCTTGGTATTGTCTAATACTGGAATCAAAGTCTCCGAAATTAGTTTTCAGGTTCTGATTTCCTGTATTAAATAGGTCGCTCACGGCCAACTTTAAAGAATTACGTTGATCTTTAAACGTTTTTGTCGCTCCAACCTCCATATCCCAACGGCCTCTCATATCGTATACGTTGTATTTGAAGGGAGAGAAATATCTTAAGTTGACATTTGCCGACAGGCTTTTCGCCAGCTTAAGATTGTGCATGGATGTAGCTTGCAAAAGAAAAGATTTTCTTTTTAGTGGGTGGCCGCTCACCATGCCATTAAAGTCAAAATAGATACCAGTAACATTGTTATTCATGCTCCAAATATTGGATACTGTAACCGGAATGTTCAGATTCAGATAAGCCGTTAAGTTCTTACCTAAATTTTCACGTATAACCCAAGTTTGTTTCAGTACCGAATCTTGTCCCATGCTTTCTACAATAGCATCCCTTACATCGTTAATACCCAATGTCACATTATAACGCTGCATCAACGTATAATTGAAGGTAAATTCATTGGAATATTGCGGATTTAGATACGGATTACCACGCTCAAAGGTTAGTTTATCAATGAAATAATCAAAAGGATTGAGCTGACGGTAATTGGGGCGGGTGATTTTCCTTGCATAACCCAATGAAAAAATATGGTTTGCATGGAGGGTATACGTTAGGTTTGCATTCGGAAAAAGCTTAAAGTAATTCCGTTTCACCTGCTTATTTAATGTTAATGAATTTCCGTCGGAAAACGTATATTCCCCTCTTGCTCCTACCTTCATTCCCCATTTTCCAATCGTATTGTTATAGTCTATATATGTCGCGGCAATCTGCTCTTTATAGACAAAATGATTTGTACGCTTTTCATTGCTAATCCAAGAGTTGTTCAAAAAGTCTTCAAACGTTAAATCATTATCCGACGTAACATTGGAGTATTTAGCTCCCATTTCAAGCTTGGAAACCTTAGATAGCGGTTGTTCATAATCAAGTTTGGCGACATAAATATCGATTCCGATGGGCATTCTACTTCGTTGGATCTCCTCAGGCGTAATGGCGTCCATCTGACCATCAAAATATTGATTATTGTAGCTGACACGTTTACTGCTATTGAATTTACTCCAATCCAGATCGAAAGTGAGTTTTCTGCCATTAGAATCAATTCGAAACTCGTTGTTCAAATTAGCAGAGTAACGATCAAATAATTCTTTGAATGCAGACGTCGAAATCAAAAGGGAATCCAATGTTGTAAAAGACTTTCCTACATTGGTCTTACTATCGTTATCATTGTATTCGACATTATTTGATCCATTAAACTGTACCGTGACTGTGTTTCTAGCTGATGTCTTTTGCTCTATCCCAAAACGATAAGAATGGTTTCTTTCCTTTTCATGTAATAGTGATCTTTGATTGAAATAAGTCTTTACTCCTTCATTCTGTATGATACGGTCGAGCAGAAGCTTGCGGTAGCTTTTTTCATCAGAATAGGCATACGATCCGAATAGGGTTGTATTGTTCTTTTTATAGTTTAACGACAAGGAGCTATTCCCTCTGAATTTTTCCCCCCTCCCTGCCGTCATGTTAAAGGTGCCATTAAATCCTTCCATCCGATTCTTTTTTAGAACGATATTTATAGTTCCCACTGCCCCCTCAGCATCATCCTTAGCTGCGCGAGTGGTTATCACTTCGACTGACTTAATCTGATTGCCATCTGTACTCTTCAAGAAATTCACCAACTGCTCACCGGACATATAGGTCTGCCGTCCATCGATAGTAACGGAGACACCAGATTGCCCCATCAACTGTAAATTATTGTTGTTATCCAAGCTTACTCCCGGAGCTCGTTGTACAATATCTAGGGCATTATTCCCTGCTGCTAAGGGAGAATTTTCCACATTTAGCACCAATTTACCGGGCTTGCTTTCAACCATCGGCCGCTTACCTTCAACAGCAACTTCCTGCAGTTTTCGTGTATCGGTGTTCAACAGAATTATGGGCGCATTGTAATCTGACGTAGCAATATCAAAAACATTACTTTTATTGCTTATATACCCGATCATCTTGATGTGGACATAATAACGTCCAGGTTTTATATCTGAAAACTGGTATTTTCCATTTTCATCTGTAACGCCTGTTTTCAACATAACGTCCATCTTGGCGCTCATGAGGTAAACCGTTGCAGAAGCCAAAGGCGCGTTGTTTTCCAGCTGTACTTTCCCTGTGACTTTAACTTGCGCACAGGCAAAGGAAGCAATCAATAAATTTAAGAGTAAGAGGTAAAAATATCTTTTCATTCGTTTATAAAATAGATGCAAAAGCAGTTACGTTGATGGTATTCAATAGGCTTATCACACGAGGTTGCGTACTGACTTTCGATTGGCTAAAGCTACCATACCTTGTCTTCCGCCCGCAGGCAGAAGACAAAGTATCGATTATTTCTTTTTTGTTTCTACTGTGACACCATCTTTTTTCACCTTGATAATGGTATCACGACGGATGACGATAGACGTATCATTTGCGGCTACTTCACTGTCTTCCGCATCTACTTCGTCGTTGTCATCAGATTTTTTCGGTGGCAGGGCGCATTTCAACCCGAGTGAAGTGACCATAAATTCGACATCCTTTACGTCACTTAAATCCTCACTGTACCGGTCACGGCATTCATAAAATGAAATATCTCTTAATTTATCTTCCAGTTTATCGTTAATGATCAGTTTGGTTCCGACTGGAAGAAACAAGGTTATATTGACTTCTTGGTCCCGATAGAGTTCGCCTTCATTTAATTGAAAAGCATTGTCAAATACTAGAGATGTACTATCTTGCCTCAACGTATAATGAATGTTACTTGCTCTATCCGTTGCAACTTTATAGGAGTTTCCTTTAGCCGAATATTCATAACGCACGTAAGGTTCTTGTAAGGAGTCGATACGTTCAATGCGGATGCGAATATTACGTCTTAAATAGGTAGACAGGTTTTCGCTTTTTATGCCCAGACCGCTTTTTACACCGTTCTTTAAGCGGATCACCCGAATATCATTTTCATTTAAGTAATAAACAGCTTGCTTTTGCAGCGGCTTCTCTTCAACAATTGTACTTGACTCTTTGAATTCTTTCGCTACGGATGTAGAATAGTAAATAATAGCACCTATCGAAGCCAACCACACCAAAAATAATGTTGTCGTCAAATAATTGCTCATTGGCTTTTTCTCGAAAAGAACACGGAGAAGTAAATAGAACAATCCAGCAAACGGGATAAAAATGGCCAAGAAACCTGCTATCAACGCAAAAGGTACATCGCTCGGATCCATTAAATAAAAAGGTCCAGAGTTATCCATAACGTCTGGAATGACGTTTAGAATAGCTAATGCAAAGAAAATAAGTCCAATGATCAAACCAATGAGGGTCAACCCAACGATTATAACGAAGAATACGCCAATGACTTTTACAATAATCTGCAATAATTTAGCAACACTATCGCCTGTCCGATCCATACCTCTTGAAAATGAGTCACGTACTCCACTCATTTCTTCGTCGAACGAACGTTTAAAATTATGAATATTTGGGGCCTCACCACGCATCTCCATTTTATCTGCACGCGTGATAGCCAACGGCATTACAATCCACAGTATGACATAGACCAATACGCCTGATCCACCGATCACAACAAATAAAGCAAAAAGTAACCGTACCCATTTAGCCTCAATGCCAAAAAAGTGCCCAAGCCCGCTACATACTCCACTAAAAACCTTGTCATCAGGGTCGCGCATCAATTTTTTCCCCACTTTAAACCCGTCTGCATTCGACTGTTGCTGGAAAGACGAATAACCATCCTGATCTTCGGATTCAAAATCGCTGACGCTTCCCATTTGCTCGATCACTGCATTAACGTCATCCATATTAAGCACTTCTTTGCTACCTGCCTGAATCTTCTCGGTAAACATTTCAGCAATACGGTTCTCGATATCTTCTAAAATTTCGCGACTATCTTCTGATTGTCCAAAGTGCTTCTTTATATCAATCATGTAGGAGCGAAGCACCTCATAAGCATCCTCTTCGATATGAAAGACGATACTATTTATGTTGATAATTATTGTCTTATTCATCGTTATTATCTTTAACTGGTTTAGTTGAATCATTGTTTCTACCTACCAATGAAGTGTTTACAGCAAACACCAACTCATTCCAGGTAACATCTAATCTAGAAAGGACTTCCAATCCTTCTTGTGTGATTTCATAATATTTTCTAGGCGGACCTGAAGTTGACTCTTTCCATATATAGCTTAACAGCCCATTGTTTTTTAGACGGGTCAAAAGCGGATATAAGGTGCCTTCTACAACCAATAATTGAGCTTTCTTCAGTTCGCTGATAATATCGGAGGCATAAATTTCTCCTCGAGAAATTATGGATAGGATACAGTATTCAAGTATCCCCTTCCTCATTTGTATTTGTGTATTTTCAGCTATCATAACAATACAAAGATATATGTATTTTATGGTACCATGCAATACATAGTACCATACAAAACAACATGAATTACATAAAAACCTGATTTACAGTCAAATAATTTTTAAATAAATAATAATTTAATTTCTATCAGGAAATTTTTGGATATTTATTGCCATGATTAAAATCTTGCTAGACTATAAATGGTGTTTTATTTGGGCCATCATAGTTATCGTTTTATGCACACTCCCGGGCAACAATTTCGACGCAGTTCCTTCTTATCCCGGTATGGATAAATTAGTCCATTGCGGTATGTTCTTTGTTTTCTGCACGCTGCTATATAATGGGGTGATCCAACAATTCAGCGGCAAACCGACACGTTGGGTTCCTTTCTTTATTGTATCTATACTCGGATTCTTATTTGCAGGGCTGACCGAATTACTTCAGCTTTACATTTTTACTTATCGCAGTGGCGATTGGTGGGATTTATTTGCTGACACTATCGGAATAGGTATGGCAGGGTTTGCTTATCTTCTGAATTATGTTAACCGAAGGTCATAGATGTTGTTGGATTTATCTCTATGACTTACTTATTTTTGAAATATGAGAAGATCGGACGATTTACAGCCTAAATTATCCGAATCGCAGTTAAAGAGGTAGGTGTAGGTGTAGATTTTAGTTCTGATAGTTTGCCCCAATAAGCTAAGCTTGGCGAATGAACTAGGCCCTAGCCAATGTGGCGACAGAAATCCGACAGTCAAAAGACGCGAAAAGCATTAACGCTGCTGAAATAACTGTTGCGCCTGTTGTCAACACATCGTCCACCAATAGTATGTGCACATTATCCATTAAAACAGTGGTTTGACAATCAAAGATATCACTTACGTTTTCATAGCGCTCGAGCCTTCCCTTTCCCGTTTGACTGATGGTTGCTTTCTTTCTAACCAAAATATCTTCCCGCAATGGAATTTCCATCGCTCTGGCTATTCCCCTTCCAAAGTAGGTAGATTGATTATACCCCCTTTTCCGTAATTTACTACTATGTAAAGGCACAGGAATAACAAAATCGATATCTTGGTACGCCTTTACTTCGATTAATTTTAAGCCATATTGATAGCCAAAGTATTCCGCAAGAAAAGGTTGGTTATTGTATTTAATCTGATAGATTAGACGTTCTACACGGCTATCCTTTTGCATGAACAAGAAAGAGCATGCTTCTTCCAACGGTGCTTTTCCCCAGAGCTGTCTCGCGGTATCATTATCTGAGTATTCGTGATAGTTCGTATAAGGCAAATGAAAATCGCATGCAATGCAGATAAACTTTTCCTGATATTTTAGCACACACCCGCAACATCCACATTCTCTCGGAAAAAATATAGACACGAAATCGCCAAAAAGCTTATTTAGTTCGGACTTCATCTGGTTAACTCCTATTAAAGATAGGAACAATCCATCAGATTATGCTTCAGATTCCTCTTCTTTCTTATCCTTGATGGCTAATTGCCCACAAGCGGCATCAATATCCTTTCCACGGCTGCGTCTGACATTCGTGATGATTCCTTGACTTTTGAGATAATTTGCAAAAATTTCGATTTTATCTGCTTCGGCATTTAGGAAGTCTGCTAATGCAATAGGATTATATTCAATTAGATTGACCTTACAGGGTACATGTTTACAGAATTTGGCCAGTTCTTTCGCATCGTCCAATTCATCATTGAAATTATTAAAGACAATATATTCAAATGTGATCGGGCTCTTTGTTTTGGCATAGAAATATTTGAGGGCTTCTGCCAGCGCCTTTAGGGAGTTCTGCTCGTTAATCGGCATAATCTCATTTCGCTTTTTATCATTTGCGGCATGCAAAGAAAGCGCTAAGTTGAAACGCACTTGATCATCACCCAATTTCTTAATCATTTTTGCAATACCGGCCGTGGACACTGTAATCCGCTTGGCAGCCATATTCAATCCATCTGGAGCAGTAATACGTTCTACCGATTTCATCATATTGGCATAATTCAACAATGGCTCTCCCATTCCCATATAGACAATGTTTGTCAGAGGCTGACCATAATTCTCCTCGGCTTGCTTGCTGATTAGAACGACCTGATCATAGATCTCATCGGCATTGAGGTTCCTTTTGCGATCCATATAGCCTGTTGCACAGAACTTACAGGTCAGACTACAGCCTACTTGTGAACTGACACAGGCTGTCATACGCTCGGGAGCCGGTATTAACACGCCCTCAATGATATTATTATCGTAGAGCCAAAAACTACTTTTAATGGTTTTATCCGAGCTGATCTGTGATTCTTTAATTGTAACCGCATTGATTGTAAAATGCTCTTTTAGCTTCTCGCGAAGGGATTTACTTAGATTGCTCATCTGATCAAAATCTACACAAGATTTAACCCAAATCCATTCATAAATCTGTTTTGCACGAAAACCTTGCTCCCCCAACGCTGTAAGTTGGTCTTTGATCTGATCCAAAGACAAACTCCTGATATCTATTCTTTTACTTTTTTCAATCACGGTACAAAGATAAGAATAATTAAGTGACAAAAAATCCCGTTCTAAGAAATAGAACGGGACAACTGTTATGTATGTGTTTTAAAATAGGTAGGGGCGATATCCGATTAGCCATGAATGGCCTCTTTACTTCCGTATGACTGAATAAGCTTACCTTCAAAATCCAACCACTCTTTCCAACGCTTTTCTACATCAACATCTATAGTATATTTACGTGCAAAATTTAAAAATGTGGTATAATGATTTGCTTCAGAAACCATTAAATCATAATAAAACTTTGCCAATTCTTTATCTTGAATATTTTGCGACAGCACTCTAAAACGTTCACAACTACGAGCTTCAATCATGGCAGCAAATAATAAACGGTCTATAAAAGCCATGTTACGGCTCCCGTCCTTTTTAGAGAATTTCATCAATTGACCAACATAATCATCTTTTCGCTCACGCCCTAAAGTATAACCACGTTCTTTAATGATATCAATGACCATCTTAAAATGCTCCATTTCTTCGATAGCGATTGCGGTCAATTCATGTACCAAATCCTCGTACTCTGAGTTGTTTGTAATTAAGGATATTGCATTTGAAGCAGCTTTTTGTTCACACCATGCATGATCTGTCAAAATCTCCTCTAAATTACCTTCTGCGATGTTTGCCCACCGCGGATCTGTCAATAACTTTAATCCAAGCATCTTACTCTCTAAAATGATTTATTCCACAAAGGTATGTAATATCTGAACGTTAAAAAAATGATAATATCTCTAAATATCTTTATGTAATACCTTTCTAATTTCTGGTGCTATTTTCTCGCCATAAATCTCTATAGATCGCAACATTTCTTTATGTCCGGGGGCACCTACATCCATATGGGCAGAGAAACGTGTCAGCTTAAATTTCTCCTGAATCTGCAAGATTTTATCTACGGCATAATTAGCATCTCCAACAAGCAGGTGGCCCCTTGAAGACCTTCCGAAATCATATTGCGTGCGTTGATATGGAGGCCAGCCTCGACTTGACCCTATGCGATCCATCTGTGCGGAATAAATCGGATAGTAATAATCTGCAACCTGGGCGCTGTTATCGCCAAAAAATGCATGCATGTGTACTCCAACTTGAAAATTAGCCATATCATGACCATTATCCTCATACGCTTGGCGATACATGTCAAATAGATGATCGAAACTTTCATACATACCACCAATGATAGCAAACATGACAGGCAAACCCAATTTTCCTGCACGGATAACAGAAGAAGTTGTGCCCCCTACGGCAACCCAAATCGGCAGTGATCCGTTCTTAGGCCGAGGGAAAATTTCTTGATTGATTAGGGGAGCTCTAAAATTTCCACGCCATGTGATTGGATTTTGCTCATTCAATCTAAGCAAAAGCGCTAACTTCTCTTCAAATAATTCGGAATAATCTTTGAGATCATAACCAAATAAGGGAAAGGATTCGATGAAAGATCCTCTTCCGGCCATTAACTCGGCCCTTCCATCTGACAACAAATCAACTGCAGCGAAATCCTGAAATAATTTGACAGGGTCGGCAGAACTCAATACCGAAACTGCACTCCCCAATTTAATATTATTGGTCACTGTAGAAGCCGCCGCTAAGACTATCTCTGGTGCTGCTACTGCATAATCTGCGCGATGATGTTCTCCTATTCCAAAGAAATCTAAGCCCACTTGATCCATGAGTTTGATTTCTTCAATAATTTCTTTCATTCGGTCTTGTGCTGCCTGGATCTGACCCGTAACTGGATCTATCCGAGAGTCACCAAACATTCCTATTCCTAATTCCATAATTGTCTATTTAAATTCTAAATCAAAATTACGCCCTTCATTATTTAATTAAATTGATGTAGGACAAGAAATACGAATAACATCGAAGCTTTTACCTATCTTAGCACTATAAATGACCGTTGCTAGCGTATAACCACCGTAAAAGAGAGTCAGCGTATATTAAAGCGGCTCCATTAAAATAGGGCGACAGTATTCTTCGCTACCTGTTCTGCATTTCCACTAAAATGATGTCCGCCAGAAAGGTATACTTTACTAAAATTTTTAAGGGTTATCTTCTTTACAGAAAAGTTGGCTTCATCGTCACCAAGAATAACACTCGTTTTCACTCCATCCATTCGATTGATTTCCGAGACGACATCAAGACTTCGTTTTGCATTACTCCGCCCCAGAATATCTGCAATATGGATCTCGAGATCAGTCGACCCCGAAGGTTCCAAAAGCACTACACTTTTTAAGGTTTTTTTAACGGCAGGATCCAAGCGATTCACAATAAAAGGAACTGCATCTGCACCGAATGAATAACCAACCACAAAAAGGCGGGTATTATGTCGTCCTCCAAGCAAGTTTTTAAGCGTGTTTGACACATCCGCAGCAATTTCATTTGGACTTTTCTTCTTCCAGAAATAGTTTTTTGAATCAATAGCAGCCACCGTATATCCTGCTCCAGCAATCAGCTCACAGAGTTTATTCGAAAACGAATTGAACCCGCCATCTCCACTCAGATAGAGAACCAAAGGTAGTACAGCTTTATTATTCCAATATTTCATGTCAATCAAACGTTGTTGAGCAAAAGCATGAAACGCTATGCTTCCAATTATAAATAAAGTGGCTAATTTTTTCATCTGTATGAGCTCTATATGAAGCTATTCATTTGGCTTCATTACTTTTATCAGTGCTGCAGGAAGTTGTATGAGATCAAAATCGTTATCAAATATAAGGTATTTATTTTCCCAAAATGTCGCATACTTTTCTTTAAAATCGCGCAGGCTATGGTAATGTTTGAAATTGCCTAATCGCTTTGAGGCAAATTTCATAATTTTCTCTGCAGGACTATCCGTTGCTCCTAAACCCGTCATTGGTACCATGCCCAAATTTAAATACGCGTATTTTCGGTCTTTCGCATAAGCAATAAGCTCAACGATCAACGCATCCATACTTCCACCTGGAGCTTCCGAAGACTTCCGAATCATATCATAGGTACACTCATCTTTTGCATAGTCAGGAATAATATTGAGAAAAGCGACCACTTGACTTGCTTCATTTTTCAGCACAATAATATCCTGTGAGACAAGATCTTTTCCATCGAACATACCCTGTGAAAAAACCATTTCCTTTTTATCAAATGCTTTCAACCACTCATCGGAGATCGCTTTCAATTGATCTATAATTTCCTTGTTCTGCGGTGCTGTCAACACTTCCGTGGTAAACCCCTTTTTATGAATTGCATTCAGTCCGTTACGCAGTGACTTACGGTCCTTACCCTCCAGCTTGAATGCCTCGAGTTCTAATACTGCTTCCTGTCCAATCGTAATCTTCTGTTTGCGAAGGGAAGAAAAGTGAACCAAGCTATTTTCATCAACACGATAATAAATGGCTTTCAATCCATTTGCATAGCAATATGCATCAAACTCCCGAATCAGTTCTTCCTTATCCCCTTGTTCACACACAGGTTCATCCAATACAATTGCAAATTCGTTAGCCAAGCGGTAAGCCGTAAATCCTTCTGAAATTTCCGAAAAAAATAAGCTCTTATCTTTTCCGAGTTTAAAAAAATCCATCGGAGACTGTCCAAATTCGAGCAGCAGCTGCTCCGCACGCTCCAATTCAGATTGGTTCGAGTCCTCATCTGCTAGAAGACGGGGACGGGCTAACGCATAGATCAAGAGGAACCAGCAAAAAAGTCCAAGTACCTGAGTGATCCGCAAGAGTTCTTGACCAAAGTTTGTTTGTGGCATCAATTCATCGTCGGCAAACAACAAGAAGCTTCTTGCGGTATGGTAAATGGATTGTCTCCAGGTAAAGTCGACCCCGAAATGTTGCTTATCAATAAAGTAAAAGCTCAACACATCAAAGAGGCATATGGCGATGAGAGCAACAAAAAATGTGATAAACCCAATACGCATCCATCGAATATTACTCTTAATGCGATATTGCTTATAGCTCATTGCCAATAAAACCAAGGTCAATAAAGCCACCGAAGCTTCTTCATAGTCCAGGGCTTTAAAGACATGCCCAAACAGTGATAGTGCGCTGAATACTACAGCTATCCAAAATGCAATACGGAAGCCTTTAATCAAGTAGGCCGAAGTGACCAATAACCCCAGGCCCAACACTAATACCATGAATTTAGATGCGTGAATTGCTTCCAGCGGCAAATAAAATCGATCAAGTTTCATACGATCGGCCAATGGTGGTGTCAATACGGAGACGAGGTTCACTACGCCCAAAAAGAAAATAAGCAAGGCAGGTCCAATCCTCGCCAACAATTGCTTGCCACGCCATGCAAAAGCCAGAAGTCCCAAAATTAAGGGTAGCCAAAATTCGAATGCCCGATATAGGATCGTGATACCTAAACCCTCTGCCTGGGAATAGCCATACGCTTTAAAAATATATAACATGGTCAGTTCGACAGCCCCAAGCCCGCGCAAAAAAGGAGAAACGATCATTAATACAACCGACACAGTGTAAGCAATAGCCGCAGCTTCAAAGGAATGATCCAAACCTAGGGCATACATACTAACAAATGCATGTGCTATACCGCAACATTCCACCACCATGGAGGCAAGCATAGTCCCCAAGAGATATTTCAGTTTGACTTCTCCTGAAAATATTTCGTCAATATTAGAAGAAACAGCAGGAAACTTTGCTTCTACCCAACTGTAGATTCCTCTGTGCGTTCTAAAAGACCAGACTATCCAAAATACAATACCCAACAGCAATCCTAAAATCACCAGTGAAATCCAGGCATCCCCAAAATTTTTGTTGTGCCAGATTGTGTATAATATTACAGGTACGCCAATTATAAAGACCGTCAATAAACCAACATAACCATAAAGAGCGCCAGCCTGATGAATTTGAGTGGTATTTAAATTTCTTTTCCGCAACTGAGTCGTCGTATAGGCAAGCGAACTGATTCCACCTGCGGGCAAAAACACACTGAGTAAATTGCGTTTTAAGAAAAGGTCAATTGCAATGCGCAGATTAATGGAAAGACCAATAGCTTTAAAACTCTGTACATACATCAATCCCTGAAGCACAATATAGATGATGGTTATTGCCACCCCAACGGATACCCAGGTTAAATTGGCCGCACGCAATTGCGGAATAATTGCAGCAAGCTCTTTTCGCTCATTTCTAAAAAAAACAAAGGCTAATAAGATTACCAAAACAGCTATTAGTTCCTTCCAATAGGTTTTTGGTGAAAAATGTCGAATCCGTTGAGCAATAGTTTTGACCATATAGTTGTTTAATGGTGTATAAGCCTACATATTTTATAAACACTGAATAAAGCTAATCGTTTGAAAAGGACTAATTGTTAATTTTTCGTCAATTCTTTTCACATTAATCAGTAATTTTCCGGCATGAAAGAGAAAAAGGTTTTGTTCATCGGACTTGTGTGGCCAGAGCCAACATCTTCTGCGGCGGGCTTTCGCATGATGCAATTGATTGGAACATTCCTTGCGAGCTCCTACCAGATTACATTTGCTTCGGCCGCGGCCAAATCGCCCTACAGTGCCTTTTTGCAATCTCTTGGGATACATGAACAGGCAATTGTGCTTAATAGCAGCAGCTTTGATGATTTTATTACGCAGCTTCAGCCTGACATTGTTGTATTTGATCGTTTTATGGTGGAAGAGCAATATGGCTGGCGTGTTGCACAGCAATGTCCCAACGCACTTCGTGTACTTGATACAGAAGATTTGCATTTCTTGCGCCAAGCAAGACAGACATCTGTTAAAAATAAAGATGATTTTTCCTTTCAAGCATTATTTACCGATACCGCCAAACGAGAACTTGCCGCCATACTGCGAAGTGATCTCTCATTGATTATCTCCGAATCTGAAATGAAGATTCTTATCGAAGAATTTCGAATTTCACCGGATATCCTTTATTATCTTCCGTTCCTTGAAAAGGAGATCACTCCTTCTGAGGTGGTACAATGGAAGCCTTTCAAAGAGCGCAAGAATTTATTATTTATTGGGAATTTTATTCATGAACCCAACTGGCATACCGTGCAATATCTAAAAACACAAATATGGCCACAGTTAAGGAACATGCTGCCTAAAGCGGAATTGCACATTTATGGGGCGTATGCAACGCAGAAAGTACTACAGTTAAATAATCCAAAAGAGCGTTTCTTGATTAAGGGGCGGGCAGAATC
Organism: Sphingobacterium sp. UBA3549; assembly: GCF_002376635.1. Taxonomy (NCBI): domain Bacteria; kingdom Pseudomonadati; phylum Bacteroidota; class Sphingobacteriia; order Sphingobacteriales; family Sphingobacteriaceae; genus Sphingobacterium; species Sphingobacterium sp. UBA3549. The sequence goes on along the minus strand of NZ_DFOE01000037.1, from coordinate 78,091 downwards.
TGCTCGTGTTACTATGGAAAACTACCGGGTACTAGTCGCACCAATTCAATTTGGCGCTGGTGTAAAAGGGAAATTTATTGACGCCATGCAGACCGGAACTCCATCTGTCACGACGACTATTGGAGCAGAAGCCATGAAGGGCAATTTGGACTGGAATGGTTTTATCGAAGATGATCCCAAAACATTTTGTGTCAAAACTGTTGAGCTATATGAAAACAAAAAGATTTGGTATACAGCTCAAGAAAATGGCATCCGAATCATCAACGAACGGTATGAAAAACGAAAGTACCAGGCTGACTTTATGACAAATCTATCCTTATTAAAGGTGCAAATTGACAAACATCGCCAACAAAATTTTATTAGTCAGATCTTATTACACCACACGATGCAGAGCACAAAATATATGTCATTATGGATTGAGGAAAAAAACAAATAGATCTTTATTGGACTTCACGCCACCAAGGTGGATATACTTTATCCAATCTATTAAAATACACCAATTCCCCTATTTTAGGCGTAAGCAGATTGATATTTTCTTTATCAGCTATTTCGTAAAATTTCTCCATCGGTTCTTTCCAATCGTGCATAGCCAAAGCAAATTTCGAAGAATGTACGGGTAAAATAGCTTGGGCCTTCAAATCCTTCGTTTCAGCAGCCCATTCATCTGGTAAAGAATGGATGTAATGCCAGGCATCATTATACTGGCCACTTTCCAAGATTGCTAAATCAAATGGCCCAAATTGATCACCTATTTTTTTGAAATGCTTCCCATAGCCACTATCACCCCCCAAGAAAATAGTATACTTGGAGGTTTTTAACACAAAGGATGTCCACAAGGTAGTATTTCGTGTAATTCTTCGCCCCGAGAAGTGCCTTGCTGGGGTAAAGGTGACCTGAAAACCAGGTCCTAGTTGTATGTGGTCGTACCAATCGCCCTCTATGATCTGATCAGCCTTATATCCCCAAGATTCAATATGTGCTCCAACACCAAGACCACAAATAACCTGACCAATTTTATTCCTCAATTTAGCAACAGTGTCATAGTCCAAGTGATCATAATGATCGTGAGTGATAAACAAATAGTCGATTTTAGGAAAAAGCATCATCGCATAGTCAACTGACATCTTAAATGCATTGTTGCTACCTGGCATTGGGGAAGCATTTTCGCTGAAAACAGGATCCACCAATATTAGTTTTCCATCTAATTTTAGCAGATATGAGGAGTGGCCGAACCAGATCAGCACATCGTCTGGGGGGAGATTTTCTAAATCACAGGCAACAACAGGCAACACTTCGATAGGTTTCAAGTGGGGGTTTTTGTTGAAAAGAAAATCCCAAAACAACGCGACCACATTGACATCGCTTTTCAACGATGGTGTTACTTCGAGATTACGAAAAGTACCATTTTTAAAATTTGGAGACTGTTTCATACGCTCAAGTCGAGCTCCCTTGAAACTTCCACCAAAGATAGGATGAATAAAATAATAAATTACGCCGCTGATAAGAATGATCAATAGCGTCGCTAATATAATCCACCCAATCGTTCTCATTAGAAATTATTCTTCCACATCATGGATTCGACCGGACGGATTGTCTTACCGTTATACTTTGCATTTCCTTTGGTATTATAAAATGTTTCGATCTCCCCTTCTACCGCAAAATAGATTAGCTGCCCTATAGGCATCCCCGCATAAACGCGGACCGGCTGAGCTACCGAAATTTCCAATGTCCAGGTATTGCAGAAGCCGACGTCGCCCTTTCCTGCGGTTGCATGGATATCAATCCCTAAGCGGCCAGTACTCGATTTGCCCTCTAAAAAAGGAACATGCTTATGCGTCTCAGTATATTCTTGTGTAACACCTAAATAGAGCGTATTAGGTTCCAAAACGAATCCCTCTTCAGGAATTTCAAAATGTTGGATTTCATTGTGCTTTTTTGCATCCAGTACACGGTCTGCATACGTTGCCAAATATTTTCCCAAATGTACATCGTACGAATTTGTGCCCAAACACTTACGATCAAATGGTTGAATGACAATACTGCCATTTTCAATCTCTTCGAGAATTCTTTTATCAGATAAAATCATGTGTATCAAAATAGCAAAGGCATCAGGCCGTGCTATACAAATTCAAAAATACAGTTCTCCAACTAATTTTACTTCATTTTTCAAAACAAAAATCTGCGATTTGTTTTTAAATTTGGACATGAGTCTAGTATATCTACGTGAAATTGATAGCCAAACCAAATTTGCAATTTGGCGAATTGAAGAATCTGACGATGATTTGATGTCGAAGCTTCAGTTGGATGAACGTGAAAAAGCAATATTGGGTTCCTTCCATATCGGAAAAAGAAGGCTCCACTGGCTTGCAACACGTGTGTTATTGCGAACGCTATTAAATACATCCCGCTATATTGAGTGTCCTTCCGATCCGAATGGCAAGCCTTATCTCGCTAATTTTCCTCAGAAAATATCCCTTTCGCACTCATTTGAGTATGCGGCTGCAATGATCAGTACAAAGGGAGAGGTTGGGATCGATATGGAAATCATCAACACAAAAGTAGAGCGCATCCAACACAAGTTTCTAAAGCCTGAAGAGCTCGCTTTCATCACCCGTGGTGAGAACCAATATGAGCAGCTTTATGCATGCTGGTGCGCCAAAGAGGCTATTTACAAACTTCAAGGGAATGCGGGTGTCTCTTTCCTGAACAACATGACCATACAGCCATTCAACTATCAAACGCAAGGTATATTAAAACTTGAACTAGACAGCAATCAAAAGAAGCATAATTATGATGTGTATTACGAGAAATTCAATGCTTATATGCTTGCTTACGCTGTGGAACAGGGCCTTTAAAAAAATAATTTTTCTCAATTTCAATGAATTAGCATTCCAACTGCACTTTTTTTTTGCGCTTTTTGAAAAAGCTTCTATATTTGCATCATCGAAAACGATATGGCCCGTTCGTCTAGGGGTTAGGACGCAAGATTTTCATTCTTGAAACAGGGGTTCGATTCCCCTACGGGCTACAAAAAGCGACTTCCAAAGAGTCGCTTTTTTAGTTTATGCGCATATCGTCCAATGCCATGCCTGTTTAAACAACTGGGATCCCTTTAAAAATCCATTAATCCGTGTTGATTGCGATTATATGCCGGTCACTAGATCTATATCTTATCGCAAACAAACAATAAACTAATTTCCTGAACGACGGTATAAGGTAAAATGAATTTAACCAGTTGCAACATAATCATTAAAACAGTACATATGAACGGTAATAACAGATCGGAGAAAAGTTCTATTTGAAAGTGACTGAGAAAAAAATTAATGTAACAGTACAAGTTTAAAATGCTAACTCTTCAAGATCTTAGCTTTCTCCAAATCAAATTCTTCTTGATTGATAATTCCTGCGTCTAATAAATCCTTCAGATCAAATAGCGCCTGCTTTTTTTGTGCCATATCCATTCCTGTAGGCATTTCAGGTATTACCTTTTTACTGGCGCTGATCGGCCCATCCCCCACAGCATTGGTTTGCGCACCGAAATCAATTAGTAATGCAGTAATTTCATTATACCCCTGCATATTGGAATAATCTATTGCTTTCTGTTCCAAAACATTCGCTATATCTGTCACTGCTCCGTTGGACAGGAGATACCGCAACACATCTTTTTTACCATAAGCTGCAGCATAATGAAGCGCGGTATTGCCTGCTGCATCCTGTTTATCGATCGTTGCGCCACTATCCAAAAGCTGTTTGACCAAAGATAGGTAGCCCATTTTTGTGGCCGTATGTAACAATGTCTCCCCAGCATAATGTGGTTCAAATCCGAGTATAAAAGTACGTCCACCTGTCCTAGCAATCAACTTCTCCAAATATTGTCCGTCCTTTCCATCAAATGAATCCACGGGACGTGCGTAATCGGCAGAAAGACCTTTTTCTAAAAATAATGCAAGCAACTCCTTTTGATTGCTATTACATACATACCATACTGGAGAAATGCCCTCAGCAGATTCAGCAAAAATATCACTTCCCTGTTCCAATAATTTTTGGGCAAGAATGCGATTCCCATTTTTTACTGCAAGCAGTAAGGGGCCCTCGCTTATGTCATTGAGTATATTGACAGACGCACCATTATCCAACAACATGTTCACAATAGGAACAGAACCCAAAGCCACTGCCAAATTTAAAGCCGTGTTGCCCTCTTTGTCTGTTGTGTCTACACGAGCGCCATTTCCAACAAGCAACTGTACTACGGGAGGATATTTTGCCTGAACAGCTAATAGTAAGGGTGATTCAGCGCTGTTATTTAAAGCATTTACATCCAAGCCATGTGTAATCAGTTTTTCCACCATTTCCTGTTGCCCTGTGCGCGCTGCGATATGAAGCAAGCTATTCCCCAAAAAATCATTGATTAAAATATTGGCATTATTTTCCAATAAATAGACTGCCGTTTGCTTTTGCTTTTGTAACAGGGCAAAATACAAAGGGGTTTCACCCCGATGATCTTCGTAGTCCAAGGTAGCACCTGCCTCAACTAACTTTTTCACCAAATCTAGATACCCCCTATGCGCCGCATAATGCAATGCTGTACGCCCCATTTCATCGGTGTAAGATACATCAACTTGATGCTTCTCCAGTAATATCTCCGCTATCTTACGTTTCCCACTTTCACAAGCAATTATAAATGATTGAGACATAACTCTTTTCTATACTTATTTATTGTTTTAATAACCATTCGACTGTTTTTATCTTGAGATTATCCTCCATAGCGTAATCAACAGCCTTTTTATCCAATCTATTTTCTGATTGAGGGTCAATCCCCTCGCCAACCAAATATTTTACCTTCTTGTACAGCTCACGTGCTTTATTTTCATCGTAATTGAGATTTTCTTGACAAACCTTATGCAATAACGTATTACCTTCATTATCCGTATAATTTAGATCTAAAAATCCTTTGTCCACAAGTTTTTGTATAACCAAAAGTGACTTTTCTGCCAGCCAATCAACTCCTGCTTTTTCTTTCTGGTACCAAACGGAGGCTGACGTCAGATCAGCACCGTGTTCCAAAAGCAGGACTAGAACGGCTAGGTTAGTCTCACTGTCGGTATGCATCCTGCGAAGGAATGCATTGAGCAAGCTTTCACCTTGCTTATCGACGCTATGAAAATCTGGCTTTCCATAATTGAAGAGAGTCAGCAGTAAACCTGGATTAAAGTGCCTAATCGCAGCATAATGAAAAGCACTTTCCCCATGCCAATCCTTTAAGCCTGGGTCTGCTCCAGCATCTAATAATTTAACTACAGCGTCAGTTTTCAACGTATCAACAGCCATATGTAACGCTGTCTTCTGTTCAACATTGGCAATATTCGGATCTAAGCCCTCCGCTAACAGCCAATCTACAAGCTCGCTAATACGTTCGTTGGACTGCATACGTAAACTACACACTTTAAAAAGCAATGTTTGTCCATATTTGTCCATTCGCTGCAAGTCAGCACCCGCATCATAAATAAGTTTTAAGAAAGGAATCGCCACATTTTCCTGCACGGCATATTCCAATAAGGTACTACCGTCTACTTCTTCATCAATATCATCAACCTGAGCCAAATAACTCTTGATCCAATTTAAATGGATGTCAAGTTGTGCTTCGGATGTTATCTGAGGCTTAAATAAGGTATTGATGACAGATGTGCTCAAACGATCGTAATCGTATAGATCAGTTGAGATGAGCCCCTTGTGTAAAAACCGATCCAGGATTTCATAATGCTGAGATCGGATCAATTGGCTCACTAAACTATTCAATTCGTACTCATCAAACTCAATGCTGCTGTTTGCTGCTGCGACAATCTGTTCCATCTCTGCAATTTCATTTTTGCGCGAAAATTCAGCAAGTGCTCTTAGTTCGTTATTTGTCATTTTTTTACTGGTGTTAATCTAAACACGAAACCAACATGGTTCAATTAAAAACGATTTAACAAAAAAAATAGTATGAATACCATTTAATATAAACTACGGAATCAGTATAAAACTGTAACCTGAAAGGATAATAAAAAATGCTTTAGGGCGCTACTCAAAATTTGGAGTCCTTTTCGCTAAAAACGCAGAAACACCTTCTTTGAAGTCTTCTGTACCGAATAAATGTCCAAAGGCATCCATTTCAACTTTGCTTCCATTTTGTTGTTTATCTTCTGCAGCGTTAATCGCAGCTATTGCATTTGCTACTGCTACGCGAGAGCGCGTAAATATTTTTTGAAGTATTTCCTCCGCTCGGGCAATTAGTTTATCCTGTACGACCACCTCGTTTACCAATCCTATTTCATAAGCCTGCTGAGCATCAATCATATCACCAGTTAAAATTATTTGCATGGCCCGCCCTTTTCCGATCAATTTGGGCAAACGTTGTGTACCGCCATAACCTGGAATTAAGCCCAAAGAAACTTCTGGAAGCCCCATTTTGGCATTCTCAGAAGCTATTCGCATGTGACAGGCCAAAGCGAGTTCAAGCCCTCCACCTAAGGCATATCCATTGATAGCAGCAATAACTGGCTTCGGAGAGTCCTCAATAAGATCTGAAAAAATAATATGCCCCCTTTCACTAAGCCATCGCGCCTGAATAACAGACAAATTCAAAAATTCCTTGATATCTGCTCCTGCCGCAAATGCTTTGTCACCAGCGCCAGTCAGGATTATGCCTCGTACTTGATCGTCGGAATTGAAATGTTTGAAAAGATCTTGCAAATCATCCAGTGTTTGCTGATTCAAGGCGTTCAGCTGCGGTTCGCGATTAATAAAGATGTAGCCTATACTATCTTTAATAGCGTATTTTAAACTTGAATATTGAACCATATTGCTAAAAATTAAAATGTAAAGATGCCGTAAAGGTATCTGAAGGTACGCCTTCGCCACCTCTATAGCTTAATCTCTTTTTATACTCTAATCTAATCAATTTAAAGATATTATCCACTCCCACAAGTCCTTCCACATAAGGTTTGTTACGGAATGCCTTTGTTTGAATAATGCCATCTTTATCTGCCTCAAATTGAATGTTTTCGGGAGTAACAAATGGATTATTAGCATCACTCAGCTTTCCATAAAAAGCCTTAAACCCTGTCACTTCACGCCACTTTAACCTCCTGAACAAGGGGATTCTATTGAAAAAGAAACCGTTCCAATTGTGATAATAAGTTAGTTTCAAAAACTGGTCGGAAGCAAATTCCGAAGTCGCCATCAGATCAAAGTTTACCAAAGGTCCCTGCTTATCTTTTGTGACCTCTGGAAGTTCAAGCAAAGTATACGGCAGGTGCTTACCCCAAATTCTTCCTCCTGAAAACTCGAGATCGGCCTGACCTGCCGGAGATAAGAATAATCGTTTGAAAATATTGAACCGCAATGCATCATAACTATAATCTGCTCCCCAAAAGCCTTTCAAACCTTTGTTATATTGCAGGGTAAAGATTGGATACTTATTTTCCACAGTACCCCTGTCAAGATTATGATAGGTAAATTCTTCATTTGGAGCCCAGCGCAAAATCAGCTGCAGATCATTTGTATTTACCCGGCGAACTGTATCAGGTAAAGGTAGACTATTGATATAGAACAAATCACCACGGGGCTGTCTTCTGGTATGCGTAAATGCCGTTCCAACGCTAACATGATTGCCAAATTCGATCAGATGATCTAGTCGATAGATGTCATTAAATTGCCATTTATTAGGTTTGTTTTTCCCAAAAGAGCGGAAGAATCCATCGCCTTTTAAAAAGCCCAAGCCCCGCCCTGGTTCCATCACATCATGCTGTACAGTAAAGCGCAAATAATTTGCAGGAAACTGAACAATGCGTTCTCCATTCAACGTAAAGGCCGTACTCAAGTAATATTTAAGTTCTTTATCTTTATCTCCGTAAGCAGTATATCCTTCAATATAAGCTTTTTCGGAAAATAAACGAGTTGTTCGACCACTTAAGCGGAATCGATTACCTTCATAATTATTACGGCTATAAAGATATTCAAGCGGTCCAAATTCAACTTTCCCAGCATTATAATAGCCCTTTGCCAGTAAATAACCTAATGCAACCAACTGATTAAAAGACCGCATATTTTGTACCGAATCAACTTTTTGATAGGCCCCTAATTCAGCATGGCTTAAGGGACTCGGTCTAATCCGTACTATGGGCACTTGTACCGCAGATTGCAGAAGATATCTTTTTTCAACAGGTACTCCGGCAAAATTCTCACTCGAAATGGAATCCGTACGATGTCCTAAGTATTGGGTTTCCCTGCGTCCATATAATACATCTGACTTACTACCGCCAAATAACATTTTCAGATCTGCATGAACAGGGAGCATACTACCATTTTTAAATTCACGATAGTTCAGCTCTATCTGTACATCATTTATCCAATTGATATTTGCGGCACGTCCTATATTCAATGTCGCGCGATGGACCGCATATCTCGTATCATCCGATATTAGGAGATCACCGTAGAAAAGCAAATCAATCGCAGATTTGCCTTCAAAATGGAGCGCTATATAATCCTGACCATCGATTTGAATGGTATCTTTGATCTGATAGTTATAAAATGCTGTTGCACCCGTAGCAATTGGGCTCAACACACCTTTGTTTGTGATCTGAATCGTATTATCATAGAGATCAACATCACGGAGTATTGTCTGAAAACGCGTCTGCCAATTATCGTTGTTAAAAAAGCGAGGATTTAATTCTGTTTGATTGTGGCTAATGATAATTTTCTTACTTCGGTCTGGATTATGGGAAGAATAGACGTTTGCATAGTTTTCTTCCAGATAGAATGGCGCAATTGTGAGCCCCCGGAAAGCAGTAGAGTCAACATTCTCAAAAAGAAACCGAAATGGTTTTGGAAATTTCTTGGCTTTATCTTCTGGGTTGACAAAACCAAACTGTGTTTTCTCATATTCGTCGAAACGAATTTCAGGAATACGGGTATAATGGTTCTGGGGACGGTTTGCGATCACCTTCTCAATCAGCGCAACGGCAGGATCTTTTGGTTTCTTATTTTTTCTATTGACGACGACTTCCTGTAATGTATTATTAGAGGCAATTAAACGCACAGTCAATATAGAATCTTGCAATCGGCGAACATCAATTGTCCTGCGTTCATAACCCACTGCTCCAAAGATTAACTGGCGATACTTCTTAATATCCTGAATTTTGAAATTCCCAACAGTATCACTACTACCTCCACGATCTTCCCCAAGCCAGTTAATCGAGACCCTTGCAATACCTTTTCCTGTCTGCGCATCCACTACCTTTCCACGAATAAATTCCTGCGCAATTACCCGCCCTCCTATAAAGAGGAATAATAATACACCGAAAAAATGAATAGAAAAAGATTTAACACACACTTTAAACACCATCTGCAAATTGATAGGATTTCTTTTTTACAATATACAATTTGTATGCAAGAGTTATACCAATAAAAGTAAAAAAAGCACAGCGAATCGCTATGCTTAATAAACAACAAGTATTCTAACAGAAATCTTCACTTTTAATCCACGTAATCGCCATGTTGATTACTAAAAGTCGCTATGCGCATTTAAAACATATATGTTTAACAAAAAATTTATATTAATTTTAAAAGACAATCTGGATATACTCCAATAATAATTGTAAGCACGACTGCAAGGAACAGTACAAGTGAATAATTCCACTGCACATTGACACAAGATTCCTCACTATCCCTAAAGTACATCGCAACAACAACCTTTAAGTAGTAATATACGGCAATTGCAGCGTTAACGACGGCTAGCACGAGCAATACAATATGATAGTTCTCCATAACAGAAGAAAACATCATAAATTTACCAATAAATCCGGCAGTCAACGGTATCCCGGCAAGAGATAGCATAGCAACTGTAATTGCAAAGGCGAGCATGGGATTACGTTTACCCAATCCATTGAACGCTTCAAAATGCTCGGAACCGGTCGTCTTTTTGACAAGGATTAATCCCGTAAAAGCAACAATCGTTGCCAGCGAATAAGCAAGACCATACGCAAAGATGCTATTGGCTGACGTGGCACCCACGGCTATAATTGCAAACAACATATAACCTACATGAGAAACACTCGAATAGGCAAGCATTCGTTTGAAAGAAGACTGCATTAACGCTGAAATATTTCCAACAAATAAAGTGAGAATGGCAATCACTAAAAATACGGGTGTCCAAAAATCTTGTAAAGGCAATAGGCTATAACTGAATAAACGCAACAATCCAGCAAAAGATGCTACCTTAACCACCGTACTCATATAACTTGTAATTAAAATCGGAGCCCCTTCGTAAACATCGGGTGTCCAGAAATGAAATGGAACAGCTCCAACTTTGAAAGTCAGCCCTACGATTAGAAATAATATCCCGCCATAAAATAAAGGTGAAATCGACTGAGGATTATTAACAACATATTCTTTCACTTCACTTAGATCAAATGATCCTGTTGCTCCGTATAGGAGGGCAATTCCAAACAAAAGAAAACCGGTAGAAAAAGCACCCATGATAAAATACTTTAGCGCAGCTTCATTTGATGCTTTATCTCTTTTACGTATTCCGACCAAAATATAAAGAGCTACTGACATAATTTCAATGCCTAAAAAGAGCATCGAAAAATTATGATAACTATTTACAAGAACAGCTCCTGTGAGGGAAAATATTAATAGTGAATAATACTCCGCGACTTGTCCTTCTTGGTCAAAATATCCTTTTGAAACAACGAAGATACACAAGGTAACGGCAATACATAAGATTGAAAAAACAATAGCATAATGATCAAAATGAACCATCCCGCTATAAAGAGGACCGCTGGTCGAATTCCAGTCATCCCATAGGAAACCGATAGCGACAAGAAATCCAAGAATAGAAACAGGCAGTAGCATAGATTTTACCTTGAATAAGCCAAGATAAAGGACCACCAATGCTAATATCGAAAGTGTAATTATTGCACCCATACAATTAAATAAATCTATTATCTGCCTAAAAATGTACTTAAAACTTCCACCGAACTTGCAGAAAGGTTCAATAGGAAATTAGGGAATATACCAATGTAAAGAATTAAGGCGGAGACTATCGTTAAAACGACAAGTTCGGTACTTTTCACATCTTCAAATTGCTTCGTTCTTTCGGTAGCTTCCCCTAACATGGTCTTTTGATAAAGTCTAAGGATATAGACTGCCCCAAGAATTAAGGTTAGACCCGCAAAAACAGCAAACCAGAATCCATACTGAAAAACGCCTTTCAGTAGCAAAAATTCACCAACGAATCCATTTGTTAGCGGCAGTCCTACTGCTCCCATACAAATAATCATAAATAAAATGGCCAACCGGGGTGCTCTGCTCGCAATTCCGCCCAATTCCGAAAGACTACGTGTGCGTGTACGCTGCTGTATTATATCTAACACATAAAAAAGCCCGATCACCGAAATACCATGATTTAACATTTGAATGGTTGCTCCACTCAGTCCGTTCGTATTCCACGTAAAGACACCAGCACTAATTAGACCCACGTGGGCTATGGATGAATAGGCAATCAATCGCTTCACGTCATCTTGTTTAATCGCGATGATGGAAGCATACACAATCCCAATCACACATAAGATCATCACGAAATGACCATACAGTGCAACACCAGCCGGCGCAATAGGCAGTAGCCAACGCATTAAACCGTAAACACCCATTTTGAGCATGATACCAGCCAGTAACATTGTACCTGCTGCGGGTGCATTGGTATATGTGTTAGGTTGCCAAGTATGAAAAGGGAAAATAGGAATTTTAATAGCGAAAGCGACAAAGAATGCCCAAAATAACCATCTCTGTGTATTTTCCCCCAAATCTAATGCGATAAACGAGGTCCACTCAAAATCACGGTTAGGTACTTGTTGATAGAGATAAAGAATCGCGATCAGCATCAAAAGACTACCCAAAAAAGTATAGATGAAGAATTTCAAGTTGACACGAATACAATCTCCTTCGCCCCAAAGTGCACAGATAAAGTAGATCGGGATCAAGGCGATTTCCCAACCCACATAAAAGCTAAAGGCATCCAAGGCCATAAATACCAGCAACAATCCTGCTTGCATGAAAGCCATTAGTGCATAGAAGCTTCCTTTATAATCCTTCTTAAAAGTTGTTGCAATAATCAAAGGCATGAGCCCATTGGTCAACAAAACCAGCGGCAGACTGATACCATCAACACCAATATGGAAGTGAATATGCAACGAAGAAATCCATAGCCAATTTTGTTCAAATTGCATCCCTCCATTCGCATCAAAAGCATAAAGGAAGGGAATAGTCAACGCCAAAGATATTAATGATAAAATCAAGGCTATAGACTTTGCAGCATTGGTCTTTAAAAAAGCTAGCATCAACGCGCTTATTAACGGCAATAAAATAAGTAAAAACAAGTTATCCATCGATTACACCAAAATTAAAGACTCAACAATCCATAGATGAAAATGGCAATCACTCCAATTACCATCATCAATAAATAAAAACCAACATTACCATTCTGGAGCAAACGCAATACCTTACCTGTGTCAAAAGTTACTTTACCGGCTCCATTGACAAGGCCATCAATACCACGTTGATCAACTACGTTACCCATGAAAGCCGAAAGCCAATTGATTGGGCGTACGATGATGCTATCATAAAGTTCATCTACGTAAAACTTATTGTAGGAGAGATTAGCCAAGAAACTTCTCGTACCTTCTCCCTCTTCAGGTGACTTTTGTCTTTTAACATATTTATTAAAGGCTAAAGCAACCATAATCAATACACCAACTACCGAAACGGCCATTAATAGGTACTCAGTACTATGTTCCAAATGATGTGTTGCTGGCATTATAGCCTTTCCCTCTGAAAACACCGGTGCCAGAAAATCCTCAAGCCAATGATTACCCCCCAAAACCGCTGGTAAATTGATCACACCCCCTATCACCGAAAGTACAGACAGCACAATGAGTGGTGTGGTCATACTCTTTGGAGATTCATGCAGATGATGCCTTTGCTCTTCCGTACCACGGAAAGTTCCAAAAAATGTCATAAATAACATCCTAAACATATAGAATGCTGTCATTAATGCGCCGATAAACCCTAAACCCCAAAGGACTGGACTTGACGTGAAAGCTCCAGCCAATATTTCGTCTTTGGAGAAGAAACCAGAGAATGGTGGAATCCCTGAAATCGCGATTGTTCCCATCAACATCGTTAAATAAGTAATTGGCATAGCGCTCTTTAGTCCTCCCATTTTACGCATATCTTGTTCCTCACTCATACCATGTATGACAGATCCCGCCCCAAGGAAAAGCAATGCTTTAAAAAAGGCATGTGTCAATACGTGGAAAAATGCTCCTGTAAATGCACCTACACCAAGGCCAAGAAACATATAGCCCAATTGCGAAACGGTGGAATAAGCTAATACTTTCTTTATATCATTTTGTGTTAGTGCAATCGCAGCAGCCAGCAGGGCTGTACAAATAGCGATGACAGTAATAAGTTGTAAGGTGAACGGTGAAAGGATAAATAATATATTGGAACGGGCAATCATATAAATACCCGCAGTAACCATGGTAGCCGCATGGATCAGCGCAGATACCGGTGTTGGTCCAGCCATGGCATCGGGCAACCAAGTAAACAAGGGGATTTGCGCAGATTTACCAGTTGCAGCAATAAACAACAAAATGGTAATGCTAACCACAGTAATATCACCGACAGCGAAGTTCTTGGCCGCTGGAAATACCGTCGAAAATTCTAACGAGCCGAAAGTGCCTAGTATTAAAAATACGGCAAGTAAAAAACCTAAATCACCTATTCTATTCATCACAAATGCTTTTTTTGCTGCATTTGTATAAGAAGTATTTTTATACCAAAAGCCGATCAATAGGTACGAGCATAATCCTACACCTTCCCAGCCTATGAACATGACCAAGTAATTGGAGCCCAACACCAATAACAACATAAAAAAGATAAAGAGATTCAAATAGGAGAAGAACTTACCAAATCCAATATCATGATGCATATAACCAATGGAGTATACATGGATAAGAAAACCGATTCCTGTAACAATCAGAAGCATAATCGCACTAAGCGGGTCTACCAAAAAAGATAATCCTATCTTAAGGTTACCTACGGCAATCCAATCAAATACATGCTGCTCAATGATGCCCGCTTGTCCAGCCTGTCTCGCTTGATATACTTCGGAGAAAAGAATACAGCTACACACAAAAGAAATAAGCACTACAGCACTACCAACAGCACCTATCATACCTTTGGAGAAAGTATTCCTACCCAATCCATTTATTATAAACCCGATTAAGGGCAAAAGGGGAATCAACCAGACTAATTCACTCATCGTATTTATTTCTTAAGTTCTACCAACGCAGTTTATTTAAGGAATCGATATCCACAGATTTCGTATTCCGATATACCATAATAATAATTGCAAGGCCGACGGCAACTTCTGCAGCTGCCAATGCCATGATAAAGAAGACAAAAACCTGCCCGGATGAATCGCCATGCTGCACAGAAAATGCTGCTAAAAGAAGATTCACTGCATTAAGCATCAATTCAATAGACATCATGATAATGATGACGTTACGGCGAATAAGAACACCAATAACACCAATAGCAAAAATAATCGAGCAAAAAATCAAGTAATGATTTATTGGCACCCCTTGCAACTGTTGAATAACTGTTTCCATTAGATTTGTTTAGGTTCTTTCTTAGCTAATAATATCGCTCCGATCATTGCCGTCAATAACAATAGCGACGATAACTCAAAAGGGAGCAAAAATTCGTTAAACAACACTTTCCCCAGATTCTTGACCAATCCGATCTCTGGATTTACGACGGTCAGTGGATTCGAAATATCGAATACACGGTACACGCCGAAAAAAGTCACCAGTAAGCAACAGCCTGCGATAACGCCCATAAATTTGACTAAATTGGATTTCATGGGTTCGGTATCCTTATTCAGGTTGAGCAACATCAGCACGAATAAAAACAAAACCATAATGGCACCCATATACACAATGAAATTCACCACAGCCAAAAACTGCGCATTCAAAAGAATATAATGTATTGTAAATGTGAAAAACGTAATCACCAAATACAATACACTGTGCACAGGATTTTTGGTAAAAATGGTCATCAGCGCAAAGAAAATAGACAAGAAGGCTACAAAATAAAATACTGTCATAATTTCCTGGTTTAGCTCTTTAATTTGGTAATATCAAAAGTCGGTTCAACCAATTTGTCTTTTCCATAGATAAAATCCTTACGGAGATAATCTGCAGTCACATGGGGACCGTCCAAATAGATCGCTTCTTTCGGGCAAGCCTCTTCACATAGGCCACAGAAAATACAGCGCAACATATTGATTTCATATACCGACGCGTATTTTTCTTCACGATAAAGATGTTCTTCACCTTTTTTTCGCTCTGCAGCAGTCATGGTAATCGCCTCCGCAGGACAGGACAAGGCACATAACCCACAAGCAGTACAACGTTCGCGCCCTTCTTCATCACGTTTGAGCGAGTGCTGTCCTCTAAAATTTTTCGAATAAGGTCTTATTTCCTCAGGATATTTAATGGTTGGTATTTTCTTAAAAAAATGCCTTAATGTAATTCGCAAACCTTTTATAATAGCCGGAAAGTAGATTCTTTCGGCGAATGTCATCGGTTTTTGTTCAATTACTTTTTTACGATTGGTTAGTTGCATAAAAAGTCCTTTCTTATGAGAAGTACGTGTCTTTAATCAATGTAAATAAACCTGTAAGTACGATATTGGCAATCGCCAATGGGATCAGCATTTTCCAGCCCAGATTCATCAGTTGATCGTAGCGGAAGCGCGGTAATGTCCAGCGCACCCACATAAAGAAAAAGATAAACAAAAATATCTTGACAAAGAACACAATCACACCGACGATCGTAATCAAATTGGCAGACCATCCCAGATCATTCATAAAAGGGAAATTGTATCCCCCAAAATAGAGTGAAGCCATAAGCGCCGAGGAGACAAACATATTGATATATTCGGAGAACATATAGAGCCCCAATTTCATCGAAGAATACTCCGTATGATAACCACCAACAAGCTCAGTCTCACATTCCGGTAAATCAAAAGGTACTCGGTTACACTCAGCAAAGGCACACACCATAAAAATAATAAAACCTAACGGCTGTGCCCAGATATTCCAATTGACAAAGCCAGACTGCTGCGCAACGATTTCCTTCAGGGAAAGGCTTTGTGTCACCATCAATAAAGCGATTATCGAAAGCCCCATGGCAATTTCATAACTGATGCTCTGTGATGCTGCCCGAATAGCGCCCATCAAAGAAAACTTATTATTCGACGCCCAGCCGCCCAACATAATACCATATACGCCCAATGCTATGACACCAAACATATACAGAATACCGACATTAACATCGGCAACCTGCAAGGAAATTATCCGATCTCCAATCTGTAACTCCTGTCCCCAAGGGATCACGGCGGAACTGATACAGGCTGTTATGATGGCTATAGTCGGACCTACTATAAAAAGTACCTTATGCGCACCTGCAGGAATAATTTCCTCCTTAAAGAAGAACTTCCCCCCGTCGCATAAGGGTTGTAAGATCCCGAAAATACCGGCGCGATCCGGACCATAACGATCCTGCATAAAACCGGCAATTTTACGTTCTGCTAGCGTAGAATACATCGCAATTACCAAAGTAACTACGAAGATAATAAACACCAGTATTAATTTTTCTATGACAAAAGACCACTCCATATTCGTGATTATTTCAATTTTTCTGTTCTAGCTAACTGTTCGCGATTTTTTTCCTGCAGTACAGGATTTTCTTTAACGACTTTAGGTGGATTAAATAACTCGTAGTGATTAGCCGAGATAACCGAATGTGGATCTACTTCTGTTGGTTCCTCCAATATCCAATCACTTGTTTTTTTCTGATCATAGCGGCAGGTATTACAGATAAACTCTTCCACTTCGCCAAATTCATCCTTTCGCGCGGTCACCCGAATAACCTCTTCCCCTTTATACCATAAAGTTACCTTGCCTGAACAAGTGGGGCAATCGCGATGTGCATCAACCGGTTTGGTAAACCATACTCTATTTTTAAATCTGAAGGTTTTATCAGTCAGAGCGCCCACAGGACACACATCAATGACATTCCCAGAAAAATCATTATCGATCACATTTTCGATATAAGTAGAGATCTCTGAATGATCACCTCGTCCTAAGATACCATGTACACGCTGATCGGTCAACTGATTGGCAACATACACACAACGGTAGCATAAGATACAGCGATTCATATGCAATTGGATCTTATCACCCAGATCGATACGTTCAAAAGTACGTCGGTCGAATTCGTAACGCGTATGTGCACTGCCGTGTTCGTAACTAAGATCTTGCAATTTACATTCACCTGCCTGATCACAGATTGGACAGTCCAAAGGATGATTGATCAATAAGATTTCAACAACCCCTTTTCTTGCTTCTATTACTTCAGGAGACGTTATATTTTGCACTTCCATACCGTCCATCACCGTTGTACGGCAAGAAGCAACCAATTTTGGCATAGGTCGAGGATCTTTTTCCGATCCCTTGGATACCTTTACCAAGCAGGTACGGCATTTACCGCCACTTCCCTCCAATTTGGAGTAGTAACACATTGCCGGAGGGACAATATCACCGCCGATCTGTCTCGCAGCATTTAATATGCTTGTCCCAGGAGCAACCTCTACAGGTATACCATCGATGGTGACCTTAAACTTTACATCTTCCGCTTCTGCCATGATATGATTTATTTAGCGTTACAGCTTCTATTATGATACTATTGGTTGTAAAGGATCAGCATAATGCGCCAATCCATAATTTCGTGTCTGCGACTCTTCCGGATGAAGAATGTGCCATTCAAATTCATCCCTAAAGTGCCTTATTGCAGCCGCCACCGGCCATGCTGCAGCATCACCGAGTGGACAGATTGTATTTCCTTCAATTTTTCGCTGGACATCCCATAGCAAATCAATGTCCGACATCGAGCCGTGGCCGCTCTCGATCTTATGCAACACTTTTTCCATCCATCCCGTTCCTTCACGACAGGGCGAACATTGTCCGCAGCTTTCATGATGATAGAAACGTGCAAAATTCCAGGTATTACGCACCACGCATTGATCCTCATCAAATACGATAAAACCGCCAGATCCAAGCATTGTACCGGTCTGGAAGCCGCCATCTGCCAACGACTCATAGGTCATCAATCGACTATTTCCAGCTGCAGTTTTCAAAATTAAGTTGGCCGGTAAAATAGGGACCGAAGAGCCCCCTGCCACAACAGCTTTCAGTCGCTTCCCATTGGCTATACCGCCACAATATTCGTCCGAGTAAATAAACTCTTCCACAGGCAGACCAAGTTCAATTTCATAGACACCTGGTTTTACAATATTTCCGCTCGCAGATATTAATTTTGTTCCTGTACTACGTTCTACACCAATCTTTGCATACTCATCGCCGCCCAAATTTATAATCGGAACTGTCGCTGCGATTGACTCCACATTATTTACCACTGTAGGACAATTATATAAGCCCGCAATCGCGGGAAAAGGAGGTTTAATACGCGGGTTACCGCGCTTTCCTTCCAAGGATTCTAACAAAGCAGTTTCCTCGCCGCAGATATATGCTCCTCCCCCCGGTTGAACGTAGATCTCCAGATCATAACCGGATCCTAAGATATTTTTTCCTAAAAAGCCTTTCTCCTTCGCTTCAGCAATAGCACGCTCTAGGATTCTGATCTGCGGCATCATTTCTCCACGCACATAGATATACGACGTATGAGCCCCCAAAGCGAAGCTGGATACAATCATTCCCTCAATGAGTGCATGCGGAATATGCGTCATTAAATAACGATCCTTGAATGTCCCTGGCTCAGATTCGTCTGCATTACATACCAAATAGCGGGGCACTCCTTCGGGTTTGGCCAAAAAGGACCACTTCATCCCTGTCGGAAACCCAGCTCCTCCACGACCGCGTAATCCCGACTTTTTAACCTCCTCAACAACCTCTTCAGGAGACATGTTCTTTAATACTTTCTCAACAGCAACATAACCACCTTTTTGCCGATAGACCTCAAAGGTATTGATGCCAGGAACATCGATATGAGTCAACAAAAGTTTACGCGCCATATTATTCTGTTTTAGCTTTTAAATTATCAATCAATTCGTCAACTTTATCTTCCGTCAGATTTTCGTAGAATGTATATTCCGGGCCAATCTGTAAGACTGGTCCAAAACCGCAGGCTGCCAAGCATTCGACGCCGCGCCAGGAAAAAAGTCCATCGCTTGTGACCTCCCCTTCTTTCACGCCTAGCTTTTGTTCTAATCGCGCCATAATACGTTCTGCACCAACTAAACAACAAGGCCCTGTGCGACAAATCTCCAGCACGTATTTCCCTTTAGGCTGCAATAGGAACATTGTGTAGAATGTAGCGACTTCATATACCTCGATCGGTAATATATTAAGATACATGGCAATCTTGTCCATCGCATCTGCGCTGACCCAACCATACTCCGCCTGGACCAAATGTAAAATGGGTAATAGGCCTGATTTCTGCTTTCCCTCAGGGTAACGACTGACCACTTCTCCAAACTTGGCCAACAAGTCAGGAGAAAACGTTACATGTTCATTATTTTGTTTTACACTAAGCATCTAGTTCTCCCGCTATAACGTTAAGACTACTCATATTTATTATGGCATCTGAAATCAGCATTCCTGCGCTCATTGGCGCAAATAGTTGATAGTTGACAAAAGAAGGCCTTCTGAAATGAAGACGGTAAGGTGAGCGTCCGCCATCATGAATCAAATAAAATCCAAGTTCACCGTTTGCACCTTCGACGGCATGATAGACATCAGCTTTTGGTGTGTCGACCTCACCCATGACGATTTTGAAATGATAGATTAAGGCCTCCATATTGGTATACACTTGCTCTTTTGGAGGCAAATAGAAATCAGGCACTTCGGCATGGAATACCCCTTTAGGCTCTTTCTCGATTTTGTCCAATGCCTGCTCTATAATCCGAAGAGATTGCCACATTTCGGCATTCCGTACCATAAATCGATCATAGACATCGCCTGTAGTGCCAACAGGCACATCGAAATCAAATTCGTCATAGGAGCAATAAGGATTCTGTACACGCACATCGTAATCTACTCCTGTCGCCCGCAAAATAGGACCTGACCAACTGTAATCCAAAGCTTCTTCTGCCGTTACAGCAGCAACTCCTGAAGTCCGTTCAATAAAAATACGGTTACGAACAAACATTTCTTCAAACTCTTGCAATACAGGAGGATAGCGTTTCAAAAATTCACGTATTTTCTCAAAGGCTATAGCATTGAAATCACGTTCAAATCCTCCAATACGACCGATATTAGTTGTCAAACGAGCGCCACATATCTCTTCAAAGATTTCATAGATAAATTCACGCTCTTGCATAACATATAGAAATCCCGAAAACGCTCCTGTGTCCACACCTAAGATTCCGTTACAAATAATATGATCTGCAATGCGCGCAAGCTCCATAACAATGACACGCATATACTGCACACGCTTAGGAATCTCTATCTTAAGAAGCTTCTCAACAGTCATATGCCAGCCCATGTTATTGATTGGTGCGGAACAATAATTCAGACGGTCTGTCAATGGAGTGATTTGATAAAACGGCCGATGTTCTGCAATTTTTTCAAACGCCCGGTGAATATAACCGATTGTAGACACACCACTCACTATACGCTCACCATCGATCTGAACAACATTTTGAAATACACCATGCGTGGCGGGATGGGTTGGCCCAATATTTAAGGTAATCAACTCATCTTGTGGGTCGTTATCTTCAAAAACGGGTTGATTGGGTGTTATCTTGCTAATAAATTCGCTCATATTGTATACTTTAACGGCCGAAATACAAATCTTTTTTATCTACGCGATTTGGATCTTCCAAAGGATATTCCTTACGCATAGGAAATACCTCCATATCATCAACATTCAAAATTCTTCTCAGATCGGGGTGTCCTATAAAATTGACACCAAAAAAGTCATAAGTTTCACGCTCCATCCAATTCGCACCTTTCCAAACCACAGTCGCAGTTGGAATCTCAGGATTCGGACCTTGTAAAAACACTTTCACCCGTATCCGTATATTATGAACTAGACTATGGATATGATAAACGACAGCAAATTCCTTCTCCAAATGCGGATAATGTACTGCTGTAATATCGGTCAGATGGATAAACTGCAGCTCACTACTCGACTTCAGGAAACGAAGCACTTCGATCAGGTCTTCTTTTTCAACAATGACGGTCAATAGATCGTGAGCATCCGGAATTTCTTGAATCTTTGCGGGAAAATTCTCTTCGAGCTTATCCAATAAAAAACTGTTTTCCATCGTTTATTTATTTGTATGAATTCCGTACTTTTCAAGCAATGCCTTATATTCTGGCGTATTTCTCCGGTTCAAGGATTCATTCTTCACGATGTCCTGCAAACGCAATACTCCATCCAAAATTGCTTCGGGGCGAGGGGGACAACCCGGCACATAAACATCGACCGGTATAATTTCATCGATCCCCTGCAGCACAGAATAAGTATCGAAGATTCCACCGCTAGAGGCACAGGCCCCTACAGCGATTACCCAACGCGGCTCAGCCATCTGCACATACACCTGCCTTAGCACAGGCGCCATCTTCTTTGCAATAGTACCCATGACCAATAGCATATCTGCCTGCCGCGGTGAAAAGCTAGGTCTTTCGGCGCCAAACCTTGCCAAATCATAGGTTGAACCCATTGTAGCCATAAACTCGATACCGCAACAGGATGTGGCGAACGGCAAAGGCCATAACGAGTTGGCTCGCGCCAAGCCGATGGCTTTATCTAAACTCGTCGCAAAAAAACCTGCGCCTTCTACTCCCGGGGGAGCTTGTGCTAATTTTATATCACTCATGAAAAGTCGATTTATAGGTTTAGTATCGTTGGCCAAAAACCAACCATAATGAGGACATCTAGTCCCAGTTTAATGCTTTTTTCTTAATCACATAGATAAAGCCTAATAAAAGCAGTCCCATGAAAATAAACATCTCTATCAAGCCTTGCAATCCCATATCACGAAAGTTTACAGCCCAAGGGTACATAAAAATGACCTCCACATCAAATATCACAAATAGGATGGCCACCAAGAAATATTTGATTGAGAACGGCTGCCTCGCATTTCCGATAACTTCAATCCCTGACTCAAAAGCTCCAAGCTTGTTTTCTGTGCGGACCTTTGGTCCGATAAGATGTGTAATAATTATCGTACTTACTCCAAATCCCACAGCTACTAAAAGCTGTATAAATATCGGCAAGTAGTCTATCGGCATACTATTGGCTTGCTCCATCTCAACTAAAATTTATATTGGTAACTATCTTTAAATATAGAGATTCCATGGTAAAAAACAAAACAAAAAAGGCGTAGATATTACTATCTACGCCTAATTTAGAATGATTTTACTTAAGCTTATTTTAAACCTTCTAAGTAACCTTTAACAGCTTCATTCGCTGGATCTATAGCTAATACTTTTTGGAAACTTTCCTTCGCTTTAGGAAGATCTTGTTTCACGTAATAGTAAAGACCGATATACGTATTTGCGTCTATTAAATAATTCTTATTTTTCTCTTGTGCACCACGTTGATTGATTGTTTCAATCAATTTTTGGAATGAAGCTACGAAATCACCTTTAGGTTGCTCCAGGTTATCTGCTGTTAAAGCAGCAAAAGCTTTGTAATAAAGTGCATTGATCAAATATTTATCTTGCGCTTCTTTATTGTCAGTTGTTTCAATTACTGATAAGAACGTCTGTGCTTTTTGTAAATCAGCTATGGCTTTATCTCTAAGCTCCTGATTAACCACAACTTGCTCCTCGTTTTTACTACCTGCATCTTCTTTAGCACCGATTTGATAGTAAGCTTCACCAGCATAATAATTTGCATCAAACAAATACGTTTTATTATCTGTGTAAGACGCCACTAGTTCAAAAAGAGAGGCCGCCGTCTGCAATTCTTGCTCTTGATATTTAGCAAAAGCCAGCTCTGCAGTTTCGCCCAAAAGCTCTTTGTCTAAATCAATTGCTTTTTTAATATCAGCAATACCTTTTTGAATATTTGCCTCATTCTCAGGCGTCAACACCGGTGCGGCTGTGGCTGTGCTGTCTGCACCACCCTCTACATGTTTTGGACTATTAGCAGCGATTTCAGACATACCCAAATACATATAATCCAATGGAATTACACGATCTTTCTCCATTTTGCTGAACATCTGATTCAAATACTCCAATGCTTTTGGATAATCTTTAGCTTTTTGGAAAGCGATATAACCTAAGTAACGGTAGATTTTTGGATCTACAGAAGGATTTTGCGCTAATTCCTCCGAAACTACCTTCAAATCATCGTACTGACGTGCATATACAAGGAAATCGGCATAGCGGATTTTTGCTTCCAACGAGTTATCGCCAGCAACTTCAAGATATTTCTTATATTGCTCAACACCCTTTTTATTTAACTCAACATATTTCTCATCAGAAGTGCCTGGCAACCTCGACCATTGGTTGTAAGTCTCAGCTAACTCACGATAAGTAGGAGCATAAGTTGGCGTCTCCGCCGCGATAGCTTCTAATTGCGTGATGGCTTCATCAAAAGCTTGTGCACCCCGTACAATTACCGCTTGTCCAACTTTAGCTTGAACCGAATTCGGATCGATATCCGTCGCTTCACCATAGCTAGTATAAGCCAAAGATCCTTCTTTCAAGCCGCGATACGCATCACCTAACGCGATAGGAATAGCAACATCTTTTTTGTTTTTTTCCTTCGCCTGTGTGAGATACTCTAACGCTTTTGCATAATCAGGTTCAGGTGCATTGATATATGCACGACCGATCTCCAACAATGGCTCATAATCCTTTTTACCTAATTTTGCCGTTGCCAAAGCGAATTTAGATTCCGCACTTGCCTTATCCTTTTTCATTAAGTCAACATAACCCAAACCTACATTATTGATTGTAGCCTTTGGATCAGCGGCCAAACCTTGGTTGAAAATCGTAGCGGCAGAATCCGCTCTGTCGTTTACCAAATAAATTTGACCCAAATAGAAATAATTATCTCCATTCTTAGGTTGCTTAGTCACTAACTGTTGAAGGATAGTTTTAGCTTTACCATAATTTTCAGCCTCGATGGCTGCTCTAGCATCTTTCAAACTTTGTGCACTTACTGTGCCCACAGATCCGGCCAATAAAAGACTAAATAATAATTTGCTGTTTGTCATAATCTATTTTTGTACTATTTATTATCTATTTAATATAACTTTCATCTCTAATAATGATCTCACGCCCAGGCATTGTGGCAGGAACCAATCCCGCTTTCAAAACGATTCGCTGTCCGCGATCGCCTGTCAAAAAAGCACTAAAACCCAAACCTAAGCCCATATTTGGCTGATAATTCATAATGTAGACAGGCCTCACAAAAGGGTATACGCCATCAGCTATAGTCGATTGAGATGGTCTATAGAAATTGACCTTTTCACCCCCTTGATCCCTACTTCCGATGCTCAATGTACGAATTTTATCCAATAAATTCGAATTTTTTTCTACAGCTTTCAAATACCAATTGTAGCCAATAACACCCACTGTATTCGCATTATCACTGACGTATTTCATCACTTCCTCACTATCCTTCATTGCTGAAACAGCTTTCGGATCAATTTTGTTTAATTTGAAATAATCTTTCAAATACCGTAGTGTACTCGAATTGGCATTATCAAAGATCAACCGTTGCCCTGCTAAATTACCTTCCAACAAAGACTTAACGTCTTTTTGTGACATAATAGTATCCTTACTATTGCGATTATTGACTAGTACAACTGCATCGGAAGCTATTTGAAAGATTTTCGGCTGAATACCGCGCTTCTGAAAGTAGCTACCTTCCTCGTTTGTCAACTTTCTCGTCAATACAACAACGTAAGCCGAATCAGAAAGCAAAGCATTTACCGCTTTAATCTCGGGCCTAGCGATCAACTCCAAACTTGAATTTGGATAAGAACTTTCAAAAACATCCGCAGATTCTTGGATGATAGGCAACAAAGTCTGATCAACAATAACCGGAAGTTTACCCGTTAGAATATCCTCTCCTTCCTTTGTACTCTTTGTTTTATTTTTGCACGAAACAAATACTCCCATACAGACGCCTAGCATCATAAGAACCATTTTATATTTTCTCATACGATACATCATAAAATAAGACAGTTTAAATAAAGAATAGTTTAACTTTCGAAGAGAGAGTTGGTTAAAACTAAATGAAAGAGGCGCTTAATTAAAATTATTTTGCCAAAGCCGAACAAACCGCATAAATGAATACAGAATCAATACGACGCCAAAAATTGTTTTGTAAGTTGGATTAATTTCAATCGGAAAATTGTCCCAGAATATAATCAAAAGGCCCAAAACAAAATAAAAGCCAAACATAAAAAGTCCTAAAATAGACAGAAACCGCTTCAGAGGCGATTTCTGTCTATAATTTGAACTACTATTTGAATTAAAATTTGTCATTCTAATTTTGAAGGTTCAATCGAATTGGTAAAGTATACGCTACACGAACTGGACGACCATTTTGAATTCCTGGTTTCCATTTCTTCGCTTTCTTAAGCAACCTTACAGCTGCATCACCAGTACCATATTTCAAATCACGTTTGATATTGATGTCTGTCAAGCTACCATCTTTTTCTACGACGAACGATACCTCAACTACACCATTTACACCATTTTCTGTTGCGGCGGCAGGATACTCGTAGTTTGAACCTACCCACGACATAAATGCTTGCATACCACCTACAGGCATTGGTTGGACCTCAATGGCATTAAATGGAAGAATTTCATCTCCATTACCATTAGGATCTCCTTTTTTTGCTCCAGTGATCGCACCATCTTGTTTCTTTGAACCGAATTCACCACGGGCAACCGAAGTACCTGTCGGACTACCTTTCAAGGTAATACGCGCTGGAGTTTTATTTGGATCCTTCAATTCTTCCTGAGAAGCAACTTCTTCTACAACTTTGTTTGCAGGAGCTACTTTAGGTTCAGGGAAACGAACCAAATCTTCTTTCGGTACATCCATGGCCACTTGTTGAGGTTTCTCTTCCGGTTCTTGTGGAAGCGGTTCCTCTTCTGGCGGTTCTGGTGGCTTGATTTCTTCAAGGTCTTCCAACGTAACTTCAGTGACTGCCGGAGGTGCCTCTACAGGCTTCTTCGGGAACAGCTTACTTCCGAAAACGCTAAGGAAACTGGCTATGGCCACAATGCCGATAACGACAAGAAGCCCCCTGTTAGTCGCTTTGGGCGCAAGTTTACGAAGCTCGTAAGCTCCATACTCCCTGTTTCTGCCCTGAAAAACGACGTCAAGCCATTCTTTCTTAAAAATATCTAATTTTGACCCTATCATTTTATTTTAGTTTTATGTGTCAATCTAATAACTAATCATTATAGATATTGTCACGTTTTAACACTTCGACTTCTTCTGGTGTAATCTTTCCGATCATATAGCGTTTAACGTCTACAATTTTCATCTCGTCAAGAATATCAACCAGATTGCGTTGTGTACATTTTTCACTAGGACGTATGATTACAATCATGTCTTTACCGCCTGAAACGCGAGGTACATAAGCCTTTTTCTCCATCAAGACCTTACGGATCCCATCTGCGCCATAACCAGCAACAGTAGGCCCTTCGATCGGATTAGCTACTTGACCATATACCCAAGAGACTTTGTTGTCAGAACCCAATAAAATTGTAAGGGAACGATTATCTGCCGTAAGCAGTTCATCTTTTTGTTCTTCTTTAATTTTATTTTTGTCTGGCATAGCCACATCCATTGCCTGCGGTTTATTTAAGGACGTGGTCAACATGAAGAAGGTGATCAACAAGAAGGCCAGATCCACCATGGCTGTAAGGTCTACCTTACCCCCATTTTTTTTGGATCTTACTTTCCCGCCTTTTCCTTTTTTACCACTATCCTGATTTAATTCTGCCATCGTTTGTTCTTATTAAATCGTCAATTATTTGTCCTCAGCACGCATGCCCGTTATGAAACTAAATTTGTTTTGCTTTTGATTACGCAATGTTTCAATAACTAAATTAACCGAAGGATATTTTTCATTCGCATCTGCTTTGATAGCCATCTTCAAAGGTCCAGGATGCACGAAATTTTTATCCGATGCTTCTTTTTCCTTATTCACTTCTTCAGCTGCGAGGCGAGTATTTTGAACCCAATAATACAACTCATTTGAAGTGTTTTCAGTACTATCAATAGGAATACCAGTTTGCACGCCTTTTTCTGTACGCTTACTTCCGTCTAAGGCCAATAACCCTTTCAATTTAGACATTGGTACACCAAAGTTTTCCATCAATTTGAAACGATCGTAATCTTCTTGCGAAAAGCCAACGCCATACTTTGCTGACATTCTTTCTAGTGCTTTTACACGAACTTGTTGATCAGTCGTACCGAAGAAAACTTTACCTTGATCGCCTATTGTGATCATACCTACATTTGAATCAGGTAACTTATCTTTCGTAGTCGATGCTGGGGTATCCACCGTCAATGCTTCCGGTTGGCGCGCTGTCGCCGTTAAGACGAAGAACGTAAGCAGCAAGAACGATACGTCACACATCGCTGTCATGTCGATCGACGTACTGGCTCTTTTTACTTTTGCTTTACCCATTTTAAATTCTTCTTTTTAAATTAAAAACTCAATCTTCTATCCTATGATGATTTTAATATTTGATTTCCATAAAATAAATTTAAAAAAATCAAATATTTTCATCATAGTTCTTATTTGTGGTTTGCAGCGTATGTTTGTACGATTGAGAAACCAGCTTCGTCGATAGAGTAAGTTAATTTATCGATTTTTGCAGTAAAGATGTTATACAATACGATAGCGAATGTTGATGTCGCGATACCAGTTGCTGTATTGATCAAGGCCTCAGAGATACCGTTCGCCAATTTAGCTGAATCTGGAGCACCGCCTGTTGCCAATGCCGAGAAGGCTTTGATCATACCTGTTACCGTACCCAATAGACCACATAATGTACCGATAGAAACTAATGTAGCGATAACGTTTAAGTTTTTCTCTAACATAGGCATTTCCAATGCAGTTGTTTCTTCGATTTCTTTTTGGATTGCAATAGCCGCTTTTTCAGTGTTCACTTCAGGATCTACGGATACTGATTTGTACTTCAATAAACCAGCTTTCACAACGTTTGCTACTGAACCTTTTTGTTTGTCACACTCAGCAATAGCTGAATCGATGTTTCCACCATTAATCAACGTTTGGATTTTACGAACAAAGTTTCCAACGTTTCCAGTACCAGAAGCTTTGTTGATAACGATAAAACGTTCTACCGAGAAAACCCATACCATTAAGAATAAACCAAGCAAAACAGGTACGATAGCCCCAGCATGGTAAACCATTCCTAAATAGTTACCTGGGTTAGGAGCATTTTCTGGATTGTTATCAACGAAGTTAGTTGGATTACCCATCACAAATTTCCATACACAGAAACCCACGATGAAACAGATGATGATTGCAGCTTGAGCAAAGAAAGATCCTCCGTTGTTGCTCTCTTGTTTTGCAGCAGTTTTAGGTGCGTTTGCCATTTTTCTAATTTTTAGTTTTTTACTGTTGTTTAAATATATAATGTTGTTTAAATTATATGTACTCCTATTCGCTTTTGAAATCAATTTGCAAAGCAAATTTAATATTTAATGTCAAATTTAAAATATTCCTCTTAAATATGTAAAAAAAATCAAATTTGTTTTTTTAAACTGAAACACCGTTAATGTGTGTTATTTTTCTCAGCAGCTCCCGTTATATAATCATTGTTTCTCATTGCTAAATCGCTTATTCGCAATAATTATTTTACAATGAAAGCCATTTTTTTTTTGATATGCAAGAAAATCAAAGATTTTAAATTACAAAAAGTAAGTGATTACTCATATTATCAAACAAACACACAGGTTACACACAAACCATACTTGCCTAATAAACAATTCATTAGATTTAATCTGAATATTCTCGCAATACTTGTTTAACCACCCACTAATTTTACGCGATATCCCTCTTTAAGTAACAACTCGTAGATCTTTTGTTTAAACTCCCCCTGGATGATGATCTCGCCATCCTTTACGGTTCCGCCCACTCCGCACTTCTGTTTCAACAATTTACCTAAAATTTCCAGGTCTTCGGTTTTTCCTACAAACCCTGTGATCAACGTAACAACTTTTCCTTTCCGCATTTTGCGATCAAGCTGTACTTTCAAGTTTTGCTGATTCGTTGGTAAAGTATCCTGTTCCTGAAAAAAATCAGATAATTGATAATTGAAGCTATCATCTGTGGAATAGACAACCCCTTCATAAGACTGTTTTTTATTTTTACTCATGATCTTAGCAAATTATTTTTAAGGCTTTTGGCATAATGGAAATATCCAGTTTATCTCCCAGTTCGATTGGTTCCCCATCGACGTGTACTGGTGAAATCTTATCCACCTCAATCCGTATATTCTTCCCAGGAATGATCTCTACATAACTGGATTGATCTGCCGATTTGTTAAACAGATGAAAAATCATCTTTGGCAATATATAAAGTGGGAATTTGTGCACAATACAGACATCTAAAATACCATCATTCACTGAAGCCTGCGGCGCAATATAGGCGTTATTTCCATATTGAGGAGAATTCGCTACACTGATCATAAAAGCCTGTCTTTCGTACACTTTTCCATCGATGGTTAATTTGTAATGTGCGGGTTGATATTTACTGAGCACATTAAACACTGATTTCATGTATCCCAACGGTCCACGAATATTTTCATTAGCAAAATTTTCGCTCACGGATGCATCGAATCCCAAACCAGCAATATTAAAAAATCTTCTTTCATTGATAACACCACAGTCCACCTCGATTGATTCAAAACGATTAATCCGGCGGATAGCTGCAGCTTCATTCATAGGTACGCCCAAGTAAAGCGCCAAACCGTTGCCCGAACCCTCAGGAATAATCCCCAATGGAATTCCAGACCCAACCAAAGCTGATCCCAATTCATTGATTGTTCCATCGCCTCCCACGGCTATAACCGCATCATATCCTTCTTCAATGGCTTTCAACCCAATTTCATAGGCATGATTCGGTCTAGCTGTCTGTTGAAAAGTAGGATCAAATTTTTGTAGATCAAGCACATCTAACACCTGCTTTTTAAAAGATGTTTTGTGCTTTCCTCCTGAAATCGGATTAATAACAAACAATATTTGTTTACGTTCTGACATATCCCAAAGATAGCGGAAATTACGAATTTCTTAAAATAATGTAATCTTTGTGCATCTTAAAGTATGTGACTATACTTTTTAAATTAAAATATAAATTTGATTTTAAATAATCCTTAAAGTATTGTAGCTTTGTCGCATAAAAAATAGAATGTGGACTGATTTGCGTGCTGTTGCATCACAAAAGCAACGACAAGGAGATTGCAACCACAGTAAAAAAGTGCTAAAACCCTTCGCTATCACGGCGCTTATCACTTTGCTGTTAATTCATTCTAGCGCAAATCCAATATTTAAAATCAGGTAAAGAATGGCTTATTTATTTACGTCGGAATCTGTTTCTGAAGGGCATCCAGACAAAATTGCGGATCAAATTTCAGATGCATTAATAGACAATTTTTTAGCATGGGACGAGGATTCTCGTGTCGCTATTGAAACGTTGGTAACAACAGGACAAGTGGTCCTCGCCGGGGAAGTTAAATCAAACATATACCTCGATGTTCAGAAGATAGCACGTTCGGTAATTCAAAAGATTGGCTATACCAAATCTGAATATATGTTTGAAGCAAATTCTTGTGGCGTATTATCCGCGATTCACGAGCAATCTGCGGACATTAACCAAGGTGTAGACCGTAAAACACGGCAAGAGCAAGGTGCAGGTGACCAGGGGATTATGTTTGGTTATGCGAATAACGAAACCGAAAATTTTATGCCTTTGGCATTGGACCTATCTCATCGCTTACTGTATGAATTGGCGGAGTTGCGTCGCGAAAATAACGAAATCAAGTATTTACGACCGGATGCGAAATCTCAAGTTACACTGGAATATAGCGACGATCACAAACCGAAAAGAATTGATGCCATTGTCATCTCGACACAACATGACGACTTTGATACAGAGCAAGCGATGTTGGACAAAATTACACACGACATCAAAACGATCTTAATTCCTCGTGTCAAAGCACAATTAAAGCCAGAACTTCAAGTGTTATTTAACGATGAAATTAAGTTTCATATCAATCCTACTGGAAAATTCGTTATCGGCGGGCCCCATGGAGACACAGGTCTTACGGGCCGAAAAATAATTGTGGACACCTACGGGGGGAGAGGTGCACATGGTGGCGGTGCTTTCTCAGGAAAAGATCCATCTAAAGTGGACCGGTCTGCAGCATATGCGACACGCCATATTGCCAAAAACTTAGTGGCCGCAGGGGTCGCGGATGAGATTCTCGTACAAATTTCTTATGCGATCGGTGTAAAAGATCCGATGGGTATCTATGTAAATACGTATGGAACGAGCAAAGTAAATTTAACCGATGGTCAAATTGCTGAAAAAATTGCCCATTTATTTGACATGACTCCATACGGGATTGAAACGCGTTTGGGACTGAGAAATCCAATCTACTCAGAAACAGCAGCTTATGGACACATGGGAAGAACACCCAAAAAAGTAATAAAAGAATTTGAAAGCTCGACAGGCGAGAAAAAGCAGGTTGAAGTTGAACTATTTACTTGGGAAAAACTGGATTATATCGAGAAGGTGAAAGCAGAATTTGGTCTATAAGACCACCAAGTTCATTAAAAATACAAAGGGGNNCCCCTTTGTATTTTTAATGAACAGGTCTAATTTTCATGCGCAGAAGAGCCCATTTTCGCTTTCCTTATAATTGATACTTGTGAAATCAGGAACGTTTTGTATCTTCATAGTTCTAAACCGTTTCAATCATGAAAAGACGCAATTTTCTTATGGCACCTATGGTGCTTATGACTGCCCCAACATGGGCTCATCCAGTTCACCCCAGCCAAGATATTCAGACCAATACCATCGTCCACGTGGTTAATTTCTGGCTTAAGAAAGATATCAGTGAAAAAGACAAAATGAATTTTACCCAGTTTTTTGAGGAGCTTCGGAAAATCGACGTAATTCAGACACTCCACTACGGCGTACCTGCTCAAACAAACCCGAGGCCTGTAGTAGACAATAGTTTTGACTACACGTTGATTGTTACATTTAAAGATCTTAAAGATATAACAAGCTATGAGACACATCCAGTCCATTTAAAAGCAATTGAAAAATATCAGCACCTTTGGACGAAAGTTATGGTCAAAGACACCTCGATCATCAAATAAGTCCTCGTGCCTTAATTTCAAGGTATTTATTGATGGAATTGATGGTTAAATTTTCCGGCGCAGTATAAATAGTCTGAAATCCATGACGGATAAGCTCCTGTACAATAAGCTGCTTCTCATAGATAAACTTCTCAGCAATGATTTGATTATAGATATCTATCGTCTTTTTCGGTACACTTTTAGCCAGATCCTCTACCTCCACATTTTTAAATACGACGACGACGATTATATGACTTCTATTCAGCATAGTCAGGTAATTTATCTGCCGTTTAAGGGAATCTAAGGTCTCAAAATTGGTGTAAAGAAAAATTAGTGAACGCTTATTGATATGCGCATTGGCATAACTATACAGTTTTCCAAATTCCGATTCTTCAAATTTAGTCGATACCTTATAGAGTGACTCTGAAATTTTAAGCATCTGATTATTCCTTTTCTCAGCGGGTATAAATGCATTGATATCCTTTGAAAAGGTTAATAAGCCCGCGCGGTCCTGCTTTAATATCGTTGCATTCGAAAGAACCAACGAAGCATTGATAGCATAATCTAATAAGCTCAGGCCGTTGAAAGGCATACGCATTGCCCTCCCTATATCGATAAAAGAATAGATCGGCTGCGACTTCTCTTCTTCATATTGGTTGACCATCAACTTTTTCACTTTCGCAGATGCTTTCCAATTCATGTGACGGTAGTCATCGCCTTGAACATAATCGCGAACATGATCAAATTCCATGGCCGATCCAATCCGTCGAATACGTTTTATCCCGAGTTCATTCAGTCTATTACTTGTCGCCAAAAGCTGATACTTTCTTAACTGTATATAAGATGGGTAACAGGGTATTTCTTCTTCCTGATTAGTGACAAATCTTCTTTTGAAAAATCCAAGACGCATCACTAGTGCCAAACAACGTCCAAACTTATAGATCCCCCGCTGGGTCGGTCGCAGCGAAAATGATATTTCCGATTCCTGAAAGCTGGGTAGATGGGTCATAAAATCCTTATCGCGAATTTGAAGCTGAACAGGAAACTCCTCCAAAACTTCCACCTTTGTTCGGAAAGGATAAAAAGAACGCACAATCAGTCTCATTGGGTTCTCATCTCCGTTGGAGAGCTTTTCAGGATATACCCTTGTGATTTCTATTTTCCCCTTTCCAGAAAATAAGAGAATAAAATCAAAGACCAAAATTGCCAGCCATATCCAAAAAACAATCCAAGCTACAATAAACAACTCCTTAACGAAAAAAGACAATGTAAAGAGTGTTGCTACGCTTAATAGCGAGTAGAAAAATTGATTTGTTAGAAAGAGCTGACTTAATTTCTTCATTATCTTGGAATTTCAACAGAATTAATGATTTGGTCGATGACATAGGCTGTTGTAAAGCCTTCCATTTCTCTTTCTGGCGTCAACATAACACGATGTCCTAATACGGCCGATGCCACCCTTCTAATATCCTCAGGAGTAATAAAATCTCTACCGCTAACCGCTGCTGAAGCTTTCGCTGATTCCAGTAAAGCAATAGAAGCTCTAGGTGAGGCTCCGAGTGTCAAACTTGGATTAGTTCGTGTTTTTATAACAACTTGAGCAATATATGTTATCAGCTCCTCATGAACAAAAATAGACTTGATCAATTTTTGAAATGCTAAAATTTCTGTTGCGGAAACCACTGCCTGAACCTGATCTTCTTTATTGACTTCCTTTTGGGCATGATGTTCTTTTAATATTTCCATTTCCTGCTCAAACTCTGGATAGCTCACATTAATTTTAAACAGGAAGCGATCTAATTGAGCTTCTGGCAGACGGTAAGTTCCTTCATGTTCGATTGGATTTTGCGTCGCAAAAACAACAAAAGGAGCGGGTAATCGATAAGTAGTTCCATCAACCGATGCCTGCTGTTCGGCCATACTTTCAAAAAGCGCAGCCTGCGTCTTTGCCGGAGCACGGTTGATTTCATCGATCAAAACGATGTTTGCGAAAATAGGGCCTTTGCGAAACTCGAATTCATTGCTTTTCAGATCCAATATCGATGATCCCGTCACATCCGAAGGCATTAGATCTGGTGTGAATTGAATACGTTTGAATTCGCTATCGATGGTTTTGGCAATCAATTTTGCAGATAATGTTTTTGCAACCCCTGGCAATCCTTCAATCAGGGAATGCCCAGAAGCCAAAATGGAGATCAGAAGCATATCAATCAATTGATCCTGTCCAACGATTACTTTTTTGACCTCTGCTTTCACCTGAGCCATTTTATCGAACAAAACCGATACATCTATTCGGTTTTCAAAAGGTATATATTTATCGAAGTCACTCATATCATTTTTGCTTTATGTTTAAACTCTTCTATAGTGTCATTAATCAATTTAAGATCGACCAAATCATGTTGTTTAGCATCCTGCATGCGTACAATCAACTTGATCAAAGCTTGGGTCTCCATCAGAGAGACTCCAGACCGTTCAGCCAGTTCTTCACTGAAGTCGTTTTCACGCAACGCCAAGGTATCTAAATGAAAACGGTTCCTAAGGTCGTGAAGAAAGTAATCTATCTTTTTGGCAACCATATTCCCGGGTACACCATTTTCATAATATAAAGTAGCAATCGTTCCACAAAAATCCTTTGAGAGGTTCGGCTCTGGAGCCACTACCGCCACTGCACGCTGTTCACGCCTACTTCTAAACACCAGTAAAAGAACCAGCCCCGCCAACAAAACATACCAGGCTTGCCGAAGACCATCATTCAGAAGCAACACACGCAAAGGCGTACGATATTGGTCCATGTTTGCTTTAAAATCATACCAAGCGAGCGGCTTATCATCTAAATAAGATAATGATTTGGCAACATAAGCATATTGCGACGCCGAATTCAGCAGGTAATAGTTTCCAAATAAATCCGGAGTCAAATGCAGGTAAATTGTTCCTTTACCAAATTGAATCGCCACGAAGTTAGGTAGTGCAAATTCTTTATAGGTAATCGCACCTAAAATAGTTGCATTTTTAGGGAGTTTTTTGAACACTTCACCAAGCTCCGATTTACCGTAATGAATTTTATTATTATCATTCATTAGCCGAACGCGTACTTGGTTTTTTATATTTACCCCTTTTTTGTAACCATAGAAACTATCCGTTTCCACCCCCAAGGAATCCAAAAAATAACGATCAATTTCCTCAGCGACAATCATTGCCTTGCCTCCCCGATTCACATAATCCAGTAATTTATCTTCCGCAGCTTCACCCATTGAAAAATAAGAGGTATAAAAAAACAAGTTAGCGTCCGTTTTCTTTGCGCTGTCTAGATACTCGTACAATGGCCGCTCAATCGTTGTATTCTTTTGATCGATGATATGTTCAAGTTCTTGACGTAACACATAGGCTCCAAAGGGATTTTTGTCTTTTGCATCAAATGTCCGATCCCAGATAATTGGTTTCTTACTTGTAGCGTCGATAAGCGCAATGAGCACCAAAACAATTGCGAATAATATCAATCCAAATTTTACCGATCCTTTCATTTAATTTGATTTTGATATTGGGTAAACAATTGCTGATATTGGGTAAAGTTAGCTTCCGTTAATTCAAACTGACCAAACCAGACATAATCAAATATTCGTGTGCACTCCAAAAATCCCCGACGAATTTCCTCGTCCCTTATTTCCTGCCCAAATTCAGCGTTTGTTTTACTTTGCTTCCACTTGATATGATCAGCATGAGCCAACTTCTGAATATTGAGTAGCTGTAAATACCTAATTCCCAGAGCATAATTTTTATTTTTAATAGCTTCCTGTATATGAGGCTCCAAGTTGCTATTCATTAGATTTCGCTCTACATACGCTAAAACGTCCAGTTCGCTATCTTCCTCACGATGTTTGATAAAATATTGGTTCTTGTTGTAAAGTATTTTATAGAGGATAAAGGCTAGTGCGATAACAGCTAAAAAAGCAAAGACATATCCGAATTCTTCTCGAAATTTATAAGGATTATCTGGGGTGATGCTCCCAATCCAATCCGCGAGCCGGGCAAGAATGCGCTGTAATGCACTTACCCGATCTTTAATATTTTCTGAATAAACAAAATCGTCCGTCTCGTACCTTTTGATGATATCCTGATAAGGGTCCATTCTAAACGAACGCTCTTCGGTATATTTTGGAATTGAGTCAAATAATGTTGGATCCCACAGATCAATTTCATCTTTTTCCTGTTGGCCATTTGGTGCTTTTAAAACTATCGAGTCAATAGCGACAGAATCGGTTGTCACTAAGGTAGAATCTATTTGCACATGGAGCGAATCGGCACTATTGCTGTCGGCATCTACGTTCTCCGGTTTCGGATCACAAGCATACATCATTGACAAACCAGCAATGCAGAAAAAAGACAAGAGTTTATTCACTTTTTCCTCCTATCTCTTCGATCATTCCATAAATCCGTTCTCCGAATTTGAGATCCTTCGCTGTTTCATAAATAATACCGTTGGCCAAAACTCCGGACATATAAAGAAACAACGTAAATAATGTGATAAATAAACCTCCCAATGTCATCAGCAGTTTTCCCCAGGATGAGTCAAAAAAAGCAGCATCTATTCCGAGGAAGTTGAATGACAGTATCCCCATGATAACCAATGGTACAATAGAAATCATCATGACAGCCATTTGGAAAATAAAATTTACGATATAGGTAGCAATACCATACTGAATCAATTTTTTGCTTAGCATTACATAGGCATCTGTAAAACAACTTCCGAGATCCGAATAGCCTTCGCGATAAAATAAAAATGAGCAAAATAACCAAATACCAACCATGGACGCCAATATTCCGATAGCAAAACTTCCGACAAAAGGGATAAATGCACAAATCGCAGCAACAATGGCCAAGGGAATAAACACGACAATCAATGCCAAGATCATGGCAATCAAAAACATAAAGTATTTCCCAAGGTTTGATCTAAAATTCTTAAGCACTTCCACACCCGAAAATGCAGTACTCTTGCGCTCCTTAAGCAGTACAAAATATTCGATAGAAATACCGTAAACGTACAGTCCCAAAGCAATCAGCGCCACAATAAGTAAACCAGCCCAAGTCAGAGCATCGATGTCCTCAAAAGAATCACTATTAGCAGAGAATGTGATTTTTGTAGACAGAAAATAATAAACCAAGGCAATTCCGGCTAGCGGAACAGCAGATAAACCAAAAATAGTAGATACAAAATGCCTATAGATCAATTTAAAAAGATCTATAAAACTTTGCACAAAGTCCCCTACCTTCCGTTCTTTTTGAAATTCAAAGTTTATTTCCATTGAAATCGTTTTGCTAGTCGATATGGATTAATAACATAAAAATAGAGGATTGCCAGTAGAGATAAAACGATAATTAATGCACATAACCAAATTGAAACATTATAATATCTTGTTACAAAGCCTTCCAATGTACCGGCAATAATAAAAAAAGGAATTGTGCTGACCAACACTTTCATCGCAATCTTTGCCGTACGGACAAAAGAAGTTAAACGGGTAAAAGATTTTGGAAATAAGATGCTATTGCCGAGTGCTAACCCGCATCCTCCGGCCACAATAATTACCGAGATCTCGATGGTACCATGAATCCAGATCGCTGACATAGCCTTCCCCATAACGCCATATTGGAAAAACATATGATGAAATGCACCTAGCATAATACCATTGCTAAACAAGACATACCCCGTCCCAACACTAAAAAATAGTCCGGCAGCAAAAGCCATAAAAGCAACACGCACATTATTTATCGTAATCCAAATTGCTGAACCAAAATTGCTTCCCTTTCCGTATACCGCAGCAGGATCGCCTGCTTTTATACTTTCTATCGTTGAATCCACATAGAAGTCGCCTAAAATAAGACGAACAAAATCAATATCGTACACAGACGACAAAAAACCGATAATTGAAGCCAAAACAAAAATTAAGAAGGAGTACAAAAGCGGTCTACGAATACACCAAATTGCTTGTGGTATCTCTTCATTAAAAAAAGATTTAAACTTATTGTTGGAAGCTTTTTGATCTTTATAGATTTTCTGATGCGCATTCACCGCCAATTCATTTAAGTAAGCCTTTACTTTACTCTCAGGATAGAAAGTTTGCGCATAAGCCAGATCATTTGTCAGCTCAATATAATTTGAAGCCAGCTCATCCGGATCAACCGCTGTATTAATTGACAAATTATTTTCAATTAACGTCCATTTTTCTTTATTTCGTTCTACAAATGATGCTTCTCTCATTAATTTTTTTAACTGGCTCAACCAAATATAGGAAATATCCGTGATTGAAAAGCACAAATAACTGCAAAATTGACTTATATATTCTATATTGCCACTAAATTCAAATCATTTTACAGATGAATAAGCTCGAGATAAATACAGCACAAAATGTAAAAATCGAATATAATCTTGCCAGTCTTGGCTCAAGAATGATAGCCTTTGCAATAGACTATTTTATTATAGTCTGCTATTATTTCTTTTGTTTCTTCCTCTTGGACACTTTAAATATCACCAGTAATGATCCCTATCTTTTTTATGGGATCATGATGGCACTGACTTTACCGGCTTTTTTTTATACGTTGATTACCGAAACGGCCTTTGGCGGGCAAACGGTTGGCAAGAAAATAATGAAAATAAAAGTTGTTAAGCTCGACGGTTCACGGGCTAATTTTTATCAGTACTTGTCCAGATGGAGTTTATCTATCGTAGATATTTGGATGACAATGGGTGGAGTCGCCATTACATCAATCGTATTATCAAAAAATGGGCAACGCATTGGAGATATTGCCGGAGAAACGTCAGTTATTAGTCTCAAACCTGCCTTAAAATTGGGCGACACCATCTATGAGGAAACATTAGAGAATCACCCAATTCTATTTCCTCAAGTAATTAAACTGAGTGACAAAGATGCCAACTCGATTAAAGAGATTTATCAGACAGCTTTTGACAGAAGAGATGTGGGAATTTTAACGGCTTTAGTTCAACGTCTGGAAAAAGTCATGGACGTTAAACACCCTGATGTAATGACTCCCAATGATTTTGTCTTACAGGTGATGAAAGATCATTATACGATGTTTAAAGATAAATAACCTAAAACTTCCCGCTTACCAACTTCGCCCTTCACCCGATCCTTCAACGTATATCATACGTATATACAACGGAGCTCGTTCGGTTGCGACCGAACAAACTCCGACCAAGTACCGAACAAGTACCGAACAAGCTCCGAAGAAAGGCCGAAAGAGGTGTCAACTTGATACTTCGCTGTTACAAGAAAAATTCTTACTTTATTTTGTTATTGGCACAAAAAAGTCGGAAGAAAAATCTTCCGACCACGAATGGATCATACGACCCTTTTTTTATCCGATGCTATTCTTAGCCCGTTACTGAAGCCGCAGAAGTCTGTACCTGACGATCGACTTTTTTGACCAATCCTTGTAATACATTACCAGGACCAACTTCAACAAATGCTGTCGCACCATCGGCCAACATATTTTGTACCGTTTGTGTCCATCGAACAGCCCCCGTTAGCTGTGCGATCAAATTTTGCTTGATAACCACTGGATCTGTCTGTGGTTTAGCATCAATATTTTGATAAATCGGACAGCTAGGCGACAACACTTCTACCGCTTCAATAGCTGCTTGCAATTCAACTTTAGCTGATTCCATCAATGGGGAGTGGAATGCACCACCTACATTTAGTTTTAATGCCCGCTTAGCACCAGCCTCGGTCAACAAAGCACAAGCCTTGTCCACTCCTTCGATCGATCCCGAAATAACCAATTGTCCAGGGCAGTTATAATTTGCAGCCACAACAACTTCATCAACCTGAGCGCAGATATCCTCCACCACAACATCTTCCAGACCTAATATAGCAGCCATCGTTGACGGCTGAAGCTCACATGCTTTTTGCATCGCATTGGCACGTTGTGCGACCAATTTCAACCCGTTTTCAAAA
Organism: Sphingobacterium sp. UBA3549; assembly: GCF_002376635.1. Taxonomy (NCBI): domain Bacteria; kingdom Pseudomonadati; phylum Bacteroidota; class Sphingobacteriia; order Sphingobacteriales; family Sphingobacteriaceae; genus Sphingobacterium; species Sphingobacterium sp. UBA3549. The sequence continues at coordinate 37,614 of NZ_DFOE01000037.1, read as the reverse complement.
CTCAATGCACCTGCAGCCACCAAAGCCGAAAACTCGCCCAAAGAATGACCGGCAACCATGTTCGGCTGAAAAGAATCTCCTAATGCTTTCGCCAAAATGACCGAATGCAAAAAAATAGCTGGTTGCGTTACTTTCGTTTGTTTCAATTCCTCATCTGTACCGGAAAACATAATATCCGTGATGCGAAACCCTAAAATATCGTTTGCCTGTTCGAACAAAGCTTTCGTTTCATCATTCAAATTATACAGGTCTTGTCCCATTCCAACAAATTGGGCTCCTTGACCAGGAAATACATATGCTGTTTTCATCCCTTATATTTTTATTCGTTTATTTGTCTGCTACCAGAGGTATTGAATCTGCCTTCGGCAATCCATGTTTGATGAGAACGAATTCCCGTAAACGCAAACTTAGATAAATTGCTTTTTATATGCAATATAAATTCATTTCAGCAAACGATTCTCCGATCGCCACCCGATCTATTTCAATACCATCTATCTCTAAAAGGAGGTATCCCCCACGATAACAATTAGTCCTCGGGAACAAAACTAAGCGACAACATCTTCTTCGGATCAAATACATCTTGTGCAATTCCTAATAGTTCTTTGCTAGTCAAGTCCTGAATTTTTTCAATGATCTCGTCCAATAAGATCACACGATCATAGTCCATCACGTTTTTCGCAGCAGAGATAATCATACTCATACGGTTTTCTTCGGTCAAAGCAATCTGCCCAATAAATTTCTGCTTCGCTCTTTTTACAGCAGTTTCAGACAGCGGTTGCTCGCTCAGCTTAGCGAGCTCTTTAAAGACGAGCCTCTTCGCTTTTTCAACCTTTTCTTCATCTGTGCCGAGGTAAATACTAAATAACCCTGTATCTGAAAAAATAGTATAGTTAGATTCGATGGTATAAGCTATTCCATGTTTCTCCCGTATGGAAAGATTCAGAATGGATCCCATCCCCATTCCACCAAGCATATTATTCAAAAGCAGCAGCCCCGTTTTACGCTCATCACGATAACTATAGGCCAATGAACCGAGCATATAATGCACTTGATTGATTGGTTTGCCTACCGTAACATGCTGCTGAATGAGCGGTCTTACATCATTTCGTATACGTTCTATCGTATTTGAGGGAACCGTGCCGAACACTTTGTGCAGCAATCGCTCCACTTCCTTTAGGGTATAATTCCCCGTGATACCAATGACCATTTCATTTGTATCATAATTCGCCCGCATAAAATCAACGATATCCGTTTTTTGCAGTGCGAGCAGCTGATCTTCCAATCCTAAAATATTATGGCCCAATCCCGATCCCTGAAAAACGAGATCTTCAAAATCGTCTACAATAGACTCTTCAGGGCTGTCTAGGTAGGAAGCCATTTCATCAACAATGACCGACTTTTCCTTATCCATTTCTATGTCGGGAAAAGTAGAATGAAAAAAGATATCTTCAAAAAGATCTAACGCTCGATTTAAATAAGGCTGTAGCATGGAAGCATGTACACAAGTATATTCCTTCGTCGTATAGGCGTTCAGATCTCCGCCAACGGATTCCAAATGATTTATTATCTGTTGCGTAGAACGTCTCTCAGTACGTTTAAATAAAAGATGTTCAATGAAATGAGCCACACCATATTTTCCTGCGCACTCATCCCTCGATCCAGCATTGATGACCATGCAGACATGAGTAACCGGTAAATTTTGATATTGAAATACTACGCGTATTCCGTTTGAAAGTCTAATAATTTCGTATTCCATGCAGTACAAGCTTGCTATTGCTTCTTTTTAGTTTATCTTTTCCTGTGCGCTCCATATTTACGATATTTTGCCACTTTGCTCAATCTGCAAATCGTATGGGGCATGAAGTCGTCACAAAACTAGGCATTTTAAAATGCAAAACGGTCATAGCGAAATCACTATGACCGTTTTTACATCTAATAGAAATCAGGTTACATCCGCGGAGGTCTCATTCCCCCTGGCAATCTGTTCTCTCCTTCAGGATTGCCCATAGCGAATTTTTGGAATTTGTAGGTAAACAAAATCATAAAATATCTTCCTAAACGGTTTGTACGGCTATCAGTAATCATCGATTCACTGAAGGTCCGGGAGACATTCGTTTGCTGATTCAACAAGTCAAATGCCTGTAGACGTACAGTCCCTCGTTGCTGACTTAAGAATTTCTGCTCCAAGTACGTATTTATGACAAAAGGATTTGCATTGATACCAGCACCATACCCATTATTGAACTGTTTAGATAGATCTGCTCCGAAAATGGTTGTTTTTGTAATATTGACCGAACCAATTAAGGTCGGCGTCCAGGACGAAACATTCGTATTGCGATTTGTCACTGAGTTTTCTGTATGATTAAATTGATAGCGAACGCCTGGATTAATTTCTAGGTTTTCCGAAGGGTTATATCTAAACATCAACCCCTGATTCAACACGATGTTGCGTGCAACATTCTTTTGACCGATGTCATCATCTTTCTCCGTAGATACATATCCAATATTTTTGTTATAGGATATTCCCCCCATCAACATAATATTATATGTTTTTTCTTTTAAGGATTTCCCGTAGTGGTAAAAAGAATTCACATTAAATGGTTTATCGCTTGTTTCATTAAGATAACGGGTCTCGGAAACTAAGGTTGAGTTTGTCTGACCTGTTTGATAATCGATTAAATCATCAAAATAGCTTTTGCTCAAACTCACAATTTTATTGTTGGTCAGCCCAGCATTAACAAAAGCGAAGAAATTGTTCCCTTTTTGAAAGTCATTCTTACGAAATCTCACGTTCAGTTGATGACTGAACTCCGGATTCAAATTTGCATTACCGATTACGATACTGGTCCTGTTTGTACTCATATCAAATGGTAAAATCTGCGTAACAGAAGGTTCATTCGGTGTTCCGGAATAATTGACGGTAATATTAGATTGCCTAGAGAATTTATACTCAAAACGTGCAATAGGCATCCAGTTCATATTATTACGATGAATCGGCACCACTAAACCTGAACTGATGGCATCACCTCTCAACTGAGAAGGCTGAGCTGCAGCGCCAATGGAATAAGTTATTTTATCGCCACTATACAAATAGTTAGCCCCAACTTTATGTGTTGTAAAGGAGTAATCATAGTTATAATCAAAATTCAATTTGGGATCCTCAGCAATTAAGTTTCCATCCCGATCAAACCCTTGTTGTTTGTTCGAATTGTCATACTTATTTTTGTTAAAGTCATAGGTAAATTCTATTTTTCCTTTTTCAGAAACAGGCTCCGTATAATTTACTGACGCTCCCCCGTTCCAACTCTTATTATTTGCTTCCAGGATCGTTTTTTCATAAATTGAATCCAAAGGAGCACTTGCATTGTTGGGATCAGCCAATAGCCTGTCTAAAATTGCATTTTGATCTTTCGTTGTTTTTGCATTGTTAAAGTTCATATTTACAAAGACATTCCGCCCCTTATCGTTGAACTTATGGTTGTACAATCCACTAATACCGAATCTGGGTGCACTGGAATTAGCAAAAACATCTTGAATCTGCGAATTATTAAATGCTCCACTACGGTAAGTGAGCGAATTGGTACCTGTTGTTACATCGCTATTGTCATATCCGAACTGGGGTGAAATTTTGATATAATCTTTTGTAGTTGGCTTCCATTCTACATTAGCTTCAAAACGATGGCTATCGCCAATGGTATTCGAATTGGATGTTACACTGTCCGTCTGCATAATATTTGGCAATGTATTTTCCTGAAACCGTTGAGATAGCGTGGTATTATTGCTATGGCTAAAACTATAGCTACCGTAAACAGTCAGTTTATCACTAAAGTCTTTACGGTAATTCAGTCCTATGGAGCCAATTTTCGTCAAACCGTCCGAACCGCCAAACATACCACCACCGCGGCGACCGCCACCACCTTGACCCCGACGCGCACCACCACCTACTGTACTAAAATCGAATAAGGGCGCATTGGTATTGTTCAAGTTTCCCAACACCGAAATTTGTTCACCCTCACGCATACCCATCCACATACCTGTAGCTTGGTAACGATCTTCTGTCCCCACACCTGCCCGAAGAGTGGTCATATGACCTGTATTATATTTGGGGTCAATTTGAATATTCAATACCTTTTCTGAATCACCGTTCTTATTTCCGGTCACATTCGCCATATCGCCATAATCGTCGATGACTTGCATTTTTTGAATAATATTAGCGGGCAAATTCTGCGTCGCAGTCTTTACATCCCCACCAAAAAAGTCCTTCCCGTTAATACGAACGCGTTTGACGGATTCACCCTGTGCTGTAACATTACCGTCCTTATCGACTTCGACGCCTTGCAACTTTTTCAAAGCGTCCTCAGCAACTGCCCCATCACGGAGTTTCAGATCTTTCATGCTATATTCCAAGGTATCACTTTTGACAACAACAGTAGGTACTCCATCAACCACCACTTCCTCCAGCATCTGCGAGTTCTGTTGTAAAGTTAAACTTGGAATAATGTGCTTTGATTCACCTTTAGGAATTGTAAATTCCTGCTCAAAACGTTCGAATCCAAGGTTGGAAACCGTGATTTTAAATGTATCGGCTTTAACTTTATCAAAGATAAAAATCCCCGCCATATTGGATCCTGTAGTCATGGAATCTAACTTCGATGTCAACTTCACCGTTGCACCTGCGACAATTCGATTCTTGTCGTCTTTCAACATACCTTGTACACTTTTCGTCTGGCCATAAACAGTCCACCCCGTCAGCATACTAAACAAAAAAAGCATAAAGCCTCTCATAGTACTTATTTTTATATTGCTATAATTGATAACCTTTTGACTCGACAACTATTGCTCAAGTTTAAGAAACAATAGGGTCAAAATAAGAAACCACCCTTTATTGTATGATTGAAAGTATTACAATTCATAGTATGGTGCTCCAAATTCTTACAAAAAAAGGTATTATTAGTGTTAATTAATGTAAATGGGCGATCTTCACACAGAAGTTACAATAGATAACTCTAAATTTATTTGTACTTTCGGCTATTTTAAAGACTGAACATGCTATTATCATATTATCAGGAAGAGTGGATAGAGGCTGGCTGTGATGAAGCGGGCCGGGGTTGTTTGGCAGGACCTGTTTTCGCTGCCGCGGTGATTTTCCCGACAGACTATCATCACGAGCTGCTTAATGATTCCAAACAACTAAGCGAGAAAAAAAGAATGGCACTACGGCCGATTATTGAACGTGAAGCCCTTGCTTATGCGGTTGCCAGTGTCTCAGCGGAAGAGATCGATCGCATAAATATTCACAATGCGAGCTACTTAGCAATGCACAAAGCTCTTGATCTCTTGAAGACAAAAGCGGAGTATATCATTGTCGATGGCAATAGGTTTATTCCTTATCAGCAAATTCCGCATACTTGTATTGTCAAGGGCGATGGCAAGTACCTATCCATCGCCGCAGCTTCAATTCTGGCCAAAACTTATCGCGATGAGTATATGAACAACATCGCTTTAGCGTATCCAGATTACGACTGGCTCAACAACAAAGGGTATCCAACAATTAAGCACAGAACAGCTGTATTGGCACACGGCTCTACACCGCATCATAGAAAGAGCTTTAGAATAACCGATCCGCAGCTCAAATTATTCTAAAGCTCTAAAATGCTTAAAAAAGGAACAGCTTTAAACCGCTGTTTCCTTTTGATTTCGTTTAAACGTGAGATAAAGCGCTGCTCCTATTCCTGCAACAAGAATGAAGGAGGAGATCAAAGTCAATAGATTCCCCATTTTGTGCGACTCTGGATCAAAGATGAATTCAACTTTATGATTACCTGCCGGCAACTGTAAGGCTCTCAGGATATAGTCTGCACGAATGATAGGCGTTTCCTTCCCATCCACATATGCTTTCCACCCTTTATCATAAAATACTTCCGAAAATACAGCAAATGCATCATTTGTTGCAGTATATTCATATTGCATTTTATCCGGATGGTAAGACGTTAGCTTAATCTGGCCAGTTGTTGAAGCACTCGAAGTCTTCGCTTTAATTTCATTCTGATATTGTTGATTGACGAAAGCCTCTTTACGGGGATCAAAAGAACTGATTGCCTGCATTTCCTCTGCATTCCCTTTTACAAAATTTACCTTATCGACAAACCATGCATTTCCTGCAGCTGTGCTTCTTCTAACGATACGTTGGGACTGATTCTGAGGATCTGTCGTAATCAAATAACGTACGTTAAACATGTCTAGAACATCTTCATTCAGCGCCCCATTAAATTGATTTTCCAAAATTTCCTGAAAGCGCATCAATTTTGCAGCATGATATCCTCCCAGCGATTTATGGAAATAAGAGGGTCGCGCATCCGAAAATGGATCAGACGTCAGATCAAGTACGCGGTAACTTAAATCTTTATCCATTAATATCAATTGATCTACCTCACGTTGCTGGAATACCTGTTGTGCAGTAGTTCCTTTATCCATAAACGATTTATCATTTAAGAAACGTTTATCAATACTCCATAAATCAAACAGGAACAACACCAATAATGCCCCTAATAATATCCCCTCGCTTAACTTTTTCTTTAGAAATACCCATACAAAACCGAATGTTAATAGGATAATGAAAAAAGAACGATAGGCATCTTTGCTCGCAATATCTTTGCGGTCTAGCACTAACTGGTTTGCTAATTCTGTTGCAAAGGCTTTATCGCCTATATTGTGCTCTAACATCTCTATTAGATTGCTATGTCCGGCGTTTCTAAAGTTTAAAAATAGATCGGGCATAATAGCAATCAACAAACAGAACCCACCGACTCCAATAAAGGTATACAGAACTTTTTTATCTAAGTTGGGGATTTCCTTCGCACGTATCAAAAGCTCGTTGACAGCCATAATTGCCATCATAGGCACCGTAATAGAAACCAAAACCAAGATGGATTCAACCGCCCTAAACTTATTATACATCGGGAAGTAATCAAAGAAAAGATCCGATACAAGTGTAAAATTTCTTCCAAATGAAAGCAACAATGCTAGAATGGTTGTTGCCAAAATCCACCACTTAAACCGGTCTTTGACAATAACGAGACCTAAAACAAATAGGAAAAAGATCCCAGCGCCAAAATACCATGGCCCTGAGGTAAAGCGCTTATCGCCCCAATAGGTTGGCATGCCTTCTGCAAACTGCCCCGCCTGGACTTCCGACACCCCGCCCTTTTCCATTAAAAACTTAGCCACATGTGACTTCTCGTTCAACTGCCCGCCAGTCGAACCGCCATAGGCATTAGGAATCAAAAAGGTAATCGTCTCACCAATTCCTTGGCTCCACTCATAAGCATACTCTTTATCAAGCCCTTTCTCTTTGGTATTGGCATTATCCACCTTTGTGATATTGGCATGTCCTCGGGTACTTAATTTACTATACTCCCAGGTAGGCAATAAAATAGAAGCATTGACCATCAAAGCAATGACAACTGCCAAAACCTGCCTCCCGGAGGCAATAAAAAACGCCTTCAGTTGATTTTGTTTCAGCGCATCTATGAATGTAAAAATCACATATACCATAAGGAGCATCAGCAGATAATAGGTCGTTTGCAAGTGGTTGACACGAATTTCAAGAGAAAGAAACAAGGCTAACAATACAGGTCCCCACAGCTTACTTCCGCGATAACACATAATGACCGCGGCGATAACAGGCGGAATAAATGCAATTGCATTTGCACGAGTGATGTGCCCGGCCTCAATATAGATAAAATTGTAGGACGTAAAAGCAATGGCTACAGCGCCAACCGCAGCCAGCCAGGGCTTGATGCGTAACACGCTAAAGAGAAAATAAGCTCCCAACAAATAAAACAGAACCGTATCCATTGGGCTCGGAAAGGCGAACTTAACGGCTTTTAAGAAATAGGTACCAATATTATTTTCATTTTCTTGCCAAATTTGATAGGTTGGCATCCCCCCGAACATGGAATTTGTCCACAAAGGCGCTTGTCCATCCTTCGCTTTAAAATCAAATAATTCCTTCTGCGCCGCTTGTGCTTGTACCACATCCGACTGGGCGAGTGTTTTACCTTGCCAAACAGGAGTAAAATAAAAAAATACCAGCACAATGAATATCGCTATAACAATCAAATGAGCCGAATTTGCCTTAAACCAATTTTTCATCCGTATAAATTTGTCTTTAAAGTTGATGAAGCTATCTAATTTATTCAACTTACGATATAACTGTCCATTCGTCGTTCATATTCCAATGTATGTATGAACGCATTACACGTGATTCTGATAAATCCAGATGATTTCATTTATCCTCTTAGGTTGTTTAAAAGTCTTAAAAGCCAAACTTAGATAAATTTGGCTTTATATACAATTATAATTATCGCGTAGATTGCTAACAAGAGCGAGTTATACCTCTATTAACGCTGAATGCGCAATATGACTTCCTTCAATATCATTAAAAAGCCCTAACATTATTCAGGGCGTTGTGTAGTTAAGATCGCATTTTAACAGCTGTTCCAGTCGCTCCTACCATCATCATGCCCCCTGTTCCAACCGTTTGAAAATCCAGTCGAACTCCAACAACAGCATCTGCCCCCAACGCGCGTGCCCGGTCTTCAAGCTCACGTAGCGCCGCTTCTCGCGTCTCTTGAAAAGCGCGTTCATACGAATTGGATCTGCCACCAAAAAAATCACGAAATCCGGCCATCATGTCTTTTATCGCATTAGCACCTAAAACTACTTCGGAAGAGACAATTCCCAGATAACGTTCAATTTGGTGCCCTTCGATAGTACTTGTTGTTGTCAATAACATATTTTATTCTCCTTTTTGAATTAACTTATTAATATTGGATAGTTCGCCAAAAACAACCAAAATATCGCCTTCTTCCATCATAGTTTCGGATATTGCTATTCCCGAAGCCTCTTTTTGCTCTTTTGTCACGCCATCCTTTTTGACGTCTGTGATCTTGACCGTCGTCAGTACAATCACTTTGTATATGTTGGTCAAGTTCGCTTCACGCAATGTCATGCCCACATAACGGGCCGGCACTTTAGTTTCTACAATAGAATATTTATCCGAAACCTTGAACGAATCAACGATATCAATATTATCCAATCGCATGGCTAGTCGCTCGGCGGCTTCTTCTTCGGGCATAATATACTCGTTGATTTCCATTGCCTCCAGAACAGTTTTTTGAAGCTCTGAAACAATACGCCCAATGATTCTTTTTACTTTCAATTGCTTTAAGAGCGCTACGGTCATAAGCGATGCTCCTTCATCTTCTCCGATAGCTACAATAACAGCATGCGCATCTTTAAGCGGCAATGACGAAACCGCTTCTCTATCGGTTGTATCTAAACAAACGGTGTGTGTTATCTTGTCCTTTAACTGTTCAACGATACTGAGCTTTCGGTCGGCTCCAATCACCTCGTGGCCAAGTTCAGTTAGGTGTACCCCCAAAGAACGTCCAAAGTGCCCCAATCCTAAAACAATATACTTCATATCCCAAACTAAAATAAATTTACTGTTATTTCCAAGCTATATTTCGACATACAGCTTCCTTTCAACCTATAGGCTAATTGCTGGGATAAGTTAATCAAAAGTTCGTCAAAACGCTTTTCAGTCTGATTAAAACAAGATCTTTTCTTCCGGAAATACAATATTTCTCCGCTTTGAATTTTTAATGAACGCGACCAACAAGGTTAGCATTCCCACCCGTCCAATGAGCATAGTAATAGCGATAATTAATTTACCACCCATACTTAATGATGCTGTGATTCCTAAACTTAACCCACAGGTAGTATAGGCCGATAGCGCCTCAAACAGTAATGCTTTCATACTCTTATCCGGATCCGTAAAAATCAAAGAGAAGCAGCTACATCCGACAACAAACAGGGAAAGCAGGATAATTGCAAATGCTTTATGAACAGATTCATTGGCTATCCGTCTTTTGAAAATCTCGATGTATTCCTTTCCCTTAGCCAACGATATAATATTCATCAGTGACACGGCCACTGTTGTTACTTTCACCCCACCTCCTGTCGATCCCGGAGAAGCTCCCACCCACATTAGAACCATAATGATAAAAACAGTAGGGGCAGTCACAAAACTCAGGTCGACACTATTGTATCCCGCTGAGCGTGCTGCATTAGCCATAAAAAAAGAAGTCGCCCATTCGCCTTCAAGCCCCTTTTCGAGAGAAAGTGTGTTTCCATGTTCCAAAAAATAAAAGAATAAAGTCGCTGCTACAATAATAACTGCGTTACATGCTAAGACCAACTTAGAATTGAAACTAAAATTCCAGGCTTTGTGTTTATAGCTTTTCTTTGTCACCCAGCGATGATAATAAAGCAGAATAGACTCTTTGATATAGGTGTAAAAATTTAATACAATTCCGAAGCCCAGGCCGCCAAGAATGAACAAGGCGGACAAAGCCAGTTGAAAAGGGTAGTTAAATTTATAGGTATCATTGGTAATTCCTCCTGATAGGATTGAAAAACCAGCATTACAGAAAGAAGATATGGAATGAAAGATCGAGAAGAAAACCATACTTCCCAAATTTGGAAAATTTGCTCGTTCTAAAGTACTGAAAATGAGTATTGCGCCAAGAAACTCGAACAATAATGTTATAAATATCATTGTCAGTAGTGTCTTAATCACTGAGGCAACCTTATTTTCGCCTAAGATTTCACCAAACATCAACTGGTTCTTATAGGAAAATCCCCCGGAAAAAAAATAGCCAAAAAAGCCTGTGAAGGTCATAATTCCCAATCCGCCCACCTGTATTAGAATAATAACGACTGTCTGCCCGAACATACTAAAATTTGTTGAAATGTCGGCAACGGAAAGACCTGTAATACATACAGCACTCGTCGCCATAAATAATGCGTCAACGAAAGACAACGGAGCTTCCACTGTAGTCCTTGGCAGCATCAGCAATACTGTTCCAATTAAGATTAGCACCAGAAAACTTATGACAAACAGTATGGTTGGATTAAAATAAAAATTATCAAAGAAAAGGGTACTTTTGGACAGCTCGGCAATGAAAATTAAATAGATTCCCAAATAAATCCATTGTTCTCTGGAAAATACTGCGAGCGCTCCAAAACCCGAAAAACGCGCGATGAGAATAAATATAAAATAAGCGAGGATAACTATTCCCGAATAATGCTCCACGGCAATTTTTCGAAGCGCATAAATGGAGGACGATTCGCGTAGAGCGATCATAAAAAAGAGGATAAAAAAAAGATGATGGATAGTTGTGCCCAACAACTCTCCCAGCACTTTGTCAGTGACATATCCCACATTAAAAATGACTATTGCAGCGCAAATCATGCTTGCATAAAACATGATTTTGTCCACAAGACCATTTTTGTACTTGAAAACAAATCGGATAAAACTTAAAATCGAATCTATCATGGTACCGTAAACTAGACAAATCTGCCAAAAAATACAAATCTATCTTCTATGCATGCCATAGCCACTGAATTCTCCATCCAATGAGCGCTTACGAAAGCTTTTCACGTGAAACGGACGATCAATTATCTGTACCTTCTTTTTCAAGTTCTTTTTCAGCCTTTTCACGATTACGCTTTCGTTTCTCTTCAATCTTTGCAGCCGCTTTGGCCTCATCTTCCTTCTCCTCCTGCAGGAGTTCTTCAGGAGTTTTATGTTTTTTAAATATACTTGAAATCATCTTTTTTGCCTTGCTCACTCCACTCACTACTTTTTCAACCTTTCCAGCGGTATTCATCAATTTGGCCTCACGTTCTGGGCCAAGACCGACACATTGTTTGATTCCAACCAATAAAGTCTGCCATAATGCTTTAAAAAACGGATGATTTGGGTCGCGCCGCTTATTAATATGCCCGACCGTATATTTTCCATACAAATCAGGATTACTGGGATTAAACAGCACCTGATTAATCATAAAAGAAAGCAGGCCTTTCTTTTCACGCCGCCCGTCGTCGCCGACCTCAGTCAGTATATTTACCTTGAGGTCGTCATAATCCATTTTAAATGTTCCTTTGCTCCGATAATCATTGGCAAAAATATCAAAACTGATCTGCTTTAGATTTCCAGATTTGACTTCAACATTCAACAATGGGCGAATCATCTTGTTTATTACAGGTAGGTCCATCTTTCCAAGCGTTCCTTTGTAGGTGTAAGCGCCCGCTTTGGACGTCATATCAAATACAAAGTTGGTGTTTAGCCTGCCTACATTCATAAAATTACTGTGCAGATTTGCACGCATCAGCTTCTGCTTTTTCAGTTTGGTCGAGTCGTTCGTAACATTAGATATTGTACCATAAGTGTGGTCGAATGTAATTGTACCAATCTGACTGTATTCATCGCTCATTTCGGAATACGAAATACCCATATTTTCGAGGATTAATGAATCAATTCCCATTCGTGTTGATATTTTCATCAACTTCATGTGCGGAGCATGTCCAATATGGCTGGTCGGCGCGCTTTTATAATGCTTGTCACTATAAATCGAAAGTGTCCCATTTTTGACAAGCGCATGCTTTGTGTATACTTTCTTATCGCGGGAAAGCGCTGCAAAATTGAAGCCTGTCAGGAGCAAGGTATCCATTTTTAATACCACATAACTTCCTCCTTCACCTTTCTTCCTGTAATAGGCAGCTTTATTCAATGTTGGCTGATAGGCAACTTTTGTCAACAGCACATTCCGGCTTTTACTATTGATTTTCAACTGATCAAAGTTCACCTTATAAAAACCATCCGGAGTTTTATACGTAAAACCAGGTACTTGAATATCCACCATTTTACTGTGATAAAAGCGTTGGCTATCTTGTTCGGAAGTCGAATCTATTAATACATCATCTATTCGGACCATTACCTTTTTGATCTCAAAATTCTGACGAACTCCCTTTTGGATCTGCGTATATTTAAAATCAATATTATTGAGGTTAACCGCCTCCACTTGAATTTTTTTAAGATTGTCTTTTATCTTCTCATAAAGCGGCTTTTTGGGCCCGCTGCTGACTGTGTCATTGTAGCTATGCACCTCATTGATCACATGGATCTTTGGCGCCTCCACTGTAATATCATGTAAGAAAAGCTCCTTGTCCATCAGAACCCTCCGGATGCCAAAGCTTTTTATTTTTAATCTATTTACCGCGATCTCAAAGCGATTGTCGGGCGCTTTTTGTGCCAATACGAGTTTTCTATAAACTGTGCTATCTGGGACGAGATGTAAATTATCTATTGTTACATTTCCAAGTATTAAATTGACATGGATATCATCGTATTGTATCGAATACAGACTGTCTGTTGCCTGTGACACCAATTGTTTGAGTTTTGTGTCCAAAAGTGGCTTCCACTTGTGGCTAAAATACCAAATACCGCCAGCCAAAACCAACAGGATAAATGCTATAACACCAAGGATCCATTTTAAAATAGGCTTCATAAAGTCATGATCTCTTCGTAATTTCGTCTTTATTTTATTGAATAACAAACAAAATTAATCGCATTTTGTTTGACATACGACTAAATAAAGCGAATATGCTGCGTAAAACACAACTATTTTTATTTCTTGTACCATCCACATTACTTTTTTTAATATCCTGTTCTAAAACATCGCATGACACAGGTTTTTATTTTTGGAAGACTGTATTTCAGTTAGATACTGTAGAAAATCGCGCGCTAGAGGAAATTAAAGCGCAATCTATTTATGTGAGAATAATGGATATTGATTTTGACCCTTCGGGTGTACAGGCCGTTCCTATTAGTCCAATTACCTTTACCCAACCTGTACCAAAGGAGCAGCAGGTAATCCCCGTCGTGTTTGTCAACCAGCGTATTTTTACGGAAATGGATAGCCTTCAGATTAGGGGATTGGCTAATAAAATTGTACCATTTATTGTAGCCAAGATAAAACAGGCAGGAAAGGAGAATTTCAAGGAACTCCAATTGGATTGCGACTGGACAAAAACTTCGCGTGATAAATTCTTTTATCTTCTCACCTACTTACAGCAGCTACCCGCATTGAAAGACATTCTAGTAAGCTCAACATTAAGACTACATCAGGTCAAAAACATAGTCACGAGTGGAGTACCCCCCGTCCGGAAAGTAATGTTGATGTGTTATAACATGGGAAATCTGAGACAATTTGGCCCTCAGAATTCCATTATAAACCAAAAAGATCTGAAAACCTATCTCAGCGGAACATTACACAATTACCCTATTGAGATGGACATTGCTTTACCCATATTTCAATGGTTTGTAGTCTTTAGAAATAATAATTATATCGGCATTTCAAAACATATCAGTGAAGAAGAGATAAAAGACGCTTCTTTATTCACCCATAACCCCAATACCAATCTTTATATTTTAACAAAAGATCTTCCTAAAGCCAATCTCAAAAAAGATGATATAATCCGATTTGAGTCCGTAAACCAGGAAGATCTCTTACAAACGGCAAAATTTTTGAAGGGAGAATTAAAAGGAAAAGAACATCGGATTATTTTTTATCACTTAGATCAAGCTACATTAGCAAACCATAGCAATGCCGAATTACAAAAAATTATTGCTGCTTTCTAGCACAACACTTGCTTTCTTCTTCGGAGAGATAGCAACTAATATCGCCTGCGGTCCAGAAATAGACCCTTATGATAATCAAACGACCTATTACTTGCCGCATCTTGAGGACAATGGATTTTCGGCTTTTCAATTTATACCGTACCAATTTCTCTATAGTGATGAAGAGCCCGTCAAAGAAAGCCTGATTAATGCAGAGGCTTGGGTTAAGCATCTTGGACCGGCAGTAAAAGTTGGGGATGTCGAACAATTGATGTATAAGAGCAATACTGAAACGGCCAATTTGGCGAGCAATCAACAGAAATCTACTTGGTCAAACTTGCCAGATTCTGTTCGTGGAAACACGTTCTTAAAGGCGTTGATTGATGGAAAACATGAGGCAGAGCGGGCTTATTTTATATTTACCAAAAAACAGGAGCCTATTACCAATATCCAACATAATTATTGGGACCCTGATACACGAAATTTTAAAGAAATTATACAGTTTGCCGAACTTGCCGAACAGCAGATCGCCAAATACCAAAAAAATAGTTTCCTCTACATTCGCTACGCTTATCAGGCAGCCCGTTTATACCTATTCGGGCAAGAGTATACCAAAAGTATGACCACCTATGAAAAGTATCTGCAGCCTGTAAAAGGGAACGATGCCATTCTCAATTGGGCGCTTTCGAATTATGCCGGTGCTGTGCGGAAAAATGGTGATGGAGCAAAAGCGGCCTACCTCTTTTCTAAACTCTTTACCATGAGTCCCGAACGACGTATATTGGCTTACTCTAATTTTCACTATATCACTGCAAGTGATGCCGAGATTTTTCAATACGCCAAAAATGATGCAGATAAATTCAACATTAACGCCATTATAGGCTTCGGCAATAGTGGTCGTGCCCTGAAATATCTAAGCGACTGCTATCAGCTTGACCCAGCGAATACCGTAAATGCTGTTTTACTAGGTCGCGAAGTCAACAAAATAGAAGCTGAAATGAATGAGTCTTTCTATCTCAATAGTGATAGCTATACCTATTATTCAAGAAATGAGGACAAAGGAGAGGCAAAAAAATACCTGGATTCTGTTCGCACATTTGCCTTGCAGCTCTATCGTGATAAAAAATATGTGCAACCGCAATTAGGACTTATTACCGCTGCATACTTAAGCTGGATAAATAAGGAAAACACCTTGGCAAAGGAATATCTTTCAGAAATTAACGAATCCGACCTCAACCCCAAATTGGTTGACCAGCTTCAAATTACTCGTTTACTGACCCAACTGACGGACTGGCAAAATAGCAAGCAACTGGATGAGATCAAGTTGACCCAAACATTAACCTGGTTGGAAGAGAAGGCCAAACTTGACGGTAAAAATGACACTAGAAAACCAAGCTGGAGTTATAATGCTTTTGAACACAGCAACTATAGCTTGATATGCCGCAATATCTTACAAAACCTAGTGGTAAAACATTATCTAAATACCCAGGATACGGCTATGGCAAGCTTGGCAGCGGTGAAAGCTGACATCTTTTACAACTATGGTTTTGCGCAGGATTCACTGGAGGAAAATATGCAATGGTCAACCATGCATTTCTGGGAAAATAGCTTAACGCCCAAAACGTTACTAAAGATCAGAAATTTGCTCACAGATAACGGTCAGCAGCAGACCTTATCCAAATTTTTGCTGAAAGATATCAAGCATTTCAATCGAGACTATCTCACAGAATTATTAGGGACGACGTATTTGCGCGAACTTGACTTTCAGAAAGCCGCTAAAACCCTAGCAGGGCTACCTAAAGATCATAAGGAAATGGAAATTAAGAATTGGTATAGCGAGGAGCAAGAAGACCTCAAGCCCAATCCGTTTATTGTCACTATAAATGACTATCCTAAAAAATATGGGAGCGAATCCACCACGAAACTAAAGTATGCCGAACGCATGGCACGATTGGAAAATGCCCTAAAAACGGAAAAAGACAATCAGAAAAAAGCAGCGTATTATTTCCAGATGGCAACAGGAATCTATCAAACAAGTACCTATGGAAATGCATGGTCGATGGTGTCTTATGACTGGTCGTCTATAGATAATCATGCAGCTTCAACACTTCACTGGCAACGGAATTACCTGCAAACAAAATCAGCAAAAGAATGGTACAACAAGGCCCGTTCGCTCAGTACAGATAGGGATTTCAAAGCTAAATGCACTTTTATGCTCGCCAAATGTGAGCAGAAGGATTTTGTGTATACTAGTGAGTCCCGTTGGCAATACTACGACTCGCCTTTAAAGAATCCATTCTATCGTTTTTCGATGCAAAATAAATATTTCAAGGAATTGGGAACGCAATACAAAGACACACCATTCTTTACAATCGCTTCGAGGGAGTGCACCTATCTTCGTGACTTTTTAAATTTAACCCAATCCATCCGCTAGGCGTTTGTATTGGAATTTAATCACATGAATATAAATGGCTTCCCATCGATGCAGTGTTCCCAAAAAGTTAGCCACTTTTTGGGGCATTTTTTATGAATAAGAAAGAGAAGCCCTTTATGTTAATTACGCTCTGCTATCTTCATTATGGTACATACTGAGGTAACTATCGTAGCGCGAACTTTCGATCCGCCCTTCTTCCACAGCTTCCATGATAACACAGCCAGGTTCGTTGATATGTCTGCAATTATTAAATCGACACTGGTTCATCAAGGCACGCATCTCTGGAAAAAAATGGGACAGCTCTTGTTTCTCTATGTCAACAATGCCCAATTCACGAATGCCGGGCGTGTCAATCAGCTTCCCTCCGAAAGGCAGATCGAACATTTCAGCAAAAGTGGTCGTATGCTTTCCTTTGTCGGACCAGTCGGAGATTTCACCGGTCTTTAATCCATATGCTGGAACAATCGCATTGATTAATGTTGATTTACCAACTCCTGAATGCCCTGACACTAACGTTATTTTATCCTTAAGCAGTTCCTTGACCACGTCTATATTTGTCCCCGTTAACGCAGAGACTTCAAAGCAGGGATATCCGATACCTGTATAAATTGCCTTATAGTCTGCCAAAACCTCCAATCCTTCATCACTAAATAGATCCAATTTATTGAATATTATTACTGCCGGAATACCATATGCTTCTGTAGTCACTAAAAAACGATCAATAAATCCCAAGGAAGTCGGTGGAGAGGCCAAGGTCACCACCAAAAATGCCTGATCCAAATTTGCTCCTATAATCTGGGTTTGCTTGGAGAGATTGACGGACTTACGAATAATGTAATTCCGGCGAGGTTCTAATTCATGAATGACGGCACTTTCCTGATCCGGCTCCACCTCAAAATGAACCCAGTCTCCAACAGCAACAGGATTCGTTGTTTTTATCCCTTTGGTGCGAAACTTCCCTTTGATCCGACAATCGTATCTTCGATTATCTTCGCCCAAAACCTGATACCAACTACCTGTCGATTTAGTTACCAATCCTCTCATAACTCCTGCTGCATTAAATGTGTCATGCTGCAAAAATCGGAAAAATTTATTAAACTTACCCGTTAATGAATTTCTTACCTTTGCAATAGACACTAAAATTCAATTTTGTGAAAAAACTATTTCTTTTAGATGGAATGGCTCTTATATATAGAGCTTATTTTGCATTGAGCAAAACTCCCCGAATTACCTCAAATGGGTTAAATACAGGAGCAATCATGGGATTTACCAATACGCTTTTGGACGTATTGAAAAATCAGCAACCTTCTCATATAGCAGTAGTGTTTGACACCGCAGCTCCTACCGCCCGACATATTGAATTTGAAGCTTATAAAGCGCACCGTGAGTCTATGCCTGAGGACCTTGCGTCCTCTATTCCCTATATAAACCGTTTAATCGAAGGCTTCAATATCCCGATTATTACAATGGATGGGTACGAAGCAGATGATATTATCGGGACCTTAGCAAAAAAAGCTGAAAAACAAGATTTTAAGGTCTATTGCATGACACCGGATAAAGATTTTGGCCAGCTCGTATCGGACAATATCTTTATCTACAAACCTGCCCGTATGGGTAACGGAGCAGAGGTACAAGGTGTCAAAGAGATTTTGGAAAAATGGGAAGTTTCTGATGTCTGTCAAGTCATCGATATCCTCGGCCTTTGGGGTGACGCTGTAGACAATATACCGGGTATACCGGGCATCGGTGAGAAAACAGCAAAAAAACTTGTGCAGGAATACGGATCTGTCGAAGGCATTATTGCTAACGCGGATCAACTCAAAGGAAAAATGCGTGAAAACGTAGAAAACTTTGCTGAACAAGGACTTATCTCCAAAAAATTAGCTACCATTTTATTGGATGTACCAATTGACCTGGACGAAAAATCACTTGAGCTGGAAGATCCAAACAAAGAAATTCTTGAACCACTATTTGCGGAACTAGAATTCAGGACACTTGGAAAACGGGTTTTCGGCGAAGATTTCTCCGTTCTTGACAGAAGCGCCTCCACAACTGGCCAAATGGATTTATTTTCTACAACAGTAACTACCGTGACAACAACAGATGTCACTACTCAAGCAATCGTTGATAATACTGAAATAAATAACATCCATAATACGGCGCATGATTATATTTTGGCCGATACACAAGAAAAACAAAAAGAGCTTGCCGAAAAGCTGTCTTCTTTGAATAGTTTTTGTTTCGATACGGAAACGACAGGATTGGACGCTAATCTCGCGGACATCGTAGGCTTATCATTCTCCTTTGAAAATGCCAGAGCTTACTATATCCCCACTCCAGCAGACCGTGAAGGAGCACAAGCTGTAGTCGATATTTTTAAAACAGTATTTGAAAATCCGAACATCGAAAAAGTGGGACAAAATATTAAATATGATATTTTACTTTTGGCACGATACGGTGTAAAAGTAAAAGGGCCTCTTTTTGACACGATGGTTGCACATTATCTGATTGATCCAGATACCCGTCATGGTATGGACCTCCTCGCAGAAAATTATCTTAATTACAGTCCAGTATCCATCACTGAACTTATAGGGGAAAAAGGCAAGAAACAAGGAAACATGCGCGATGTGGAGATTGAAAAAATAAAGGAATATGCAGCCGAGGACGCAGATATCACATTACAGTTAAAAAATATATTTCAACCTCTCCTTATCGAGACCAACACCATAGAACTCGCTCAGGATGTTGAATTCCCATTAGTATATATACTCGCTGAAATTGAACGAAATGGGGTAAAAATTGACGTTCCGGCACTTGAAGAATTTTCAAAAACTTTGGAGCAGGATATCAAAAATCTAGAGGGATCTATTTTTGAGAAAGCAGGTGTAAATTTCAACATTGCTTCTCCAAAACAACTGGGTGAAGTTTTATTCGACAAACTCCAGTTGGATCCCAAAGCGAAAAAAACAAAAACGGGCCAGTACAAAACGGGAGAAGATGTATTATTAGCATTAGCTCATAAATCAGACATCGTTCAAGATATTTTAAACTTCAGGCAAATGCAAAAACTAAAATCAACTTACGTTGATGCGCTGCCAGAGTTAATAAACCCCGAAACAGGATTAATTCACACATCTTACAATCAAGCTGTTGCTGCAACTGGCCGTCTGAGCTCGACGAATCCGAATTTACAAAATATCCCGATACGTACCGAAAGAGGTAGAGAGGTAAGAAAAGCGTTTATTCCACGATCTGAAGAGCATGTGATTCTATCAGCCGATTATTCGCAAATTGAACTGCGCCTAATCGCCGAGTTAAGTAAAGATCAAAATATGATGGAGGCATTTAGTCAAGGACATGATATCCACCGGGCAACAGCCGCAAAAGTATACCATACTGATTTTGACGCTGTTACTTCCGAACAACGCCGCAACGCTAAAGCCGTTAACTTCGGTATTATATATGGTCAATCGGCATTCGGTC
Source organism: Sphingobacterium sp. UBA3549 (assembly GCF_002376635.1). NCBI lineage: Bacteria > Pseudomonadati > Bacteroidota > Sphingobacteriia > Sphingobacteriales > Sphingobacteriaceae > Sphingobacterium > Sphingobacterium sp. UBA3549. Next base: position 17,167 of record NZ_DFOE01000037.1, on the reverse strand, counting down.
TCTCCCAAAATCTTGGCATATCACGCAAAGAGGCGTCTGATATCATCAACGAGTATTTTAACCAATATACAGGGATAAAAAGATATATGAGTGATGCGATCGAGTTTGCAAAAGAGAATGGTTATGTTGAAACAATTTTAAAGCGAAGACGTTATCTTAGAGATATCAATTCGGCAAATATGACGGTTCGTGGATTTGCAGAAAGAAATGCTATTAATGCACCTATCCAGGGTTCGGCCGCAGATTTAATTAAACTTGCCATGATTGCCATTCAAAATGAAATTGAGCAGCAAGGCTTATCGGGTAAAATGATCATGCAGGTACATGATGAATTGGTTTTTGACATACCTAAAAGCGAAATACAGCTTTTTAAGGAAATCATACAGGATAAAATGACCAATGCAATCAAAACAAATGTACCATTGGTTGTAGAAATTGGAGAGGGTAAAAATTGGCTTGAAGCGCATTAATATTATGATTAAAAAACTCATCCATCTATTGTTATTCATTTCTGTGTGCAGTTTTACAAACCTTCACGCACAGGATGAGAAGCCTGTATTCTACGAAAAATTAGATCAAGGGCTGATTCGTTTTTATTTCGACAAATACTACTATCTGGTTTCGAAAGAGTGCGAGTTTAAATCTATTGAGCGTGTTAGTAAATTCGACTTCACCAAACAGTCATTCGAAGGTGAATTTCGCGATTTTGCGCCCAATGGCAATAGAATACTCGTCGGAACTTACACAGACGGTAAAAAAGAAGGTTTGTTTCAAGCTTATCATCCAAACGGCGTATTAAAATGGGAGGTAACTTTCCGAAATAATTTCCCTACTGGTGACTGGAAATATTACTATCCTGACGGAAAGCCGTTATTGACCGTCACTTATAGCGAGCAAGGCTACTTTATTAAAGATTACTGGGACAATAGGGGAAAGCAAGAGGTAATGGATGGTGAAGGTAATTATGAATTTTCCATTCCCTTTGAAGGCTTTACCGAATTTGGATTTGATTTTTACTTACGTAAAGGAAAGGTGAAAAATGGCAAGCCCCAAGGAAACTGGAATACGTATTTTTACAATGTTGGCCAGCAGCCTGTGTATGCCATGACACAACGGTTTTTAAATGGTGTGCTTACGACAACGTATGATGACAATGGAGATCTTAACAACGAAGATTTTTTGTCGCTAAGCATCCTCCCTTATGACTATTTCATGCGGGCAGAACTATTCAACAGCAAATCGTGTAGCTTCGATGACTATGCTAACTTTTATGCTTTCCTCGCGAAACGTTTTAACGATAATCTCAATAAAAAGGGGATAGAAATTACCCGACAAGTAAACTTCTCTTATTTGGTGGAGGTAAAGAAAACAGGAATGGCTAATCTAAAAAACCTTAAGTTAATTTCGGATTCGGGGAGTGAGTCTTTCGATGGAATCTTAAGCGGAATTGCAAAAGGCATTGATTTCTATTTTCCTACATATAAAGAGAATAAGCCACAGGATGACCTCATTAAAGTGTCTGGGAGTATTACGACGGGGAATGATGGAAAAGTATACAGCCATTCAATTAAAATTGAAAGACAAATAGACAATTCGAGTAAATAACTATCTTTGCAGAAATAAATAGATATGAAATTTCATAAAGAAGGATACACCACATTAGCAATCGCTGTACTTTTTATCTTTATTATCAATGCAGTTGCGGATTATTATGATGCTTCGCAGTATGTCAAATGGTTTATTTATGCGCTATCAGCATTCCTGTTTATTACAGTTGTTCAGTTCTTCAGAAGCCCTAAAAAAGTGTTCAACCCGGAAGACGGCATAATTCTTTGTCCGGCTGACGGGAAAGTTGTTGTTATCGAAGAAACCGAAGAAAATGAATATTTCCACGATAAACGTATTCAGGTTTCGATTTTTATGTCGCCAGTTAATGTACACGTTAACAGAAATCCTATTAGCGGTTTGGTTACATTCTTTAAATATCATCCTGGAAAATTTTTAGTGGCCTGGCATCCCAAATCATCCACAGATAACGAAAGAACAACGGTCGTTGTCAAAGATAAAGCAGGGAGAGAGGTTCTTTTCCGTCAAATTGCAGGAGCCCTCGCTCGCCGTATTGTATGGTATATAAAAGAAAAGGACGAAGTGGTGCAAGGTAATGAGTTTGGTTTTATCAAATTCGGTTCTCGCGTAGATTTATTCCTCCCTTTGGGCACTGAAATTAATGTCAACATTGGTGACAAGGTTATAGGTGCAAAAACCATTATTGGAAAATTTTAACAATTTATTAATATCATTATAAGTAACTTAGGCTCCAAATCAGGGGCCTTTTTTATTCAACAAATGAATTTTAGACAATTATTATTAGCAAACTCAGCAGCGGTTGGTGTTGCAATATCCACGATCAGCTTTTATTATAAACACGAGCTGCAGACAGCATTGATCATTTTCTTTGTCGCGGTGGTAACGAGTTTTCTTCTATTTAACTATCTATTTGAAAAATATATATATCGACGTCTCAACACGATGTATAAACTCATTCACAATCTCAAACTTGGCAAAGATCTTAAAGATGCTATTGGAGAACACATCAGCGAGGATCCTATTACAGATGCTGAAAACGAAGTCAAAGCATGGGCAAAAGATAAAAAAAACGAGATAGAACAATTAAAATCACAGGAAAAATTTCGAAGAGAGTTCCTATCCAATATTTCACATGAATTCAAAACACCACTCTTTGCTACACAGGGCTACATTGAGACGCTGCAGGACGGCCTTATGGAAGAGGATATGGAAATGGCAAAAAATTTCCTTAACAAAGCTGCCCGAAATCTCGATCGGCTAAATTATCTAATTCTGGATCTTGATGAGATATCCAAATTGGAATCTGGCAAAATGGTCCTTAATATTGAGAAATTTGATATTGTCGACCTGATCAAGGACACGACAGACTCCCTTGAAGACAAAGCTAAACAGCACAACATCAAAATCGAATTCAGACCGAAGGCCGGCACTCCGCACTGGGTGAAGGCAGACCGCAATAAAATACATCAGGTACTGTACAATCTGATAGACAACTCATTGAAATATGGAAAAGAAGGTGGAACAACAAAAATTAAGATTTTCCCATTATTTGAACAGGTTCTAATCGAAATTACAGACGACGGCTATGGCATTGAGGAAAAAAATCTCAGCCGCGTATTTGAACGTTTTTTCCGAACTGACAAAAGCCGATCACGCGATATAGGAGGGTCTGGGTTAGGGTTAGCAATCGTTAAGCACATTGTTGAAGCACATCAGCAAAATGTCAATGTGCGCAGTACGGAAGGTATCGGAACCACTTTTGGCTTTACGTTACAAAAAGTACAAGCTGGTAACTAAACAATGATGACACTTTTGTGTTTAAACAAAATCAATGTTAACATTAACTTAACATTAAGGTATTACTTTTGTAAAAATAAATTTAAGATATGTCTTTAAATAGCATTTTTCAGTACTTCGTTCCAAAGGACAAAAAATTCTTCCCTTTGTTTGAACAAGCCGGCAACAATTTGATCGAGATGTCAAAGTTGTTAAAAGATATTGTTAACTCAAGCAATCCTGAGAAGAAAAAAGATTTTACGCGCAAGATGGAAGATTTGGAGCACAAGGGCGACAATATCACACATCAAATTCATTTGGAGTTAGGCAAGAATTTCATCACTCCTTTCGATCGCGAAGATATACACTCTTTGGCAAGTTCATTGGATGATGTGGCCGACTTTATTCATGGCGCTGCCAACAGAATGGACCTTTATAAGGTGGAAAAAGCCACTGAACCAATGATAGAAATTGCGGACTTATTGGTTGAAGCCACTGAACATGTGTCAAAAGCTATCCATGAACTTAGAGACTTAAAAAACATTCGGAACATTACAGATTCATGCGTGCGTATCAACAGTGTTGAAAACAAAGCAGATTATATCTTTGATAAGGCTGTAGCTGACCTCTTTGAGTTTGAAAAGGATGCAATTTCATTAATTAAACACAAAGAAGTGTTGTCTGCAATGGAAGACGCAACGGATAAGTGTGAGGATGTTGCTAACGTATTAGAAAGCATTCTAGTTAAAAACGCATAATCATTCGATATAAGTGCACAAAAATTCTACGAGATTATGATGTCAACATTACTCGTTGTTGTGATTGTCCTTGCAATTGCTTTTGACTACATCAATGGATTCCATGATGCAGCCAATTCCATTGCGACAGTTGTATCAACAAAAGTTTTAACGCCAGCAATGGCTGTTTTATGGGCTGCGATATTCAACTTTGCCGCTTACTTCTACTTTACAGACCATAAGGTAGCCAATACCATTGCAAAAACAGTATTGGAAGAATACATTACATTAGAAGTAATTTTCGCGGGTTTATTAGCAGCAATTGGCTGGAACTTGTTTACCTGGTATTACGGAGTACCATCAAGTTCTTCACACACGCTTATCGGGGGATTCGCGGGATCCGGTATGGCATATGCATTTATTCTGGGCGCAGATCCAATTCATGCTATCAATATTGACGCTACATTAAAAATTATTGCTTTTATCGTGCTCGCTCCGATCATAGGTATGACGATGTCGGTCATCATTACATTAATTGTGATTAATCTGGCGAAAAACTCCAGACCAAGTGTGGCCGAAAAATGGTTTAAAATATTACAGCTTGTTTCTTCTGCAGCGCTAAGTTTTGCACACGGAGGTAACGACGCTCAGAAAGTCATGGGAATTATCCTGGTCGCCATGGTAGCGGGTGGCTATGTCCCAACGACTGAACACATGCCCGAGTGGATTCCATTAACTTGTTACGCGGCCATTGCAGCCGGAACGATGAGTGGTGGATGGAAAATAGTTAAAACAATGGGAACCAAAATCACAAAAGTTACACCATTGGAAGGAGTTTGTGCTGAATCAGCGGGAGCGGTAACATTAGGTATTACAGAACATTTTGGAATTCCGGCCTCTACCACACATACCATTACCGGTGCAATCATAGGTGTTGGTGTCGTTAAACGTGTTTCTGCAGTACGCTGGGGAGTTACAATCAGTTTGTTATGGGCTTGGATATTAACTATTCCGGTTTCAGCTTTATTAGGTGGATTGTCGCTCTTGATCGTACATTATTTGCTTTAGAAAAAAAAACCTTAATTTTTTTCTTAAACGTATTGAAACAAAACAAAAATTTGGTACTTTCGTAGCGGATTTTTGTTTTGTTGTTTCACATTAAATCCTTAATTTAGTACAAAATATAGCGGAAACAAAATATTTAACATAACTTTAAGACTTTGGCACGGCAATTGTACTGTTTCAAAGTGTTAATACAAGATAATTAAGTTTGAAAACAATTAAAATTAATAATAACCTTAAAAACAAGAGTATGAACTATTCTACAATTAAAAAAACAGCTGTTGCTGCTACATTAGTTGCCGCTTTAGGTTTTGCTGGTACAGCGCAAGCTCAACAAGTATTCGGTGGTAGATCACAATACAGAACTTGGTCTATCGGAGTGCAAGGTGGTATTACTACACCAAACACAATTCTTCCTGGATCAAATGCTTTTGGACAAAAAGTAGGTTACTTCCAAAACAAAGTTGGTGAATACTACGGATTAACTATTCGTAAACAATTCTCTCACACATTTGGTTTAGAATTAGAAGCAAACCGTGGTAAGATTAAAACTTACAACAAAGCGCTTGACGGGTTTAACGGTTTTGAAGCTAATTCTGGTGCAGCCCGTAACGGTGCAGCTAGATCAGCACAAACTGATGTAAACTGGGCAGCAAGCTTGAACGGTGTATTCCAATTGGGTACTATTGATTTCTTGAGAAGAGAAAATGCAGTTAACTTCTATGCTAAAGTAGGTTTGGGAGTTTTAGCCAACAATCCAGTTCAATTTGCGAACGAAGATTTTACTAATGAAGTTTATAACAACAAAGGTAAATGGGGTTCGAAAGTTTTTGGAGATCGTGAGAACACTGGTGACCGTGATAACAAATTAACAGCTTTCGTTCCAGTAGGTGTTGGTGCTAAATTTAAATTATCTGAAGTAGTTGCGTTGAACTTAGGTTACACGATGAACTTCACTGATGATAACTTATTGTATGGTCCAGCTCGTACAGATTATAAAGGTAAATTCTCTACAGTAATGGCTGGTTTAGAATTCACTCTAGGTTCAAGAGACAAACAAAACTTGACTTTTGCTAACCCAGTTGCTACAATGTACGATGAGTTGAAAGACCCTTCATTGAGAAACGAAGTTGAAGCATTAAAACAACGTGTAAGCACTTTAGAAGGTACAGTTAACACATTAAGCGCTGATGCTGATGGTGACGGTGTATCTGATAAATTTGATAAATGCCCTGGAACTCCAGCTGGTACTCCAGTAGATGGTTCAGGATGTCCAATCAAATTCCCAGAGCCAGTTGTTAGCTCTACTACTTCTAACGGTTACTATGCTCCAATTCAATTCGAATTTGATAGCTCAGTATTGAAAACTTCATCTTACTCTACATTAGACAAATTGGCTAAAGAGTTACGTGATAACAATGCATCTGTACAATTAGATGGTTATGCATCTGCTGAAGGTTCTGAAGCTTATAACATGACTTTATCTAAAGACCGTGCTAACTCTGTAAAACAATATTTAGTAAATGCTGGTGTTTCTTCATCAAGCATCACTGCTAACGGTTACGGAGAGAAAAACCCAGTTGCATCTAATGCTACTGAAGAAGGTCGCGTTCAAAACCGTCGCGTTGAGATCAAAAAATAATTGTATACAATATATACCATTATAGTAAAAGCCGGCTTTATAGCCGGCTTTTTCATTTTACACGTATTTATCCTTAACTTTGTGAACGATATCCGATTTGTGGAAAATTAGTTCCATCAAATTAGATAAGAAATTAGTATTTTGAATTAAAGAACAGGATACTGATTTTAAACTTTTGAGAATGGAAGAGGATTTTGAATTTGAGAACCCCGAAGAAAGAAAAATCTCGGTGGACAGATATGAGGAAATGCTTCGAAACGAGGATCAGTATTTTTTTGACTCCAAAGCTTTTGAAGGAATTATTGATTACTACGCAGAAAAAAATGATCCTGTAAAGGCGCTACAGGTCGCCGAATTCGCAATCAGCCAGCATCCCTTTGATATTACATTTCTATTGAAACAAGCGCAACTGTTTTCAACGATTCAGCAATATCAGAATGCGCTCGCTGCATTGGATAAAGCGGAACTATTAGAAGCCTCCGAAGGAGATATATTTTTGATCCGTGGTGGTATACTAGGAAGCATTGGAAAATTCGATGATGCCTTGGAACAGCTGTTTAAAGCTCTTCCTCTGTTGGACAACAAGGATGAGGTGTATTTCCATATTGCGATGATATTTCAGGCCCAAATGAATTATGATAAAGCTATAATTTATCTAAAAAAGGCTCTTGAACTCAATATGGATTACCAAGAAGCACTTTATGAACTGGCTTATTGTTATGACGTATTAGATAGACAGGAAGAAAGTATCTCCTTTTATAAGAAATACATAGATTCAGACCCTTACTCTTACTACGCGTGGTATAACTTAGGAAATTCATACCATAAGATCAGCCGGTTTGAAGAAGCTTTGGACGCCTATGACTATGCGATATTGATCAAGGATGATTTTTCTTCAGCTTATTTCAATAAGGGAAATGCTCTCGTCAATTTAGATCGCTACCAAGAAGCATTGGATGTTTACAAGCAAACATTTGAATATGAGCAACCCAGTGCTGATACCTATTGCGCAATAGGTGAATGTTATGAAAAACTGGAGCAGATGGAAGAGGCTCGAAACTATTATAAAAAGGCAGTCAAATTAGATGCGGAACTTGCGGATGCCTGGTTTGGCATTGGGGTTACCCTAGATTTCGAAGAACGTTACTTTGAATCGCTGCACTTTTATAAAAAAGCATTGGAATTGGAGGATACAAATCCAGATTACTGGTTTGCCATCGCCGATGCACGATATAAATTACAGCAAATAGACCTAGCAGAGGAAGCCTATAAAAGAGTCGTTAGCTTGAATCCAACGGATATTGATGCATGGCTGGATTATTCCTCAATTCTATTTGAACAAAGTAAAATTGAAGAAGCTATTGATGTGATTTCCGATGCTATCACACAGAATCCGAATGCGGCAGAGTTATACTACCGGATCGTTGCATATCTATTCGCCAATGGACAGTATAACGACGCACTAAACTTTTTGGAACTTGGATTAGCAACTGATCCGGAGAAGTATCACATCCTTTTTGATTATCTCCCACAGCTTCAAGGAAATCAGATTATCACTGAAATTGTAAAAAAATATACAAAGCCGAAAGATTAATATAATATAGGCACTTTATCCGGTCATCGCCAAAGGATGACCGGATATCAAAATTGAAGCGCCATTCATATTCCAACAACCTAATTTTCCCACTTTAAATGAAAAAACTAGGGCTAATAGGATACCCATTAGGGCATTCTTTTTCAAAAAAATATTATTTAGAAAAATTCCGCCAAGAGCAAATAACCGATGTCGATTATGACTTGTACCCCATCCCTCAGATAGCTGATTTTTCAAAAATTGCCTCCAACAAAGATTTCTATGGTGTGAATGTGACCATTCCCTATAAAATTGAAGTTATGGATTATTTGGACGAGCTTTCGGAAGAGGCCAGCGCAATTCAAGCTGTCAACTGTATTCGAATTAGCCATACAGCAGATGGCGCAACGCAGCTAAAAGGCTACAATACGGATGCTTATGGCTTTGAGGCGTCAATAAGGCCGCTAATTAATCCCCAAGTAGATAAAAAGGCCTTAATTTTAGGTAATGGCGGTGCTGCAAAGGCAGTAATTTATGCGCTGAATCGACTTGGAATAATGCATTCTCTAGTGAGCAGAACCAAGGGCGCAGACCAGTTGACTTATGATGAATTGGATGCTGCTATCCTAGCAGACCATACGGTGATTATTAACTGTTCACCTGTTGGTACTTTTCCCCATACAGAACAATCGCCAAAAATCCCTTACGAATTTCTAAATGAGAACCATCTTTGTTATGATCTCATTTACAACCCCGAGGAAACTACATTTCTACAAAAAAGTAAACAAATGGGAGCCAGAATCAAAAATGGATATGAAATGTTGGTCCTTCAAGCGGAAAAGAATTGGGAAATTTGGAATAGTTAATCTTTCCATAGTAAGAAATCAATAAAATCTGTAATTTTACCTCTATGCTTACGATCAAATCATTTACTTTCAATCCATATCAGGAAAATACTTACCTACTATACAACGAGTCAGGAAATGCAATTATCATTGATCCGGGCATGTATGGCGAGCACGATCAGCAAGAAGTAGTAAGTTTTGTCGCCGACAATAAACTTCAGCCTAAACTTCTATTAAATACACATTGCCATATTGACCATGTTTTAGGAAATAGTTTTGTTCATGAAAGATATGGCTTGTTGCCACAGTTTCATGAAGGAGAAGTACCTATTTTAGTAGCTGTTCAGAATTATGCCCCTCAAATGGGCATCCGATATGACATCTCCCCAATTGGAGATACATTTTTAAATGACGGCGATACCATTTACTTGGAGAATGACGAACTAGAAGTCATTCTGGCGCCGGGTCATTCTCCTGCTCATATTTGTTTCTATTCTGCTCATCAAAAATTTCTGATTGGAGGAGATGTACTCTTCCGCAACAGCATAGGTAGGACGGATCTTCCAGGAGGCAATCACCAACAGCTTTTAGATAGTATAAAATCAAAACTTTATACTTTGCCCGATGATACCGTTGTATATCCTGGGCACGGGCCGTCCACAACGATTGGCTTTGAAAAAAATTCCAATCCCTTTATTCGACAATAAGAGTCATGAATCTGCCCTTCCTATTTGCTAAAAGATATCTTTTTTCCAAGAAATCTGTCAACGCCATTAATATTATTTCATCCATTAGTGTAATCGGTGTAATGGTAAGTAGTGCTGCATTGATTATATTGCTTTCCTCCTTCAATGGAATGGAGCAACTTATTTTGTCTATGTACAGTAAGTTTGCTCCAGAACTCAAGATAGAACCCTCCAAAGGAAAACTTTTCGATACAAAAAGTACAGCTTTTGATGAATTAAGAACAGACCCCAATGTGATTCATTACACTGAAGTTCTACAAGAAAAGGTATTACTGCAATATTCAAATAGACAATTTATTGCCAATATAAAGGGAATTGAGCCGCAATCTCTGAGTAAAACAACCGGAGACAGTATTATTGTAGACGGTCAATATCAGCTTACACACGATTCTATTAATCTGGCCATTCTTGGCGCAAGTGTGCAGGCCAACCTGGGCATTCCATTACAAAAACCTACTGAGCAGATTCAAGTATATTCCCCGAGAAAAGGGGTAAAGAATTCATCAAACCCTGCTGAGGAGTTCAATATACGGTCGATTACGCCAGGCGCTGTATTGCGTTACCAACAAGATTTCGACAATTTGATCATTACTCCAATCTCATTCGCCCAAGAGGTTCTTGGAGAGTATCAGCGTGTTTCATCAATCGAGTTTTATCTAAAAGATGGCGTAGATATCAATGCGTTCGAGCGGGTATTACAACAGAAAATCGGGCCTGATTATATCGTAAAGAATAGAGAAGAACAAAACCCAACGTTATATAAAAATGTTCGCGTAGAACGATGGGTCGTTTTCTTTATATTGACCTTGATTAGTGTTATTGCCATATTTAACATTGTAGGTTCACTAACGATGCTTGTACTAGACAAACAAAAGGATATGACGATTCTGAAAGGCCTTGGCGGTGATAATGAACTGATTCAACGCATCTTTTTTTATGAAGGCCTTATGATAGCTTTCATAGGTTGTTTGTTAGGGCTATTGATAGGCGCTATATTTAACTATATCCAATCAACTTATGGAATTATTCGTGTAGAAGATGGTGCAAATACGATTATTGACAGTTACCCTATGGTAAATCAATGGAGCGACTACCTTTTGGTATTTGTAACAGTAACTGGAATTTCTGCGCTCGTTTCTTACTTTTCTGCTAAAATAAGCGTCAAAGAATTAGGCAAATTAAAGACAACAAATTAATAATTTGAAGTTTTTCGGCTCTTACTCCCCTTAGTAATCTGCTGGATTAAATTACCCCAAGCAAAAGGATTTAACAACGGATTAGCATATCGTTGATTGATGACCTTATTATTCATCGTATTGAAGCTCTGTGCATTGTTAATTGATCGCATTTCGTTTCCATCACGCGGTATTACTGCAGCCATTGCAGCTAAAGATTCATAAGATAAGGATCTTCTTACTCTCACAATATTATCTTCGGAAACGTCGAGGTTCATAAAAGCAATATTGAACTCTTCGATACTTGCCCAAGGGTATGGGGTAACCATCGGTAGTTCCGTAACGAGATTTTGCATAACGATATTTGCAGTATACTTGTCTCCCTTAACTTCAGGAATAGTGACCACTAAAGGATCAAATCCCACAGATGTAAAACGAATGGTATCTCCGACATGGGCTACAAAAGAAAAGTAACCTTCATTATTTGCGGCAAAAGCTTCATTTCTAAAAGATAAATTGGTGACTGTTGCATAACCTACTGGAAGCCCGGATCCAACGGTTGTGACAATACCGGAATATTGAACAATCTTCCTTTCCTGAGCATGTGATGCGGAAAAGAAAAAAGTTAAAAAGACAATAAGAAATATTGAAACCAGCAACTTCATAGAACAAATTTAAACAAAAGTAGCCGAACTAGCCGTTAAATTGTGTTAAGAGCACAACTAATTAACAGGGGGTAGAGTCGCTTCAGGAGAGTCGGGATCCGTTAAATTAATTGCCTCAACAGCGGTAATTTCAGGAACAGCCTTCCTTATTGCCTGCTCTAAACCAGCTTTGAAGGTCATGATGCTCATTGAACATGAAGCACATGCTCCCAATAATTTTAAACGCACGACATTATCCGCTGTAATCTCTTCGACACTCACATTTCCGCCATCAGTTTCCAAATATGGTCTCAAGGTATCTAATGCTTGCTCAACTTTTTCTTTTAATGTCATACTCTTAATGCTATTCAATGATTGTAATATGTAAAGATAGTCAAATATTTTAAAATGTATATTCTTAGGCCTAACTACCCCCACAAAAACAACAAGTATATGACAATATTTTCATCTTACGCTCTTCGTCGAGTTAAAGTATGTTAATAAGAAATCTTGTTTTTGCGATCAAAAAATTATTAAACTATATTGCGCAATAAAATTTAATTGATTAGTATAACAAATTCACTTATCTTTGTAAAATGTTTTTAAATAGGCGTATAGCGGCTATCTGTGCCGGCATGATGTTTCTATTGGTATTTACTGGCTGTAAGAGTAAATTTGAGAAATTGCGCGCAAGCAATAATATCGCTCAAAAATACGAAGAGGCTGTAAAACTTTATGAAAAAAAGAAATATACCAAGGCGTTAGTTTTGTTTGATGACTTGCGGACGAAATTCCGCGGACAAGCTGAAGCAGAAAATATTTACTATTATTTGGCATTTGCCAACTACCGTCTGAAAGATTATACGTCAGCTGCATTTCACTTTAAAGATTTTGCTGATGTATATCCCAATAGTGCAAGAGCTGAAGAATGTAGGTTTATGCATGCTTATTGCTATTACTTGGATTCTCCAAGATCAACATTGGACCAAGCAAATACACGAAAGGCAATTGACGCATTACAGCTCTTTGTTAATCTTTATCCCGAATCCGAGCGATCTAAAGAAGCTTCCGATCTTATTCAGAAATTAAGAGATAAGCTAGAGCTTAAAGCTTTTGCCAATGCAAGACTGTATTACGACATGGGCCTTAATGATGATTATAGGGCGGCGGTCATTGCTTTGCAAAATGTCCTAAAAGAATACCCTGATACAAAATATGCAGAAGAAATTGAGTTTTTGACATTAAAGGCTCAATACATCTATGCATCCAAAAGTATCTTCCTGAAACAAGAAAGTAGATTTGATGAAGCTTTGGATTATTACCGTAACTTCGCAAGTAATTTTCCAAACAGCAAACATATGAAAGAGGCAGAATCCCTTCGGGAGAATTCTGAAAAAGGCATTAAAACTGCACTCTCCCAAGTGAAAGAGTATAATAAGGCTCTTGCAGAACAGGAAGTATATATCAAAGAACAAAAGGCGAAAAAAGAACAAGAAAATACCCAAAAAGATGAGTCAAAAAAATAATAATTCAATTCCAAATTCTACAGTTACACGTGACTTGAGACAATTGGACAAAGGCACTGACAATCTCTATGAATCTATTGTAGTTATTTCTAAACGCGCGAACCAAATTGCAGTAGATATTAAAGAAGAATTGAACGGAAAACTTGCAGAGTTTGCAAGTAATAACGATAACTTGGAAGAGGTATTCGAAAACCGCGAGCAAATAGAGATTTCAAAACATTATGAGCGTATGCCAAAGCCTACTTTGGTTGCCATCGATGAATTTTTACACGATAAAGTGTATTACAGAAATCCCTCGAAGGAGCAGGACTAATCCTTAAAAAATGGCTTTAGCTGGGAAAAATATTGTAATTGCTGTATGCGGCAGTATTGCCGCATACAAGATTGCATCCCTCATCCGCATGTTGATAAAAGCAGATGCCCAGATTAACGTTATTATGTCAAAAGAAGCCACGGCCTTTATCACCCCGCTTACGCTTTCTACACTTTCCAAAAAACCAGTGCTTATCGATTATTACCAGCCAAATACTGGGGAATGGAATAATCATGTCGAAATTGCGCTATCTGCTGATTACATTTTAGTCGCTCCTGCAACAGCAAATACCATTTCCAAAATGGCCACTGGATTGTGCGATAACTTGCTAACAGCCGTATATCTATCAGCGAAATGTCCAGTGCTATTCGCTCCGGCGATGGATTTAGATATGTGGAAACATCCCTCTACACAATCTAATATCAAAAAGCTAAGTTCTTACGGCAATATCTTAATTCCTCCGGGAAACGGGGAATTAGCTAGTGGATTAATAGGTGAAGGGCGCATGGCTGAGCCGGAAGAAATACTGGATTTTTTAGTTAAATTTTCAGAGCGAGCGCTCCCTTTATCCGGAAAGAAGGCGTTAGTATCTGCTGGCCCTACTTATGAAGCTATAGACCCAGTCCGCTTTATTGGGAATCATTCAAGTGGAAAAATGGGGTATGCCATCGCTGCGCAGCTCAAAGAACTTGGAGCGGATGTCACGCTTGTTTCAGGACCTAGCGCCCTGAAAAGTCCTGAAGGTGTTCTCAAAATTTCAGTGACCTCAGCAGCAGAAATGTTAAGTGCTTGTGAAGAACACTTCCAAGCGGCGGATATTGTTGTGATGAGCGCTGCTGTCGCAGACTACACTCCCATCAATGTAGCCACTCAAAAAATAAAAAAGAAAGAAAATGAATTCTCTATTGAGCTGAAGAAAACAGTAGATATTTTGGCTACTTTAGGAGCTAAAAAGAATGAGCAACAACTGCTCATTGGATTTGCTTTGGAAACCAATAATGAACTGGAAAATGCCAAAGATAAATTGATTCGAAAAAACCTAGATTTTATCGTTCTCAATTCGATGCAGGATAAAGGAGCAGGCTTTGCGACCGACACTAATAAGGTTACTATAATTGAACGATCAGGTAATATCCATGAGTTTAGCCTAAAATCGAAAGAGGAAGTTGCCGAAGATATTTGTTCAATTATCGTCAGCCTTTCTTAGGGAAAACTTTTATAAGAAAGCACGCCCGAAATGCTATTCGTACAAATCTACAAGCAGATCTTATAAATTTACAATCCGAAGTTCTTTGGGGTAATAGTTATTGATTCGGTTAGGTAATACCTTCATCCAGCCCAATCGTTGGCCTTTAAACCTTGCTATTGTCCACCCTTGAATATCATCAGCAAATGTATCTGCAACGATATTCTCCTTTCTAAGGTAGTTTCGCGCGTCCTCAAGCGATAAGTCTACCGCCTTATACTCTACTGCTAAATAATTACTCAAAGCCAATGCATGGCTCGGTATTAGCTCTTTCCTATTGACCTTTCCGACATTAATTCCTGCATTCTTAAGATAGAGTACATTTTGAAGATATTTTAAATCGTTTTCGTACATTTTTGGAAAAACATATACATCTTCATGATGAAGGAAGGTGTGCAAACTATCACTATTTGAAATCCAATCATTTAAAATCCCTTTGGGCACATCTGACTTTTCGGGTTTAATTCTTTTTCTATTGAACGTTTCCTGTTCACCAACTTTGTTAAGAACAGCAATAAAAAAACCCTCCCCCCCTAATTTATGTGGATAAAACCGATAGCCGTGTCCGCGATGCTTTACAGAAAATGTATGATCAATTCCCCAATTATCTTCAACGTTTATTTCAACAGATTCAAAATCGCCGCTATCCAATAGCCAATCAACGATGTCTTCATTTTCCTCTGATGAATAAGAACAGGTCGAATAGAACAGATAGCCCCCCTCTTTCAAGGCGGTCAAACTTTCAGCCAAAATACGTTGTTGCCTTTCACTACAAAGTTTCACATTAGCTTCAGACCACTCCTCTATGGCATCGGCATCTTTTCTAAACATACCAGATCCAGAGCAAGGTGCATCGACTACCATTAAATCGAAATATCCAGGAAGACGATTAAAGGCAGCAGGATCGTTATTTGTTGTTACAGTGTTAGCATTTCCCCATTTCATTAAATTATCCTGCAAAATTGTAACCCTAGCCTTAATAATTTCATTGGCAACCAAGAGCGAATCGGGATGGAGGCTGCTGTTTAATAACGTAGACTTTCCGCCGGGGGCTCCACATAAATCCAACGCCCGAACAGCATGTAGATTTAGCTTCAAACGTTGAATAATATAATCTATAAACATGGAAGAAGCATCTTGTGGATAGTAAGCACCAGCATGAAATAGAGGATCTAATGTAAACACTGGACGATCTTGGAGATAATAAGCTGCATTACACCAGGGCACTTTACCCTTATTGTCAAATGGACATTCTTCCAATTTATTTGGATTAAGGCGTATTGCCGTAGCCCGAATCCCCTCCTCATGTACTTTTATAAATGCGTCTTTATCAAATAACGGATTCACTCCTAATTTTTTCACTAAAGCATTCGGCAGAAAATTACTCATGTTGTCCTTATAGTTTGCGATAAAATTAAGATAAATAAAAATGAAGTCAAAATAAGTGGTAAATTACAAGAAAGCGTAACTTTGCATTATGAAAGAATTCAAGAAATATGCTATTATTCCTGCAACTCCAGAGGAGCTGTATCTCGCATTAACGACTGAAATTACGGCTCGTCTATGGACAGGTGATCTGGTGTCCATAGACGCCACTGTCAATGGAGAATTCTCTTTATGGGACGGAGCTATTACTGGCCGGTTCTTGGAACTACAACCTTCGACAAAAATTGTACAGGAATGGTATTTTGGAGAAACAGACACTCCGTCTATTGTTACACTAAAACTGCATGAACATAAAAGAGGAACGTCCCTAGAAATTAGACAGACAAATATACCCGATGAAGACTTTGAAAACATCTCCGACGGTTGGGAAGATCCTTATATATCGTCATTAATTGATTTTTATACGGAGGAAGGGTAAACTTCCATCCCCCACAATATCTTTTATTAGGTTATTGGCGTTATAAATGACGCCAATAATCTAGTAAACTAAATATCCCCAGCGATTTCCGCTCCAGCTTTTTTTAATAACCTGACTTCATTGTATCTTTTTATATAATCTAAAAACAATTTGTAGCTATATTTTCGCTCAAGTAAAAATTCCTGTAATATGTTAGGTCATCTTTTATTAATGCTGATCATGATTTTGGCCCTTTGTTTCACATCATGCCCTAAAATATCTTTCACGACATCATTCAATTATCTCTCCCGAAGAGCGTTTAATTGCTTATATCCACTTAATGTACTTATTTTAGAAAAAGGTATAATTATACATGCTGTTGCTGCAATCCATGTGGCCCGGAGCGCGTAAGGATGGGAACGGAACATGGCCGATGGACCAGCCCCATCTAT